>MGWK01000009.1 GCA_001800975.1 Flavobacteria bacterium RIFCSPLOWO2_12_FULL_35_11 | reverse complement strand
TCAACGTTTGCAAAATACTTTCCGCAAACCTGTCTTGCAACATTGCGCCTGTCGGATAGGTCAAATACTGCTCCATCACATGCGTAAAAGCATCAGCCAATCCGTTTGCAATTTGTTTTTCGGGAATCGACTGCACCACTTGCGGATCTAAAACGGAAAACACAGGAAACAATCCCGGTCCGCCCATCACCAATTTTTCTTTGGTTTCCCTGCGGGTAATCACCGCGCCCGAATTCATTTCAGAGCCGGTTGCAGGTAAAGTCAATACCGAGCCAAAAGGCATTCCTTTCAAACTTCGTTCGCTGTTTTTTAAAATATTCCAAGGATCTTCTCCTTCGTAAACTGCCGCTGCCGATAAAAATTTGACACCGTCAATCACCGAACCGCCACCAACAGCCAATAAAAAAGTGATGTTTTCGCTTTTAATAACTTTTAAAGCTTCCATTAAAACCGCATATTCCGGATTTGCAGGAATGCCGCCAAATTCCAACACTTCAAAATTTGTCAATGCAGCTTTCACCTGGTTGTAAACACCGTTGTTTTTAATGCTTCCGCCGCCATAAAGCAAAAGTACTTTTGCGTTTTCAGGAATTTCTTCTGATAACTTCGCTATTTGGCCTTTTCCAAATAATATTTTGGTCGGATTTTGAAAATCAAAATTGTTCATACTATTAATTTTTTAAATGATTTATAATTGATTTAGTCGATGATGGTTACCAAATCTTCTTTGCTTTTTCTAACTTTAGTGAGATTTACCAACCAGTCTTTATCGGCATTTCTATAGCCAACAGGAAGTAAAACCACACTTCTGAGCCCTTTTTCCCGCAGTCCCAAAATTTTGTCCACTGCGGCCGGATCAAAACCTTCAATTGGGGTGGTGTCAACTTTTTGAAATGCTGCTGCAACTATGGCAATTCCAAAAGCGATGTACGCTTGTTTTGATGTGTGTATGAAGTTTTCTTCGGCATCTTTTTGCGGATAAATACTTAATAATTGCTGACGGTAATTTTCCCAGCCTTCATTTTTTTTGTCGCGAATGGTATTTGTCAAGTCGAACATTTTATTGATGCGCTCTGGCGTATACGTGTCCCAAGCGGCAAAAACCAATAAATGCGAACAGTCTGTCACTACAGATTGTTTCCAGGCAACGGCCTTAATTTGTTCTTTAATCTCGGGGTTTGTGATCACCAAAATTTCAAAAGGCTGCAAGCCGCTTGAGGTTGGCGCCAACCTTGCTGCTTCAAGTATGTTGTCTAATTTTTCCTGAGGCACTTTTTCTCCGTTCATCGCCTTTGCGGCGTACCGCCAATTTAATTTGTCTATTAATTCCATATTTTTAGTTTGTAATTTATTTGTTTTTATTCGGCAATAGTGCCATTTCCTGAATTTTATCCGATTCAATTATTTGAAGTTCAGGTTTCTCGTTTGCCAGATATATCATTGCTTTTGCGATGTTTTCGGCTTCTATGAGTCGGTATTTTTTTAATTTTCCAACCATCAATGGTTGCAGCAATTTAAAGATGGCAATGCCAATTTTTTCCATCGGCCTGTTTTCATGTCTGTTTCCGCCAATAATGGACGGACGTAAAATGTAGGTGTGTTTAATTTTTTCCGATAAAATTGCCTGTTCCATTTCACCTTTGGTTTTGTTGTAAAAAACGCTGCTTTTAGCGTTGGCGCCCATAGCCGAAACCACAATAAAAGTTGGAATGTGATTTTCTTTTGCCAGTTTTGCAGCTGTTGCCGGAATGCCAAAATCAATGTTTTTATACTGTGTTTTGTCAGGCGTTTTTTTCGCCGTTGTTCCAATGCAAACAAATATTTCATCGGCGGTAAAATCATCCTTAAAATTTTCCAAGGCCAACATATCTCCAACTATTTCTATCACTTTTGATGAAGTGTTATCAGTTTTATTTCTTGAAAACAGTTTGATGGTGGCATACCTATCATCGACGATTAATTTTGCTAACAGCTGTTGCCCTGTCAATCCCGAAGCGCCTAAAATAATGGCTGTTTTTCCCATAATTTAAATTTTAATTGCGTTCCATGCCGATTCAAATGCATCGGTCAGCTGGTTTTCGGTTAATTCAAAATCATTTCTTTTTTGCATCGTCATTAAAAATGCCAGCGGATAAATGGTGAAGGCATACAAAAGATAGGGCGAAATATTTTTAATGATCCCGTCTTTTTGTCCGCGTTCCCATAAATCGAGCAAAGGCTGCAAGTTTTTTAAACCTTCCTGTCGGCTTTCTTCATCAATCATCGTTGCTATATTGTCGCATTGCGATAAAAAATTTGCTTCTTCAACCTGATTCAGTTTGAAGTTTGCAATGTTGCGCCAAATCACTTCAAAGCCATTTTTTACCGGTAAATTGGGTAAATAATCTTTAAAAGCAGCTATGCTGAAACTTGTTTTATTTTCTAAATACAATTGATTTATCAAATCCTGTTTGTTCTCAAAATAAATGTAAATGGTTGCCGGCGAAACGCCTGCCATTTTTGCTATTTTCGACATTGGCGCATCGTGAAAACCGTTGTTGTTCACCAAATGAAGCGTTGCATTGAGCAGCGCAATTCGTTTTTCGTTACTTTTTGTGCGTTTTGCCATCGTTAATTTTTTAAGGGTTTTGCTGCATTATTTTTGATTTTCCAGATGAGGAAAAGCAATAAAAATTGAATTGGAAGCCTTATCCAAGCTGCTGTTTTACTGCCAATAACAGGTGTTTCGGAAATTACGTCCCAAAGATGGATCGGCAAGAAAAGCAACAACAGAACAAAAATTCCCGTAGCCGCAATTTTGGCATATTTTTTAAAGAACAAAAGCACTCCAAACACGACTTCAAAAACGCCGGAAACGTAAACAATTTCCATTTTGAACGGCAAAAATTTTGGCACATACGGCACAAAAAAATCGGGTTTTAAAAAGTGTTGCACTCCGGCATAAACCATAAATAGGGCGAAAACTATTTTTAAGACGGACCAAATATTGAAGGTTGAATTCATAATTACCGGTTTTATTTGGCAAAGATACACAAAATATTTACAAAATGAACGTTCATTCGTTTTGTAAAATGGTTAATCCTAAAAAAATGCTATTTTTGCAGAAATACCGGAATTATGGGAACCAATAAAAAACCAAGCGAACTTCATCCAAACAACAAGCATAACAAGGGTTATAATTTTGCGGAATTGTGTGAAGCATTTCCGCCATTGAAAGCATTTGTGTTTGTGAACGCTTACGGAACCGAAACCATCGATTTTGCCAACCAAAAAGCGGTAAAAAGCTTGAATACGGCCTTATTGTTTAAAGACTACAAGGTGAAATTTTGGGAATTTCCTGATGACAATTTATGTCCGCCCATTCCCGGCCGTGTCGATTATATCCATTATTTAAATGATTTATTGAAAGCTTCCGGAATTTCTGAAAATGCAAAAGTGCTGGACATTGGAACCGGCGCCAATTGTATTTATCCGCTTTTGGGAAATGTAGCATATGGCTGGCAGTTTACGGGAACGGATATTGATTCGAAATCATTGGAAGTTGCCGAATTAATCGTCAAAAAGAACGGATTGGA
Organism: Flavobacteria bacterium RIFCSPLOWO2_12_FULL_35_11; assembly: GCA_001800975.1. Classification (GTDB taxonomy): domain Bacteria; phylum Bacteroidota; class Bacteroidia; order Flavobacteriales; family Flavobacteriaceae; genus Lutibacter. The sequence goes on along the minus strand of MGWK01000009.1, from coordinate 172,473 downwards.
TCAATCCATCAAATTATTGAAGCAAACCCATTCAACCCAAGTTTTAAAAGGAATTTTGAATGAAGCCGATCAATTTTCGGCCGCAATGTGCAATCCGCCGTTTTACGGTTCGCAGGAAGAAGCGATGCAAGCCAACACGAGAAAATTGATAGGATTGGGAAATGAAAACGATTCCAACTTGCGGAATTTTGGCGGAAAACAGCAGGAATTGTGGTATAAAGGCGGTGAAAAAGCATTTCTACACACGTATTTGTACGAAAGTTCTATGTTTAAAACGCAGTGTTTTTGGTACAGTACTTTGGTTTCCAAAAAGGAAAATGTGGAAGGCATGTGCGATTCCCTCAAAAAATTAAATGCAACCGACATTAAAATCATTCCGATGCATCAAGGCAATAAAATTACCCGAATTGTAGCCTGGACTTTTTTAACCGATGAGGAGCAAAAGGAGTGGAAATCAGCAAAAATATAAGATTGTAATTATATAATAAATAAAAAAGCGGGCGCAATTTGCGCCCGCTTTTCACTTTTTCATTTCAATAGCAATTTCCCCCATTATTTTGTGCCTAGCAGCAACATTTCGTTTACAATGATTTCGGTCACATATCTTTTAACGCCATCTTTGTCGTCGTAACTTCTTGAAGTTAATTTGCCTTCAATGGCCACTTCTTTTCCTTTTTCCAAATATTTTTCAGCAATTTCAGCAGTTTTTTCCCAGGCAACCACATTGTGCCATTGGGTATCAGTAACTTTTTCTCCTTTGGCGTTTTTGTAGGTTTCGTTTGTGGCGATAGAGAATTTTGCCAATTTTTTTCCTGATTCTAAAGTGATGATTTCAGGATTGTTTCCTAAGTTTCCAATTAACTGTACTTTGTTTCTTAACGTACTCATAAGATAAGGTTTTAAATTTAGTCGAATGTCATTAGTTCAATTCAACAGGGCAAATGTAAGTTGGGTGTTTTGTATTATTCGGTTGGTATTTAATTACTTTCGATTGTAAATGTTTGTAGTCGCTTGTAAACGGATAATATTTAGTACATTTGACTTTATGCTACTAAAAAAACTCAAATGATTCAAGGATTTAGAAATGAAATTTGGACGCCCTTTTCCAATGAAAATTGGTGCGAGGATGATGAATACATGGTTTCTAACTATGGACGCGTAAAAAAGAAAAAAATTCATGAAGAAAATTGGAGGCTGTCCCCAACCTCATTAATAAATGGCTATGAATCTTTTGGCATTGTAAAAAAAGGCAAATTAAGCAAGTCGGCCTATTATTTGCACAAGGCCGTCGGCATTTTATACGCGGAAAAACGGGAAGATCAAAATATAGTCATTCATTTGGATTTTGATAAATTAAACAATGTTGCTGCTAATTTAAAATGGGTAAATAGAACTGAAATGTCTTTACACCATAAAAAAAATCCGAAAAAAATTGCAAGAATTGGCCAGGTAACCACTTCAAAATTAACTGAAGGCCGGGTAAGAATCATTAAAAAGAAAATGTTGGACCCAAACCGAAGAACCCGAGTGCGCTTAATCGCCAAACAATTTGGCGTTTCAGAAATGCAGTTGTACCGAATTAAGTGGGGCGAAAATTGGGGCCATATAAAAATTGACTAAATGCTGACAGCAGCAACAACAATTATTGAAAGCAATATTTTGGCGTTCCCCGCCAGCTGGCGGGGCGTGCTTTTCTCTGCAATCTTTTTTGATTCGCCAAAAGGCGAATCAAAAAAGGATTTCCGTTGCAATCACTAACGCAGCTTTCAGTCAAAACAAAAATCAATTTTAATTCAGCTTTTCTATTGCTGTAATTATTAAAAATAGCGAACAAAAAAGATAAAAATAAATGTTATGAAAACAAAATGCTTGGAATGTGATGAACCTTTTAGCGGGAGAATCGACAAAAAATTCTGCTCAGATTATTGCAGAAACAGTTACAACAACAAAGTTGACAAGGACAGCAAAAATTTAATTCGAAACACCAATAACTGGCTTCGAAAAAACCATCGTTTGCTTACTGAGCTGAATGAAACCGGAAAAACAAAAGTAACCCGAAGAAAACTGCTGGACGGCAATTTCGATTTTAATTATTTTACGTCCATTTACACCACAAAAACGGGAAATACTTATTTTTATATTTATGACCAAGGCTATTTGGCTTTGGAAAACGACTATTATTTGTTGATTAAAAAGGAATAAATAATAACCGTTTTTTTCGCTAGCGCGAGCTTGCAGCTCGTGACTGTGGAAATTTATCAGTTAACAAAAGCACAAACGAGAAGCTCACGTTAGCAAAAGGCAACGGCAAAATTTGTTGCGTAAAAGCATGAGCGAGACGCTCGCGCTAGCGGGAGAATTATATATTATTAATTAAATTCGCGTTAGGGATTGCAGTGAAAATCCTTTTTTAATTTGCCTTTTTGGCGAAGTAAAAAAGATTGAAACGAAATGCCCGACCCTTGCGGGAACGCCCAAAATAAAATACTTGCTTGACGTAAAAACAGCATTTAGCCAGAATAAACCCTGTTAAAATTTATTTTCCACTTCGGCGGCCTCCAACATTAAATAATGCAGGTCGGTATTTTTTATAAATGGTTTTAACAAGTCGCTTCCGGGTCCAAACATAGCCAATTCCACATAATCGGCAGAATGGTCCATACTGATCCAACCCACGGAATTGTGTTGTTTTTGGATTTGCGCAAATGCTTCGAACGGCAAATGTTTTGGGTTGTACAAACCATCTTCAGTGGCTTTTAAATCGCTGTAATAACCTAAAATTAATTTGGCTTCCTCGTCGGTTGCCTCAAATTTATTGGCGTATTCAATGCGTTCTTTTACTTGGGAAATGGAGGTTTCCTTTCCAAAGCCGTTTAAAATCCATTCGTTGGTGTGTTTATAGTTTTGGATGGCGTCAAAATTTTCATTGGCATTTTTGCCATAAATAATTCCAGGATTTGCGTTTCCGTGGTCTGTTGTGATGATCACTAAAGTTTCCTTGTCCTTTTCCGCAAAATCGATGGCTACTTTTATGGCTTCATCATGCGCCGCCTGATCGTAAATTAAGCCGGTAATATCGTTTCCGTGCGCCGCCCAATCCACTTTTCCGGCTTCCACTTGAAGCACAAAACCTTCCGGATGGTTTTTCATCATTTCTATGGCTTTTTGGGTCATTTCGGCCAGCGTCGGAATTTTTTCGGAAAGTTCTTTGTTATTTTCTCTGTCTTTTGAATAGGGAAGGCCATCATTGTAAAAAACACCCAAAATGGATTTTTCGCTATTGGCTGCAAGCATTTCATTTCTTGTCTTCACCACCTGATACCCTTTATCGGCAAATTCCTGATACATATCGCGTTTGTCTTTTCTGTGTTCAGCAGCGAAATAATTATTTCCGCCACCCATCATCACGTCAAATCCTTGCAGTAAATACGCTTCGGCTATGAAATCTTGATCATTTCGTCTTTTACTGTTGATGCAAAATCCCGCCGGAGTTGCATGCGTAATTGGAACGGTGGTCACGCAGCCCGCCATTTTACCGGCTTTTTTAAACTTTTGCCAAATAGGCAAATGCGTTTCTCCGTTGGCGCTAATGTTTAAAGCACCATTGTTAATTCTAACGCCGCCACCCCAGGAAGAACTTGCCGCTGCGGAATCGGTCACGATGGAATCTGCCGAAGCCATGTCCATTAATGCGCGATTTACGCGATTGTCTTTATACAATTGCAGCCAATTGCTTCCTTTTCCAGTTTTTCTGGAAAGGTAAATATCGGTCATATTTAAGGTTCCGGTACTCATTCCGTCGCTAACGATCACAATAATATTTTTGGCTTTTTTATTGCTTTTTTTGTCGGTAAATTCCAACGAGGAAGCAGCAATATCAAAAGGATTTAACAGGGAAGCTCCAAGTGCAAAAAGGGAACCGTTTCTAAAAAATTTTCTTCTGTCCATTAAGGGGTGATATAAAATATTTGGCAAATATAAAATATTAAAAAACAATTGATGTTACGCTTGTTTTAATAATTTGTTAACTACATCGAAATATTTTTAAGGATTGGCGATTTATTTTTTTGATAATCTAAAAAATAAACTAAATTTAAATAATTGAATTTATAAAATATGATTCCGAAAAAATACCACCAAACTGTCTCCTTACTAATTATAATCGTCTCAATTTTTTATAGTTTTTATTCTTTATCGCCTTCGGCAAAAATTGGAAAAACCAGTTCATTAACTGAATTTTCTACCGATAAAGCATTGAGGCAATTAAAAGAAATTACCAAAAAACCTCATTTTACGGGTTCTCCAGCACATGAAGTTGTCCGAAATTACCTTGTTTCCGAATTGGAAAAATTAGGATTGCAGGTTGAAATTCAGGAACAAATGGCTGTGAACAAAAAATGGAGAGCGGCCACAAACAACAAAAATATTTTAGCGCGAATTAAGGGAAGCGGAAACGGAAAAGCATTGTTGTTGCTTTCCCATTACGATTCCAATCCGCATTCTTCGCTAGGCGCCAGTGATGCCGGAAGCGGCGTGGTGGTTATTTTGGAAGGCGTTCGTGCTTTTTTGGCGAAAAAGGAAATTCCGAAAAACGACATTATTATTTGCATTTCTGATGCAGAAGAATTGGGTTTGTTGGGGGCAAATGCCTTTGTGAACCATCATCCTTGGGCAAAAGAGGTTGGATTGGTATTGAATTTTGAAGCACGCGGAAGCGGTGGCCCAAGCTATATGTTGCTGGAAACCAACGGCGGAAACAAAAAATTAATTGAAGCCTTTCAGCAGGCAAATACCGACTATCCGGTAGCAAATTCCTTAATGTACAGCATTTACAAAATGCTGCCAAATGACACCGATTTAACTGTTTTTAGGGAAGGTGCAAATATTGATGGCTATAATTTTGCCTTTATTGATGACCATTTCGATTACCATACCGTTCAGGATTCTTATGAAAGAATGGATTTGAATTCCTTGAATCATCAGGCTTCTTATTTAATGGCAACGCTCAATTATTTTGCCAATGCCGATTTGCAAAATTTAAAATCAGAGACGGATTATGTGTATTTTAATTTTCCTTACTTCGGCTTGGTGTTTTATCCTTTTTCCTGGGTAATTCCCATGTTTGTTGTTTGTGCTGTGTTGTTTTTGGTGGTTCTTTTTATGGGCGTATTAAAAAAGAAATTGACTGTTAAGGGAATTGTAAAAGGATTTTATCCGTTTATGGCTTCATTGTTAACTTCTGCAGCACTGGCGTTTTTTGGCTGGAAATTACTCTTGAAAATCCACCCGCAATACCAAGATATTTTACACGGTTTCACCTACAACGGCTATTATTATATTGCCGCATTTGTGTCGCTGACATTGGCGCTTTGTTTTTGGTTTTATAAAGGCTACTTCGTAAAAAGAACCAAACAGGATTTGTTGGTCGCGCCCTTATTTTTCTGGCTGGTAATTAACGGATTTATTGCGTTTTATTTGCCGGGGGCCGGTTTTTTTATACTTCCGGTCATTATTTTATTGGGCATGCTTTTTATCGCGAAATTTTCGATTTCCAAAGTAAATATGCTGCTATTGTTTACGGTGTTCAGCATTCCGGTGCTTATTATATTTGCGCCTTTGGTGAAAATGTTGCCGGTTGGGCTCGGACTTAAAATGTTGGTGGTTTCGGCGGTGTTTACCGTGTTGTTATTCGGATTTCTGGTTCCGGTTTTTCAACAATATAAAGACCATAAAAAGCTAAGTTTTGTGTTTATTTTGATAGGTTTTATGGCTTTGATTTCCGCTTCCGTGTTTTCATCGTATAGCGTTGACCACAAAAAACCAAACAGTGTTTTATATGTTTTCGACAGCAATAAAAATGAAGCCTATTGGGCGAGTTACAATGCGGAAACGGATGATTTTACGAAACAATTTTTGGGTGAAAATCCTACAAAAGGCAGTTACGACGAAAATACAACGGCGAGTAAATACAGAACGAACATTCAACTGCACTCAAAAACGGAAATCAGAAATCTGAAAAAGCCTCTAATTTCAATAGTTTTAGACGCAATTATTGGCGCCGACCGGAAATTGGCTCTGCGCATTGAATCGTTGCGAAATGCCAATAAAGTTGAGTTGTTGACCAAAACGCCCATTCAGTTTAAATCGTTTATGGTAAATAATGAGCCGTTGAAAAATGACACAAATGGCAAGTTTGTGTTTTCTGTGGAAAAAGGCACTATTATGAATTTTTACAGAACGAGCAAATACGAAATTCTTGAAATTGAATTTGTGGTTGATAAAAATCAAGTGATGGACATTGATGTGCTGGAAGCCAAATACGATTTGTTCACCAATCCGCAATTCAAAATAACGCCAAGAACCGATCTCATGATGCCAACCCCATTTGTGCTAAATGACGCAACCGTAATAAAAACCAACCTAAAATTTTAAGACATGAGAAAAGTAATTTTTTTAGTTTTTTTGACAACTGTTTTTTTCTCCTGCAAGAAAAAGCAACAAGAAGAAACCACCGTTGTTATTGATGAAACGGTTTATTTGAAACCGGAGCTGAATGAAAAAAGCGCCAATTATTTATACCATTTTGCCTTCGAGTGCATCGATCAGGAATATCCAAATAATTTGGGACAGGTTTTGGGTAATAAATCCTATTTGAAAGAACCTTCCGAATTGCATCCAACATTTTACGGCTGTTTCGATTGGCATTCATCGGTTCACGGACACTGGACTTTGATAAACATTATGAAGGAATTGCCCAATTTTGAGCACAATGAAGCCATTTTAAAGAAACTCAAAACCACCATTACCAAAGAAAATATTTTAGAAGAAATTAACTATTTTGATGATGAGCACAATAAAAATTTTGAACGCACTTATGGCTGGGCCTGGCTGTTAAAAATTGCGGAAACCTTGCAGGATTGGGACAATCCAGAGGCCAAATTGCTGTACGCAGATTTAAAACCTTTGGTGGAAGTCATTGAAAAAAAATACATGGAATTTTTACCGAAACTAAACTACCCGATTCGGGTTGGCGAACACCCAAACACTGCTTTCGGATTGTCGTTGGCATTGGATTACGCCAAAAAATATTCACCGGAATTGGCGCTGATGATTACTGAAAAGGCAAAAACATATTATATGAACGATCAAGGTTGTCCGGTTACCTGGGAACCGGGCGGATTCGATTTTTTATCGCCTTGTTTGCAAGAAGCTTCCTTGATGTTGAAAGTGTTGCCAAAAGAAGAATTTATTGTTTGGTTTGACGCTTTTTTGCCCGATTTCAGAAACAATCCTGCAAAGTATTTGGAAGTTGCTGAAGTTACGGACCGCTCCGACGGTAAATTGGCGCATTTAGATGGATTGAATTTTAGTCGTGCCTGGTGTTTATATGAAATTGGAAAGGCTTTGGATAACGATAAAATGCTCAATTTGGCAAATAAGCATTTTCAGTACAGCTATGAAAAAATGGACTCCGGCGAATATGCAGGAGCCCATTGGTTGGCTTCTTTTGGCTTGTATGCGATATTGAAAAGCAATTAGTTTTTTAATATTATGCCTTAAAAAAAACAGTCTAATTTTTATTAAAATTAGACTGTTTTTAGGTTAAGTTCATTTTTTAACTCAAAGTACTCCAAACGTTAGGCACTTTAAGTACTTTTTATTTGTATTGGGTAACGCGCAAAGTGTTTGCCATTCCCCTTTCTTTAACGGGCATTGAGGTAATGTTTATGGCGAAATCCCCTGCTTTTAAATAGCCTCTTTCGTGTGCCATTCTATTGATATCCTCAATGGTTTCGTCGGTGCTAACAAAACGGTCGTAAAACACCCCTTTTACGCCCCATAATAAATTAAGCATCGCCAAGATTCTTCTGTTTGAAGAAAATACCAAAATATTTGATTTTGGTCTCCATGAAGAAATATGAAAAGCTGTGTAACCAGAATCCGTTAAAGTTGTAATCACTTCCGCAGAAATGGTGTCAGCGAGTATGGCGGCCTGATGGCATATTACTTTTGTGATGTAACGCTCATTGACGCATTCCACAGCTTGATTTGGAATGGTGATTAAAGGCGAATTTTCAACGCTTTCAATAATTCTTCGCATTTGTTTTATAACCTCTAATGGAAATTCACCCACAGAAGTTTCACCGGACAGCATCACCGCATCGGCACCATCCATAATAGAATTGGCCACATCGTTCACTTCGGCTCTTGTTGGAATTTGGTTGGTAATCATGGTTTCCATCATTTGGGTCGCAATGATTACAGGAATATGCGCTTTTTTAGCTTTTAAAACCAGTCTTTTTTGAATTAAAGGAACTTCTTCCATAGGAACTTCAACTCCCAAATCGCCTCTTGCAACCATTAATCCATCACAATAAGGCGTTAATTTATCAATGTTTGCAACAGCTTCAGGTTTTTCAATTTTTGCGATGATCGGAATTTTATGCGGAGAATTTGCCGCTATTAAATCCCTTAGTTGAATTAAATCTTCAGCAGTTCTTACAAAAGAAAGCGCAATCCAGTCTGCTTCCATTTTAATGGCAAACAACGCATCTTCAATATCTTTTTTTGTAAGTGCAGGCAAGGAAATTTTTGTGTTGGGCAAGTTTACCCCTTTTTTGGAATTTAATTTTCCGCCGCGCAATACTTTTGTAGTGACTTGTGTATCTCTGTCTGTGGCAATAACTTCAAATAACAATTTACCGTCATCAACCAAAATATGTTCACCAACCTGAACGTCTTTCGGGAATTTTTGATAGGTCATAAAGGCTTTTTCTTGGGTTCCTTCACACTTTACGGTAGTAAAAGTAAAGGTATCGCCAATATTTAGAAATACGCCTTCACCCATAACGCCAACTCGCAATTTTGGGCCTTGTAAATCGGCCAAAACCGCCACATGAAAACCGCGACGTACGTTAATTTCCCTGATTATTTTAATTTTTTCTTCTACATCGGCATAATCGGCATGTGAAAAATTAACCCGGAATACATTTACGCCGGCTGCCATCATGTTTTCCATAATTTCTATGGTGTTGCATGCAGGTCCTAATGTTGCTACAATTTTTGTGCGTTTTCTATTGTTTGCCATAATTAAAATATGAGATTTTCTTTCGATTTTAAGGTTATTGGTTTGATCGAATAAGATGTTATTATTTGGTTTATTTTATTTAAATCAGTCACTAAACTTTGCATGAAATCATCATTATTGCAGCCTTCAATTTTTAAAAAAAAGTCGACCTTCTTTTTTTCGGGGATTAAATAAGAAGTTGTGCTGTAATTTCCACCAAATAAACCCTCTTTGTATTGGTTGTCAACAAGTTCAATATGCTTGTTGTTGATTAAATAGTAATTGATAAAATTGGCTTCGTCTTTATATTCAAACAAAGGAAATACGGCTGTTGAATTTTTAAAATCCAGGTTATCTTTAAATCGCGTCAGTTTAATTTTTAAATGGCTGTTTAAAAGAAAAGCCAATCTGTAATCCTCTTCAGTTGAATGAATGCCAATTAATGAATAATCATCTTCTAAATCAAACGTTAATAGTTGCATAAAAAGAAGGAAAATTTAGTTCAGCAAAAATACCATTGTTTAATTACAGTAACTAATAATATTACGAAATCGTATTCGTGAAGTAGCCTTAACTTATGGTAATTTCGTTTTGAAATGCATAATAGGCTCTTTTGGCCGCAACTTCTTCTGCTTTTTTCTTTGAAGTGGCTCTTCCTTTGGCGATAAGTTCACCTGCTAAAAAAAGTTTTACGCTAAAGTGCTTTACAACATCATTGCCTGAATCTTCGTAAACTTCAAAAACCAAATCTTTCTTTTTCTTTTGGCACCATTCTATAAATAAACTCTTGTAACTGGTAATTTTACCTTCAAGTTTCAGGATATCAACATAAGGGGCGATTACCCTTTTGTTAATAAATTTTTCGCAGTAAGCATAACCTCTGTCTAAATAAATGGCGCCAATTAAGGCCTCAAAAATATTTCCGTGAACATTTTCCCCAAAATTTGAAAGAATGACGTTGCTTCTGATAAAACGCAACAAATCTAGGTCTCTTCCAAGTTCATTAAGATGTTCTCTGCTTACAATTTTAGACCGCATTTGGGTCAAATAACCTTCATCTCCTGAAGGAACCACATGAAATAAATGCGCGGCTATTACTGCGCTCAGGATGGCGTCGCCCAAAAATTCCAAACGTTCGTAGTTTAACGGATTTCCGGTAGTTTTGTCAAACTCTTTAATGGAGCGGTGAACGAAGGCTTTTTGGTAAAAAGATATATTTTTAGGCTTAAAACCCAATATTTTGCTTAAATCATTATAAAAAGTGTCTTCACCTTTTGACCGGACAGTAATAATTTTTCGAATGAAACCCATTCAGATATTCAGTTAATCAAGTTTTTTAAAGAGCACACAAGCATTGTGTCCCCCAAATCCAAAAGTGTTGCTCATAGCAACGGATACATCACGTTTTTGTGCTTTATTGAACGTAAAATTTAATTTACTGTCAATTTGTTCATCATCTGTAAAATGATTTATGGTAGGAGGCACAATTCCGTATTTTATTGCTAAAATTGAAGCGATAGCTTCAACAGCACCGGCAGCACCCAATAAATGACCGGTCATTGACTTGGTTGAATTGAGATTTAATTTATAAGCGTGTTCGCCAAAAACTTTTAAAATTGCTTTAGATTCTGCAATATCACCAAGAGGCGTTGAAGTTCCATGCATATTTATGGCATCAACATCTTCCGGTTTTAAACCTGCATCTTTTAAGCAGTTTCTCATCACATTTATGGCGCCCAATCCTTCCGGATGTGGTGCGGTGATGTGATAAGCATCGGCAGATAAGCCTCCGCCTGCAAGTTCAGCGTAAATTTTTGCGCCTCTTGCTTTGGCATGCTCGTATTCTTCTAAAATAAGTGCGCCAGCTCCTTCTCCTGAAACAAAACCATCTCTGTCTTTGTCAAAAGGTCTTGAGGCAGTTGACGGATCGTCATTTCTTGTTGAAAGCGCCTGTAAAGCATTAAAGCCGCCTATTCCCGCTATGGTTATTGTAGCTTCTGAACCGCCAGAAACCATAATGTCTGCATGGCCTAAGCGAATGTAATTTAAGGCATCAATTATTGCGTTTGAGGAAGATGCGCAAGCAGATACTGTTGCAAAGTTTGGACCCCTAAATCCATATCTGATAGAAATTTGACCAGGAGCCATGTCCGCAATCATTTTAGGGATAAAAAAAGGATTGAATCTTGGAGTGCCATCGCCTTCGGCAAAATTTAAAACTTCATTTTGAAAAGTTTCCAATCCGCCAATTCCTGCGCCCCAAATAACGCCAACTCTATCTTTATCGACTTTTTCCAGATCTAATTTTGAATCTACGATAGCTTCATCAGCAGCAACCATGGCATACTGGGTGAATCTGTCCATTTTACGGGCCTCTTTTTTGTCAAAAAATTGCGTAATGTCAAAATTTTTGAGTTCACACGCAAAACGAGTTTTGAACTTGGCCGCATCGAAATACGTTATTGGAGCTGCCCCGCTAACACCGTTAACAAGGCCGTTCCAAAAATCTTCAATATTATTGCCTATTGGCGTTAATGCACCAAGTCCAGTTACAACTACTCGTTTAATCTCCATATTTTAAATTACTTTTTCGCAGCTTCTATGTAGCTAATTGCTTGACCTACAGTGCCAATGTTCTCAGCCTGATCGTCTGGAATTTGAATGTCAAATTCTTTTTCGAATTCCATGATTAACTCAACAGTATCAAGTGAGTCTGCTCCTAAATCGTTAGTAAAGCTAGCTTCTGTTGTTACTTCATTTTCGTCAACGCCTAATTTATCTACGATAATGGCCTTTACTCTTGATGCAATGTCTGACATAATTCTTTTATTTTAAATTTAATTACTCGGCAAAAATATAAAACTTTATTTAAATCAAAATCTTTTAATTCATAAAAGATGAAAAAGGATGTTTTAAAATTAGTCAAAGTTTTTTTATTAACCCCATAATAGTTGGGTTTAATTCATTTTATTTGTTGTTTCATAGAAGATAATAATTTGAGCAAATGAAACGTATTGCTATACTGGCCTCAGGATCTGGCACGAATGCTGAAAACATTATTAAATATTTTAAAAACAGCGATTCAATTTTAGTGGTTCATGTGCTGTCTAATAAAAAAGAAGCCAAAGTTTTAGAACGGGCAAGCCGTTTAAATATTCCAAGCAGAAGTTTTGACAAAAATGATTTTATTGATACAGATGAGGTGTTAAATCTTTTGAAGGAAAATGCAGATTATGTGATTTTGGCCGGATTTCTATGGAAAATCCCCGCAAAAATAATTGCCGCTTTTCCAAATAAAATAATCAACATTCATCCTGCTTTGTTGCCTAAATATGGCGGAAAGGGGATGTACGGTATGCACGTGCACAATGCCGTTGTTGAAAATAAGGAAAAACAAACCGGCATTACCATTCATTATGTGAATGAAAATTATGATGAGGGCGCCATTATTTTTCAGAAAAGTTTTGAGGTTTTGGAAAGTGACACGCCCGAAGACGTTGCACAAAAAATTCACAAATTAGAATATGAGTATTTTCCAAAAGTTATTGAAAAAGTAATCCTTGAAAATGGCCGATAAACCCAAAGTACATATTTATACAGACGGTGCCTGCAGCGGAAATCCTGGTCCGGGCGGTTACGGAATTGTGATGGAATGGGTTGGAAAACCATATCGAAAAGAGTTTTTTGAAGGTTATAAAAAAACCACAAATAACAGAATGGAATTGTTGGCGGTAATTGTTGCTTTGGAGAATATGAAAACCAAAGATGCTGAAATCACTATTTTTTCCGATTCAAAATATGTGGTGGATGCTGTTGAAAAAAAATGGCTTTTCGGCTGGCATAAAAAGCAATTTAAGAATGTTAAAAATCCCGATTTATGGAAACGATTTTTAGCCATTTACAATCCGAATAATACAAAATTTGAATGGGTGAAAGGGCACAACAACCATATGCAGAATGAGCGTTGTGACGTGTTGGCGGTTGAAGCTTCAAAAAAGGCAAAACTGCTGGAAGATTTTGGCTATATCAATCAGGAAAAGCCACTTTTTTAATAAAATTACCCTTCAAAATACTTTTCTGATACCGATAAAAACGAATATCATTGCGGTATAACCTATGAAAAAAGGAATGATAAATGCTACCCATCCCAGCACCAGCATTACGGAAATAATGAGCAACTGAAACCCCAGTCCAAAAGTGGAAACGGCGGTCATAAACCAATTGTGAAAAGGTTTGCCACTTATCGCTTTTTTATCCAGAAAATAGATTGTTTTGTCGAAAACGCCATAAAGCAACTTATAAAGCATAAAAAGGAAATTCACATTTCGCTGATTTTCTCCTTTTAACGCTGTTGGTGTTTTATCTTCAAATATGCGACTTGTGGTATCGCCATTAAATTTGTTTCTCAGAATAACGTAGTAATAATTGTACAAAGTTCCCTGCAGCTGAATTCCCACAAAAGCAGTGAGAGCATAAACTAAACTGGCATCTGTGATATGCCAAAGCGCCAAAAAAATGAAGAAATTCAAAATGATATCGGCAATCGAGTCAAAATAGCGTCCAGTATAGGAAGGCGTTTTTTTTACGCGCGCCAATTCCCCGTCGGCGGCATCTAAAACAGATTTTAAAATCAGGAAAAAAGCGGCTGCCCAATAATAACCATAAAGCATGCAGGCAAGGGCAATCAATCCTGAAATGATAAACAAAACGGTAACTTGAATTGGCGTAAAGGCAGTTTCTTTAAGGGAATTTGCAATTATTCTTGCAGCAGATCTTCCATAATCAGAAAGATCAATAAATTTGTGGCTTTTAGGTAATTTAGACATGTTGCTATTTTCTACTGAGCATTTTAATGATTTAGGCTCTGTAACGAAATAACTTATATATTTTATCTCGTTCTTTTGCGCTTTTTCTGCGTTGTAAAATTGTTAAATAGCTGTGGCTATTCGCCTCATTTACGCCTTGAAAAAGCACAAAATTACTTCGCTAATTCTGCACCATTTATTTCTTTACAGAGCCTTAGTTTCCTAAACGTTAAAACAGCGCTTTTTTATGAGCGGCAAAGATACGCTTTATTATTTTTTTAACTGAAGAAGGACAGAAGATCTACTTATTCCAAGTAGGAAAATAGCGATACTTTTAATGAATGTTGAAACTTCGGAAGATACATTTTACTTGAAGATTTATTCTTCCGATATATCAAAGCTTTGCAGTTTGTTAAGCAATTCCTGAATGTTTTCTGGTGCATTGTTGTGGGCAAATTCGAATTTATAAAGTTCGCCGTTGAGGTTAAGTTTAAATTCCCCCTTAATGGCTTTGTCCACCGCAAGATCATCGATGGAAATATTACTTTTCAGGACGTCAAAATCAATTTTTTTGACCATACTAATAATTTCATTGAGTTGATTTTCAGTCAATTCAATTTTATGCGTCGTATTTGTTTTTGTTACCTCGAGCAAATTATTTTTCAATTGAATGGCCAATTGAAAACCCCTTGTTTGTGCATTGTAATTCAGTGAAATAGTATCTTTTTTATCTTGGCTTTGACAGGAAGTTAAAGACACAAGCAGTAAAATTAAAGTTATTCTAAAAAGTTTCATTTTCGGGTTTTTAATAATTAAAGGTATAAAAAAAGGAGCTAAAAAAGCTCCTTTTTAATTGTTAAAGATTAAATATTATTATTGCACAAAACTTTCTCTAAAGCCTCCAACACCAAAAATAGTTCTCATTCTGCTGTTTTGACCTTTTGTAAACATATACATACAGTTATCATAAACATAATCCATATAATTCATTGTCATATCTGGTAAATCATTTGTGGTTTCAACACAGCTATTAACTGTTCCTTGGCAAGTACCGTCGCTATTACCGTAGTTTGGCGCACCGGCAACTGGCGTATCCAAAACATAATCGTCTACTCCACAACCTCCATCGCCCCAAATATGGCGTAAGTTTAGCCAGTGGCCAATTTCGTGAGTAGCGGTTCTTCCATCACCATAGACTCCTGTAGTTTCACCAAAACCAGTTGTAGTTATTACAACACCGTCCGTAGCTAAAGCTCCTCCAGGAAATTGTGCATAACCTAAAATTCCGCCACCAATTTCACACACCCAAATGTTTAAATAGTTTGCAGGATCAGTTGCATTGATACCTCCTTTTGTAGCGCTTTTCATAGCATCTCTTGTTCCCCATGCAGTTTTAGTGGATATTTTTCTAATAACTGTTGCAACGGTGAAAGTGATTTGAACATCAGCAACCAAACCTGAAAATATAGAAGGCACACCACTTGTATTAGGATTTTGGTTGTTAAAATCTTCGTTTAAAATTGCAATTTGAGTATCAATTTGAGCTTGTGTTACTTTTCCAGCATATGACTCAAGAATATTTATTACTACTGGAATAGTGATAGCGCCTACATAAGGGGTCGTAGGAGGAGGTGTTGTGCCGCCACCCGGTTTTCCAGTGGCAACAACTCCTTTATTGGCGATTAAAGTTCTTGTGTGCTTTTCAATTTCGAACATGCGTTGTTCCAATCCCGGATTTTCTTGCAATTGTCTGTTTAACACCTGCATGCTGTGGCATTTGTCGCGATTGTTTGCGTCTTTTGTGCTTTTTGCAGAAACGTCATCAGGAGTGTACACAAAAAAGTCGCTCATGTCAACGGCGGCTTCTTGGTTTGGAGTTACTTCGTCATTGTTTTCACAAGCGACAATTGCTAAAGCTAAAATAGCTAAAGAAAGAAATAATTTTTTCATTGTTTAATTGATTAAGGTTGATTAATAATTAGGGTAAATCTTTAATTAAAGATGTGCCAATTTATTAATAAAAAGTTAAAAAACAAGGAAAAATTAAAAAATTTTGTTAATAAAATGAGTTACTGCTAAATTTCTATGATTTATTAACACAATGTCATATTTTGTTAAATATATTAAGAAAGCATTGTTTTTGCCTTTAATAATGCGCTGTACAACACATCAACTTCTTCAAAAGTATTGTAAAATGAAAAAGAGGCGCGGACAGTTCCCGGAATTTTGTAAAAATCCATAATTGGTTGTGCGCAATGGTGGCCCGTTCTCACTTCAACGCCCAATTTATCTATGATTGTGCCAATATCATATGGATGAATTTCTCCAATATTGAATGAAATTACGGAAGTTTTTTGTTCAGAAGTTCCGTAAATTTTTAATCCATCAATTTGTAAAAGTTTTTCTGTGGCATACTTTAAAAGTGTAGTTTCATATTCGGCAATGTTGTCAAAACCCAGATTGTTTAAATAATCGATGGCCGTTCCAAAAGCGATAACGCCGGCAATATTTGGCGTACCCGCTTCAAATTTGTGTGGTAAATCGGCATAAGTGGTTTTTTCAAAAGTAACCTGTTTTATCATTTCTCCACCGCCTTGGTAAGGTGGCAGTTTGTTGAGCCAAGCTTCTTTGCCATATAAGATGCCAACGCCGGTTGGGCCACATAATTTATGGGCAGAAGCCACATAAAAATCAACATCCAATGCTTGCACATCGGGTTTAATGTGCGGACAAGATTGTGCGCCGTCGATCAAAACAGCTGCGCCAAATAGGTGGGCTTTATCAATAATTTCTTTAATTGGGTTGATGGTTCCCAACGCATTTGAAACGTGGTTTGCAAATACCAGTTTTGTTTTATTTGAAAGCAGTTTGTCGTATTCATTCATCAACAATTCTCCTTCCAGATTCATTGGAATCACTTTCAAAACGGCTCCGGTGCGCTCACATAACATTTGCCAAGGAACAATATTTGAATGGTGTTCCATGGCCGAGACAATAAGTTCATCACCTTTTTGCAACAACGACGTAAAACCAGTGGCCACAATATTGATACTGTGCGTTGTGCCCGCCGTAAAAATAATTTCATGGCTTTTTTTGGCATTAAAATGCTGTTGCAATTTTATTCTGGATTGTTCAAAAGCATCGGTTGCCAATTGGCTTAGCGTATGAACGCCTCTATGAATATTTGCATTTATGGTGGTATAGTAATTTACAATGCTGTCTATGACAACTTGAGGTTTTTGGCTGGTCGCTGCATTGTCCAAATAAACCAATGTTTTGCCGTTTATTTGTTGATTTAAAATGGGAAAATCGGCCCTGATTTTTTCAATATCTAACATATTCATTTTTTAGAATGATTCTAAATACAAAATTACAAAATAGCTATTATTTTGAAGGCTTTAAAATTTAAAATCTCAATATATTATTGCCAATAGTAAAATATAGTAGGTTTAATGGATGTTTAAAATACATTTTCAAAATTTGCATAATTTATGCACTTCAGCCAAAACCAATGCTTTTTGCTTCTCCGAAAAACCTAAATGATTCAGTGAATCCGGATCTTTAGAGAGTTCTTTTACCAAAATTATGTCTTTTTCCATCAGCTGGTTTTTTTCCCTTTTCGTTAAAGAAGTCAGTGTGGTTATGGGATATAAACCATATTTATCAACATTGTTTTTTAAACCGTTATTTGGGGGATAATCCCAACTGAGCAAAGTTAAGTCAACACACCTTGCATAGTCAATAGCATCTTTGGTGAAACGCGTATTGGTGGCTAGCCACCCTTGTTTTAAATGGGTGGTCTTTCCTGAATTGTTCCAAACTTTTTGAACATCAAGAAATCGGGAATTGATATACAATGGAATTTTTACATTGCTTACTGCGGAAGGATCTGTATGAAATTTGCATTCTACGGTAAATACATCGCCGTCTTTTTCAGCCAAAACATCTATTTCGTGGGTGATGCATTCCCCTTTTAATATTTCGCCAATTTTGGTTTTATACCCTTTTTGCTTTAGCAGCGCACTAATCAATCGTTCAAATGGAAAACCGGTTGGGCCCAACTCGAAAATCGCTCTTTTTAAACTGTATTTTGAAGCAGATATGCGATTGTATTTTTTCAATAAACCAAAGGCTTTTCTATAAATTAAGTTTGAAGAAATTCCGTCGAAGAGTTCAGGTTGAATAGCTTCCACAATTTTTACAATATCCTGGCCTGTAGCACCGCTATTTTGAAGAGATTTTGAAAGTTTTGGTATTGAAAACGGTTCTAAATCACCGGAAATTTTTTTAACAACGACTACTTTATTGTCCATATCTTTTATTTTTACTGAATCAAATTTAGGTTAAATATATTTAGTCGGTTCTATTTAAAATCTTAATATTTCTGTCATTAAACCAAAACGAATGGTGTCAATTTGATGATTAAAGTAAATATTGTAATAATCCGCACCGTGATAAAACTGAACAAACAACCCAATGTCTTCCAAAAATTTTGGATGGTAGTAAAAAGTTAGGCTGGCATTTAACCGTTTTAAATCAAAGGTTTCCTGGTTATTTACATTATCTAACATCAAGGTAGTTTCTGCCTTTAAAGAGAAATTTGACTTTTGGCTTTTATTAAAATCACCATCCATTGGGAGTTTATAGGCTAAAAAAGTGTTGTGCCAGCGCAATCCGCTATATTTTCCCTTCATTTCATCAAGCATCCAACTTTTTGGATGAATTTCAACAGAACTTTTAAAAAACTTGAAAGCATTTAAATGATTGCTGTAAGATGATTTGATAAGGCCTAATTCAACAAAATTAGTGGCGAAATTTCCAGACATCAAATTTATGTCTCCATCTTCGTTATAGAAATTTCCGTCTTGGCCGTTTGAATGGTGCGCAAATCGACCGAACAAAGTCAGTTTCTTTGAGGCTTGTTTGTTTCCTGTTAAAAAATAAAATGTTATTTGTGGTATATAGCTGGGCGTTCTTATGGGATTTGAAGGTTCATCATACATCCTAATAATAATTTGGCCTGTAAGGACGCCCATTAATCTGGAATCCTTGCGTTCCCGAATTTTAAAACTTGGACTTACATTTGCTTCAAACATAAGCGGTTCTATATTTCCAAAATCAAACGGAAACGTTACATAGCTATCGCCTTGATTAATCTGTGCCATTTTATCCAGATTAAGGATTGATGTGGCATCCTTATTTGTTTGCGCAAGCGCAAGGTTAGCGACAAAACCAATTAAAAACAGTAGGCAGCTATCCAGTTTCATTACAGATAAATTACTTTTACGACTTTTTCCATATTAGATTTTACTAAAAAACTCGCTTTAGAAAAGTTAGGGCGATTTGACATTCCGATGGATTCATAATTTGAAAATCCGATGCCCTCACTTGGCATTGGCAGAAGGAATTTCTTGTCTATTTTCCCGTTTGTGTTTTCATCATGTAAAATATTTACGGCGTAACTCCCTTCAGGTAAATTTATAAAGGTAAAAGTAGCTGTACCATTTTTATCAATTTTCGAAATACCCTTTTTAAAATAATTCTTGTATTTTTCATCCGGAATGGAACCATCTTTATTGTATAATGCAAATAGGATCTCTCCTTCAGAATTCCTGAATCCTACTGATTTTACCGTTAAGGAGTACGTTTCTTCAGGAGTTGATTTACTTAAGGAAAGCATTGTAAAAGTCAGTAATAACAGGGCTGTTTTTTTAATCATTTTTTTATTTTTTAATTCATTAATAGGCAAACAAATAGCAGAGAATGCTTATAAAATTTGCTCAAACCACTATAAAAATATTATTGCCTTCTTTTGTGCCTATGCCAAACAAATCAAAGATTCGTCTTTAGACAGTACATATTTTTCTTTAGTATTTAAATTTAAGTCGTTTTTTGGTAACTCCAAACCGCCAGGCCATTCATAATAATGGCATAAATTATGGTTTTGGTCAGTTGAGGCAAAATATCATTAAAATGGGCGCCTTTTAGCATCACCATTCGGGTTACTTGCACAAAATATTTCACCGGATTGAACTCTGTTACATATTGCGCCCACATCGGCATACTTTCAATGGGTGTAAAAAGTCCGCTCATCAATATAAAAATAACCACAAAAAACCAGGAAATAAACATCGCCTGTTGCTGGGTGTCGGTAAAATTGGAAATAAACAATCCCATTCCCAGAACCACCAAAAGATAAAATGCCGTGTAAAAATAGATGAGCCCAAGGCTTCCGATTATTGGGACATCAAAAATAACTTTTGCAATGGTTAATCCGACGGTTAGCAAAACAAATCCCAATATCCAAAAAGGAAATAATTTGCCAATGATAAATTGGTATTTTTTTATGGGCGTCACATTCATTTGTTCCAATGTGCCAATCTCTTTTTCGCGAACAATATTCATTCCCGATAAAAACAACGTAATCATGGTAACAAGCAAAACCAAAATTCCCGGAACCATAAATGTTTTATAATTTAAGGTTTTATTGTACCAAAATGAAGGAATTGTCACAATATCCTTTGGCGCATTTACCATATCTGTGGGAGAAGACAAGGCAACTTTGGATTTTTTGTTAAAATCCTGCACAATTTGGTTGATGTACACATTTTCCACACCTGCGGCAGCACCGTCAATGGCATTGATGGCGACCGAAATATCTGTATTTTTTTGTTTCAATAAATCGCGTTCAAAATAGCGCGGAATCTCTAAAATAACATCAACCTTGCCTTTAGCCATTGCTGCATTCGCTTCTTTTTTTGAAGGAAATTCAGCAACAACATTAAAGTAAGTGGATGCGTCAAACTTCTCGATCAATGCTCTTGAAAACGAGGTTTTGTCGTGATCCACATAAGAGAATTTTATGTTTTTGATTTCAAATGTTGCGGCATTGGACAAAATCACCAATTGTAAAATTGGCAACACAAAAATAATGGGAAGCATACCTTTATTTCTAAAAATTTGCCTGAATTCCTTTTGGACGATATATAGAATTGTTTTCATTTTTTTTCCTATCCCCAGCCCTTTCCTAAGGAAAGGGAGTTTGTTATGTTAAAATTATTATATTTTGAATATTCTTCTTCTCATTTTTACCACCATTTCAGTTTTTCCTTTTAAAATTCCCCCTTCGGGGGTTAGGGGGCCTATTCCAACCTAATTTTATATTTCTTAACGCTCAACGCAATAAAAAAGAGGGTCATCCCAATTAAAATCAAGGTTTCTTTCCAAATAAAATAGGGGCCAACGCCTTTTAGCATTATTCCTTTTAAAATAAGGATAAACCATTTTGCCGGAATAATATTGCTGATTATCTGCAATGGCAACGGCATACTTGAAATGGGAAAAATGAAACCCGACAATAAAATGGTTGGTAACATAAGGCCCATTAAAGAAATCATCATCGCAGTTTGTTGCGTTGCGGATACCGTCGAAATTAAAATCCCTAACGATAAGGAAGTGATGATAAACAAAACACTCTCCAAAGCCAACAAAAATAGGCTTCCCTGCACCGGCATTTTAAAAATAAATATGCTTAAAATAACAATAACAACCGCGTTAATGATGGACAGAAATATATAAGGAATCACTTTTCCGATGATTACCTGAAAAGGTTTTAATGGCGAAACCAATAAAATTTCCATAGTCCCCAATTCTTTTTCACGTGTGATGGAAATTGAAGTCATCATAGCCGATACCAGCATTAAAATAATGGTCATAACTCCCGGAACGAACATAAAAACACTTTTTAATTCTGGATTGTAAACCATCCTCGATTTGGTTTCAATTTGATACTCCAAAGTGCTGTTTTTGTTAATTCCTTTTTGGTAACTTCCAATAATGGCACTGATGTAATTGGTGATGGAATTTGCCGTATTGGGATCTGTGGCGTCTGTAATCACATGAACTTTTGCCGCGTTGTCTTTGGTTAAATTTTTCTTGAAATCTTTTTCGAAAACAAGTACGGCAAGCACTCTTCCTTTTTGAAAAACAGTTTCAATTTCGGCTTCGTTTGTGATGTTTTGTTTGATGCTGAAATATTTTGATGCTGAAATTTTTTGAATGATTTCCTGCGTAGTCGCATCGTTTGATTTGTCGAAAATAGCAATATCAACATTGTTAATTTCATTTGTAATTGCAAAGCCAAAAAGCAAAATTTGGGCTACAGGCATCCCAAACAGGATAAACAGCGACCTTTTGTCCCTAAAAATATGGTAAAATTCTTTTTTTATAAATCCAATAAACCGTTTCATCCTCTGGCTAATTTTAAAAATACCTCATTCATATTGTCAGCTTTATAGTGTTCCTTTAATTTTTTTGGCGTATCCAAAGCTTCAATTTTTCCGTCGACCATAATGGAAACCCGATCGCAATATTCGGCTTCATCCATATAGTGTGTGGTCACAAAAATGGTGGTGCCGCTGTTGGCCGATTTATAAATCATTTCCCAAAACTGGCGTCGGGTTATGGGATCAACGCCTCCGGTTGGTTCATCCAAAAAAACTATGGTCGGACTGTGCAGCAACGCTATTGAAAATGATATTTTTTGTTTCCAGCCCAAAGGCAGGGAACCCACCAGCTCATTTACAATGTCCCCCAAACCCAATTCTTCAACCAATTCACTGCGTTTTTCTTTAATTTTTGCTCTTGACAATCCGTAAATTCCGCCAAAAAAAGTGATGTTTTCTTTTACTGTTAAATCGTCGTACAAGGCAAATTTTTGGCTCATATAACCAATATTTTTTTTGATGTCTTCGGGCTGCGTAAACACATTAAAACCTGCAACTTGCGCTTTTCCAGAGGTTGGTTTTGAAATACCGATCAGCATTTTCATTGCAGTGGTTTTTCCTGCGCCGTTTGCGCCTAAAAATCCAAATATTTCCCCTTTTTTAACTTCAAAAGTGATGGAATTTACCGCAGTAAAATCGCCAAATTTTTTGGTCAGGTTTTCAACTTCTATGACATTGTTGTTTTTCATTTGCGTCTATTTTGTCAATTCCATAAAAGTGTCTTCAATGGTGGTTTTTGTGATTTTAATTTTGATGTTTTGATGGTCGTTGGCTGCTAAATATTGTTGCAATTCCTGCGGATTAAAATCATCTCGCTTGTCGGTATAATGTACATATTCGCCAAAAGGATACACGCTGTAATGGTGCTCAAAACTTTTTAAACTTTCGATAAGTCTGTACATATTATCGGCACGCACATCGTATATTTTTTTCGGATAATGTTTGATGATTTCTTGTGGCGTATCAATTTGTAAAATTTTCCCATGCTGAATTAAAGCGATTCTGTCGCACAATTCAGCTTCATCCATATAAGGCGTTGAAACCAAAATGGTGATGCCTTTTTGTTGCAAACGTTTCAGCATTTCCCAAAATTCTTTACGCGAAACCGGATCAACGCCAGTGGTTGGTTCATCTAAAAACAATACTTTAGGTTTGTGAATCAGCGCGCAGCTCAAGGCTAATTTTTGTTTCATTCCGCCCGAAAGCGCTCCTGCCCGACGTTTTTTAAAAGGTTCAATTTGAACGTAAATATCTTTAATCAATTCGTAATTTTCTTCAATGGTTGTTCCAAAAATGGTGGCGAAGAAATCTAAATTTTCTTCCACTGTTAAATCCTGGTACAACGAAAATTTTCCGGGCATATAGCCCACATTATTTCTAATTTCTTTATAGTCGTCAACAACATCAAAACCTGCAACGGTTGCTGTGCCTTTATCGGCAAAAAGCAAGGTGGTCAACATTCTGAAAATGGTCGTTTTTCCGGCGCCATCAGGACCAATCAATCCAAACAATTCCCCTTCTTTTACTTCAAAAGAAACATCGTTTACTGCAGTCACTTTTTTGAATGATTTGCTGATATTTTTTACGGAAATACTCATTTTCAGAATCTTATTTTATTTGAAATAGGCGGAATATTCCGACAAATGTTTGGTCAATTTTTCCAAAGCAGCTTTGCGAGTTTCTAAATCTTCGGCCGCCAAATCTTTAAATAATGGTTTCATCGGCAAAAGGTAATTGTGCAATTGGTCGTGGGATTCTCCGGTCATGGTACATTTGGAGATGATGGTTCCAAATTCTGTTTCCAATGTTTTTTTAAGTTCAGCATAGGCTTCCATATTCTCCGTATCGGTGAAATTGGCGATCAACTGAGTCATTTTTTCGATTCCCTCGGTGGTTTCGGCATTGGCCATCCACAAATCCCCGTTATTTAATTTCAATACGCCTTCACTTTCGTGGGCTTCTTCTTCAATTTGAACAGGAACCGCGATTTCTTGTTTTTTGGTTTTTTCATTGTTGCATGAAACAACTAAAATGGTGGCCAAAAGGGTGAGGATTAAAAAATTTGCTTTTTTCATTTTGTTTAATTTATTGGTTAATTATTTATTTTTTTATAGGCTAACAAGAAAATGACTGTCCAAACACTTACCCTAAATCCCATCGCTTTTATGCTTTCCAAGGCAACTTCCTGACTTAAAAAATATAAATACAAGAACACAAGCAGGTGTGAAATTAAAATGGCAAGTATTATTTTTCTCGTTGATTTATTGTTTTTCCATATTAAAATACCCGCAACTATGCAGATTCCGCCTAAAATCACGTTATAAACAACCAGCCAATTTAATACGTTATAGTTGGGGATGTTATAATTTAAAAGCACCATCGATCCTGAAATAACAGACATTATTCCGATGAGCAATGCGAGTATGGCCGCAATTTTATACAAGATTTTCATAAGTATTTACTTTTCATTTACGTAACTGAAAACTTTCACTGCCAACTGATTACTGGGCAATCCACATTTCCGCAGGCATTCCAATTTTTAAACTTCCGTCATTTTTTACGTCGATTTTTACCGCATACACCAAATTGATGCGTTCTTCTTTGGTTTGAATAATTTTTGGGGTAAATTCAGCTTCGGATGAAACCCAAGTGATGATGCCCTTAAAGTTTTTCATAGCATCGCCGGCATCAATTTTCACCCTAACTTCCTGTCCGATTTTAATGTTCGAAAGTTGGGTTTCACTTATATAAACACGTAATTCCATCGTGCTTAAATCGGCTATCTTGTACAAAGGCCGCCCAAAAGAAGTCAGTTCATTTACTTCCGCATATTTTGTGAGCACCGTGCCGTTTACGGGATTTATAATGTTGCTTTTTTGAAGCAAATCTTCCACTTGTTTCAACTGCACATCAATGCTTTCCAGTTCATCTATTACGGGTGAATTCTGACTTTCAACGCTCTTAATTTGTTTTTGGATCACGTTAATTTCTCCATTAATGTCGTCCAATTGTTTTTGGGTTCCGGCATTTTCCCTGATCAGATTTTCTATTCTGTTTTTGTTGACGATTGCCGATTTTAATTGGGCGTTCAGCACGTTTTTTTGCGATAACACACTTCCCGATTTTGAATAAACAATCGCTTTTGAAGCCAACAACTGATCTCTTTTCAGGCTCAGCGGAATGGTATCAATAAACCCCACAAAGTCTCCTTTTTTCAGGATCTGGCCTTCTTCAACATTAAATTGAATCAATTTACCGCTATTTTCTGCGGAAACTGTTATTTCTGTGGCTTCAAAATTTCCGTATCCATCGGCTTTTTCGTTGTTTTTGCAGGCAACAAACAGGTTTCCGAATAGAAGCAAACCGATGATTATTTTAGTAATTTTCATTTGAGTTGATTTTAATTTTATATATTTTTTTGACTTTTAACTTAAAAACCTTTCGTTGTTTTATAATTTGCTTTTGCAAACTGCAGTTGAATTTGATGCGTGCTTAAATTATTTTCGGCCTCAAATAAATTGGTCAATTCCGTAACATAAGCCGATGAAGTGATTACGCCATTTTTTAACTGAGAACTGGAAGTTTCCAAAATTTTCTTTCTCAAAGCTATAATTTCTTCATCTGAAGCAATAAACGCGGAGATTTTGTTAATTTCCGATTGCTGTTGGGTCATTTCCATCACAGTATTCAGTTCAAAAACCTCTTGCTCGCTGTCTATAATTTCTTTGGTCACCTGCAATGATTCGCGTTGTTTTTTGGTCGAATTCCAGTCGAAGACATTCCAGTTCAGCTTAATTCCGGCGATGTAATAAGTTTGAAAAGAATTGTCCAGCATATTCAAGCCCGGATTTCCATAACCGCCTGTGGCAAAACCCGATAATTTTGGTGAATTTTTCTTGTCGATCAGTTGTTCGGAAGCATCAACTTTTTCTTTTTGAAGTTGGAACAAATCCAATTCAGGCCGTTCAATTTCTGTTTTTAAATCGACAGTAATTTCTGTATTTTCCAATATAATATTCGGCGAAACCGGAATCCCGATGAGCATAGAAAGGGTACTCATCAAACTGGTTTTATTCAAATTAACTTCCATTAATTGTTGGTCGATTTTAAGCAATTCGGCTTCTAAAACACTGTCGGAATTTGGCAGCAACACTCCAAATTTAATGCCTGATTTTACTTCTTTCAGCGTGGTTTCCAGTTGCGTTTTTTTAGCAAGCAACAATTCTCTTTTTTCCTGTAACAGCAGGATTGAAAAGTAAAATTGATTTACCTGTTCTTTTAGTTGATATAAATTTACTTCAACTTGCTTTTGTTGTGTTTTTAGGGACGCCGATTTCTCTGCCAACGAAGCATCGATCAAACCGCCATCGTAAATTAACTGATTTATGGAAACGGTCGCTTGGTATTGGTCTTTGTTTGGAGGCGTTATGGTTGATGTTGGCGAAGTAAATGGTAAAGAAATTACGTCGGATTGGTAGGTAGCCTGCGCCTGAAAATCCATTTTTGGAAGTTTGCCGGTTTTAATCACTTCTAAATCCAATTGGTTTTGCGTGGTCAATAATTTTTTTTGTTTGGCCAGCGGAAAGTTTCCTTCAGCCAAGGTATAGCACTGTTGCAAACTTAGTTTTTCTTGGGAAAAACTGTTTAAGGCGACAAGCATGAGCATTAACAAACCTGCTTTTTTCATCTGTTTGAATTTTATTTTTAGCGGTAACAGATGCTGTTCGCCATGAGTAATTCCTTTGTAAGTCAAAATTTGCAAGGCTCGTTTCATCTGTTTAAATTTTTACGGCATTAATAATAAAGTCGGAAACTTCGGTTTTTCGTTTCTCCATTAACTTTTTATAGGCTTCATCATCAAAATTCAGGAATCCTTTTAATAATGGAGCTCCAATAAAAGGGAAAATGTTTAGCGACATAATGTTAATAAATAGTTGTTCGGCTGTTATTGGCCTAATAATGCCTTCTGCAACTTTTTCATTTACTTGTAGTTTGAACTTTGAAATATTGGGAAAATTCTTTTCTGCAATTAAATTTTTTACAAACTCAGGATTCCTGTTGAGTTCCTGAATAATAAAATTTGGCAAGTATGGATGTTTTAGCACAAATGAAATATAATTACTGCTGAAATTTCTTATTTTTTCAAAAATGGTGGTGTCGGCATTCATAATTTCATTTAACTGAGGCGCTAACATTGAAAAGGCACTTTTAAAAACGGCTTCAAAAAGCAATTCTTTGCTTCTGTAATAATAATGCAACATGGCTTTATTAATGCCTGCTTCATCCGCAATTTCCTGCATTCTTGCAGCTGCCATCCCTTTCTTTTGAAATATTTCTTTTGCCGCATTTAAAATGTTGTTTTCCGGCGTGCTTTGTTCTTCTGTCGTCATATGCTAACTATTTAGTTTAACCAAATGGTTGACAAATGTAAAATATTATATTGAATTCACAAA
Source organism: Flavobacteria bacterium RIFCSPLOWO2_12_FULL_35_11 (assembly GCA_001800975.1). Classification (GTDB taxonomy): domain Bacteria; phylum Bacteroidota; class Bacteroidia; order Flavobacteriales; family Flavobacteriaceae; genus Lutibacter. The sequence goes on along the minus strand of MGWK01000009.1, from coordinate 144,863 downwards.
ATAAATATTATTTTTATGAAATATTTAATCCAAACTTATCATGAAAAAAATTTTAAAATACGGTCTGCTATTGCTGGTTTTAGCACTTGTTTATGTGGTGTACACCAATTATCCGCGACTGGATATTATTACCGGTTTTTCGGCAAAAAGCGTTTGTTCCTGCACTTTTGAAGCCGGCAGGGACTTGAAATCCATTGAAGAAGGAGATAACGATATCGACATGGTTAATTATGCCACAAACAAGATAAACTTCGAAGAAAAATCTGTTACCTCAACGGTTTTCGGATTAAAAAAAAGAAAGGCGGTTTATAAAGAAGGTGTTGGCTGTGTGCTGTTGCCAGAAAAATCATCTAAAGAAGCATTGACTTTTCATAAACCAAACCGAAAAATTTCACAAAGCAGTTTGCCTTATCCTTATGGAAATTCACCTCAAAAGGACAGTATTTTTAACAATATAAATTATGACGTTTTGGATATGGCTGTTGAAAACGCTTTTGATTGTGAGGGTTATGAGCAAAAAAATAGAACCAGGGCGGTAGTTGTGCTTTATAAGGATCAAGTTATTGCCGAAAAATATGCAAAAGGATTTTCTAGGGAAACAAAACTGTTGGGCTGGTCTATGACCAAAAGCATTACGAGCGCAGTTTTGGGCGTGCTTGAAAAACAAGGAAAAATTTCGCTATCCCAAAATAAGTTATTTCGGGAATGGGAAAAGGACGATCGCTCAAAAATTACGTTGAACAATTTATTGCAAATGAACAGCGGTTTGGAATGGACGGAAGATTATAATACCATTTCTGACGTCACAAAAATGTTGTTTTTGGAAGCTGATATGACCAAACCCCAACTTTTTAAATCACTAATGGGACAACCAAATAAAAGTTGGAATTACTCTTCCGGAACCACAAATTTACTGTCGGGATTCATTAGAAATCAATTTAAGACGCATCAGGAATATTTGGATTTTTGGTATGCCGAACTCATTGATAAAATTGGAATGAATTCTATGGTAATTGAAACCGATTTGGCCGGAAATTATGTAGGTTCTTCTTACAGCTGGGCAACGGCACGCGATTGGGCAAAATTTGGTTTGTTGTATTTGCACAAAGGAAATTGGAACGGAGCGCAAATATTGAATGAATCTTGGGTAACATATTCGGCAACGTCAACAAACGGTTCCAATGGTGAATATGGAGCGCATTTTTGGTTAAATGCAGGCGGCAAATATCCAAATGTGCCAAAAGAATTGTTTTCATGCAATGGTTATCAGGGCCAACATGTATTTATCATTCCTTCTAAAGATCTTGTAATTGTTAGGTTCGGCTTGGCTGAAAACCCCGAATTTGATGTAAATATTTTTTTAAGTGAAGTTTTAGACGCTATTAAGTAAAAGATAAAAAACACCAAAAAAGCCGCTGATTGCGGCTTTTTTATTTTTTAAAAAATTAGATTTTAAAGTTCAAATCCCAACTGCACGTTTAATTTTTTGGCAATTAGCTTAGAAATTAATGCTTTTAACTGCGGAATTTTAATTTTTTCAACCACATCATTTCCGAAGGCATAAAGCAATAAAGCTTTGGCTTCTTTTTTAGGAATACCTCTTGATTGCATGTAAAACAACGCACTTTCATCCAATTGGCCAATTGTACAACCATGAGAACATTTCACATCATCGGCAAAAATTTCCAACTGCGGTTTTGAATTTATGGTAGCGCCGTCATCAATTAAAATAGAATTGTTTTGCTGAAAGGCATTCGTTTTTTGGGCGTCTTGCTGCACTATAACTTTCCCGTTGAAAACACCAACAGATTTATCGGCATAAATGCCTTTGTACAACTCATGACTTTCACAATTAGGGAATTTGTGATTTACAAGCGTATGGTTATCAACGTGTTGTTTGTCATTTAGGATAGAAATCCCATTTAGGTTGGAAGTGATATCTTCTCCTTCGTGATAGAATTCTAAATTGTTTCTGGTAATTTTTCCGCCAAATGAAAAGGTATTTACAGAAGCCACACTTTGTTGTTTTTGTGAAATAAAAGTGCTGTCGATTAAAGACGATTCATTGGTGTCATTTTGAATTTTGTAATAATCAACAATCGCTCTTTTATGGACAAATATTTCAGTGACAGAATTTGTCAAAGTGGTGTTTTTCGATAAATTTTGGTGGCGTTCAATAATTTGAACGTGTGAATTTTCACCAACAACGATTAAATTTCTAGGCTGCAACAACACTTCTTTTTCGCTTCCTGTTGAAAAATTAATTATTTGAATAGGTTTAGGAACAATCGTATTTTTTGGAATATTGATAAAAGCGCCTTCTTTAACAAAAGCGGTATTCAATTCCGATAAACTGTTGTTTTTGTTGGTAATGGTGTTTAAATAATTGTCGATGACCATTTTATATTTCGGTCTTGCCAATGCAGATGACAATACGCAAACATCGCAGTCTTCGTGGGTAGTTTCCGACATAAATGAACTGAAAACCCCATCAATAAAAATTAAGGTGTACGATTCAATGTCGTTGATTAAATAGGCTTCTATATTTTTAAATCCTACCGATTTTTCAGCGTTTGGAAAAAGGCTGAAATCATATTTAAGTAAAGGGTTTAAGCTTGTATATTTCCATTCTTCATCCCTTTTTGTCGGAAAACCGTCTTTTTCAAAATTATGAATGGCTTTTAACCTCAAGGCGTGCACCGATGAATCAAGGTCGATATTTCCCTTGTTTTCAAAAGCCAAAAATGAAGAAACTAATTTTTCTTTTAATTCCATTTTTCTTAGTATTCAGTAATCAGTTTCAGTTTTCAGTTATGCACAGATCGCTGTAATTACTTACTTTATTTTGTATATTTTATTTTAACCAGTCGTAACCTTTTTCTTCCAATTCGTAAGCCAATTCTTTTCCGCCCGATTTCACTATTTTTCCATTGTACAATACGTGAACAAAATCAGGAACGATATAATCCAGCAAACGTTGGTAATGAGTAATTAACAAAACGGCGTTTTTTTCGCTTTTAAGTTTGTTAACGCCATTTGCCACAACTTTTAGGGCATCAATATCCAAACCTGAATCGGTTTCATCCAAAATGGCCAATTGCGGTTCCAACATCGCCATTTGGAATATTTCATTTCGTTTTTTCTCACCTCCGGAAAATCCTTCATTTAAAGAGCGCGACAAGAATTTACGGTCTATTTCCAATAAATCGGCTTTTTCACGAATCAATTGCAACATTTCTTTTGCAGGCAATTCGGCCATTCCTTTGGCTTTTCGAGTTTCGTTAATGGCTGTTTTTATAAAGTTTGTAACAGTTACGCCAGGAATTTCAATAGGATATTGAAATGATAAAAAGACACCTTTATGCGCTCTCACTTCAGGAGCGAAATCGGATAAATCTTCTCCATTCAAAACTACAGATCCTTCGGTAACCTCAAAATCTTCTTTTCCGGCAATAACGGATGCAAGCGTGCTTTTTCCAGAACCGTTTGGACCCATAATCGCATGAACTTCCCCTGCTTTTATTTCGAGATTTATTCCTTTTAAAATCTCTTTGCCATTTATGTTGGCGTGTAAGTTTTTTACTTCTAACATTGTTATTGTTGTTTTATATAAAATCTAATTTTATTTCGTCTATTTTTTCGAATTGGTCGGCGTTAAAATGTTGATCTCCCAAATAATCCATTCCTAAATAAGCGGCCGATTTTCGAAATGGTATATAAAATTCATTTTCAATTTTACTGTCATGGGAATTTGAAATTACAGCCATTTTCTTTCCTTTCAATCTTCTTCCTGTTTCTTTTTCAATCCTTATTAAATCCGAAAAACGATCAAAAAATACTTTCATAATACCACTCATACTATACCAGTAAACTGGTGTGGCAAAAATTAAGGTATCATATTTTTCAATGATATTTTTTATAAGCGGAATAAAGTCATCATCCCTATTTTTGCTTTCATAGTCGTAATAGGAAATGTTGTATTGACTTAAATTCACCACATCAATATTGAATTGTTTCGAAACACTCTCTATGATTCTTGTCGTATTTCCTTTATTACGGGAAGACCCTACTATGATAACTTTTTTGCTTTCCATTTTTTAACCTACGGATCCTTCCAAACTTATTTCCAATAATTTTTGGGCTTCCACGGCAAATTCCATTGGCAACTTGTTAAGTACTTCTTTTCCAAATCCGTTTACGATTAATGCGATGGCTTTTTCGGTATTGATGCCTCGTTGGTTGCAGTAAAACAATTGGTCTTCGCCAATTTTACTTGTGGTGGCTTCGTGTTCTATTTGAGCGGACTTGTTTTTTACTTCAATATATGGAAAAGTATGTGCGCCACATTTGTCGCCCATCAATAAAGAATCACATTGAGAGAAATTTCTGGCATTATTTGCTCTCGGACTAATTTGCACCAAACCTCTGTAGGAATTGTGCGAATGTCCTGCGGAAATTCCTTTTGAAATAATGGTGCTTTTTGTGTTATTTCCCAAATGAATCATTTTTGTGCCGGTATCTGCCTGCTGAAAATTATTGGTCACCGCAATGGAGTAAAATTCACCCACAGAGTTGTCGCCTTTTAAGATACAACTTGGATATTTCCAAGTAATTGCACTTCCGGTTTCCACTTGTGTCCACGAAATTTTTGCGTTTTTTTCGCACAAACCGCGTTTGGTCACAAAATTATAAACACCGCCTTTTCCATCTTTATCCCCGGGAAACCAGTTTTGCACGGTAGAGTATTTTATTTCCGCATCATCCAAAGCAATTAACTCAACAACAGCGGCGTGTAACTGATTTTCATCACGTGCCGGTGCAGTGCAACCTTCCAAATAACTTACATAACTGCCTTCATCGGCAATTAATAATGTGCGTTCAAATTGTCCGGTTCCTCCTTCGTTTATTCTGAAATAAGTCGACAATTCCATCGGACAAGTAACGCCTTTTGGAATGTAACAAAACGAACCGTCAGAAAAAACTGCCGAATTTAATGCTGCGTAAAAATTATCGGTTTTGGGAACAATGCTTCCCATATATTTTTTAACCAACTCAGGATGTTCTTGAATGGCTTCAGAAATCGGACAGAAAATAATGCCTCTTTCGTTCAGTGTTTTTTTGAAAGTAGTTGCCACAGAAACTGAGTCCATTACTATATCAACCGCCACATTGGACAAGCGTTTTTGCTCACCTATTGAAATGCCCAGTTTTTCAAAAGTTTTCAATAATTCTGGATCAACTTCATCCAAACTGTTTAGTTTTGGCTTTTGTTTTGGCGCTGAATAATAGCTGATATCTTGAAATGAAGGTTTTACATAACGAACATTTGCCCATTCAGGTTCTTTCATTTCTTTCCAAATACGAAAAGCATCCAAGCGCCATTCAGTCATCCAGGCAGGTTCGTTTTTCTTTTTGGAAATGGCGATAACAACATCTTCATTTAAACCAACGGGAAATTTTTCCGATTCAATTTCTGTATAAAATCCGTATTCGTACTCTTTGGTTTCGAGTTCTTTTTTTAAATCGTCTTCAGTAAATTTGCTCATTTTTTATATTTTTTAATTGAAAGATGAATGCCTTGATTTACTCAATTTTCAAACTTTCAATTTTTGAATTTTTATAGTGAAAATGATTCACCACACCCGCAAGTTCTTTGGGCATTCGGATTTTTAAAAACAAATCCGGTTCCTTTTAAACCGCCGGAATATTCTAAAGTTGTTCCCACAAGGTACAAAAAGCTTTTTTTATCGACAATGATTTTTATGCCATTGTCTTCAAAAACCTTATCGCCCTCAATTTGTTCTTTGTCAAATTTTAAGTCATAAGAAAGTCCTGAACAACCGCCGCTTTTTACCCCAACTCTAACGTAGTCATTTTCAGGGTTAAAACCGTCGTCATTCATAAGCTCAATAACTTTCTTTTTCGCTATGTCTGAAACTTTTATCATATTGCTTAAATAGATTAATTCTAAATAAGCGCAAATATAAGCACAAAAAACGGTATTTAAAACCTTTTTGGTATGAATAAATTTAATAGTGCCATAGTTGTTGCCTATAAACATTTATCTTTGTCAAATGACAGAAGATAAAAACGAAACACGCACAAGCTTGTCTGAATTGGGAGAATTCGGATTGATAAAACACTTAACACAATCATTTGATATTCAGCAAAAAAGCACCATAAAAGGTGTGGGTGACGATGCGGCAGTTTTGGCAATCAAAGACAAAAATATTTTGGTGACAACCGATTTATTGGTGGAAGGCGTGCATTTCGATTTAAGTTATATGCCTCTGAAACATTTAGGTTATAAAGCGGTTGTGGTGAATGTTTCCGATATTTATGCCATGAACGGAATTGCGACCCAAATTACGGTTTCAATCGCTGTTTCAAACCGATTTCCTTTGGAAGCTGTTGAAGAATTGTATGCCGGAATTCATTTGGCGTGTAAAACATACGGTGTCGATTTGGTTGGAGGCGACACCACTTCTTCAACCAAAGGATTGCTGATTAGCATTACCGCGATTGGCGAGGCAAAAAATGAGGATATTGTTTATAGGAATACCGCAAAACCAAATGATTTGTTGGTGGTAACGGGCGATTTAGGTGCGGCATATTTGGGATTGCAGGTGTTGGAACGTGAAAAACAGGTTTTTGAAGTCGATCCAAATTCGCAACCCGATTTAACCAATTATACTTATTTAATTCAAAAACAATTAAAGCCCGAAGCCAGAAAAGATATTGTGGAATTATTTGCTTCGCTGGATGTTAAACCTACTGCGATGATTGACATTTCTGACGGACTTTCTTCTGAAATATTACACATTTGCACACAATCAAAAGTTGGATGTGATTTATATGAAGAAAAAATTCCGCTAGATCCGCAAGTGATTTCAACCTGTGAAGAATTCAATTTAAACAGCACAACCATCGCTTTAAGCGGCGGTGAAGATTACGAATTGCTGTTTACCATTTCCCAAAATGATTTTCCAAAAATTAAAGGAAATCCGCATTTAACCGTCATTGGGCATATTACCGATGAAAGCAACGGCGTAAATTTAGTGACTCGTGCCGGACAGCAAATAAAATTAACCGCCCAAGGCTGGAATGCCTTGTTGAATAAGTAGTTAAGTAAAAAAATAAGCAACACAAAAACATAATTTCTATGGGTCTTTACGATAAATATGTGTTGCCAAATGCGATAGTTTGGACTTGTAAGCAAAAATCCAGTATGAAACAGCGGGAAAAGATAATACCGCTTGCCAGCGGCAATGTACTGGAAATTGGGATTGGCTCCGGGTTGAATTTGCCTTTTTACGACAAAAATAAAGTGACTCACCTAACGGCAATTGATCCTTCCGCGGCTATTTGGAAGAAAAACAGTTTCGATACCAATACTTTGGGTTTTGAATTTGATTTTATCGAAGCTTTTTCCGAGAATATTCCGGCAGCCAACAATAGTTTTGATACAGTGGTAATTACTTATGCGCTGTGCACCATTCAAGATACCGATAAAGCCTTTGATGAAATAAAAAGGGTGCTTAAAAAGGATGGAAAATTGCTTTTTTGCGAACATGGAAAAGCGCCTGATAAAAAAATAGTGCGATGGCAAAATATGCTCAACCCATTTTGGAAAAAAATAGGCGGCGGCTGTAACCTAAATAGAGACATTCCATTTATGATTGAACATAACGGCTTTAAAATACTAAAACTTGAAAAAATGTATATTCCCGGCTGGAAGCCAGCCAGTTTTAATTATTGGGGAATAGCAGAAATTAAGTAAAATTTTAAGTTAGCACGATAATTATTCTATTTGATTGCATCTTTTTATAAACGAAGTTAAAGCGACAATCAGCTCATTTTTATTTTCAATATGACTCATATGTCCGTCAGGAAATTCAATCACTTTTACTTTGGTGTTTTTTGTTTGGCTAAGTAAGGATTCATAATCAAGTGCAGGATCTTGTTTTCCTATGATCATCTGAATTGGAAAATTAGCCGTTTTATAAATGGAAGTCTGGTTTTTTCTGATTTTCATTCCTTCCAAAGCGGCAATAATTCCTTGGGGTGAAAGTTGCAAAGCTTCCTGGGTAATTTGTTCAATTTCCTTGAGGTATATTTCCCTGTTTTTTTCTGAAAAAAGCATCGGAATTGCTGTGCTTACAAAAGTTTTATGATTTTTTTTTAAGGCCTTTATAGCCCGACCTCTGCTTAATTTTTTTTCTTCTGAATCGGGCAATGCCGACGAATTCATTAAACTTATTCCTTTAATAGTTGAAGGAAATAATTTTGCAAACGCAAGTGCCACATAACCGCCCATACTGTGGCCGACAAAAATATATTTTCGTAATTTCAAGTGATTTAAAACCGCTTTCATCATTTGTGCCTGGTCTTCCATGGAATGGATATACCCCAGGTTTCCAGTTTTTCCATGGCCCAACAAATCGATGCAAATTACCCTGTTTCTTTTTGACAGTTCTTGCGAAACTTCTTTCCACATGGAACCATTTTCCAAAAAACCGTGGATTAAAACTACCGCGCTGCCTTTTCCCGTTGAAGTAAAATTTACGTTGGTATTTTTATACAGCAAGTTCATAGTTTAAGAATGCTATAAAACCTTAGTTTTTCAACCCTTTTATGGCCGAAAATGCTTTGTCCACAACGTTGTCTTCCACCAAAATGGTAAACTCGTTGGTGGTGGAAAGTACTTCGTACAACGAAATTCCTTCCCAGGCCAAGCGTTTAAAAAACTGGTAATACAAACCAGCAATTTTGGTGTTTTCTTTTGGCAAACCTATGGTTATGGCCGATAAATTGTCTTGAACCGTGGTGCAGATTTCATTTTTATAACTTTCTTCAATCTGTTGCTTCAAGGCCGTTGTAATTAGCACGTTGCTTTCGTGAACGCCACGCGTAAACGTGTAAAAAATATGTGGATCTTCCTTAATAACCTCCAGCATTTTTAAATGTCCGTGGATTAAACTCGCCGAATTTTTAAAGGTGTAATCGGAAATGTCTGAACGAACGGTGATGTCGCCCAAATTTTGCAATACCTGATTCAGCTTAATTTTGTTGGCCATTTCTTTGGGCGGACTGTATCGTCGCAAAGCCATCATAATGGCTCCGGCTTTTACGGGTTTGCGCAACATTTTAGAAATGGGTTCCCGCAATTCTTCTGATAAAGCGCTGAAATTTAAAATATTTCGGGTGAGCGCATCTTCTAAAAACGGTTGAGAAACCAAAATTTCTTCAACACAAGTAGCAATTGTCTTCATATTGTTAAATATTTAACAGTTTGTGCAATATTAGTATATTATTTTTAAATAAACACATAAAGTTGAAAATGATTCTAAATTTGCAACATAAAAATAAGCATAAAATGAAGGTTTTAAAATTTGGAGGAACATCGGTAGGTTCAATTGCGAACATGAAAATGGTAAAAGACATTATTGCCGACAATGAAAAAAAGATAGTAGTGCTTTCGGCAATGTCGGGCACCACAAATGCTTTGGTAGAAATTTCCAATTTCATAAAAAACGATAATATTGAAAAAGCGTATCAAAATATTGAAGCATTACACCATAAATATGTGGCGGTAATCAAGGATTTATTGGAAGATGAAGCGCTTAGGCAAGATGTTGAAATTTATGTCGATTCTGTTTTTAGTTTTTTGAAAATATGCGCTTCTGAAAATCATTCACCACTGCTTTATAATAAAATAGTTGCCCAAGGCGAATTGTTATCAACCTATATATTTGCCGCGTATTTAAATCAGGAAGGATTGAATGCCATTTTATTGCCTGCATTGGATTTTATGCGAATCGATAAAACAAATGACCCAGATGATTTTTACATCAAACAAAATTTGCAACGCATTATTAAGGAAGCGGCACCGTCCAATATTTACATCACCCAAGGTTTTATTTGCTTGGACGCTTATGGAAATATTGCCAATTTGCAACGAGGAGGCAGCGATTATACGGCGACCATTGTTGGCTCGGCCGTGAATGCGGAAGAGGTTCAAATTTGGACAGATATTGACGGAATGCATAACAACGATCCGAGATTTGTTGAAAATACGCACGCCATTTCAAACTTGTCATTTGATGAAGCTGCCGAGCTGGCTTATTTTGGCGCAAAAATTTTGCATCCGCAAACGGTGATGCCGGCTCGAGAAGCCAATATTCCGGTGCGATTAAAAAACACCATGGATCCGGCTTCTTACGGAACACTGATTTCCATCGATTTTAAGGGAGAAGGCATTAAGGCAATTGCCGCAAAAGACAACATTACCGCCATAAAAATTAAATCGGCACGAATGCTGTTGGCGCACGGATTTTTGAAAAAAGTTTTTGAAATATTTGAAAAATATGAAACTTCCATAGATATGATCACCACTTCTGAAGTTGCGGTTTCATTGACTATTGATGACGATAAAAATTTAGCTTCAATTTTGGAAGAATTGGAAAAATTTTCTATGGTTGAAATTGACAAACAGCAAAGTATCATTTGTTTGGTTGGGCATTTGGTGGTAAGGCATCACGAAACGCACCGACTTTTCAAAGTATTGCAGGATATTTCAGTACGGATGATTTCTTACGGAGGAAGCAATAACAACATTTCACTTTTGGTAAACACCAACGATAAAATAACCGCCCTTAAATGTTTAAACCATTACATTTTTGACGGTGTACCAGCATAAATTTCTATGAAGGAACAATTATTTGGTTAATAAAAAAAGCCCGAAAACTTAGTTTTCGGGCTTTTTGATTTAGATGCTTAAAAATTATTTGTTCATCAATTCCTCAATTTCTTCAATTTCAATAGGAATGTTGCGCATTAAGTTAAATGGCATTCCCGTTTTTTGGATTACCACATCATCTTCAATTCTGATTCCCATTTTTTCTTCAGGAATGTAAATTCCGGGTTCTACGGTAAAAACCATTCCGGCATGCATCGGAGTTTTTAAGGCGCCATAATCATGCGTGTCCAATCCCATATGATGCGATGTTCCGTGCATGAAATATTTTTTGTAGGCTGGCCAATCCGGGTTTTCATTTTTTACGTCTTTTTTATCGATCAATCTCAAGCCCAACAATTCGGAAGACATAAATTTACCAACTTCTTTTTGGTATTCAGCCCAAAGAATTCCCGGAGTCAACATTTTTGTTGCTTCATTTTTAACCCTTAAAACAGCACTGTAAACCGCTTTTTGTCGGTCGGTAAAACGTCCGTTTACAGGAATTGTTCTTGTCATATCACTTGAATAATTTGCGTATTCGGCGCCAACATCCAACAGCAGCATATCACCGTCTTTACATTCTTTGTTGTTATCGATATAATGCAACACACAAGCGCTGTAACCGGATGCGATAATTGGCGTATAGGCGAAATTTTTGGAACGATTTCTTAGAAATTCGTGCATAAATTCGGCCTCAACTTCATATTCCATGATTCCTGGTTTTACGAAAGGTAAAATTCTGCGGAAGCCTTTTTCGGTAATGTCGCAGGCGGTTTGAATGATTTCAATCTCTTCCGATTCTTTAATGCCACGCATTTGTTGCAAGATCTGATTGCTTTTTTCCCATTTATGGGCAGGAAAATCGGCTTTGCATTTTTTAATGAACCGATCTTCGCGCGACTCCAATTCAACAGACTGGCGGTAATGTTCATTCGTGTTAAAATAAATGGTGTCGGCTTCAGTCATTAAATCGAAAAATATTTTTTTAAATTCCGAAAGCCAATAAATGGTTTTTATGCCCGAAACTTTTGTCGCTTCTTCTTTAGAATATTTTGCGCCATACCAAATGGCAATATGTTCGTTGGTTTCAGTAAGGAAAAGGATTTCCCGATGATTTTCATTGATGGCATCAGGGAAAAGCAACAAAATACTTTCTTCCTGGTCGGCACCGCTTAAATACAGCATATCGCTGTGTTGTTCAAACGGCAAAGTACTGTCGGCTCCGGTGGTGAAAATGTCATTAGAGTTAAAAATCGCAATCGATTTCGGTTTCATTTGTGCTCTAAACTTCGCTCTGTTTTTAATAAAAAGCTGATTATTAATTGGATGGTATTTCATCTGTAAAAGGTTTTAATTAACAAATTCGAGTTTAACGAAAGTGAAAGGTTAAAATAAAATTAAGACAATTTAAAAATTATTTCATATTAAAATGTTTTTAACATGATTAAATCGTGTATTCGCAAATATACAGAAAAATCAACCATTTGCTTACTGACAATTGTCACTTTTGCTTCTGCTTTTATATGTTACTTTTGCTACACATTAAAAAGAATTTTAAAACGTATTATGAAAAAATTATTAAACATACTTTACTCACCAAGAACTACGCTCGGTCTTTTGGTGATATTCGCCATTGCAATGGGAGCGGCCACTTTTATTGAAAACTCATACGATACAACTACTGCTAAAATATTGATATACAATGCAATATGGTTTGAAGTATTGATGGTGTTAATGATCATTAATTTTTATGGAAGTGTTATAAGATACAATTTGTTTACCTGGAAAAGAATGTCGGGATTTATTTTTCACAGTTCTTTTATTGTGATGATTATTGGCGCAGGGGTAACACGTTATTTTGGATATGAAGGAAAAATGTCGATTCGTGAAGGAAGTTCTGCCGATTATATTTTTAGCGATCAAACTTATTTGAATGTCAGGGCAAATGACGGCACAAAGGAATATGCGGTTGACAAAAAGTTATCCTTAGGGATGATTACCGACAATTCATTTAATGTGGAAGTTGAAACTCCAAGTAAAGGAACCATTGAAATAAAATATAAAGATTATTTTAAAAATGCAATGGAAACCTATACCGAAGGAAAGGAAGGCGGATTTACAATGTTGGCATTGACCATAAATGTTGACGGCCATAAAGATGATATCCAAATTAAAGATGGAGAACTCCAAATGAGCCATGATTTCCCTATTGCTTTTAACAACAATACCAGACCAGATGCCTTAAAAATAACAGGAACTGCCGATCAGTTATTCATAAGCTATCCAGCAAATATTAAAACGGCTGCAATGCCGGCTATGACTGAAGGAGTTATTCTTAAAGACAGTTTGGGAGTATTTGATTCCAATAATTTATACCAGCCTGAAGGACTTGGGATGACGATTACTTTAGCTAAAATAAGTAAAAATGTTGAAGTGAAATATGTTAATAGTGATGCCGAACAAAATGGTCCGGAAGCTTTGGTTTTGGACGTCATTTACAACGGAAAATCAAAAGAAGTCACTGTTTTGGGTGGCCCCGGATATATTGAAAGTTTTGTGGATGTTCCTTTAGACGGTATAAATTTGAAACTGGCTTATGGGGCAAAAAAAATCCCTTTGCCATTTTCGTTACAGCTTAATAAATTTGAACTCGACCGATATGCAGGTTCTATGAGCCCTTCATCCTACGCAAGCGAAGTAACATTAATTGATTCACGAAAAGGCATCAAAAAAGACCATAGAATTTTTATGAACAATGTATTGGATTATGAAGGTTATCGCTTTTTTCAATCGTCATACGATCAGGATGAAAAAGGAACTGTATTGTCTGTAAATCATGATTTTTGGGGAACCTGGATAACCTATTTAGGGTATTTCTTAATGATTGTTGGATTTGTTTGGACTTTGTTCAACAAAAATTCAAGGTATTGGGATTTAATGGGAAAAATAAAACAGCTTCGTGAGCAAAGAAAAGCCTTAACGCTGTTGTTCTTAATGCTTATTAGCGCTTCAGGTCTTTTCGCACAACAGGGAAATGAACATCAAATAAATCCGTATTCGGTGAGCGCTGCGCATGCCGATAAATTTGGGGAATTGGTCGTTCAAACTTATGAAGGAAGATTTGCGCCAATTCATACTTTGGCCGTTGATGTGATGCATAAAATTTCAAGAAAGGATAAATTTGAAATTCCCGGCAGAGGTAAAATGACTTCGGTTCAGGTATTTTTGGATTTGCCATTGAATGCGGAATTCTGGAAAAATCAGAAAATTGTTTACATCAGTGAAAAAGCGGTGTCCGATCTTATAGGCGTAAATGGAAAACACGCATCGTTCAATCAGTTTTTTAATGAAAAAGGACAATATAAACTGGAAGCTTCTGCTGAAATTGCCTTTAGAAAACCAGATGCTGAACGCAATAAATTTGACAAGGAAATTATTAAAGTGAATGAGCGATTGGAAGTATTTATGATGACTTTCCAAGGGCTGATGTTAGATATTTTTCCTGTTCAAAATTCAGAAAACAACAAATGGGTTAGTTGGGACGATCAACTGGCACAACAAGAATTAACAGGCAACTTGAGAATAATTAATGATGATTTGCAATTACCGGTATTGAATTACAGCAATATTATGCGCGCTTATTTTATGGAAATCATCAATGCTACAAAAACCGGTGATTATAAAAGGGCAGATAAATTATTGGGTTATATTAAATCGATCCAACGACAAAGTTCAGCCTCAGAAATTATTCCTTCAGAAGCAAAAATCCAAAGTGAAATTAGCTACAACAAGTCGAACATATTTATCAACCTTAAAAACGTATATGGTTTATTAAGTGTATTGCTGTTATTTCTTGCTTTTGTGGACAATCTTCGATCCAAAAAAAGCAAAATATTAACATGGTCATTAAATATTTGCATCGCGGTTTTGGCAGTTGCTTTTATATACCACACTTACGGAATGGGAATGCGCTGGTACTTGTCTGGCCACGCACCTTGGAGCAACGGTTATGAAGCCTTAATTTTGGTTTCATGGGCAAGTTTATTGGCAGGATTCAGCTTTATGCGCTATTCAAAAATTACTTTGGCGGCAACCTCATTATTGGCATTTTTTACTTTAATGACCGCCAGCCACAGCAGTTATGATCCGCAATTGACCAACCTTCAACCTGTATTGAAATCGTTTTGGTTAATTATCCACGTAGCTACCTTAACCATCAGCTACGGATTTTTGGGTCTTGGTTTTGTTTTAGGGTTTTTTAATATGGGAATTTATTTATTCAAAACGCCTAAAAACGCAAAACGACTTTCATTAATTACCAGGGAATTAACTTATATCAACGAAATGAATTTAACCATAGGCCTTTTCTTGGCAACAGTTGGTACTTTTCTTGGCGGTGTTTGGGCCAATGAATCTTGGGGCCGTTATTGGGGCTGGGATTCAAAAGAAACCTGGGCACTGGTAATTACCATTGTGTATACCATTATTTTACATTTAAGACTGGCGCCAAAAATTAAAGGGGAATTTATTTTTAATGTGGCTTCTATCTTTGGATTTGGATCGGTATTAATGACTTTTATTGGCGTGAATTATTACTTTACTAAAGGAATGCACTCTTACGGAAGCGGAGAAACTCCTGTATTTCCAATGTGGGCCTGGATCGCTATTTTTGCTGTTATAGGCTTGGTTGTGATTGCCGGTCTAAAAGAAAGAAGCAATAAAAAGCACAATGCAACGGAATAATTAAGCAATTATAATTTTATAGAAAGTAAAAAACCTTGTTCCATTTTATGAACAAGGTTTTTTTTAGTTATTTATGACACCAAATGAGTCAAAATAAATTTTAAAGATGATATTTTTAAAAAGTAAGCGCTTTTTCTAGTGTTTTTCCATCTCGTTCTATGGTAACTGTAATGGTTTGCCCTTTTTCAAACTTACTGAGTGCTTGCATATAACTCATCATGTCGATAATTTCTATATCACCCAATTTTTTTACAATATCTCCCTTGATCAATCCTGCATTAAAGGCTGGTTTTCCTTCGTTAACACCATCAATTCTCATTCCTGCTTCATTGTACAAATAATCTGGAATCACCCCAAGGGTTACTTTAAAAGAAGGCGTATTTGTGGACTCATCTTTTGTTTTTGTAAATATAGGCGCCGGTTTTTCGTTCATAATGCTCAGCAGATTTTCGATATAGTCAACAACCAAATCAAGTCCTGCCATAGTTAATTAATTCAGTGTCATCACTCGGTTTGTGATAATTTTCATGCTGTCCGGTAAAAAAGTGTAAAACAGGCAAATTTTGAAGATAAAAGGAAGTGTGGTCAGAAGGTCCAACGCCCGATTCGTGTTTTTTAATCTTAAATTCGGGAACTTTGATTTCGTCAATAACACTGTCCCAAACGGGCGTTGTTCCTGTTCCATGAATGGCGATTCGTTTTTCTTCATCCAACCGGCCAACCATATCCATATTAATCATAAATGCCACATTCTTAAAATCGACTGTAGGATTTTTTGTAAAATAGTTCGATCCCCAAAGGCCTTCTTCCTCACCTGAAAATGCTAAAAATAAATAATTATAAGTTTTCAATTTTTTTGCTTTTACCCTTTCGGCAATGGCCAGCATAGCGGCAATGCCGCTCGTATTGTCATCGGCACCATTATGGATTTGTTTTTCTTTTCCGGCAAATAAAGAACCACCCATTTCGCTATAACCCAAATGATTGTAATGTGCTCCAATAATAACTGTTTTTTTAGCTTTGTTATTTAAAAAACCAACCACATTATGACCAATAATTGTCGAAGTATCTTTGACCATACTATGCGGGTTTACTTTTGGTTTTACATCAAAAGTCTGCAAGTATGAATCCGAGTTGTTAATTCCTGAAAGTCCAAGTTTTTTATACCGTTTCGAAATGTATTCCGAAGCTAATTTTTCACCTTTTGACCCAATTAAACGTCCTTCCAATTCATCAGAAGCAAGATAAGTGATATCCACTTTCATAGCCGGAATTTGATCTTTTGTGAATTTTTTGGTAGTTTGACAAGAAATCAGCAATAAAAAAAGCAGTAAAGAAATTGTTTTTGAGAAGAAATTAAAATATTTCATTAGTTGGATATTAAATAATAATTAGCGCATTTGGTTCGGAACAGAATTTATTATTGGAAACAAATATACTTAAATATTTAAAAAAACGTACTGGTTTACCGCCAATGAAAAGAGACAGGTTACCAAAATTAAACTCAGCGCAAATACCAATTTATAATTGTTCATCAACAATTTTTATTGTTGAACAAACCTATTCTAATTTTGAAATAATTGTATATTTATACATTTTAATTCTAATTTTAACTCAAACCTTCAAAAATGAAAAAACTAACCGCTTTATTTGGTTTTTTATTCCTTCTCATTGGAATTAATGCCCAAAACACTTTAGTTAAAAATGTGCCATTTACAAATATCGGACCTTCAATTATGAGTGGTCGCGTTGTTGATATTGATGTGAATCCAAACCAGCCAACCGAATTTTATGTGGCCTATGCTTCCGGCGGATTATGGTACACAAATAATAACGGTACCTCATTTACTTCGGTTGCCGATAATGCGCCAACACAAAATATGGGCGATATTGCGGTTGATTGGGACAATGGAACAATATGGATTGGAACCGGTGAAAGCAATTCTTCGCGTTCTTCCTATTCGGGAATTGGCATGTTGAAAAGTACCGATAAAGGCAAGACTTGGGTGAATGCCGGTTTAGCCGATTCACATCATACGGGCAGAATAATTATCAATAAAAACAACCCGGAAGAGGTTGTTGTTGGCGCAATCGGCCATTTGTACACACCCAATGCCGAGCGTGGTATTTTCAAAACTTTTGATGGCGGAAAAACATGGAAAAATGTGTTATTTATTAACGAAAACACAGGAATTATTGACATTAGCGCTTCACCAACAAACGCCAATATTTTATATGCCGCTTCCTGGGAAAGGGAAAGAAAAGCATGGGATTTTGATGGCGACGGAGAAAATTCGGCTATTTATAAAAGCAGTGATGCAGGTTCAACATGGACAAAATTAACCGACGAAAAAAGTGGTTTTCCAACAGGAAGTGGCGTTGGCCGAATTGGGCTGGCAACTTTTAATGATGCCGTTGTTTATGCATTGCTCGACAATCAAAACAGAAGACCTGAAGTGAAAACAGCCGAAGGGGAAGGTCTGAAAAAAGATGATTTTAAAGAAATGAGTGTTGGCGAATTTTTGAAATTGGATGATAAGAAACTGGACACTTATTTAAAAGACAACGATTTTGACAAAAAATACACTTCAGAAACTGTAAAATCGTTGGTTAAAAAGGGAAAAATTAAGCCAAGTGATTTGAAAACTTATTTAGAAGACGCAAATTTTGTGTTGTTGAATTCTGAAGTCATTGGCGCCGAAGTTTACAAATCGGAAGATGGCGGAAAAACATGGAAAAAAACGCATGAAAATTATTTAGACGATGTATACAGTTCTTACGGCTATTATTTTGGCATTATGGCGGTAAATACTTCAAACGAAAATAAAATTTACATTGGCGGCGTTCCCCTTTTAAAATCTGATGATGGCGGAAAAACTTTTATTTCCATGGATCAAGAAAATCTTCATTCAGACCATCAGGCATTGTGGGTAAATCCAAAATTAAACGGACATATAGTTAACGGTAATGATGGCGGTGTTAACACTACTTATGATGACGGCAAAAACTGGATCAAAAATAACGATCCTGCGGTTGGGCAGTTTTATTATGTAAATGTTGACAATCAGAAACCTTATAATGTTTATGGTGGTTTGCAGGACAATGGCGTTTGGTACGGCACAAGTGATTACAAGGCTTCAAAAAGATGGGAAGCCAGCGGAGATTATCCTTATAAAAGTATAGGAGGCGGTGACGGAATGCAGGTTCAAATTGACAATAGAGACAATAATATTGTATATGCAGGTTCCCAATTTGGTTATTATTACAGGGTAAATTTAAAAACAAAAGTGCGTATTTCTATTCATCCAATGCATGAATTGGGTGACTCACCGTATCGTTACAATTGGCAGGCACCAATTTTATTGTCTAAACACAACCAGGATATTTTATATATGGGTGCCAATAAATTGTTGCGTTCTATGAATAAAGGCGAAACTTTTGAAGCAATTTCAGAAGATTTAACCACTGGCGGAAAAAAAGGAAATGTGCCTTTTGGAACCACCACAACCATTTCTGAAAGTCCGTTTCAATTTGGCTATATTTATGTGGGAAGCGATGATGGTTATGTAAATGTCACCACCAACAGCGGTGGCAGCTGGACCAGAATTTCAGATAAATTGCCGCAGGAACTTTGGGTTTCTCGCGTTATTGCATCACAGCACGAAAAAGAACGCGTTTACGTTGCGTTAAACGGTTTAAGAAATGATGATTTTAAACCGTATCTTTTTTTAAGTGAAAATGGCGGAAGCACCTGGAAAAGCATTTGTGGAAATTTACCGAATTTTCCGGTAAATGTGATCAAAGAAGACCCAAATGAGGAAGCTATTTTATATGTGGGAACAGACAATGGCGTCTATGTAAGTTTTGATAAAGGTGAAAATTGGCAGCCATTTTCTAATGGATTGCCAAAAGTGGCGGTCCATGATTTGGTGATTCAATCAGAAGCAAAAGACTTGGTAATTGGAACACACGGACGCTCAATTTATAAAGCAAATATTGCGGCGATTCAACAATTTAACACCATAAAAGACAAGTCCGTTACCATTTTTGAAATTCCGGAGGTAAAACATTCACCGCGTTGGGGAAGTTCATGGAGTCTTTGGGATGAAGTTAATGAGCCTAAAATAAGCATTCCTTTTTATGTTTCAAACGAAGGAACTGTTGAGGTCATCATCACTTCTGAAGATAGTATTGAATTAAACAGATTTTCAGTTCAGGCAGATAAAGGTTTTAATTTTACCGATTACAATTTGGCTTATTCCGAAAAAGGGAAAACAGCCTATCTGAAAAAATACAAATCAACTGAAATAAAAAAAGCAAAAAACGGTACCTACTATTTATTAAAAGGAAAATACTTTGTTAAAATAGGCGAAGCTAAAAAAGCTTTTGAGGTAAAATAAGCTGAAATAAAAAGTAAAACGCCCAATTTAATTGGGCGTTAAAGTTCTAAATTCGTCGATAACGAACCATTTTAAATCTATTATAATTTATGAAAATTTCAACCACTATTTTATTTTTCCTGCTTTTCACATCCCTAATTTTTTCACAAAACAAACCTGCCTATAAATTATACAACGCCAACGGAAGCGAAGTTTCCTACAAAAAAATGATCGAAAAAATGGGCAAGGCCGATGTTGTTTTATTTGGAGAACACCATACCAATCCGATTGTTCATTGGTTGCAATTTGAAGCAACAACCGATTTAAATACCTCAAGAAAATTAACCTTGGGCGCAGAAATGTTTGAAGCCGACAATCAACAGGAATTAAACGATTATTTATTGGGGAAAATCAATCAAAAAGCATTTGACACCGTTGCCAGATTGTGGAAAAATTATCCGACAGATTATAAGCCTTTGGTCGATTTTGCACAAAAGAATAATTTAAAATTTATAGCAACCAACATTCCCAGAAGTTTTGCGAGTAAAGTATATAAAGGCGGATTTGAAAGTTTAGATTCGCTTTCAGTCAAAGAAAAATCATGGATGGCGCCATTACCAATTAAATACGATGCCAATTTGCCCGGATATGTTAAAATGAAAGCAATGATGGGCGGCCACGGCGGCGACAATCTGCCAAAATCACAAGCAATTAAAGATGCCACAATGGCTTATTTCATTCTTAAAAACAGGGAAAATGATAAGTTGTTTATTCACTATAACGGCTCTTACCATTCCGATGATTTTGAAGGAATTTATTGGTATTTGAAACAAGGAAATCCAAACCTAAATATTGTTACCGTAAGTGTTTTGGAAGCCAAAGACGTAACGAAGTTTGATAAAGAAAAAAAGGGAAAAGCAGATTTTATTATTGTGACACCTTTAACAATGACAAAAACCAATTAGAAAAGTTGAAAGTTTACAAAACATTTGGTGTGAAATGGAGTTTTATAATGCAAAAGATTATTAGAGTAAAATAAAAAATGAGAAAACGCACCTTTATAATTGTATTAATTTTCTTGAGCAGTCAAATGAGTGCGCAATCAAATTGGGAAAAATTTCGGAAACTCCCTGCGCCGTACAAAAAGTGGGTATTGTTGCATCCGTTTAAGGTCAAAAAGGCTTTAGAAATATCTTTTGAAGTCACTAGGGTTTCCGATTCTGTTGCCAAAACCGATTTATTGGATAAAGATAAAGCCGGTGGACAAGTAGATGCCTTTAGGCACGCCTATTGGACGGCCAGGTTACAACAGGAAATTGGAAAGCGGGGAGCCATTTCTTTGGGAAAAACACATGAAAAAGGCAATTATAAAACGTTTAAACAGCATCAGACAGAAAATGGCATTGTGCCGGACAATGCTTCCAAAGAAATGGATTTATTCAACAACAATATTGGATTGCGTTTTACGCAAAAAGGAATTCCTGAGCCTCAAAAAGAAATTATCCTAAGAATTGTTAATGCTATTTTAATGGGTGATTTAAAAGTAATTAAAAAGGACACTGTCGGAAATTTTTTAACTTGCGATGGGGAATTAATACCTTCAGAAGAATTGTTGCATTCTTGGCAAAACAAAAAGTGTTTAATTCCTTCTAGTAAATAAAAGATAGAACAATTTAAAAGCAAAACGCCCAATTTAATTGGGCGTTTTTTATTTATAATGCCATTTTAACTTTTTGTTAGTATTGCTGTGTTTTTAAATGTGTACATTAGTTCAGATTTTAATAAAAATAATTGTAAAACGCTATGAAAAAAACGATAATTCTACTTGTCGTATTGGCAAGTTGTAATCTATTTGCCCAAAACGAATCAACCCTTAAAATTTTCCTAAACTGTAATTATTGCGATATTACCTATATCAAACAAAATTTGGATTATGTTGAGTTTGTTAGAGATCAAAAGGACGCCGATGCCCATTTGTTATTTAGAACTCAAGTAAATGGCAGTGGGGGAACTATCTATGAAATTGAATTCATAGGCCAAAACAACTACAATGAGGTTCAGGACAAATTAACTTTTTCAACCAATTCCGACAGCACTGAAAGTGAAATTAGAGAAATGATATTGAAATACGCCAAACTTGGCTTGGTGCGTTATTGGCTAAAAAATGGCGCTCATGATAAAATATCCGTGGAAACGAAAAAGAAAGAAGAAGTTGATGTAAAAGAACAAAAAGACATCTGGAATAAATGGGTTTTCGACTTTGGGCTTCAGGGCTATTTTTATGGACAGGAATCAAATAAAACCCGAAGTTTAAATTTTAGTGTAACTGCAAAACAGGTTACGGTTGAAAATAAATTTTATTTAAGAGGAAGTTTTAGCGATAGCAGATCGGTGTATACTTATGATGGGACCGACATTGTTTCAAGCCAAAAATCTTCTAATTTAACTTTATATGATGTAATAAGCATTAATGATCATTGGTCGGCAGGAGCATTTGCTGAGGCCGGTAAATCTACTTATCGCAATAAAGCATTTTACGGTTCCTTAAAACCTGCCATTGAATACAATTTCTTTTCATATAAAGAATCTTCAAAAAAACAATTGACCTTAGCCTATAAAGTTGGAGGAATTTATACCAACTACAATGAGAGAACCATTTTTAATAAAGAAAAGGAATTTTTGTGGGAACATAACTTAAGTTTGGGCGGAAGCATAAATCAAAAATGGGGCAGTATTACAAGCCAGGCATCCTATGAAAGTTTTTTAAATGACCCTTCTTTAAATGCATTTTCATTTTATTTGGGAACAAATTTCAGGATTGTAAAAGGCCTTTCATTTAATATTAGCGGAAATTATGATATTACCAATAATCAAATAAATTTGGCCGCGGGTGATTTGTCTTTAGAAGAATTGCTGTTGAGCCAAAAACAGGTAAAATCGGGCTATAATTACTTTTTTAGTGTTGGTTTAAATTATTCTTTTGGATCTATGTTTAACACCATTGTAAATCCCAGATTTAATTTTTAACATAAAAAAAACGCCCAATTTAATTGGGCGTTTTACTTTGTTTAATATTTTAATTCTTCCAATTCTTTGAAAGGGGAAAGGTTCAATTTTTCCACGGCATTCCTGTAATTTACCCAATTGGTTTTGTAAAATGCATTAATATCGGCAATAACCTTGCTCACTTTTTCATCGGCATTTTTTACCAAGGTAAGTTCTGTTTTTCCGGGTTCTTGCAGTAAGTCATCTATGTAATTGGCGGCAGTGTATAAATAGGAAATAGTGCTCGGAAATTCAGTGGCGGTAATTCCTTGTCGTTTATCTTCCTTGCCCAACATGGCATCCAACAAACCTTCTATTTTTTTTGAAATTTCTGAATGTATGGTAACCGTGTCTTTCTTGCCTTGTTTTTCTTTGGCATCTTTATTTTGGGCTTTAATGCGTTTTTGATAATCTTCAACAATTTCTTTTGAAGCCAATAAGCGCCGTGTGGCTTCGCCGGCAACTCCTTTTTTAGCCTCAAGTCGTTTCAGTAAATCGTACTTGCTTTTTAAGACTTCAAAAGGCATTTCAACTCTTGGATCATAGGCCACTTTTATGGTTTCTGAGGCAGTCTCTTTTCCAAAATGAATTTTTATGGCATAAGTTCCCGGCAAAACAGTAACGCCGCTTGGTTCAGCGCCATTTGATTTTTCTGCTTTTCTTGATGGACCGCTTTTCCCTTTTTCGTCTAAATTCCAAAAGAACCTGTGTGCACCATTTTCCTTTGGTGCTTCAATGTGAATACTTCGAATCAGTTCGTTTTTGTCGTTAAAGGCCTGAAAGAAAATGGAATCGAATTTCGCCAAAGGTTTTTCAGATTTAACAGTATCAGCAACGGCATTAATTTTAGCATCCTTTTTCTTTTTGTCTGAATTTACTTCGGATTTTTTGATTTCAGGTCTGTTGATGCTGTACGTAATCATAGCGCCGCGTGGCTTGTTTTCGCCATTAAAAATGGCATTGGCGCCAAAACGTGTTCCGGAAGCTTCCTGATTTTGGGTAATATAAGCGGTTGGAGGCGTGAACAAATGTAAAGGTTTGTCTAAAATAGCTTTTCCTTCTTTTGCCATCGCCCTAAAAGGTCTGATATCATCTAAAACATAAGCGGCCCTTCCAAAAGTGGCAATAATTAAATCGTGTTCTCTGGGATGAATGGCCAAATCCATGGTTGAAACCGTCGGATAGTTGCTGATCCACTTTGTCCACGTTTTACCTTCATCCAGACTGATATACAATCCGTTTTCAGTTCCCAAAAAAAGTAAATTTTGAACTTCTAAATCTTGTGCCAAAGAGAGTGAATAGCCAAAAATTTCATCCTTTCCTGCCAACAGGTTTTCCCAAGTTTTTCCGAAATCCCGGGTTCTGAACAAATAAGGTTTAAAATCGAATTGCCGATAATTGTTCACCACTGCATAAGCCTCGCCTTTATTAAATTTTGAGGCTCTTATTTGCGCCACCCAACTTTCCTTAGGCATATCTTTAATGTTTTTGGAAACATTTGTCCAGGTAGTGCCACCGTCTAAAGTCAGCTGAATATTTCCGTCATCGGTGCCAACCCAAAGCATATTTTCATCTAATACACTTGGCTCAATAGCCAAAATAGTACAATGATTTTCTGCTCCAGTGGCATCCATCGTAATGCCGCCGCTTTCGTGTTGTTTTTGTTTTTCTTTATTATTTGTGGTCAAATCGGGTGAAATGATTTCCCAGGTATGTCCTTTATCTGCAGATTTATGCACAAACTGGCTACCAAAATAAATGGTTTCTTGGTCTGTTTGATTGATGGCGATGGCCGAATTCCAGTTATACCGAAGTTTTAGGTCGGGATTGGGATGTGTAGGTTTTATATTTTTTGTATTTCCGGTAACCTTATCATATCTTCCAACAGAGCCCTGTTGCGACATTGCGTAGCCATAACGCGAATCTTTCGGGTCGGGAACCGCATCAAAACCATCTCCAAACATAATTTCCTGCCAATAGGAATTTCTGATTCCCTGAGATTTTAGCACATAAGCCGGGCCAACCCAAGAGCCATTATCTTGCATTCCGCCATACACGTTGTAAGGAAATTCCATATCTACATTGATATGGTAAAATTGTGCAATAGGCAAGTTTTCTGCAAAACGCCAAGTTTTTCCGCGATCTCTGGTAATGTACAAACCGCCGTCATTTCCGTCCATCATAAAATTTGGTTTATTGGGATGAATATACCAAGCGTGATGATCGGGATGCACACCTGCTGCAGATCCGTAGGCAGGCATTAACTGCTGAAACGATTTCCCGCCGTCTTCACTTACGTTTACATAGGTGAAAAGGGAATAAATTCTATTTTCATTTAACGGATCCACAAAAATATCCGCATAATAAAAAGGCCTGTTTCCTATACCGTCGGCACCTCTTCCGCTCGATTGGTCATTTACCATTTCCCATTTAAATCCGCCATCTACAGATTTGTACAGCGCGTTTTTTTTCGCTTCAACCAAAGCATACACAAATTTAGGATTGCTTGGCGCAATTGCCAAACCTATTCTTCCCAAATTTCCTTCGGGCAATCCATCTTTGTCAGTTAATTTTTTCCAATTTTCACCGCCGTCGTAAGTAATGTATAAGCCCGAGCCTTCACCACCAGAATTAAAAGTCCAAGGTTTGCGTTCGTGTTCCCACATTGCAGCGATTAATTTATTCGGATTGCTTGGGTCAACAACCAAATCGGCGCAGCCAGTTTTATTGTTAACAAACAGCGACTTTGTCCATGTTTTTCCGCCATCGGTTGTTTTAAAAACGCCGCGTTCAGGATGTTCCCCCCAAGCGGAGCCAATGGCACCGACATAAATCGTATTCGGATTGTCTTTATCAATAATGATTTTATGAATATTTCTGGTTTTCTCCAAACCCATCAATTTCCAGGTTTTTCCTGCATCTAAACTTTTGTAGATGCCATAACCGCCAGATGCGCTGTTTCTCGGATTTCCTTCGCCGGTTCCTGCCCAAATTACATCGGGATTGCTTTGTTGAATGGCAACGGCCCCAATTGATGCAACTGCCTCATGGTCGAAAACAGGCGTCCAGTCAATGCCGCCGCTTTCAGATTTCCATAATCCACCGGAAGCGGTTCCTACATAAATAATGTCGGGATTCTCAGTTACTGCGTCAATAGACGTTACCCTGCCGCTCATTCCTGCCGGACCAATGGGGCGCGTTTTTATATTTTCAAATTTCTTACTGTCAAATTGTTGTGCGTTTAAAGTCAATGAAATCAAAAAAAGCAGAAAAGCGATTTTTTTCATAAGAATAAAGTTTGGTTAAGGTTATAGTTTTACGAAGTTATCATTTTTTTTAGATTATTTTTTATTATAATCATTCTAAATAAAGGCTCTTTTTCAAATTAAGTTTCCATATGTTTTCATACAAAAAATGAAATAGTATCTTTGTTACTTTCTAAAAATTTATATTAAAAATGAGCGGATTTTTATCTTCATCAATCGCAAGGAAAGTAGCGATGGCTTTATCTGCACTTTTCCTTATTATTTTCTTACTTATTCATTTAACGGTAAATATAACTTCATTATTCAGTGAAAATGTATTTAATGAATTGTCCCATTTTATGGGAACTAATTTTTTAGTGCAATTTTTAATGCAACCCATTTTAATTTTTGGCGTTGTTTTTCACTTTGTGATGGGATTTGTTTTAGAGTTAAAGAATAGAGGGTCAAGAAGTGTTAAATATTTTAAATACAATGGCGCTGCAAATGCTTCTTGGATGTCAAGAAATATGGCAGTTAGCGGTGGCGTAATTTTAGCCTTTATTGTTTTGCACTTTATTGATTTCTGGTTTCCCGAAATGAACCACAAATACATCGAATTTTTACCGGAAGACCCAACAAGGTATTTTGCGGAATTGCAACACAAATTCGCTGACCCATTAAGAGTTGGCGCTTATGTAATTGCCTTTGTATTATTGGCACTGCATTTATTACATGGTTTTCAATCAGCGTTTCAATCTGTTGGTTTAAATAAATACACAAAATGTGTAAAGACATTGGGTAAAATTTACGCAATTGCCATTCCTTCAGGATTTATAATCATCGCATTGTTTCACTATTTTAACCATTAATCTTATAAAATTATGACGACTTTAAATTCAAGAATACCAGAAGGTCCAATAAAAGATAAATGGACATTATATAAAGACAAAATTAACTTGGTAAACCCGGCCAACAAACGTAATATAGATATTATTGTTATTGGAACAGGTTTGGCAGGAGGCTCTGCTGCAGCTACTTTAGCCGAGTTAGGTTATAGCGTAAAAGCATTTGCTTACCAAGATTCTCCTCGTCGCGCGCACTCAATTGCGGCGCAAGGAGGAATCAATGCTTCAAAAAATTATATGGGTGATGGTGATTCAAACTATCGCTTATTTTATGATACCGTAAAAGGTGGCGACTATCGTTCACGTGAAGCGAATGTTTACCGATTGGCAGAGGTTTCAGGAAACATTATCGACCAATGTGTGGCGCAAGGTGTGCCTTTTGCACGTGATTATGGCGGATTGCTCGACAATCGTTCATTTGGTGGTGTGTTGGTTTCGCGTACTTTTTATGCGAAAGGACAAACAGGCCAACAATTGTTATTGGGCGCTTATTCAGCTATGAATCGCCAAATTGCCCGCGGTAAAATAGAAATGTTTAACCGTCACGAAATGCTTGACGTGGTGAAAATCGACGGAAAAGCAAGAGGTATTATTGCCCGTAATTTAATTACCGGTGAAATTGAACGCCATTCTGCCCATGCAGTTGTTGTTGCAACTGGTGGTTATGGAAACGTTTATTTCTTATCAACCAACGCAATGGGTTCTAATGCAACTGCTGCCTGGAAAATTCATAAAAAAGGAGCGTTTTTTGCAAATCCTTGTTTCACGCAAATTCATCCAACTTGTATTCCAAGATCGGGTGATTATCAGTCAAAATTAACGTTGATGTCTGAATCATTGCGAAATGATGGCCGAATTTGGGTTCCTGCAAAATTAGAAGATGCAAAAGCCATTCAACAAAAGAAATTAAAACCAATTCAAATTGCTGAAGAAAACAGGGATTATTTCTTGGAAAGAAGATATCCTGCATTTGGTAACTTGGTGCCTCGTGACGTGGCTTCAAGAGCTGCAAAAGAACGTTGTGATGCCGGTTTTGGCGTAAACGCAACGGGCGAAGCAGTTTATTTAGATTTTGCGACAGCCATAAAACGTTATGGAACTGAACAAGCTAAAATACACGGAATAAACAATGCTTCAATAGAAAAAATCACACAATTAGGGGAAGCCGTTATTGAAGAAAAATACGGAAACTTATTCCAGATGTATGAGAAAATCATTGATGAAAATCCATACAAAACACCAATGATGATTTATCCGGCTACACATTATACGATGGGTGGTGTTTGGGTTGATTATAATTTAATGACTACCGTTCCTGGTTTGTACTGTATTGGGGAAGCAAATTTCTCTGATCACGGGGCAAACAGATTGGGCGCTTCAGCCTTAATGCAAGGATTGGCTGATGGTTATTTTGTATTGCCTTATACCATTGGTGATTATTTGGCTGATGATATCAGAACCGGAAAAATAAAAACAGATTTACCTGAGTTTGATGAAGCTGAAAAATCGGTTAAAAGTCAGCTAGAATTCTTTATCAACAACAAAGGAACACATACGGTAGATTATTACCATAAGAGATTAGGTCAGGTAATGTGGGATAAAGTTGGAATGGCCCGAAATGAAAAAGGGTTAAAAGAAGCCATCACAGAGATTCAGGAAATTAGAGAAGACTTCTGGAAAAACGTAAAAGTTCCGGGAAGTTTAAACGAATTTAACCAAGAGCTTGAAAAAGCTGGCAGGGTTGCAGATTTCTTAGAATTGGGTGAATTGTTTGCAAAAGATGCTTTGGAACGCGAAGAATCTTGTGGAGGTCATTTCCGTGAAGAACATATTACAGATGATGGTGAAGCAAAAAGAGATGATGCTAATTTCGCGTATGTTGCCGCTTGGGAATATACAGGGAAACCTAGCGAGGCTATTTTGCACAAAGAAGAATTAGAATTTAAAGATATCGAATTAAAAACTCGTTCATACAAATAATAAGACATTATGAATTTAACGTTAAAAATTTGGAGACAAAAAGGGCCACAAGACAAAGGTCGAATGGTCGAATATAAAGTAACTGATATTTCAGAACATATGTCATTTTTGGAAATGATGGACGTTTTAAATGAAAGTCTGGTTGCAAAAGATGAAGAACCAATCGCTTTTGATCACGACTGCAGAGAAGGTATTTGCGGAATGTGTTCTTTGCAAATCAATGGTGAAGCGCACGGACCAGACAGAGGTATTACTACTTGTCAATTGCATATGCGTATGTTTAAAGATGGTGACACTATTTTTATAGAACCTTTCAGGGCAAATGCTTTTCCGGTAATTAAAGATTTAGTGGTTGACCGTATGGCTTTTGAGCGCATACAACAAGCTGGTGGTTATATTTCGGTAAACACATCGGGAAATACGCAAGATGCAAATTCAATTCCAATTTCAAAACAAAATGCAGATTTATCTATGGATGCTGCTTCTTGCATTGGTTGTGGAGCTTGTGTTGCCAGTTGTAAAAACTCAAGCGCTATGTTGTTTGTTGCGGCTAAAGTATCACAATTTGCTTTGTTGCCACAAGGAAAAGTAGAGGCAAAAGACCGTGTTAAAAATATGGTGATGCAAATGGATCTGGAAGGATTTGGTAATTGTACCAATACAGGAGCTTGTGAAATTGAATGTCCGAAAGGAATATCAATAGAAAATATTGCCCGTTTAAATCGCGAATATTTAGCGGCAACTATTTAGCATAAATCAAACTTTAATTTTTAAATAAAAACCCAAAAGAGTCTTCTTTTGGGTTTTTTAATTAATGATTAAATAAACAATGCCGGCAATGATAAAAATGACGATAATGATTAAATATTGCCAAACATCGGTTAAATAAGGCGCGTACGTTTTCCAAAAGTTTTTAAAATAGTTCATCTTTAAAATTTGAATTTGCAAGTTGGTTAAATTTGCACAATACCCAAATGATATTATTATATTTTTATTTTTAATTAAAATCTCATTTAATTGTTTAAAAAAGGTAATTAATTATTGTTTATCAATAATTAATTCATATATTCGTTTCATAAATAAATTTATTATGAAAAAACTTAATATTTTAAAAACAATTGTTGACTTATCTTGGATATTTTTAACACCTTTTATTCTTATAACTTTGATAGCTATACCATATATTTTATTTGTTGATAATTCAAATTATCTTGATATTCATATTAGTGGATTCAGGATAAAAACAATTGATTTTCCAACTAAAATGTTGATAGTAACTAAAATGGTATCATATCTAATATTGATCTATTGTGTATATATCTTCGGAAAAATATTAGAATACTTTCAACTGCATAAAATATTTGATGAATTTGTGTTGAAAAATTTCAACAAAATGGGAGTTTTGTTGGTAGTTTGTTCTTTTATAATGGGGATTCCTTCAATTTTATACGAAGTTTTTTATGCAGAAAATGTAACGATAACATTTGGTTTTACTCCTTTTTTGTTATGCATGGGGATGTTTTTTATGGTTCTTAGTGAAATTTTTAAAATATCGAGAAATATGAAAGAAGAAAATGAATTAACCATATAGCGATGCCAATAATTGTAAACTTAGATATCATGCTCGCCTCCAGAAAAATGAGAAGTAAAGATTTGGCCGAAAAAATTGGAATTACCACGGCAAATCTTTCTATTTTAAAGTCTGGAAAAGCCAAAGCGATCCGTTTTTCTACTTTAGAAGCAATTTGTGAAGCATTGGATTGCCAGCCATCCGATATATTGGAATTTTCACCAGAAGTTTAATTTTAGTAATTTTAAACTTCAAAACAATTCAACAATAAAATATGCCCAATTCTAAAATTTCTGTACTATCAAAACTTCCTGCGGTTAAAACCAGTATTTTTAGCATCATGAGTGGTTTGGCGGCCGAAGAAAATGCGCTGAACTTATCGCAAGGATTTCCAAATTTTGAAAGCGATTTAAAACTGATTGAATTGGTAAATAAAGCGATGGTTAACGGTAAAAATCAGTATGCGCCAATGCCCGGAATTTTAAGTTTGAGAGAAGCCATTGCTGAAAAAATGTACAATTTATATGGCGTTTCCTACAATCCGGAAACGGAAATAACCATTACGGCAGGCGCAACCCAGGCAATTTTCACAGCGATTGCGGCTGTTGTTCATAAAGATGATGAAGTCATTATTTTTAAACCTGCATACGATTGTTACGAGCCAACCATTGAACTTTTTGGCGGAAAAGCAATTTCGGTGCAATTAAATCCGGAGGACTTCAGTATTGACTGGCAAAAAGTGAAAGGCTTGATTTCCGATAAAACCAAGATGATCATCATCAATTCTCCGCACAATCCTTCCGGCCGAATTTTATCAAAAGGCGATATGCAGCAATTGGAAGCACTTTTGAAAAATACCAATATATTATTGCTGAGCGATGAGGTTTATGAGCACATCATTTTTGACGGCGAAAAACACCAATCGGCAGCGTTGTTTCCTGTATTGGCCGAAAGAACATTTATTGTGGCTTCCTTCGGAAAAACATTTCACAATACGGGTTGGAAAGTTGGTTATTGCCTTGCGCCATCATATTTAACAGAAGAATTTAGAAAAGTGCATCAGTTTAACGTGTTTAGCGTAAATCATCCCACGCAGGTTGCCTTGGCTGAATATTTAAAAAACCCCAATCATTATTTGGAGTTGGGCAGTTTTTATCAGCAAAAAAGAGATTTATTTTTAAGTCTGCTGAAAGATTCCCGATTTGATTTTAAACCTTCAACCGGAACCTATTTCCAATTGTTGAATTTTTCGAAAATAACGGAGGAATGCGATGTTGACTTTGCCATTAAATTGACCAAAGAAAAGAAAATTGCTTCCATACCAATTTCGGTATTCAATGAAGCTGGTTTAGACACCAAAGTATTGCGTTTTTGCTTTGCAAAAACAGATGAAACCTTAAAAAAAGCAGCAGAAATATTATGCAAAATTTAAAAATAGCGATCCTACAAGCCGATTTGGTTTGGCAAAATGAGGAACAAAACAGAAGAAACTTTTCAGAAAAGATACATCAAATAAACGGACAGGTCGATCTTATTGTTTTGCCTGAAATGTTTACGACGGGTTTTAGTATGCATCCTCAAAAAATTGGGGATACGATGCACGGAGAAACGGTTGCATGGATGCGAAAAACTGCTTCCGAAAAAAATGCCGCCATTGCCGGAAGTGTCATTATTTTTGAGAATAACAACTTTTATAACCGATTTCTATTTGTGCATCCTTCAGGAGAAATTAATTTTTACAACAAGCGGCATTTGTTCACTTTGGCAGGCGAAGATAAAGTGTACAAAAGCGGTAAAGAAAAGATTATTGTGGATTACAAAGGCTGGAAAATTTGTCCGCTCGTTTGTTACGATTTGCGTTTCCCGGTTTGGGCCCGCAATACAGATGACTATGATTTGTTAATTTATGTTGCCAATTGGCCAAAAATTAGAATTGCGGCTTGGGACACTTTATTAAAAGCGCGTGCCATTGAAAATATGTGTTACACCATTGGCGTTAACCGCGTAGGCGTTGACCCCAATAATTACGAATACAACGGCCATTCGGCGGCGTTTAACTGTTTGGGAGAACAAGTAGCCGAAACGAAAGAAAACAAAGAAGAAACAGTTGTTTTTACCTTGGATAAAAATCACAGTTCCGAAATAAGAAATAAACTTGGTTTTTTAAACGACAGAGACACTTTTGAAATTGAATGATTAAAAAAAGACCCCAAATTTTGGGGTCTTTTTATATATTAAGTCAAAGGATTCAGCCATTTAAATGGATATTTTGTATCTGGAACCACAATACGTTCTGTAATGCGATACATACGTTCAGGCAGTTTCAACAAATATTCCCTTGCTTTTTCGGCTTCATCCGTCAATCCGGTAATTTTGTCGATCGCCCAAATATCATTTAGTTTTTTAATAATGTCCACATAATCGAAACCGGTATAAACGCCTGCGCGTTGCGCCACAGTTGAAAATTGGCTAAAGAGCGTTCCTTTTTCTTCAAAAGAATGTCTTAAGTGATAAGCGGGCATTACAATTTTGTGTTTCATCATATATTGAAAAGCCAGCATCATTTCACTTGGATCATACTTAAAAATTTGTTTCACAAATTCGGTATAGGCCAAATGGTGACGCATTTCATCGCCGGCAATAATTTTAGACATTTTTGCCAATAGGGTATGTCCGTTTTTACGTGCAATTTTTGCCACATTGTTATGGGAAATGTAAGTTGCCAATTCCTGAAAACTGGTATATACAAAATTTTTGTAGGGATCGCGACCGGTGCCAATATCCATACCGTCGGCGATTAAATGTTGGGTGGTAATTTCAACTTCTCTCATATTTACCCTGCCAGATAAGTAGATATATTTGTTCAGCACATCGCCGTGTCTATTTTCTTCGCTGGTCCAGGCGCGTATCCATTTCGCCCAGCCATTATCGCCGCCGTTATTGCTGCGTTGAGAAATACCGTCAATGTCAAGCAACCAGGATTCGTAGGTTGGCAATGCCTCTTCGGTAATGGTATCACCCACCAAAACGGTCCAAAAATCGTCATCCAATTCTTTGGAAATTTCTCTGATTTCTCTTATTTCTTCAATAAATTTTTCGCTTTGGGAATTTGGAAGGAAGTCTGTTGGCTGCCAAATTTTTTCTGGAGCTATCAAAAACTTTTCAACAAAGGTATCGATGCTTTTTTCCAAGGTTAGCATGACCTCTAACCGGATATTTTGTAATGACATATATTTTAATTTAGTAGTAGTGCGCTAAATTACAGCATTTTTAATGGTATTTTCAACCTTTTCAAAAAGTTTAACAAATTCTAAGGAATCTGCTTTAATGGGTTCATGAAGTTCAAAAGTAATTTTCACACCAACTTCCAAAGGAAACATACCATATCTGTTGAGTTTCCAGCAATTATTAATGGTCATTGGAATTACGTAGGCAGAAGGCGCAAATTTGGTGAGCATTTTTAAGCCATTTTCAGAAAAACGTTTGGGAACGCCATCTTTACTTCTGGTTCCTTCAGGAAAAATGACTGCGGCATAGTTGTTTTTTTCAATGTATTGTCCAAATTCTTTTAGCGCTGTTAAAGATTGTCTGGCATCATTTCTGTCGATTAAAACTGAGCCACCGTGGGTTAAATTATAGGAAACGCTTGGAATTCCTTTTCCCAGTTCAACTTTAGAAACAAATTTCGGATGATACTTTCTCAAAAACCATGAAATTGGGGAAATATCATTCATGCTTTGATGGTTTGAAACAATAATTAAGGGCACGTTTTCAGGAATTGGGTATTTACTGATAAATTTTATGCGCGTTCCCAAAACATAAAGAAGGTAGGTTAAGGTGCCATTCATAAGATCTACCGCCATTTTATGGCCTCGGTATTTTCCAAGATTAAAACCGAGCCACTGCAATACGTGAAAAATAAGCAAGCCACTTCCGTAAAAAAAGTAGAAGATAACAGAAAGTATGTAGGCTAAAAGTTTTTTCATCTGTTTAAATTTTATTTTTTAGCGGTAACAGCTACAGTTCGCCATTAATCATTCCTCTGTGTCGCAAAATTTGTTTGGCTCGTTTCATGATTTAAAAAAAATCCGAAGCCTATTGGCTTCGGAATGAATTTTATTATTTAGATAACCACAAATTCCAAGGAATTACAGCAAGAATAAGAATTAAGGCAATCGCATAATAAACGGCAATTGTCTTAAATTTTGCGGCATCGGTTGTTTTCTTTTTGTGTTTTGAAAATCCGATGGTAATTAAGGCAATGGCAATAATAATCATTAATGGATGCTCAATCAAAGGTTTTCTAAGTTCACTGTTTTTCATGACCTCGCCCATTCCTATACTTCGCATCGTTTCATAATAGGTTGAAGTATAATAGGCAATAAAACCAAATATAAGTTGAATATGGGCAGTAATTAAGGCAAATAACGAGATGCGCAAATCTTTTGCTTTGAATTCTTTTTTAGATGTTAGCCCAATTATTGCGTTTATAACGGCAATTATTAAAATTAGCAATACAATGTATGCCCAGTAAGAATGAATTATTTTAGTCATAGTAAACATGTTTTTTAGTTGTTGCGAAAATAAGGAATTTTTTTACTATATTAAGGAAAGTATTTAAACAAAAAAACCACCCAATTTGGGTGGTTTATAATTATTATGCGATTGGTCTATTTAAAAGTATATCTTAAACCTACTTGCATTTGCCATCTTGAACTTTCAATGCCACTATCATCAATACTAAAAATATTTTCAACAACAGCTGGGTTAAAGCT
Organism: Flavobacteria bacterium RIFCSPLOWO2_12_FULL_35_11; assembly: GCA_001800975.1. Classification (GTDB taxonomy): domain Bacteria; phylum Bacteroidota; class Bacteroidia; order Flavobacteriales; family Flavobacteriaceae; genus Lutibacter. Next base: position 109,483 of record MGWK01000009.1, on the reverse strand, counting down.
ATATACTGGAGCGACACCATTTGATTCAGTTCTAAGTAAACCAACTTCACCAAAATTTGGAGCATATTTAACAACACCCCAATTTTTGTTGATTAAATTGGTAAAGTTAAAAATATCAAATGAGGCTTGTAAAGTATGTGTTTTTTCACCAAATTTAATTGAGAAATCCTGTAACACTTTTAAGTCTACAATATGACTCCAAGGTGCTCTATCTGCATTTCTTTCTGCATATTTTCCTCTTCTGCTTTTTAAATAGTCGTTACTTTCAATGAATGAATCTAATGCATCCCATTGTTGAGCTGAAGTTAATCCATTAACACCGTCTTTTAATCTGATATCTGCAGCATTTAAGGGTACATATATAAGTGCTTTATCGGATGAATCATCATTTAAAACATCTTTACCTTCTTGGTAAAGGTATGAGAAAGAATCACCATTTACACCTTGGTAAAATAAACCAAAAGTGGTTTTAATATTATCATTCCATTTTAGATCATAAGAAGCGTTTGCAATAATTCTATGACCTTGTGCAAATTGAGATCTAGATAATGGTAAATTAGAATTTTTTCCATTAACACTTAACTGGTATCTCCATTGAGAAGAGTTTTGTGAGCTAGTTCCTTCAAAGATGCTTTCTGAGTCCCCATAGCTATAAGAAATACTTCCTGCAAAACCGTTAGAATATGGTTTTGACAAAGTAAATGAAGTATTCCAAGAATATCCTTCACTAGTGTTTGAACCTAAATATATTCCGCGATAAGTTCCGTCAACTTTAGAATTTAAATTATAAAAAGGACGTGTGTCTCCAGTTCCTGATTGGAAAAGGACAGCGTCTTTAAGATTTAAGTTTTCGTAATAAACAGCAGATATGTTTTTGTTATATAGTAAATCAATTGATCCGATCAAACCCCAGAATGGTAATTTTTGATCTACCGCTAAATTTGCTTTAAAAACTTGAGGTAATTTAAAATCACTTGAAAAAAGGTTGATGTCACCACCTAATTGTCCTGATCCCACTGCAACACCAACTGGTTGGTCATATGGATCTGGGATAAAATTAACGCCACTAGGCAAGTTAGCTTGGCTAGCAGTAGCCTGCGCCATACCATTATTATTATAAACAGCTCCAGGCCAAACCAAAGGTACTCTTGAAGTAAATACCCCAAGACCCCCACGTATTTGTGTATTAAATTCACCATTTACGTTCCAGTTAAATCCTGCTCTTGGAGAAAAATGAATTGTTGTAGAAACTCCTTCGCCAACTCTTGCTCCTTGTAAATCTTTACCTTCAGTTTCTAATAAAGCAACAGTTCTGGTGTTGAAATCTTCATTAACCAATCCATCTGACCAGAAAGGCGCATCAAATCTTAGCCCAAAACTAACTCTTAGGTCGTTGGTGGCCTGTATTTCATCCTGCATATAAACACCTAACTGAAACATATTAAACTCTGCAGCACCTTTTGAATCATCACCTTCACCGCCTTGTAAAGAATAGCTTCTGTCATAATCACTTGGAGCAACATCGCCTGATATAAAATCACTTAAGGAATCCCAGTCATAATCACCAAAATTTTGAGCAATAAATACATTTCTTACATCAGAGTATTCTAAATTTGTTCCTAATGTTATGGTATGAGCACCTTTGTAAATTTCAAAATTATCAGTAAGTGTCATTATTTTTTGCTCCAAAATATTCCCTGTGGAATATGGCTCAGAACCAAAGGCAATTGTACCACTGCCGTCCTTAATAATTACAGAAGGGAACGGATCTCCTAGAGGGTCTCTATCATCTAACACTGAACTATAAGCAAGCGTTAAACTGTTTGAAGTGTTTTCACTAATTTTCGAGTTTAACTCCAATGCGGTTGTATTGGTTGTTGAAGGAAAATATATCGATCTGTTACTAAAGTTTATACCTCTTTCATATGAAGATGCAGCATTAATTTGTTCAGCTTTTACATAGCTGTGTTTTAAAGATAATTTATTATTATCATTAATGTTCCAGTCAATTTTAGCAATTAATTTAGTACTTTCCAAAGTGCTAGGTATATTCAAGTAAGAACCAGGATTATAGCCATAGTTGCTAGTAAGAAAGTTGCTTAAATTTTGAATATCACTTTCAGATGAATCTCCGATGTAATTGTTAAAATTAAAAGGCCTTGGAGTTTCGTCATCTTGTTTTTCATAATTTATAAAATAAAATAACTTATCTTTTGTAATCGCTCCTGAAGCCCTTACACCAAAAGTTTTGGCTGAAAAATCGGCTAATTTTTCTCTTTTACCTCCTGCTGGCACACGGTCTACGGGAGTTTTACCAGCTAAAGATTCATTACGTACAAAACCATACACGGATCCTTCAAATTCATTAGTTCCTGAACGGGTAACAGCACTTATTGCACCGCCAGAAAATCCAGAAATTCTAACATCAAATGGAGCAACAGAAACTTGAAAAGATTCAATAGCATCTACAGAGATTGGGTTAACACCAGTTTGTCCTCCGTTAGTACCAGATGAAGCTAAACCGAAAACATCATTATTTACTGCACCATCAATATAAATAGCATTGTATCTATTGTTTTGTCCGCCAATTGAAATAGTGCTTCCGTTAACCTGTGCTTGAGGAGTTGTTCTTAAAAAATCACCTATTCCTCTTGATACTGTAGGTAATGTTTCCATTTGTTTTTTACTTACGTAAGTCCCAGTACCTGTTTTGTTACCATCAAAAATACCATTTCTTGCACCTGTAATAACAACTTCTTCCAAGGCGTTAGCGGCTTCAGTCATTTGATAGTTAATTGCGAATGTTTGTCCCAATTGAAGGAATACATTAGTTTGGGAATATTCGTTAAAACCAACGAATGATATCGTAATTGTATATGGACCTCCAGCCCTCATATTTGAGATTCTGAAAAAGCCGTCATAATCAGTTGAAGCACCATATTTTGTGCCTGATTCAGTGTGTACCGCAACAACATTTGCTCCAGGTAAAGCTTCGCCATTGTTGTCCGTAATTTTACCGTTAACAGAAGATGTAGTTACACCTTGAGCGAAAATAGCAGTCGAACTAATTAACAGTACTGCAATTAACAAATTTTTAAATTTTCTCATTGTTTAATTTGAATTTGAATTAAATGTTTTTGCAAAATTGGTCATTTTTACCAAATGAATCTTTAAGGAATTGTTAAGTTTTTAACAAAACTTTAAGACAAATAAATGTAGTAAAAAACACCTTTAAAACTGATTTGCATTAATTTAAATATTAACAGTTTATTAACAGATGTTAAATTTGTGTATAGGTTGCTTATGGCGCAAAAAGAATAATGAGCCTAATATGGGCTTAAGGCGCTTATAGGTTGAAGGACATTCAGTTAGACGGGAAAAATAAAAACTGATTTCTAAGAAAAAAACGGCATCATTTATTTAAAAATTAGCCGTTTTTATGAGAAAGTTAAAAAAGAAGCATCTTATGTCTCAGGTAAAAATGAGGACTGCTTCATTGAGGTATTTTAGTCGCTCAAAATTTCATGGATTGAATTTTAGCAATAATTATTTTTGAAGATATTTATTGGCTAGTTCTTTTCCCAATTCAACGCCGAATTGGTCAAAGCTGAAAATATTCCAAATAATTCCCTGAACAAATATTTTGTGTTCGTAAAAAGCAATTAGGCTTCCTAATGTTTTAGGTGTAAGTTTGGCAATTAAAATAGAAGTGCTTGGTTTATTTCCTTCAAAAACTTTATAAGGCAACAAGGTTTCTATTTCATTCATTTTGCCTTGCATTTTTAAATCTAAATGCGCTTCTTCTTTTGTTTTTCCTTCTGCCAATGCTTGAGTTTGCGCAAAAAAGTTGGCCATTAATTTGCTGTGATGTTCTGTGTTTCCGTAAAGGGATTCTTTAAATCCGATAAAATCGGCAGGAATTAATTTGGTTCCCTGATGCAATAACTGAATAAAAGCATGTTGGGCATTTGTGCCTGTGCTGCCCCAAATAATATTTCCTGTTTGGTAAGTTACCCGTTTTCCATTTCTGTCTACACTTTTACCGTTGCTTTCCATAATGGCTTGTTGCAGATAAGGGGCAAATTTGCTGAGATATTGCGTATAAGGCAAAATGACTTCGGTTTCCGCATTAAAAAAGTTGGTGTACCAAATGCCAATAAGGCTTAAAATTACCGGTGCATTGTTTTCTAATGGCGTGTTTTTAAAATGTTCATCCATTTCATAAGCGCCAATTAATAGCTGTTTAAAATTATTGAAACCAACAGCCAAACTTATTGATAAACCTACGGTACTCCATAATGAAAATCGGCCGCCAACCCAGTCCCACATGGTAAAAATATTTTCTGTGGCAATACCAAAGTCGTTCGCAGCTTTTAAGTTTGTGGAAACGGCAACAAAATGTTTTGCAACATCACTTTCAGAAGCAGTTTTTAAGAACCATTTTTTTATGGTGGTTGAATTGGTAAGCGTTTCTTGAGTGGTAAATGTTTTTGAAACGATTACAAATAAGGTGGTTTCCGGATTTAGGGTTTTGATTACTTCCTGAACGTGGTCGCCGTCAACATTTGAAACAAAATGAACATTTAAATGGTTTTTGTAATATTTTAAAGACTCAACCACCATATCCGGTCCTAAATCTGATCCGCCAATCCCAATATTTACCACATCAGTGATTGATTTGTTTGTATATCCTTTCCAGTTTCCTGAAACAATTTTATTGGTAAAAGACTCCATTTTATTCAAGGCGTCTTTTATATCAATCATAATATTTTTTCCTTCCAGAAGAATAGGTTCATTTGATTGGTTTCTTAAAGCAGTGTGCAATACGGCCCTGTTTTCGGTTTTATTAATTTTTTCTCCTGAAAAATAGGATTTGATGGCACTTTCTAAATCAACTTCATGAGCCAATTCCAACAAATATTTTAGCGTTTCTTCTGTGATTCTATTTTTTGAATAATCAAATTCGAAGTCGTTGAAATTGATGGTAAATTTCTTTTTTCGATCAAGGTCACTATTAAACAATGATTTTAAATGAACTGATTTTATAGTTTCATAGTGTGAAGTTAGTGCTTGCCAAGCTTTTGTTTCGGTTGGATTTATGTTCTTCATGGTCTAGATATGATAATTTAGTACGTATTAAAGATGAAAAATGGAATTATTTTTGGGATATGCTATTGAATCTAATTGGACTTTAAGAGGTTCAATAAATTTTTTATATGCGGGTATTTTAGCTTTTTTCATAGGTTCTGAATTTGGAAATTTTTGTCTTAAAGGGTCAACCTGCACCCCGTTTTTCCAAAAACGATAACAAACATGAGGTCCGGCAGTGTTTCCTGTCATCCCAATATAACCGATAACTTCCCCTTGTTTTACATATTCTCCTACTTTAACAGCACGTTTGCTCATATGTAAATATTGCGTGCTGTAAGTGCCGTTATGGCGTATTTTAACGTAATTTCCATTACCGCCGGCATAACGAGATTCTACGACAGTTCCATTTCCCGTCGCCTCAATCGGGGTTCCAATTGCAGCGGCATAATCGGTGCCTTTGTGAGCCCTAATTTTGTTTCCATAATAGGCAATGCGCCTTTTCAAATTGTATTTTGAAGACAATCTTCCGAATTTTATAGGCATTTTTAAAAATTGCCGACGTAAAATATTGGCTTTGTCATCGTAATATTCTGAAGCTTTCTTGGTTGAATCCACAACATAATTAAATGCGTAAAATGGTTTTTCATCATGCTCAAAATAGGCGGCCTTTATTTTTCCAATTCCAACCGGAATAGTGTCTTCAATATAAAATTGCTCGTATATTAATTTAAATTTATCATTTTTTTGAAGTTTGGAAAAATCGATGGCCCAAGCAAAAACCTCATCCGCCATTTTATAGGTTAAATAAGAACTTAAACCTTGACTTTTGATGGCATGCGAAAGATTGCTTGTTATAACACCTGAAGCCGTTTCAATTTTTGTTTTGATAGGTCTTTTTCCATTATATATGGTAATTATGGAGTCCTGAAAATCGATAACTGAGTAGAGAATTTTTGACTGCCTATAAAAAAATACTTGTGCTTGTTGGGTTGAATCGTTTTTAGCCAAAATGGTATAAGGTATTCCGGCTTTAAGGCTTCTAATATTGAAAGAGTCTTTTATTACAGTAACAATCTCATGTATTTTTGAGTTGTCAATATGATGTCTGGTTAATATTTCACTAAAATTTTCTCCAGACCGAATGGTGTCATTTATTACCTTATAATCGTTAAGTCTATAACCAAATTCAAAAACAATTTTTGGTTTAGGGATTACAATTTCAGGTTTTTCATCTTTACAGGAAATACTTAAGACAATGAATAGAAGGGCAACTAATTTTTTCAATATAGGCTATTTAACAATTAAATCTGATTGAACAAATGAATTGCGAAAATACGATTTAATTTCAAAAAATTATGTTAAAAGGGTGTGCTAAACCTTTATATTGATCTAAATCTGCTCGCAGAGAGCCCACGGCAAGTGAAGCTTTAATAAGTAGCGGAATTTTATTTTCGTCATCACTAATCCAAATGGTAAGGCTTTCCTGTTCTTTAAAAACACGTCCTGCTTGGACCATTGGTTTAAATTTTAGGGCTTTAACTTTGCCAAATTTGGTTTTTACCACTTCTTTTCCTAAAAAATGAAGTTTGAAATTAGTGGTTTCCTGATCAAGAAACATTTTTAATTCAATTTTATCACCGGCTTTCAAATTTGTTAAATTTTGATTTCTTAAAAAGTATAAAGAAGAAAGTAAGTCTTGTATGTCATCACCAATAGGATGTTTATTTACCGTATTGCGTTTGTGGTTTTTTACAGTGGCTTCATTTTTATCGTGATTAAATAAAATTTCTTCATCTTTGGTATATCCGCCTTCATCAATTTTTCTGATGAATCGATAAGGCAACAAAGATTCTTTATACATATAGGTTTGATAATCGTCTTTCACATTAAAAAACAAACTTACAATTCCCGTGGAGGTTCCTTTTCCAAGAATATGGAACGCTGCTTTTTGGTTATTTGTAGTTTCCCTTACTTCCATTGTTGAAAAACCTGCATTTAAAAAATTGCTGTAGCTCATTTTAAATTTTAGCCATTCCCCTTTTTGAAAAGCAAAAACTTGGGGAGAATCTTTTGATTTTGAAACGGATTCAAATGATTTTCCACTCGTTTTTTGAACGGATTGCCCAATTGAAGTAAATGCAATTAAAAAAATAAAAATATGTATAATGTTTTTCATCTATTGTTTTATAACGAATTGTTTCTGTAAAAATACAATTATCGCGCCAAAAATAATAAAAGCTTAACACATACGCCGTTAAGCTTTTATTAATAATTTTAAAAATTACAAAGTTCCCCTTCGTTCTTGTTCGGCTTCAATCGATTCAAACAAGGCTTTAAAATTTCCTTTTCCGAATGATTGCGCGCCTTTTCTTTGAATAATTTCAAAAAAGAGGGTCGGTCTGTCGGTAACCGGTTTGGTGAAAATTTGCAATAAGTAACCTTCCTCATCTCTGTCAACTAAAATTCCGAGATCTTTTAATGCTGCCAAATCTTCATCAATTTCACCAACTCTTTCCATTACCGTGTCATAATATGAACCGGGAACATATAAAAATTCAACGCCGCGTTCTGTCAATGCTTTTACTGTTTCCAAAATATTGTTGGTGGCAACTGCGATGTGCTGCACGCCAGGACCATTGTAAAAGTCTAAATATTCTTCAATTTGTGATTTTTTTGCGCCTTCAGCCGGCTCATTAATTGGGAATTTCACGCGACCGTTGCCGTTGGTCATTACTTTACTCATTAATGCGGTATATTTTGTTGAAATATCTTTGTCATCAAAAGTAATCAGGTTGGCAAATCCCATGATTTCATTGTAAAATTTTGCCCAAACATTCATTTCGTTCCAGCCAACATTGCCAACCATATGATCTATATAACGCAAACCAACATCAGTCGGATTATGGCTCGAATTCCATTTCACAAACTTTGGCAAAAACAGGCCGTTGTAATTTTTTCGTTCCACAAAAATGTGAACAGTATCTCCGTAAGTATGAATTCCGGAACGAATAACTTCGCCGTTTTCATCGCTTTCCTTGGTTGGTTCCATGAATGATTTTGCGCCTCTTTTGGTGGTTTCTTCCCAAGCTTTTACGGCATCTTCCACCCAAAGCGCCACTACTTTTACACCATCGCCGTGTTTTTGGATGTGGTCAAAAATTTCCTGGTTATTTTTGTTTGGCATGGGCGTGGTGAGCACCAATTTAATTTTATCCTGAATCAAAACATAACTTGTTCGGTCTGTTAAACCTGTTTCCAATCCGGCATAAGCCAACGATTGAAATCCGAATGCGGTTTTGTAATAATGTGCTGCCTGTTTGGCATTTCCAACATACATTTCCACATAATCAGTTCCCAATAATGGTAAAAAATCTTGTGCTTCAGGAAATATTTTTTCCAATCCGTAGTTGAAATTTTGTTTTTGTTTTAAGTTTGACATTTTTTTTAATATTTATTCAGTTATCCAAGATTTATAATAATCGTCCACTTGCAAATTCATCGCTTCTTCGGTAATCATCACCGGTTTAAAAGGATCGATCATTACGGCCAATTCTTCGGTGAATTTTTTTCCGACGCTTCTCTCAATCGCGCCCGGATGCGGTCCGTGAGGAATTCCTCCGGGATGCAAGGTTATTTGTCCTTTTTCTATATTATTTCGGCTCATAAAATCACCGTCTACATAATACAATATTTCTTCTGAATCGATATTGCTGTGGTGATATGGTGCCGGAACCGATTTAGGATGGTAATCGTACATTCTTGGCACAAATGAGCAAACCACAAACCCTGAGGCTTCCCAAGTTTGGTGAATTGGCGGCGGCATATGAATGCGGCCGGTGATGGGTTCAAAATCATGAATGGAAAAAGCATACGGATAATTAAATCCGTCCCAGCCAACAGCATCAAATGGATGGTTTTGGTAATTGTATTCCCACAAAACGCCTTGTTTTTTGATAAAAATTTTAAAGTTGCCTTTCTCGTCATGCGTTTGCAAATTGGTTGGCAATTTAAAATCGCGCTCGCAAAACGGGGAATGTTCCAACAATTGCCCGAAGTTATTTCGATAGCGTTTTGGCGTTAGAATCGGACTAAATGATTCAATGTAAAGCAATCGGTTTTCTTGCGAGTCAAAGTCTATTTGGTAAACAGTTCCCCTTGGAATGATCACATAATCGCCATATTTAAAAGAAATATTTCCATACATTGTTTTTAAAGTGCCCGAACCAATATGCACAAAAAGCATTTCATCGGCATCGGCATTTTTATAAAAGTAGGCTGAAGAAAATTCTTTGGGCGCGGCCAAACCAATGTGTAAATCGCTGTTTACAAAAACAGTTTTCCTGCTATCAAGATAATCGGCTTCCGGTTTTAAGGAAAAACATTTAAAACTGAGCGCTTTCATATTTTTGTCGATGGCAATTTTTGGCGTTACATCTTTTACTTTTTTGATTTCCGTAACCACGGTGGGCGGATTCAAATGATAGATTAATGAAGACATTCCGGCAAAACCTGCGGTACCGAAAAGTTCTTCCTGATACAATCCGCCTGTTGGTTTTTCAAAAGTTGTGTGACGTTTTGGCGGAATTTTACCCAATGAATAATATCTAGGCATAATTGTATATTTTTTTAGTTATGAATTCCCTAAAAAAGGGCCAGTAGTATTTTTTATGAATTGATGTCCACTAATTTTCATCAGTTTGGACGGAATCATAGCTTTAAAGTTACAAAATTTTTAGCTTGTAACTTTTACCATGAATATTTTCATTCAGGATCTCTCTTGATTAAGAATTTTAGAAGTATCAATAATTCTGTCCAAGCTGTTTGCATACTTTACAAATATAAAAATATTTTTGAATGTTTAATGAAATAAAAAAGAGCGCTTTAAAGCGCTCTTTATCAGTTATTTTTTTGGAAGCTAAAAAGAAATTCCGTTCACTTCAATCACTTGTAAAATTTGGGGAGCGTGCCTTTTTATGGTAGCTTCAACCCCGTTTTTTAAAGTCATCTGATTTACGGCGCAACCCAAACAATTGCCTTCAAGCTGAACACTCACAATATTGTCTCGTATTTCAACCAATGTAATGTTGCCGCCATCAGCCTGTAAATAAGGTCTGATTTCCTGCAATGCATTTTCAACAATAATTTTAAGTTCTTCCGCTTCCATAGTTTTTTATTTTTTTGTGCTGCATCCGCTCATTGTCGTAATACGAACAATTTCAGTTGGTGGTAAATCACTGTTTCTTTTTACCAATTGCGACAAGGCGTTTTTAGTAATTTCTGAAAAAGCAATTTCTAAAGGTGTGTTGTCCTGAAGTGCCACCGGATGTCCAACATCGCCAGATTCCCGAATGCTTTGCACCAAAGGTATTTCACCCAAAAAGGCAACATCAATGTCTTTAGCCAAGTTTTTTGCGCCATCTTGCCCAAAAATATAGTATTTGTTATTTGGAAGTTCAGCAGGCGTAAAATAACTCATATTTTCAACAATGCCCAAAACAGGAACATTGATACTTTCTTGTTGAAACATCGCCACACCTTTTTTGGCATCGGCCAAAGCGATATTTTGCGGCGTACTTACAATGATGGCTCCTGTTACAGGAACAGCCTGTACAATTGATAGGTGAATATCGCCGGTTCCCGGAGGTAAATCAATCAGTAAAAAATCAAGTTCGCCCCAATGTGAGTCAAAAATCAATTGGTTTAGTGCTTTGCCCGCCATTGCACCACGCCAAATAACTGCCTGATTCGCATCAACAAAAAATCCTAACGACAATATTTTTACGCCGTAGCTTTCAATTGGCTGCATTTTTGAATGGCCATCAATTTCTATTGATAAAGGTTTTGCATGCGCCACATCAAACATTAAGTGAATGGAAGGGCCATAAACATCGGCATCTAAAATACCCACTTTAAAGCCCATTTTTTGCAATGAAATTGCCATGTTGGCGGTAATGGTAGATTTTCCTACACCACCTTTTCCTGAAGCAATTGCAATAATATTTTGAATTCCCGGAACTTTAGGTACCGACTTTTCGGCTGGTTTATCAGAAACGGTAGTGGTAACATTTACTTTTACATCAGCTTTTACATCCACATGTTGGTGGATTGCCTTCATAATTTCAACTTCAATTTTCTTTTTAGCCTGTAACGTTGGGTTTCCGATGGTTACATCAACAATAACTTCTTTGTCAAAAGTTACAATATTTTTAACTGCGCCGCTTTCAATTAAATTTGTCCCTTCACCAGGTGCAGTAATGGTTTCAAGTGCATTTGAGATTTCTTTTTTTGTATATGCCATGTTGTTTATATAAAATCATTCTAAACAACAAAGATACAGATTTAAATGAATTCACAAAGTTACATTAAGAGAAAAGCCCCTAACCCCAGAAGACGGAATTAAAAAAATTCAAAATTCAAAATCCAAATATTTGATATCAAATACTACAATAATTCCTTAAACGGATCCCAAAAAACATTTTGAAAGTTTTGAATTTGATTTTCTTTCACAACAATTCCTTCATTTTCCAGGAGTTGTTGCATTAAGTTGGTGCCGTCAAAATGAAATTTTCCGGTTAACAATCCGTTTCTGTTTACCACCCGATGTGCAGGAATATCAGCATTATTGTGAGAAGCATTCATCGCCCAACCAACCATACGGGCTGATTTGGCAGCGCCGAGATATTTTGCGATGGCGCCATAACTGGTAACTCGGCCAAAAGGAATTTGTTTTGCAACTTCATACACTTTTTCAAAAAAATTACCGGAAGTTTCCATCAATTAAAAAAGTTAAAAGTTAATAGTTAAAAGTTAAAAGTTAAAAGTTAAAAGTTATTGATGCCTAAATAACTTTGACAGAATTATAAATTCCCCCTTTGGGGGTTAGGGGGCTTTTTTCTAATATCGAAGCCTAAATTTAATATAAGTTATAGGCTTTCCTTTTTCCAAGTACTGACTTTCATAAAATGTTTGGGTTGAAGTAACTTCTTCCGGCGCATGATAATTTTTATAAATATCGTGATGCGCATAAATAATTTCATGCCCTTCGCCGTGAAGCAAACCTAATGTGTAACCGTGCATAAATTCACTGTCAGTTTTTAAATGAACGATGCCTTCGGGTTTTAAAATATGGTGGTATTTTTTTAAAAACTCCGTATTGGTGAGTCGGTGTTTGGTGCGCGTGTATTTAATTTGCGGATCGGGAAAAGTGATCCATATTTCGGCAACTTCGTGTTTGTTAAAAAGCAAGTCGATGAGCTCAATTTGAGATCTTAAAAAAGCCACGTTGGTTAAATTTTCTTCCAAAGCTATTTTGGCTCCGCGCCAAAAACGTGCTCCTTTTATGTCGACACCAATATAATTAATGTTCGGATTTTTGCGGGCAAGTGCAATGGTGTATTCGCCTTTTCCGCAGCCCAATTCAAGAACAATTGGGTTGCTGTTGTTAAAAAGTGTGTGCCAATTTCCTTTTAAGGAGAAACCATCAATAACTTCTTTTCGTGTTGGTTGGATGACATTGGAAAATGTTTCGTTTTCACGAAATCTTTTGAGTTTATTTTTGCTTCCCACAGGATTTGCGTTTTGTTAAAAAAAAGGAAAAAATATAAATGAATTTTATAAGAAATTATTCGTTTCCTGCTTTTTTGTAATTTTTTAACTGCCCTAACCAGTAGAATAAAGCTATAAACAAAATGACAACAAAAATCCAACTTACCGTGTTTTGAACCCACCAATTGTCCATAGTACGGATGCTATTGTGAGGCGCAAATAAAACATTTTGACAAAATTCACCTATCGCTCTAAAAATATTGTTTGCAATCATAACTTATTTATATTTACAGGCAAAAGTATAAAATATAGTAATGATAGCAAATTTTTTCAATAAAACTAAACCGGCAACTATTTTTATTATAGCCGCACTGCTGTTTGTCTATTATTTTACGGCCACTTTTTTGCTTCATACTGCAGAACTTTCCATCCAATTTTTGATTAAAAGAATTGGTTTTTTCATTTGGCTTGGTTTATTTCTGCTGATTGTAAATTTTATTGTCAAAAAAAACAAGCTGACAAAAGTCAATTTATACGCGTTGCTTTTAATTGTTTTTTTATTGGGAACTTTTCCTGAGGCCATGTTTTCTTACAAAATTGTTTTGGCAAACATTGCATTGCTATTGGGATTTCGAAAAATTTACAGCTTAAGATCTGGGCTTGACACCAAATTGAAGCTTTTTGATGCCTGTTTTTGGATTGGTATTGCAACAATGCTTTATTCGTGGACTATTTTTTATTTGTTATTGGTGTATGTTGGCATGATGGTACATCAAAAACTAACCATTAAAAATTTGTTTATTCCTATTGTGGGCTTTGTGGTACCTATGCTTATTTATTTTACGTATTGTCTTTATTTTGAAGATGCCGCTTTTTTTTACAATAAGTTTAATTATGAAATTAACTTGGATTTTAGTTCCTATGCTTCATTAAAACTATTAATTCCAGTGATATTTTTGTCGATGGTTTTGTTGTGGAGTCTTGTAAAGGTAACTCCCAAAGTTCTTTCAATCAGAAATAATTTTAAATTTTCTTGGGATGTATTGATCAATCATTTGTTAATTTCGGTGGTAATCGTCCTTTTGGCGCCAACTAAAAATGGTTCAGAATTGTTTTTCCTTATTTTTCCTTCCGCAGTGATTATTTCAAATTTAGTGCAACTCACCAAATCTAAAATTTTTAGAAATTTGATTTTATATGTATTTCTGCTGATTTCAGTTTTTGTCTATTTTTTATAACTTAATCCCAAAAGACAAATCTCCTGCATCGCCCAAACCGGGAACAATGTATCCTTTTTCGTTTAAATGCTCATCAACTGTGGCAATCCATAATTTGGTGTTTTCAGGAAAATGATTTTTAATGTATTCAATGCCTTCTTTTGCGCCGATAACGCAAGCCAAATGGATTTCTTTTGGCGTTCCATGTTTTTTCAATCCTTCATAAACGGTTGCTAAAGATTGTCCGGTTGCCAACATTGGGTCGGCTAAAATCAATGTTTTGCCATCTAAATTAGGAGAAGCAAAATATTCCACTTTAATTTCAAATTCGGTTTCTGTGATGTGTTTTCTATAGGCGGAAATGAATGCATTTTCAGCATCATCAAAAAAGTTTAAAAGTCCGCTGTGTAAAGGCAAACCAGCTCTTAAAATTGAACATACCACAATATCTTTTTGCGGAACCGACACTATTTTAGTGCCTAAGGGTGTCGAAATAATTTTGTTTTGAAAATCCAACGTTTGACTTATTTCATAGGCCAAAACTTCACCAATTCTTTCAATATTTCGTCGAAATCGCATACTGTCTTTCTGAATTTCGGCATCTCTAATTTCGGAGATAAATTTATTTAATATTGAATTTTTTTGATCTAAAACGTTGACAATCATAAGAGCTTATTTGTCACAAAAATAAGCTATAATAATTATAAAATAGGCAAGTTTGTCGGTAAATTTTAGAAAATGAAAATGGCGTGAATCAGCCGTCAATTTAAAGCTTCCAAAACTTTTTTAATGACCGTTTTTGGTGAAATGCTTCTCATGGCATCTTCATAACCTTCACAAACTTTATTGCCATAAATGGAACAGGGAATGTTGGGGTATTTTTCCAAGTCGGGTAAAATGGCATTTTCAAAAGGCTGGTTAAAAGGAGCGAAACCTGTAAAAGGATGTGTAACACCCCAAATGGTGATGGTATTTATTCCCAGCATCGCCGCAAAATGCGCGTTTCCGGAATCCATGCTTACCATAACGTCTAAATTTGAAATAAGCGTTAGCTCTTGGTTTAGTTTAAGTTTTCCGGCAACATTTAGGGTATTTGGAAACTTGTTAGCTAGGTTTTCCAAAAGTTCGATTTCTTTTTTACCGCCGCCAAAAAGCATTATTTTTACAGGTTGCTTAGACAATTCAGCAATAACTTCCTCCATTAAATCTATTGGATACATTTTAGAATTGTAAGTTGCAAAAGGCGCAATGCCAATCCACTTTGTGTTTTTGATACCGGTGATTTCAAGAATTTCTGGAGTTAGTTCTTTTTTCGGCGGGAATTCAGGAGGTGAAAGGTCCAAATTAAATCCCAAGTTTCTAAAAGCATCGGCATATCTTTCGTGGGTAGATTTCAGTTGTTTAAAAACTTTATTTTTAGATCGGGTCAATGCATGCTTTTCACTTCGACCTTTATCAACAAAAGCCACTTTAGCCAGGGCAAGTTTAAAAAAAGTTCTTAAAATTTTGGAGCGCAAAACGTTATGCAAATCGGCCACGGCATCAATATTTAACGATTTTAATTCCTTAAAAAGTTTATAAATGCCCAAAAAACCTTTGTGTTTTCCGTCAACTTCAGCAGCATAAAAAGTCATATTTTTCAATCCATCAAACAACGGTTTTAAAAAAGGTTTTGAAAGCACTGTAATTTTTAGGGTTGGATGTTGTTTTTCTAAAGCCATTAAAACCGGAACTGCCATGGCAACATCGCCCATTGCCGAAAGCCGGATAACTAATAAATGCTGTGTTTTTGCCAAAATAAATTTGAATTGTTGGTTATTGCAAACAAAAGTACACAATAGTTTTTAGTACAAAAAATACCTGCCAATTAGTATTAAAAATTAATATTACAAACCATAAAATGCGTAAATTTGTTTAAATTTTAATAGTAAATGATACATTCAATGACCGGTTACGGTAAAACCGTACTGCAGCTTCCAACAAAAAAAATTACGATTGAATTGAAATCGTTAAACAGCAAAAACTTAGATTTAAATGTTCGCGTTCCTGGTTACTACAGGGAAAAGGAGCTGGATATTCGCAAACAACTGGCTACAGAACTGGTTAGGGGAAAAATAGATTTCTCCATTTATATTGAAGAAAATGGAGGAGAATTTTCATCGAAAATAAATGAAAAAATGGTGAAAGAATACATGAACCAATTGAGAGGTATTGTGGATTCTGATGAAATTGAATTGCTGAAAATGGCCATTCGCCTGCCAGATGCTTTTAAATCACAAAGAGAAGAATTGGATGAACAGGAATGGAATCAAATTGAAAATGGCATACTTGAAACCATTGAAAAAATAAATGAATACCGTATTGATGAAGGAAAAGCACTGCACGCCGATTTCGTGTTGCGTATTTCCATTATTGAAATATTGTTGGAAAGAGTTGTGGAAATGGACCCGTTGCGCATTGAACAGGTTAAGGACAAACTTAGAAAATCAATTGCCGAGCTGGAAACAAAAATTGACGAAAGCAGGTTTGAGCAGGAACTTATTTACTACATTGAAAAACTGGACATTACCGAAGAAAAAGTACGTTTAAAAAATCATTTGGAGTATTTTATCAAAGAGCTGAATGAAGACGTTTCCAATGGTAAAAAATTGGCGTTTATTACTCAGGAAATTGGCAGGGAAATTAATACCATCGGTTCAAAATCGAATTTGGCCAATATGCAAAAATTGGTTGTTCAAATGAAAGATGAACTTGAAAAAATTAAAGAGCAAAACTTAAATGTATTGTAAAAAAAGGGATCATCAACCATTTATAAATTTTTAAAGCAGTGAAAAAAGAGGGAAAACTCATTGTTTTTTCGGCACCTTCAGGCTCTGGTAAAACGACTATTGTACACCATTTATTAAGAAAATCTGAATTAAATTTAGATTTCTCCATTTCGGCAACGTCACGTGAAAAAAGAGGAAAGGAAATAGAGGGAAAAGACTATTATTTTCTGTCCTTAAAAGAATTTCAAAAACATGTGGAAAAAGGCGATTTTATTGAATGGGAAGAGGTTTACGAAAATAATTATTACGGTACCTTAAAAAAGGAAGTTGAACGTATTTGGGCTGCGGGAAAAAATGTAATTTTTGACATTGATGTGGTTGGAGGCCTAAGCATTAAACATAAATTTCCTGAGCAAACACTGGCTATTTTTGTGCAAAGTCCGTCAATTGATGAAATGGAGCGCCGCCTTAGACACCGAAACACAGATTGTGAAGAAAAAATTAAAGAACGTGTCGCGAAAGCTGAGAAAGAGCTAAAATTTGCCAAAGATTTCGATGTTATTTTGGTAAATGATAATTTGGAAAAAGCGCAAGAAGAAGCCTATAATTTGGTGAAAAAGTTTTTGGAGGAGGTTTAATAGATGGTACCTTGATTTTTTTAACCTTTCAACTTTCAACAAACTTTAAACCTTCCAACTTTTAACGCACATGAAAATCGGATTATTTTTTGGCACTTTTAACCCAATTCACATCGGGCATATGATTATTGCGAATTATATGGTCGAATTTTCTGATTTGGAGGAAGTTTGGTTTGTGGTAACGCCAAGAAGTCCGTTTAAACTTAAAGAAACGCTGTTAAGCAATCATCACCGGTTGGCTATCGCAAATATTGCCGTTGAAAATTATCCGAAATTAAAAACATCTGATGTCGAATTTAACCTTCCGCAGCCAAATTACACCATAAACACGCTTATTCATATTGAAGAGAAATTCCCGAATCATCAATTTTGTTTGCTGTTGGGCGAAGATAATTTGAAAGGATTTCAGAAATGGAAAAATTACGAAACCATTCTAAAAAATTACGAGTTGTATGTTTATCCAAGAATTTCTGAAGAAAAAGTAGCGCCCGAATTTTTAAATCATCCAAAAATTCACAGGGTAAACGCACCAATCGTTCAAATTTCATCTACATTTATCAGAAATGCGATTAAAGACAAAAAAGACATCAGCACCATGTTGCCATTTAATGTTTGGAAATATATTGATGAAATGAACTTTTATAAATCATAACTTTATAAAAGTTTTAACACTTCTAAATAAGTAGTTTAATATTAATTATATAAAATTCGCTTTTATATTTTTTGAAGCAGTATTATGGCAAAAAAACTTAGAAAAAGGGTCAAATTCAAACAGAAATTAATTAATAAATACCGTTTGGTAATTTTAAATGAAGATACCTTTGAAGAAAAATTATCATTTAAATTAACAATAATGAATGTGTTTGTTTTTGGAACTTTATTTTCTGTTCTGTTAATTGTTGGCACCATTTTTTTAATTTCATTTACTTCTTTAAGAGAATACATTCCGGGATATTCTTCCACCAAATTAAAAAGAGAGGCCACTCAGCTGGTGTATAAAGCAGATTCCTTGAATCAGGTATTGGAAATGAACAATCTCTACATTCAAAAAGTAAAAGAGTTGTTAACCGGCAAAATTACGGAAGTTCAGTTCGACAAAGATTCGGTCTTAAATGCCATGAAATTTGATAAAGATTCTATGAATTTTAGTCCTTCAGACATTGATTTGGAATTTAGGCTGGATGTTGAAAGTACCGACAGATTTAGTGTTTTTAGGGAAGCAATAAAAAGTGCCGATGTTGTCTTTTTTTCGCCGGTGAAAGGAATTGTGACCGATGGATACAGTCTTAAAAACAAACATTTTGCCATTGATATTGCTGTTGAAAAGGGAACTCCGGTAAAATCTGTTGCCGACGGAACGGTAATTTTTGCCGAATGGACAGCTGAAACCGGCCATGTGATTATTGTAGAGCACAGCGGCGGATTTATCTCTATTTACAAGCACAATACATCTTTGCACAAGGAGCAAGGAGATTTGGTGAAATCGGGGGAAGTGATTGCTTCGGCAGGAGATACGGGTGAATTTAGCACTGGACCACACTTGCATTTTGAATTATGGAATGAAGGATATCCGGTAAATCCAGTTAATTATATCGATTTTGAATAGTATGAACATAAAATCAATTTTAGCAAAACCATTTGCAAAACGCATTGCAACAAGAATATATAAACAAAGCAAAAATGCGGTAAAAGTTCAGCAAAATATTTTTAAAAACTTAATTGCCCAGGCACAAAACACCACTTTTGGCAAAGACCATAATTTCAGTAAAATTAAGTCTTACGAAGATTTTAAAAGGCAAGTTCCCATTCGGGATTATGAGGCGTTAAAACCTTATATTGAAAAGGTTATTGCAGGAGAATCGGATGTTTTGTGGAAAGGAAAACCGATTTATTTCGCAAAAACTTCCGGCACCACCTCGGGCGTAAAATATATTCCGCTTACCAAAGAATCGATGCCTATGCATATCAGCGCGGCGCGAAATGCCTTGTTAATGTATATTGTCGAAACTAAAAAAGCCGATTTTGTCAACGGAAAAATGATTTTTTTACAGGGAAGTCCGGAACTGGGTGAAAAAAATGGCATCAAAACCGGAAGACTTTCAGGTATTGCCGCACATTATATTCCTAAATATTTAACCAAAAACCGATTGCCGAGTTGGGAAACCAATTGCATAGAAGACTGGGAAACCAAAATTGAAGCGATTGTTGACGAAACCATCAATGAGAATATGACATTGATTAGCGGAATTCCTTCTTGGGTGCAAATGTATTTTGAAAAATTGGTGGAGCGCAGCGGAAAAAAAGTGGGCGATATTTTCCCAAACTTTAACCTGTTTGTTTATGGCGGCGTAAATTTTGAACCGTACCGTAACAAGTTTGAAGATTTAATCGGAAGAAAAGTGGATACTATTGAGTTGTTTCCAGCTTCTGAAGGTTTTTTCGCCTATCAGGATTCCCAAAATGAAAAAGGAATGTTGTTGCTGGTTGATAACGGAATGTTTTATGAATTTATTCCTTCCGAAGAATTTTTTAATGAAAATCCGACCCGGATTTCTTTGGCTGATGTTAAAATTGGCGTCAACTACGTGCTTATTTTAAACACCAATGCCGGACTTTGGGGTTACGATATTGGTGACACGGTAGAGTTTGTTTCCATAAATCCGCACCGAATTAAAGTTACCGGCAGAATCAAACATTTTATTTCTGCATTTGGCGAACACGTGATTGGCAGTGAAGTGGAAAATGCCATAAATAGCCAAACCACAGGTACAACTATTGCCATCAATGAATTTACCGTGGCGCCGCAAATTACGCCGGAAAGCGGATTGCCTTATCACGAATGGTTTATTGAATTTGACAATAAGCCAGAAGATTTGGATGATTTTGCCAATAAAATTGATGCTTCTTTGCAATTGCAAAACAGTTATTATTTTGATTTAATCAGCGGAAAAATATTGAGGCCTTTAAAAATTACTTTGATAGAAAAAGGCGGATTTAATAAATATATGAAGTCGATTGGTAAATTGGGCGGACAAAATAAAGTGCCGCGTTTGTCTAACGACCGTAAAATTGCGGATGAACTTATAAAATTTGAAGAAAAATGAAGGTAATTTCTGTCAATCTTGGCGAGCTAAAAGTAATAAACTACAAAGGAAAAATTGTTGAAACCGGTATTTTTAAGTATCCGGTAAATCAGCCTGTTTTTCTGGGAAATGAAGCTATTAAAAACGATGCGATAATCGACCGAAAACATCACGGCGGAATTGAGAAAGCGGTTTATGGGTATTCCGAAAATCATTATGCCTATTGGAAGGAATTGTATCCGAATTTAGACTGGAATTATGGCATGTTGGGTGAAAATTTAACGATTTCAAATTTGGAAGAAACCGAAATATTCGTTGGAAATATTTATAAATTAGGCGAAGCATTGTTGGAAGTCACCAAGCCAAGAGAGCCTTGTTATAAACTCGGAATTCGTTTTGGAACCCAGGAAATAGTAAAACAATTTTGGAATTCAACCAAATGCGGCGTTTATTTTAAAGTGCTTCAAACAGGAAATGTAAGCGTTGGCGATGAACTGATTCTTGTTAATAAAGCTGAGAATTCACCAACAATAGCCGAAGTTTACGAAACGAAAAAAGACAAATAAAAAAAGGGTTCGCATTTGCGAACCCTTTTTTGTTTGTGAAAAGTGTTGATTATTTTTTTGCCAGCAAATCTCTAATTTGAATCAATAATTCTTCTTGAGACGGACCTTTTGGCGCTTCAGGCGCAGGAACTTCTTTCTTTTTCATTCGGTTAATTGCTTTTATCATCATAAACATGACAGCCGCCACAATAATAAAATCGACAAGGTTCGTTAAAAAATCTCCATAAAGTACGGCAACTTCGCCAACGACTTCTCCGGTTTCATTAGCAACGCCCTCATTAATAACCCATTTCAGACCTTTGAAGTCCGATTGAAAAATCAGTCCAACCAAAGGAGAAACAATACCGCCGGTAAATGAAGACACAATTTTGTTGAAAGCGGCACCCATTACAAAACCTACCGCAATGTCAACAAGGTTTCCCTTCATTGCAAATTCCTTGAATTCTTTTAACATTCCCATTTTAAGTTAATTAAAGATTAGTTATTGCTAATGTAATAAAAAAAATTAATTCGTATAACGAACTATTTAATTGCTCTTTTTACGCGCTGTGAGATGGCGGTAAGCAATTCGTAAGGAATGGTATTTGTTCTTTTTGCCAAATCTTCTATGTGCATTTGGTCTTTGAAAATAAGGACCTCATCGTCTTCCTGGCATTCGATGTTTGTGACATTCACCATAATCATATCCATACAAACATTGCCAACAATGGGTGCTTTTTGGTTGTTGATGTAAACATAGCCAACGCCATTTCCAAATTGTCGTGAAATTCCGTCGGCATGGCCAACAGGAATGGTGGCGGTTTTAACGTTATCTGTCGCTTTAAAAGCACGGTTATAACCCACGGTTTCTCCTTTTTCAATGGTTTGAATTTGTGAAATAACCGATTTTAAGGTAATCACATTTTTCAGTTTTGAAGTTTCGGCTTCATCGTTTGCAAATCCATACAGTCCAATTCCCAAACGCACCATATCAAATTGCGCTTCGGAAGCATAATTTATGATTCCGGAAGTGTTTAACATATGCCGAAAAGGTTTGTTGGAAAGTTGGCCGATCAATTGTGCGGAAACCTCTTTGAAGCTGTTTATTTGCTGCAACGTAAACTCCTGTTCGTTTAAATCTTCACTGGCGGCGATATGTGAAAAAACGGAGGCAACAGTGATTTCTTTCTGATTTTGAACCAAGGCCAAAATTTCAGGAATGTCTTTTTTTGTGAAACCCAATCGGTTTAAACCCGTGTTGAATTTGATATGAATGGGATAATTTTGAATTTTTAAACTTTTTGCCGCTTCAATAACCGCTTTTAATAAAGTGATGGAATATACGTTTGGCTCCAGATTGAATTTTATAATTTGCTCTAAATTTATTTTTTGAGGATGCAATACCAAAATGGGCTTTTTAATCCCGGCTTCTCTCAAAGCAATACCTTCGTCCAAATAAGCCACGGCAAAATAAGCGACTTTTGGTTCCAGAAACTTTCCAATTTCAACCGAACTGCTGCCATAACCAAAAGCTTTAACCACTGCCAATACTTTTGTTTCGGGATGTAGTTTTGATTTAAAATAACTTAAATTGTGATCAATGGCATTTAAATCTATCTCAAGCACGGTAACGTGATTATTTCCCATTATTAATTTCTTTGGCTTTTTTTATTTTTTCTTCAGTAATGGCTTTAAAGTAGGCGGAACGGCTTAAAGGCTCATATTCTTGGGTTTCGCCCAACAAAACAAGTTCGTCGCTGGCCGCTTTCCTATGACTGTAATGCGCCAGATTCCCGGTTCTTGTGCAAACCGCATGAACTTTAGTCACATATTCCGCAGTTGCCATAAGCGCCGGCATTGGGCCAAACGGATTGCCTTTAAAATCCATATCCAAGCCCGCAACAATAACGCGAACGCCACGATTTGCTAAATCGTTGCAAACGGCCACAATTTCATCATCAAAAAACTGGGCTTCATCAATCCCAACAACGTCAACATCACTGGCTAAAAGCCTGATATTTGCTGAAGAAGGAACAGGAGTGGACCTAATTTCATTGGCATCGTGCGAAACTACTTTTTCTATGTCATATCTCACATCAATGGCAGGTTTAAAAATCTCCACTTTTTGTTTTGCAAATTGGGCTCTTTTCAGTCTGCGAATCAGTTCTTCCGTTTTTCCGGAAAACATAGAGCCGCAAATAACTTCAATCCAGCCAAATTGTTCGATATGATTTACTGTATTTTCAAGAAACATTTTGTAATTTCACGCTTGAAAGGTTATTGTAATTTTTAATTTAAAATAAATGCAATAAAAGTATGGTTATAATTTTTTACATTTATTTTTGTAAAACCATTTTGTATTTACGATTTTGATATGATACAAATTTATTAAAAATTAAACACCAACACTCATTTAATACGTCAACTTATGCACAAAAAATTAGAAGCCGAATTGGTAAGTCTGGCAAACAGCATTTTGCAAATGAAAAACAAGGACGATGTAAATGCATTGCATAAAAAAGCACGAGATATTTATGAAAAATTAACAGTGTTGCGATTTGTGGAAGATTATGTTGAAAAAACACCAAACCTTTCCGATACGGAAGAAGAAACCATAAGCACAATGCAACAGGAATGGGTTGAAAAGGTTGAATTTGAAAGCAAAATGGTTGTTGAAGAGGTCGAATTTGAAAGTAAAATGGCTGTTGAAATTCACGAAGAAGCTGAAGAAAAAGAGGCGTTTTTGGAAGCAAAAATAGAAGAATTATTCAATGAAGGAGATACCATCGTAAAAGAGACGGCGAAAAAAAGTTATTCGCTGCAAATCTCTTTGGAAGATGAGTTTAAAGATGCCATTTCATCTGATATTGCAACCAATTTATTTGAAAGGGCAACCAAAGAAAATCCGATTATTGAAGAAGAAAAAGTAGAAAAACAGGAGATTAAGCAGCGTTCATTAAACGACGCTTTATTTAAAAATAACATACAGGTTGGCCTGAATGACCGCATCGCTTTCGTAAACCATTTATTTGATGGAAGCCAGCAGGATTTTAACAGGGTTGTCTCTCAGCTAAACTCATTTAAAACAGAGAAAGAAGCCATAAATTTTATCAAAGAATTTGTAAAACCTGATTACGACTGGACCAACAAAGAAGAATTTGAACAACGATTAATCAACTTAATTGAGCGTAAATTTTTATAATTACGTTATTGCGAGCTTGCCAGCCAATGGCAGGCGGTAGTGTGGCAATCTGTTCTTATAATCGTACGCTATGAATTATCTTTTGCTGGAAGAAGAACTTAAAAAAAGAACAAAACTCGATTATTTTTGGGGCAGAAAGCAGGACGATGAATTTGACAAACAGACCAATTTTATTTACAAAACAGCTTCCTTTGAGGCGCTTTTGGAAACGATTGAAATCGACTTTAAAGACAAACCTAAATACAAGGATTTAAAGAATTACGCATTAAACAGATGGTTTAATTTTTGGTCGGCAAAAGGCTTTGAAAACATTTTTTGCGAAAATGAAAACGTAAGGCCGCACCTAGACTCTTTCAACAAATTCACCGATTTTTATATCCAAAACATTCCGTTTGACCATAAAACCACCGTTTTTCCGAATAGGTTTGGGAAATCGGTTCCTTACGGAATTTTGCATAAAAGTGAATTAATAGCGTGGCTGTATGAAAATCAGAGCCAACAACAAAGAAAACATCATAAAAACAGGCTTTTTATTGTTTTGGTGAATTATCAAGAAGAAGATGGACATTGGAAATTAAAATCCGAAATAGGCTGGCTCAAAGAAATAATCTCGGCTTATTTGCTTAATTTTGACCAGACAAAGCTTCATAGCTTTACTTTTGAAAACAAAACCGTTTATGCTGATATTATTTGGGCAATAAAATGAAGTTAAAAGTTAAAGGTTAAAAGTTAAAAGTTAAAATCGCACATCAAAAATCGTACATCGTATATCATACATCGTAAATCAAAATCGTGAATTATATAGGTTCTAAACACAAGCTTTCTTCTTTTTTAAAAGATGCCATCATCGGCACTGTTGGGAGCGATTTGTCGAACTTGGTGTTTTGCGATTTGTTTGCGGGAACCGGGAGTGTTGGAAGAACTTTTAAGCCTATTGTGAAACAAGTAATTGCCAACGATGTTGAATTTTACAGTTATGTGCTTAACAGAAATTACATAGGAAACCATCAAGAATTAATGTTTGAAGAACACTTCAGTTTCTTAAATAATTTAAAGGAATCGGAAGGATTTGTATTTCACAATTACAGCGAAAACGGGAAAGAAGGACGCTTGTATTTTTCCGCAGAAAACGGAAAAAAAATCGACGCCATTCGGCAACAAATTGAAATCTGGAAAAGCACCGATGAAATTACGGAAGATGAATACTTTTTTTTACTGGCTTCCTTAATTGAAAGTGCCGATAAAGTGGCAAATACTGCATCGGTTTATGGTGCCTATTTAAAAAAAATAAAGAAATCGGCCCAAAAAGAACTAATTTTAAAACCTGCGTTATTTACGCTAAACAGCAACAAACATCAGGTTTTTAATGCCGACAGCAATGCATTGATTAAAGAAATAAAAGGGGATATTTTATATTTGGATCCGCCTTATAATGAGCGGCAATATGGGTCAAATTATCATTTGTTAAACACCCTTGCAAAATACGATTCGTTTGAGCCGCAAGGAAAAACAGGTTTGCGAACCTATTACCGTTCTTCGTATTGCAAAAAAAACGAAGTCAAAAATTCTTTCGAGGAATTGATAAAAAATGCTAACTTTAAATACATATTTTTAAGTTACAACAATGAAGGCTTAATGACGGAAGACGAAGTGAAAAGCGTGATGTCAACCTACGGAAAATACAGTTTGAAAACCACCAATTATCAGCGTTTTAAAGCCGATAAAACAGAAAGCAGAAATCACAAAGCAACTTCAACAGTTGAATATTTACACATTTTAGAAAAACAATGATGAAAGCAGCCCAATACAACCAACTTTTTGATGATACAATAAAAAAATACCACATTATTGATGAGGTTGATCAGCCATTTGAAAATCCGTTTGATTCGAAATCTTTTGAACATTTATTGTACAGAAAAAACTGGATTGACACCGTGCAATGGCATTATGAAGACATCATTCGTCTGCCCAATATTGATCCGGTGGAAGCTTTGGTTTTAAAACGAAAAATTGATGCTTCCAATCAGGATAGAACTGACATGGTTGAATATATCGACAGCTATTTTTTAGACAAATTTAAAAATGTAACCGTAAAAGAAGGCGCCAAAATTAATTCTGAAACGCCTGCTTGGGCAATTGACCGACTTTCTATTTTGGCCCTAAAAATTTACCATATGAGTGAAGAGGCCACACGTGAATCGGCTTCCGAAGGACATAGGGCAAAATGTCAGGAAAAACTGAATGTTTTGTTGGAGCAAAGAGTGGATTTATCCACCGCAATTGATGATTTGTTGAATGATTTTGCCACTGGAGAAAAATACGTTAAAGTATATAAACAAATGAAAATGTATAATGATGCGGACACAAACCCTATGTTGTATAAAAAATAATAGGCGCGTTAAATGGAGTCTAATTGGTGCTAAAATAGCATTGCTTTTTGTGGCGATTGTTGTTTTAGGCAGCTGTAAAAGTGCGGTAGTTCCAACTTTTTCTGCGCAGCAGCAACCGTTATCTCCAAATTATGGGAATGTTGAGACTTGGGCTATTTTGCCCGATTCCTATCCCGAAAATTTAAAGCACTGGCAAACAAACACAACGGGTTTAGATGCCGATATCTTCTATATTTATCCAACCTTAAATATTGAAAAAAAGGATTTAAGATGGAACGTTCCGGTAACTGATTCCATTCAGAATATTAAAGTGATTGACAAGGCTGTTTATTTTCAGGCATCCGCATTTTTAAACACCGGTAAATTGTATGTTCCTTATTACCGGCAGGCACATTTAAGGTCTTACACCAAGTATGAAAACGGCGGAAAAGAAGCATTAAGCTTGGCTTATAGTGATGTTAAAGAAGCTTTTAAAACCTATTTGGAAAAGTACAATAACGGAAGGCCAATCATTATAGCATCGCATAGTCAGGGAACTACCCATGCGATACGGCTTTTAAAAGAATTTTTCGACGGAAAACCATTACAAAATAAATTGGTTGCAGCTTATTTGCCGGGGATTGCCATTAAAAAAAATGAATTTCAACATATAAAGATGATGACAAATCCAGCACAAACTGGCGGTTTTGTTAGTTGGAACACCTTCAAAAAAAGACATTATCCAAAAACTTATAAGGAATGGTTTAAAGGCGCTGAAGTTTCAAATCCTGTTGATTGGGATGGGAGCAAAGAATCCGAACTCTCAGACCACAAAGGATTTTTGTTTACCAATGATAAAATATATAAACAGGCATTAAAAGTTTATGTAAAAGATGGCATTTTGTGGATTAGCTTACCACATTTCCCATACCGGTTGTTGGTTTTGGGCAAGAAGAGATACCACGCAGGCGATATCAATTTATTTTGGGAAGACATTCGGGAAAACGCGTCATTACGCGTAGAATCTTATCTGAAAAAACAAATGATTTCCGAAAATAAGAATTGATTCAATTTTCATTAATTGGATAAATTGGAAACCTGGGAAAGTATTTCAAAGGAATGAAGTGTAAAATGTTACAAAAAAGGTGTTTGATCGTCATAGATTAAATACCCTTTTTTATGAAAAACAGTTTCTTAATTTTAGCAGCAGCATTTGTGTTAACTTCTTGTGCATCAAGAACATCGTTTAATTCTTTTTATTCTGAAAACAAGAAAGAGTCCGAATTTTCAATAAGTTCTCCAGCTTTTATTGCGAATTTATTTATACCAAAAGATGATGTTCGAGAATATGAAGATTTGTTTAAAAAAGTGAAACATTATAAAGTGATGATCTTTTCTGAGGGTTCAACTTCTTTGGACAGAAAGTTTGAGCGATTTATCAAACAAAAAAACTATGAAACAATTTTCAGTATAAAACAACATGGAGAAAAAGTTCAATTGTACTTTCTGCAGCATAAAAATGCAATAAAAGAAATTGTGTTAAAAGTAAAAAGTGATGATGATTTTGTGGTGCTTGGATTGAAAACGAATATATCAGAAGCTGATTTTAATAAAATCACTAAAAATTCAGACATCAAGATTTCAGGTAATTATTAGCATCTACCTAAAAATATCAACTCTTTTTTTAGTATTTCCCACATACACTTCATTGCCGTTAACAATCATGGGACGCTTTAAAAAAGTGTATTCGTCCAATATCAATTGTCGGTAGTCTTTTTCAGTTAATTGCTGACTTTTTAAGTCCATTTCCTTATACTTTTTTGCACTTCGGCTAAACAATACTTCATACTTTTTTGTGAGTGCAAATAATTCTTCTAACTGCTTTACGGTAATGGGTTCGGTTTTAATTTCCTGCAAAATATAGCCGGAAGTGTCCATTTCTTTTAAAATTCGCCGGCAGGTATCGCAGGTTTTTAGGTAATATATTTTTTTCATGTTTTTTAAAATGGGTATCCGTAAAATTAATGCGTTTTTATTTTAAATTTGAGGACTTTTAACAAAAAATCAATCATTATGCAAAAACACTTTGAGATCCTTATTAAAACAAGACAACTGCTTTTAAAAATAACGGAACACCTTTCGATGGAACAAATGAATAAAATTCCTCAAGGATTTAAAAACAACATCGCCTGGAATATTGCCCATTTAACTGTGACACAACAACTTTTATGTTACAAATTATCGGGATTGAATTGCTTGGTTTCAGAAGAAATGATTGCTGATTTTCAAAAAGGAACAGCACCAAATTATACAATTTCAAAAGAAGAATTTGAAGCGATAAAAGAACAATTTTTGCAATTGCCTTTGCAGTTGGAAGAGGATTACAACAAGGGAATTTTCAAAAATTACATTGAATACAAAACAAGTGTAAATATCACGTTAAATTCTGTTGAAGACGGAATTATGTTTAACACGTATCACGAAGGAACTCACCTCGGAATCATTCTTCAATTGATGAAATTTGTTTAAAATTTTTAATTGATGAATTAACCCAAAACCAAAGAATGTGAGTCTTTTTGCTGAAATTTGGCTTTAATATGATACTTTTACAATAGGAAATAAGCATACGAAATTGTAATGCAAGGCAGGCTGAAGCTATAAAATTTATGGTGAGTCTGTTGAAGTAAACAAAGAAGTAAACAAATAATATTAGATATGAAATTTAACACAAAAACCATCCACGGAAACCAAGCGCACGACCCTTCAACCGGAGCGGTTATGCCACCGATATATCAAACTTCTACCTATGCGCAAACTTCACCGGGCGTTCATAAAGGCTACGAATATTCAAGAACTGCAAATCCAACGCGTACTGCGGTTGAAAATGCTTTTGCCAGTATTGAAAACGGGAAATTCGGACTTGCATTTGGTTCGGGATTGGCCGCCATTGATTGCGTGCTTAAGCTATTAAGCCCGGGAGATGAGGTTATTTCCACCAACGATTTGTATGGTGGTTCTTACAGGATATTCACAAAAATATTTGAAAATTACGGTATTAAGTTTCATTTTACAGGAATGGAAAATGCAGGCAATATCGAACAACATATTACTAAAAAAACAAAACTAATTTGGGTTGAAACGCCTACCAATCCGATGATGAATATCATTGACATTGTAGCAGTATCAGCAATAGCCAAAAAACATCAAATTTTATTGGCGGTCGACAATACTTTCGCAACACCTTATTTACAAAATCCGTTAGATTTGGGCGCCAACATTGTGATGCATTCAGCCACAAAATATTTGGGCGGACATTCGGATGTTGTGATGGGCGCTTTAATCGTAAATGACAAATCGCTGGCCGATAAACTTTATTTTATACAAAACTCTTGCGGTGCCGTTTGCGGACCCATGGATAGTTTTTTGGTGTTGAGAGGCATAAAAACCTTGCATGTGCGCATGCAACGCCATTGCGAAAATGGTAAAGCGGTGGCTGAATATTTAGCAAAACACCCAAAAATTGAAAAAGTATATTGGCCCGGATTTGAAAATCATCCAAATCATGAAATTGCCAAAAAGCAAATGAAAGATTTTGGAGGAATGGTTTCTTTTGTTACCAAAGGAAACAACATTAAAGATGCTTTTAAAATACTGGAAAATCTAAAACTCTTCACTTTGGCCGAATCTTTGGGCGGTGTGGAATCTTTGTCTGGTCATCCTGCAAGTATGACCCATGCATCTATTCCAAAAGCAGAACGCGAAAAAACAGGCGTGGTGGATTCCTTAATACGTTTAAGCGTAGGAATTGAAGATATAGATGATTTATTGGCCGATTTAGACCAAGCCTTGAGTTTAATTTAGGTAATAAACATAACCGATATGAACCCATAACAGCCAATCATTAAATTTATTGGCTGGGTCATTTTTGGCGTTTAAACCATCAACATAGTTAGAAAAGAAATATTGCCAGCGAGATTCAATTAATAAATCTGAATATTCACCCAATTTATAACGTGTGCCAACGCCAAATGTGGCCGACATGGTAACGTTTGCTTTATCATTAGCAGCACCAGGATTTAAACTATTGTCCCATTTTGGAAATAAAACGCCAGCGTCTCTCCAATCACCGCTTCCGTAGGTGGAAGTAATGGAAGGGTTGTAATAATCAACAAATGCACCGGCACTTACGTAAGGTGACCAATGTAAATCTGGAATTCTTCTGGAACCGAAATCTACAATATCAACCCAATGAAATTCCATTTGTGCGCCTAAATTCAATAAATATGTTTTACCGGTATGCGCTCTCAATCGGTCTCCCCATTCTCCCGGACTTTCTGCATATTCCCCAAAATGTTCTAATTCGGCAGACATATAAGATACTTCTGCGCGAACACGAAAATGTTCTGCAAAATAACCGGTACGCTGGTTCCAACGATACCTATAATCCGTGAAATTTAAGTAGTAAATTACGCCGATACCAACACCTACGTTTCCGCCAACGTTTGCTCTGAAATTATTTCGTTGCCCGTAGTCTGTTGTAAAAGACGCGGAACCTGATATAATACCAATTTCATGACTCTTTTCACTTTGAGCATTCAAGTTTAAGGAGAGAATTAAAAACAGTATTGAGGTTGTTATTTTTATTGATTTAGTCAAAAACATAAAAATTTAGTTGATTCAAATGTAATAAAAACTTCAGTAATCGCAAGACTAATTAAATTTAATCTAGGTTAAACGTTTCATTCACGTCCGAGTTAGCCCTTAATTCAATTAATTTGTCAAAATATTTTACAACTTCAGGTTGCCGTCTATTTAAAAAACTTCCCGTGTCCCAAACGCCATTATTATTTTCATCAATGGTGACCCTTACACCATAATTTCCGGGAGACAACATAGAAAAGATCACTTTTTGGGGTTTGTCAATTTTCGCCAATCTTATTAAAACATCTTTTTCATTTAACAATTCTACAATAAAGGCGGTGTTTTTTGCACTGACCAAATCAACGTTAATGATGCCATAATCTTCAGGAGATTTTGTTGTTAATTTAAATGACAATGAATCGTTTGAAACGCCAAAAATATTTGTAATTGTTTTAGGCAATAACTCAAAATTGTATTCTGTATTGTGTTTTTTCTCAAAATCCAGCGTTAATTTCGTTTTGGATTTTGACAAAGTTTCCTTAAAGTCAACAACTGTCGAGTCTTTTTCGGTTATTTTAATGAATGATCTGTCAAAATTTATAATGGGTATATTTGTTGAAATTGAAAAAGTATCTAATAAATGCAGAATTCCTGTGGCGCTTTTTATTACTGTTAAAGAATCGGATTTCGAAATTCGTGGTTTTACGGTGAATTTTTCTGAATAATTATTTTTTGAAACTAAAAAACTTAAAGAATCTGCTTCAAAAGGAGTGTACCAGTAATTGAGGGTATCCTTTTCTTTTTCAAAAACAATTTCCGATTTAAAATCGGTTGGTTTTTGAGATAAAAGTTCAATATTTAAATCCTTTGCATCGCCTTCAAATCCAAAAATAAGATGTCCTTTATTAACTTCTTTCGGCCTAAACACTTTTAATTCAGGAACTTCTTTGAAAATTGTAAAATTATATTTTTTGTCTGTTGGCAATGTTAGGGTGTCTTTTACAAATCCGATTTTATCAATTTCCGGATTGTAAATTTTATTGTTATTGGCATCTTTTAGCGCAATAAGTAAATATTTTCCGGCACGTAAATTGGTTAATTCAAACAAAGTACTGTCTAAAGTATTGGCAATATATCGTGGTTTTTGTTTGTAAATAACGGAATCGGTATAGGAAGCGTTATATTCATACAGCATCACATCTACCCCTTTCGTTATTTTTTTCACCAAAGGGTCAGTTACTTCTCCAGCCACATTTAAAGAGTCGATATAAGTTCCTGTTGAAAATACATATTTAAAGTTTCCCAATTCATTTTCTTCATTATTGTCAACAATGCTGTTTCCAAAATTAAATGAGTAAGTGGTATTTGCATCTAAGGTATCGAGAATTTTTATGCTGATAAATTTACTGGCTGTTCCAACCGGGGTGATAATTGGATCTGTTTTTTGGGGCGGGGAAATCACTAAATTCTTATTGGCATCTTTTAGTTTAATATATTCATCAAAATATATTTTTATTCTGTCTGATTTAAAATTAATGGATTCAGCAGCAGGAATGGCTTTAATTAAAACCGGCGGAATGGTATCTTTTGAACCGCCTGTTGGGGTGCCTCTTCTGGCGCAATCAATAAATGCGCTTGATATTATTAAAAGCAATAAAAACTTAACTAAAGAATCCCTCATACTATTTTATTAAAAATACAAAATAACAATTATTTTATCAAAAAAACGCATTAAAATAAGCAGTCGTTTAATATTAACTATTTTATTTTGTGTAAGCCATGCAAGCAATGCTAATTTTCAAATTTTTTGTCTTGTTAAGCGCGTCATAACAAGCTTCAAGGGTGGCTCCGGTTGTAATCACATCGTCTATTAATAAAACATGTTTGTTTTCTAGCGTAAAATTATTTTGGACATGAAATAATTCCTGCACATTCTTCCAACGGTCAAAACGCAATTTTTTGGTTTGCGTATTTGTTGAAGAAACCCTGATTAAAATAGTTGAATAAAAGGGAATAGCCAGTTTTTTAGCCAGGCTTTCGCCAAAAGTGGTCACTTGATTGTAACCGCGTTTTTTAAGTTTTTTTGGATGAAGCGGTACGGGTATGATGCAATCTATGGTTGAAAATCGATTGCTTTCAATAAGTTGTTCACCTAGCCAATCTCCAATAAAAGTGCCAACCTGCTGCTGTTTGTTGTATTTAAGTTCATGAATTAATCGTTGTACGGTTCCTTTTTTGAAGAAGTAAAATAACGAAGTGGCGTTTTCAAGAGGAATTCTTCCGTAAAATGATTTTTCAATTAAATTGTTTTCTTCAAAACTGAAATTGGTTAGCGGCAAATCATGCCGGCAGGTTAAACAAATTACAGATTCGTTGGTTGCCAAGTATTCATTGCAGCATAAGCATACTTCAGGAAAAAAAATAGCAAAAATGTCTTTTAAAATTTTCATAGCGGTTCTTTTTTTAAAAGTACATTTTTAATTTAAATAAATTTAGGGTAAAAAAAGTTGATAAATCGGGTGTTTTTTTGGAATTTTAGGGTATCAGAATCACTAATGCATTCAAAAAAAGTGATTTACGCATAATTTATTTTGTAATTTTGCGTTTCATAAGTACAATTTAATATTTAAAAGATGGAAGAAAATAAAAAATCAAATACCAAGCTGATAATCATAGCATTAGCAGTTTTATTATTGGGCGCATTGGCATATACTTTTTATACCAACACGGAACATAAAAAGTTAACCGATGCTATTGAAGTTGAAAAACTTGAAATAGAGCAAAATTTAGACAGCATGATCGTTAGATATGAAGATGCTATTGCCGAAAAAACATCAATGTCTGGTGAATTGATACTTGAAAGAGACAGAATCATTGCTTTAAGAGATTCTATTAAAGATTTGAAAGTTGTAAATTACAGCTTGTTGCGCCGTTATAAAGGTGAAATTTCTAAATTGGAGATATCCAACAAAAAATTATTTTTATTGAATGAATCCTTAGCAAGCTCAAATCAATTGTTAACAACCAATTTAGACAGTGCCAATGTTAAAATTACGAAGCAAATAGCTAAAAACGATACGTTAACATACCAAAATAAAACTTTGGCCCAAAAAGTTGCCATTGGATCTGAACTGAAAGTTGGCACCGCAAAAGTTATGGCGATGAAAGAGCGCAGTAACGGGAAATTGGTGGAAACTACAAGAGCAAATAATACAGACGCCCTTAGAATTAACCTTACCATCATTAAAAATGAAATCGCAGAACCGGGCGATCGCCAGGTTTATATCCAAATAGTGGATGCTAAAGGAACAACTGTTGCGCCAAAAGGCCAGTTTTTGCTTTATGACAACACTCAGGTAAGTTATAGCGATCTTTCAATTGTAAATTATTTGAATGATGCCATAGACTTAATTTCATTGGTTGAAGTGAATAGAGATGTTATGAAAACAGGACTTTATACCGTAAATATTTATATCGACAATAAATTTGTTGGAGCAACTAAAATTGCATTGAAGTAAAAATGTAACTCCAAATTAATATTATTTAATATTTGATGGGTGGAAATAGTTTAGGCTATTTCCACTTTTTTATTTTTTAGTACTAAAAGCTTTACTATTTTTGCAGCATGGCAAATCAAGATGATCAATTTAAAAAAGTAGTTTCACATGCGAAGGAATATGGTTTTGTATTTCAATCCAGTGAAATTTATGATGGTTTGAGCGCAGTTTACGATTATGCTCAAAACGGCGTAGAATTAAAGAAAAATATAAGGGAATATTGGTGGAAAGCCATGGTACAAATGCATGAAAATATTGTTGGTTTGGATGCCGCGATTTTTATGCACCCAACCACTTGGAAAGCTTCTGGCCATGTCGATGCTTTTAATGACCCTTTAATTGACAATAAAGATTCCAAAAAAAGATACAGAGCCGATGTTTTAATTGAAGATTACGTCGCGAAATTGGATGATAAAATTGAAAAAGAAGTTGAAAAAGCGGCAAAACGTTTTGGGGATTCTTTTGATGCAGCTCAATTTTTAGCAACCAACGAAAGAGTATTGGGTTATAAAGAAAAAGGCGAAACCATTTTAAAACGCATGGGAAAATCTTTGGCTGAAGAAAATTTGGCCGATGTAAAAGCCCTTATCGAAGAATTGGAAATTGTTTGTCCGTTGTCAGGTTCAAAAAACTGGACGGAAGTGAAACAGTTCAACTTAATGTTTGGCACCAAAATAGGCGCCTCGGCTGATGCTTCCATGGATTTATATCTACGTCCGGAAACTGCCCAGGGAATTTTTGTGAATTTTTCAAATGTGCAAAAATCTGGACGGATGAAAATTCCTTTCGGAATTGCGCAAACAGGAAAAGCATTCAGAAATGAAATTGTGGCTCGCCAGTTTATTTTTCGTATGCGAGAATTTGAACAAATGGAAATGCAATTTTTTGTACGTCCGGGAACCCAAAAAGAATGGTATGAAGAATGGAAACAAGCCCGTTTAAAATGGCATTTATCTTTGGGATTGGGCAAGGAAAATTACCGTTTTCACGACCACGATAAATTAGCGCATTACGCAGATGCCGCTGCTGATATAGAATTTAAATTTCCTTTCGGATTTAAAGAATTGGAAGGAATTCATTCACGAACCGATTTTGATTTGTCAAGCCACGAAAAATTTTCGGGCAAAAAATTACAGTATTTTGATCCTGAATTAAATGAACATTACATTCCTTATGTGGTGGAAACTTCTGTTGGGTTGGACCGAATGTTTTTGGCAGTTTTCTCCCATTCTTTGCAAGAAGAGGAATTGGAAAACGGCACCACGCGAACCGTTTTAAGGTTGCCTGCAGTTTTAGCGCCAACAAAAGCGGCGATTCTGCCATTGGTAAAAAAAGACGGTTTACCTGAAATTGCACGTAAAATTATGGACGATTTAAAATGGGATTTTAGCGTGGATTATGATGAAAAAGATGCCGTGGGCCGAAGATACAGAAGGCAAGATGCCGTTGGAACACCATTTTGCATAACAGTTGACCATGAAACCTTAACCGACGACACCGTGACCATTCGTTACAGAGATACCATGGCGCAAAATCGCGTGAAAATCTCGGAGCTTCGCGACATCATTAAAGAAGAAGTTGACGTTAAAAAATGGTTGATGAAAATGTAAGCTAAAAAAATAATAGACATAAAAAAACTCCATAGTTAAAGAACTATGGAGTTTTTTGTTTTTTGAAAGTATTATTATTGAAGCCGGTAACCGATAGAAACACCTCCGCGGCCTACAACTTCAATGTCACTTTGATTTAACATATCTCTGCCAATTCCAGCATAAACTTCTGCAACAAAACCTCTTTTGGTAACCCATTTCCCACCAACAGAAATCCCAACAGCCAAATCGGTGTATTTATCTTCCGTAGTATATTCAATGGTGTTGTATGGAGGGAAATCTTCATAAACATAATTGTATGTGTAATCTTTCCCGGAATGAAGCATGGTAAAAGCTTCCACAAAAAAACCCTCTGCATATTTGCTGGAAAAAAACTGTCGGTAATAAGGTGTTATGGAGAAAGTACGGTATTCATCCAACCCTTCACTTTTATTATCCAAGCTAAAAATTGTCCCAACACCAAAAGAAGATTCTTCGTTTATGAGGCGTTCATAGCTCACATCAAACCATTTAAAGCCAATTAAATTGGACATGTTGATTTTCAATTCATTTTTTCGGGAATCATTTTCTTGCGCAAAAAGTGAGATGCTTATAATAATTAATAGCACTGATAAGGTAATTTTTTTCACAGTTTAAATTTTAAATTCAAGAACAAATATAGCATCAAAAATGACATCAATATTGTATTTTTAAAATAATGATTGTTGTGTTGAAGGATTTTCGTGTTCCAATAACCATTTTTTGCGCCATATTCCTCCAGCATAACCAGTTAGCGAACCGTCGCTTCCAATGATTCTATGACAGGGAATCAGTATCCAAATTGGGTTTTTGCCATTTGAAGAAGCCACCGCCCTAATGGCTTTTACATCGCCCAATTGTTTTGACTGTTCCAAATAGGTTCTTGTTTTTCCATAAGGAACCAACAACAATTCCTTCCAAACCCGTTTTTGAAAATCGGTTCCATGCGGATTCAATTTCAAATTAAATTCCCTGCGCGTACCGTTAAAATATTCGGTCAATTGTTGCACGCAATCCTGTAAAATTTCGGGAATTTCTGCAGATGTTTCTATGGCGTCATTAATTACAGTAACAGCACTGATGCCGTTTTCATCACCCACAATTTTTGCGGTTCCAATGGGCGTTTTATAATAAGTGGTTTGATTAGATTCCAAAAACATTTTTTGAGTTTTGTGTGGTTATTTCAGCAATTTCTGTTGGAGTTAAGTTATAAATTTCAGCCAATTTATCCAATACTTTTGTAATATAACTGCTTTCGTTTCTTTTTCCTCTGAAAGGCGTAGGCGCCAAATAAGGTGAATCAGTTTCCAAAACAATGTGTTCTAAGGGGATTTCATGTAAAAATTGGTCTATTTTTCCGTTTTTAAAGGTGACCACGCCGCCAATCCCCAATTTCATATGAAAGGAAATTGCTTTTTTTGCCTGTTCTAAATTTCCGCTAAAACAATGAAAAATTCCAAAAAGCTGGTCGTCATTCACTTCTTCCAGGACTTCAAAAATTTCATCAAAAGCATCTCTGCAATGAATGATGATAGGAAGATTTTTTTCTTTGGCCCAAGCAATTTGGGTTTTAAAAGCAATTTGTTGCTGTTTCAGCAATGTTTTATCCCAATACAAATCGATGCCAATTTCGCCAACGGCATAAAAATTTCGTTTATCAAGCCAATGTTTTACAAAAGCCAATTCTTCTTCAAAATTTTCTTTAACATGAGTGGGATGCAAACCCATCATTAAAAAAAAATTTTCAGGAAAAGATTTTTCTAGGGCTAACATTGAATTTAAATACGAGGAATCAATCGCAGGAACAAAAAAACGGCTAACACCAGCATCTAAAGCACGCTGAATCATTTCATTTCTGTCCGCATCAAATTGTTCACTGTATAAATGTGTGTGTGTATCGGTAATTATCATAGTACAAAAGTAAATAAAGTTTCAGATGTTTATCTGTTTAATTGTTTAATCGTTTAATTTTCAACTGCAACTTTTATGACTTTTTTTTTAATGGCAAAACATTGTATCTAAGCTAAAAAAGTTGTAACTTTAATGTGATAAATACCTTGCAAGATATTGCTGCCATATAGATTCTTTGTGTTTTAATGTCTTGCATTATAAGTTACGCTGTATAAAAACAGATTAATTTAATTGTTCTTGTTTCACATTTAACAAGGTTCTCATGCAAGTAAAAAAATATCCAAACGCAATTCTTGAAAATTACAGTAGAATGTTAATTCAATTAGGTTTTGTATTGTCATTATTCCTCGTTTATGAATTTTTAACAATGAAATCTTATCCCCGACAGGTTAAAGAAGTGAGCGGTGCAGTCATAAATATTGATGATGTTGACAAACTGATTGAAGTGAAGCCGTTAGAGTTAGAAGCGAAGCCTGAAACCAAGGTGGCGCTTCCTGAAAAAATTTTAAAAGTGGAGGATGATGTCGATATTAAAGAAACGGTTATAGAATCTACTGAAACTAATGAATTTGATGCAGTTTCTGTTAATGTTGAAAAAGAATTTGTTGCGGTTGTGGAAGAGGAAGAAGTAGTGGAGGATGTTGCGTTTGTGGTGATTGAAAATGTTCCGATTTATCCAGGTTGTAAAGGAGACAATGCAGCACTGAGGGCTTGTTTTTCAGATCAAATTACAAAATTTGTTTCGGAAAAATTTAATATAGAATTGGCTGCCGATTTAGGTTTGGTGCCGGGAAGTATCCAAAAAATTTTCGTGGTGTTTAAAATTGATAAAAATGGCAGTATTACAGATATAAATGCAAGAGCTCCCCATAAAAAATTGCAGGATGAAGCAATAAGGGTCATTAATTTACTTCCTAAAATGATTCCGGGAAGGCAACGCGGCAGACCTGTTGGCGTAAAATATGGGCTGCCAATAGTGTTTAAAGTAGAATAAATTTGGTATTGGTTCTAAAATCCCGCAATTGCGGGATTTTTTGTAAGTAATGGCTAATATTAAGGCTTAGTTGTTAAGTAAATTAGTATTTTCGTAAAATAATATAAAGAAATGAACATCAATCAATATTTAGATTCAACGTATTTAAAGACAGCGCAGCAAGCCGGTATTTCTGAAAGTGAAACAGAAAATAAAGTGAAAGAACTGGTGAGTGAAGCCATCGAAAATAATTTTAAGCTCGCAATGATTCGACCGGAATTTGTTGCAATGGCTCGTAAAATGGTAAAAAAAGAAAATTCTGACACTTTAATAGGCACCGTAATTGGCTTTCACGAAGGCACTTATGAAACCGCCCAAAAATTAGCGGAAGCGCAACAAGCGATTGATGATGGCGCAGACGAGTTGGATTATGTCGTAAATTATCAGGCATTTAAAGAAGGAAAAATAAATTTAGTGAAGTCTGAAGTTTTTAAAGGAACAAAATTGGGCTTGGACAATGACAAGATCGTTAAATGGATCATAGAAATTGCGGCGCTTGCCAATGATGAAATTATAGGTTTATCGCAATTGATTCGCGATGTGGTGCTTGATAACTTTGGAGAAGAAAATGCACAAAACGTTTTTGTGAAATCATCTACAGGATTTTTTAAAACCGAAGAAGGCAAACCCAACGGCGCAACTTTTGAAGCGATGGAATTGATTGTTGAAAATTCAAAACCTTTACAGGCAAAAGCTGCAGGAGGTGTCAGAAATTATGAAGATGCCGTAAAAATGATAAAATTAGGAGTGACACGAATTGGAACATCAGCTGCAAAATCAATTGCAGATGGCGGAAAAACAAATGAAGAATATTAAAATGGGAGATTATTTCGCACATGAAACCGCCGTTATAGATGAGGGCTGTGAAATTGGAAAAGGCACTAAAATATGGCATTTCAGCCATATTATGCCCAATTCTAAAATTGGCGAAAACTGTAATATTGGCCAAAATGTAGTTGTTTCACCACGCGTGGTTTTAGGCAAAAATGTAAAAGTCCAAAACAATGTTTCCATTTATTCGGGCGTTATTTGTGAAGATGATGTTTTCTTGGGTCCGAGTATGGTGTTTACCAATGTCATAAATCCGAGAAGTGCCATCATTCGAAAAGATGAATATCAGGAAACTTTGGTAAAAAAAGGAGCAAGCATTGGCGCAAATGCTACCATTATTTGTGGTAATGAAATTGGCGAATATGCTTTAATTGGCGCAGGCGCCGTGGTTACAAAACCGGTTTTGCCTTACGCCTTGGTTGTTGGGAATCCTTCAAAACAAATTGGCTGGATCAGTGAATACGGGCATCGTTTAAGTTTTGATGAAAACGGATTCGCAACTTGTGTTGAAAGCGGCGAGAAGTACCAATTAAAAAACAATAAAGTTCAAAAAATCTCGAAATAAACTACAATGAACAAGATATTTTTAAGTTTTCTGCTGCTTCTCTCGTCCATTTCCGGGTTTTCCCAAATTGAAAAATATCCTGTTTTTGCATCTTGCGATTCTGCTGTCATTTCTGAACTGGGGACTTGCTTCAGAAATCAGGTTAAAAATGCGGTGATTGGGGAATTCAAAATTCCAGAAAACTTAAAAAAAGACAATTTTAAGGCGACCACCAACATCGTTTTTTTAGTCGATGCTGAAGGAAATTTTAAAGTCATCTATGTAAATTCTCCCTACAAGGAATTAAAGGCCGAAGTTGAACGTGTTTTCACAACGCTCCCAAAAATAACGCCGGCCAATTATAACAACCATCCTATCGAAATGCAGTTTGTGTTTCCTTTAAAAATTCCTTTGGAAGACAATGCAGAAGAAGTAATTATCCAAAAAGAAGTTATTGCGGCAGAAGAACTGCCTAAGAAACAGGAAGAATTAATGCTTGATGAACCAAAAACTACGTTATTTCCTGAACACAAAAGTGAATTGAATATTCCTTTCACGCACGCAACCTACAATGAATACGACGCGTATTTAAACAATGCTAACAATTCGCACACGGGCGTAAAACCTTATTTGTATAATGAAGTGCGCGAATATGTGGATTTGGATGCTTTGAAAAACAAACTAATCACGCCAAAATCGACTTGGTTTGGCCGGAAGTTGTTCAATGAGCATATGGCTTATGTTCAGGGAAAAGATTTTTGGTTTACCATAAATCCGGTGGTCGATTTGCAATTGGGTAAAGACAGCGAAGGCGTTAAAACGTATAACAATACGCGCGCCATTCAAGTAAATGGAGGCATTGGCAAAACTTTGAATTTTTCCACCAGTTTTTATGAAAGTCAGGGCCGATTCGCCAAATACGTAAACGAGTATGCCGAATCCATAAAACCTTCCGGAGGAAATCCGGCCATCATTCCGGGCCGAGGCATTGCCAAGCCATTTCAGGAAGATGCTTATGATTATCCTGTTGCAGAAGCTTATATTTCCTATACGCCGAGCAGTCATTTTAATTTTCAGTTTGGTCGCGGTAAAAACTTTATAGGCGATGGATACCGTTCTTTATTTTTGTCGGACGTGGCATCACCTTATCCGTATTTTAAAATTTCGACTAATTTTTGGAAGATAAAATACACCAATTTTTTTATGTGGATGCAAGATGTAAGACCCGAATTGACGGTTGATGGCGCTTACAAACAAAAATATATGGCGATGCATTATTTGGATTGGAACGTTACAAAAAAATTCAATATCGGATTGTTTGAAGCGGTTATTTGGGATGATGCAAACGGCAGAGGTTTCGACATCAATTATGTAAATCCGCTTATTTTTTATACTGCGGTAGAGTTTGCAACTGGTTCAAGAGCCGGAAATACAACGCTCGGACTCAGTTTAAAATACAAAATGAAAGCGATTACCTTTTATTCACAATTGCTGTTAGACGATTTTAGGGTAGGTGAAATGACCAGCAGCAACGGCTGGTGGGCCAATAAATTTGGAGCGCAATTTGGCGTAAAATATTACAACGCATTTAATGTCGAAAATTTATTCTTGCAGGCCGAATTTAATGCGGTGCGACCTTACACTTATTCTCATGATGAATTGAATTATAACTTTGGACATAACAACCAACCGCTGGCGCATTTATGGGGCGCTAATTTTAGGGAAGCCGTTGGAATTATGAATTACACTAAAAATCGCTGGTTTGCAAACGCAAAAATAGTGGTCGGAAAAAAAGGATTCGATTTTACTGACGGAACAGATACTAAAAGTTACGGAGGCGATGTTTTTGCAGATAATGATGACCGAGTTTCAGATTATGGCAATAAGATCGGACAAGGCAATGTAGCCAATGTTTTTATAAGTGATTTGCATTTGGGTTATTTGGTGAATCCTGCCACCAATTTAAAATTATTTTGCGGTGTAACGTATAGAAAATTTGATCCTACTGCGCCAGCCAAAGGTTTTTCGGCATCAAATTCCACTTGGATTTCCTTCGGATTAAAAACCGATGTGTTCAATTGGTATTTTGATTTTTAAGACACATAATACAAAAACCAAATCAAAAAAAAGCCGGAATTTCAATAATTGAAATCCCGACTTTTTTCGTCTTTGGGTTATTTTTTACATCCCGGTAGTTTCAAAAAATTCTTTTTCAATCGCTTCTCTATGGTCAGGATGTGATATTTTTACTAACTCTTTTACTCGTTGTTTAATGGTTTTCCCATATAAATTGGCAACGCCATATTCAGTAACAATATATTGAACATGCGCTCTGGTGGTTACCACCCCGGCACCTTTATTTAAAAATGGGACAATACGGCTAATTCCTTTTTCTGTCATTGAGGGTATGGCGATAATGGCTTTTCCGCCATCGCTTAAACCTGCACCTCTTATAAAATCCATTTGTCCGCCAACGCCTGAATACAATCTTGTTCCGATAGAATCGGCACAAACTTGTCCGGTTAAATCAACTTGAATCGCTGAATTTATGGAGATCATTCTAGGGTTTTGTCTGATCACGGAAACATCATTCACATAATTACAAGACCGCAATTCAACAAACGGATTGTCATCAACATAATCGTACAAGCGTTTGGATCCCATTAAAAATGTGGCCAACGCCCTGCCGGCATTTACGCCTTTATAATTGCCGTTAATCACATCTTTTAAAATCAGATCAATAACGCCATCGGAAAACATTTCGGTGTGCAAGCCTAAATCCTTATGATTGCCCAATTTGTGCAAAACTGCATTTGGAATGCTTCCAATACCCATTTGCAAGGTGCTTCTGTCCTCAATCAATTCAGCAATAAATCCGCCTATTTTATTTTCTATGGGTGTTGGTTCTGCCAAAGTATGCTCGTGAATTGGTAAATTTACTTCAACAAAAGTGTCCAGTTCAGAAATGTGAATAATACCTTCTCCGTGAACCCGAGGCATTTGCTCGTTTATTTGTGCAATTACATGCTTCGAATTGTCTATAACCGCTAAAATTGCTTCCAAGGAAACCCCAAGAGAACAGTATCCGTGCTTATCGGGCGTAGAAACCTGAATCAGGGCTACATCAACAGGAAGAATATTTCGTTTAAATAAATTGGGAACTTCACTTAAAAATACCGGCGTGTAAGAACCATTTCCGGCTTTAAGGGTATGACGCACGTTAGCGCCGATAAACAGCGAATTAACGTGAAAACTGTCTTTGTATTTTGGGTCGGCATAAGGAGCGTCGCCTTCGGTGTGTAAGTGGCAAACTTCTACGCCACGAAGTTCTTCGTGTCGTGCAGACATGGCGTTTATCAATTCTTGGGGCGCCGCAGCTGCCGCTTGAATATATATA
Organism: Flavobacteria bacterium RIFCSPLOWO2_12_FULL_35_11; assembly: GCA_001800975.1. GTDB lineage: Bacteria > Bacteroidota > Bacteroidia > Flavobacteriales > Flavobacteriaceae > Lutibacter. The sequence goes on along the minus strand of MGWK01000009.1, from coordinate 65,483 downwards.
CGGTCGTATGATTTTATAACTTTTACAGCTTCTGCTGCACTAACGGCTTTGTACATAAACATAAGTCGAATAATTTTCGCCAAATGTACAATTGATTTTATGTAAAAAAACTGTTTTAAATCAGTTTTTGGAATGTTTTTTGAGGAAGGGAAATTTCAGAAAAACCAAGCCTGAAAATTATTTTTTTGAAGTACCTTTGCAGCATATATTTAATGATAGAATGATAAAACTTAAAACGAGAGCCGAAATTGAACTGATGCGTGAAAGCGCCCTGATAGTATCAAAAACTTTAGGGATTTTGGCGAAAGAAGTAAAACCAGGCGTTACCACGTTATATTTAGATAAATTGGCCGAAGAGTTTATAAGAGACCAAGGTGCTTTGCCGGGTTTTTTGGGAATGTATGGTTTTCCCAATACTTTATGCATGAGTCCGAATGCTCAAATTGTTCATGGTATTCCAAACGATAAACCATTGCAGGAAGGCGATATTATTTCTATAGACTGCGGCGCCTTAAAAAACGGCTTTTATGGAGATCACGCCTATACTTTTGAAGTTGGAGAAGTTGCTGAGGAAATCAAAAAATTGTTGAAAATCACCAAAGAAAGCCTGTATATGGGAATACGCGAGTTTAAGGCGGGAAATAGGGTTGGAGATGTTGGTTACGCAATTCAAAATTATTGTGAAAAACACGGTTACGGAATTGTAAGGGAATTGGTTGGCCATGGTTTAGGGAAAACAATGCATGAAGATCCCGAAATGCCAAATTACGGAAACAGGGGAAGAGGGAAAAAATTTGTGGAAGGAATGGTTGTTGCCATTGAACCTATGGTGAATTTGGGAACACACCAAATTAACCAATTGAAAGATGGCTGGACTATTTTAACCAAAGACGGCAAACCAAGCGCACATTTTGAACATGATGTTGCCATTATAAACGGAAAACCAGAATTGCTTTCAACATTTAGTTATATTTATGAAGCTTTGGGAATTGAAAGTGATGAAGAAAAGGAGTTCAGACAGTAAACAATAAAACAAATGATTCAGGATATTTCTAAAATTGAACAGAAAGAAATCATAAAAGGTTTCAACGGACGCTTTTTTCACACCAACAGTTTTACCATTGCTTTTTGGGAGATAGAAGAAGGTTCCATTTTACCTGAACATTCACATATTCACGAACAGTCTACCCAAGTGATTGAAGGAAAACTGGAATTGGTTATTGATGGTGTTTCTACAGTTTTGGAACCTGGAATGATTGCCAATATTCCTTCAAATGTGATTCATAGTGGGAAAGCATTGGCAAATTGCAAAGTAACAGATGTCTTTTCTCCAGTTAGGGAAGATTATAAATAAGGACATTGGAAGGATTATTCAAGTTCATACTCAATAAAATACCGCGACCAATACTCATAAAAGCGAGTTATTGGGTAAGTCCGTTCATGGCAATTTACTTAAAAGGTTCGCGCTTTACCGATCCAATTGACGACAAAAGTTTCAGAAGTTTTTTGCCTTATGGCTACGGGGAACAGCGTAAAAACGCCTTGGCGCCGGGCACGCTTTCGTTGGAGCGACACAGATTGCTGTGGCTGTATTTAAAAAACGAAACCGATTTTTTTACTGCTCCGCTAAAAGTGTTGCACATTGCTCCCGAGCAATGTTTTTTAAAAAGGTTTAAAAACCTGAAAAATTTGGATTATTTAACAGCCGATTTATACTCACCAATTGCGGACGTAAAAGCAGATATATGTGATTTGCCTTTTGATGAAAATGCCTTTGATGTCATTTTTTGCAATCATGTATTGGAGCATATTGAGGATGACAAAAAAGCAATGAGTGAGTTGTACCGGGTTTTAAAATCTGGCGGAATGGGGATTTTTCAAATTCCGCAAGATTTGGAACGAGAAAAAACCTATGAAGATTTTTCTATAACCAATCCTGAAGAACGCGCCAAGCATTTTGGACAATACGACCACGTTCGTGTTTACGGGAAAGATTATTTTGGCCGTTTGCGGGCAGTTGGATTTAAAGTGGAAGAAGTAAATTATTCAGAAAAAATCTCTTCGGAACTCATTGAAAAATATTGTTTGACCAAAGGCGAAATTTTGCCTGTTTGCCATAAATAAGTTAATTGTTGAAATTGTTTGATTTATAAGTTTTCATTGCTCCTTTTTCATCAACATAAATCAGAAATGCTTTTAATTCTGGATGGTTTTTTAAAAAATCTTTAGATTTTTCAAATCCCATAACCATAAAGGAAGTTGCATAGCCATCAACATCTGCACAATCTGATTTTGAAATCACCGATGCGCTCAGTAAATTACTTTCTTTGGCATACCCTGTTTTTGTATTTATGGTGTGCACATATTTTGTTCCGTCTTCCTTAACCTTGAATTTTCTGTAATTCCCAGAAGTGGCGAGGGATTCATTTTTAAGTTCAATAACAGTTGCAAAAGAACGGCTTCCGTCTGTATTTGGATTTTCAATTCCTATTTTCCAAGGCAATCCTTTTTCATTTTGGCCTCTTGCCCTAATTTCTCCTCCCATTTCCACCATATAATTTGCAACGCCACTTTTTTCAAACATTCGGCTGACCATATCAACCAAATAACCTGGGGCAATCGCATTGAAATCCATATAAATTTCCGGGTACAATTTTTTTATTTTTCCATTTTCCAGTTTCACTTTATCAAAACCCACAAATTTTAAAAGTTCTTGAATTTTTAGGGAATCCAAATTTTCAATTGGTTTTTCGGGTCCGAATCCCCAAGCATTCACTAAAATACCTACTGTTGGGTCGAAAGCGCCTTCAGTTTCTTTGTAAATTTTTTCCGACTTTATAAAGACCTCCTGCAAATTGGCATCTGCAAAAACAGTGGTGTCTCCTTGATTTATTTTTGAAAGATCCGAAGTTGGGATATAGGTTGAAGCAGATTTGTTAATTACTTTAGTTAGACTGTCTATTTTGGATTCATAGTTGTTGGCTCCAGCATCTAAATAGCGCACATTAAATGTGGCTCCAAGGGCATTTCCTTCAATTATTTTTAAGTCGGTTTTGGCATCTTCACAAGATAAAAACAATAATAAAATTAGTGTAAACAGACAATTTTTCATAACTTTAGTTGTTATTTAATTATTAATAAAATGGAATGGTAAATATAAAGTTTAATTTCTCTTAAAAATATCACAAAATATTTAAAATTTAAGGATTCGTGCTCGCTTTTATTTACTTTTGTTTCACACTAAAAACAGTTTAAATTATGAAGAAAATTGGAATTTTGATGCTTTTGGCATCTGTTGTTTTAAGTTCATGTGTATCGCAAAAGAAATACACTGAATTGGAAAATAACTATAACAAAACAAGTTCAGAATTGGTTGACACCAAAGCCGATTTAATGAAATGTAGAATTGAAAGTGAAAGCAGACTTAATGCTTTAAATCAACAAGTGGAAGATTTAAGAAAAGACAAAGAAAAAACATTGGAATATGTTGAAAACTTAACTGTTTTATCTAAATCAGCTTCTGAAAGCATCAAAGAAACATTGACTCAAATGGGTAAAAAAGATGAGTATATTCAATATATTCAAAAAGCGATTACCCAAAGAGATTCTATGAATTTGGCTTTAGGGTTCAAATTAAAAAGTGTGTTGAAAGAAGGGTTTAGCGACGAAGACATTCAAGTTGATGTTGAGAAAACAGTTGTTTATATCTCAATTGCAGACAGATTGTTATTTAAAAGCGGAAGCCATGTGATTTCCAACGATGCAAAAAGAGTATTGAAAAAAGTTGCTGACGTTATCGCTGCACAACCTGAATTAGAGGTTATGGTTGAGGGATATACAGATAACATGCCTATCAAGACTTCTGATATGAAAGACAACTGGGATTTAAGTGTTAAACGTTCAACTTCAGTAATTAGAGTTTTGCAAAAAGACTTTAATATTGAACCAAGCAGATTAGTGGCTGCCGGCAGAAGCGAATATATGCCATTAGAAACTAATGCAACTGTTGAAGGAAGAGCCAGAAACAGAAGAACACGTATCGTTTTAATGCCTAAATTAGATCAGTTTTTCAAATTACTGGAAAGTAAAGTTGAATAATTTATAATATAATTTATTAGAAAAAAACACGCCATCGGCGTGTTTTTTTGTTTTATAATAAGGGGGTGAAGTTTAGTTTAATTCCACATCCAATACTTGTAAACCTTCATACTGAAGCAGGTATTCTTCGTTTAAATGAGGAGCTGAGTCGGGATTGATTGCATTCCCCAATCCCACATTTGCAAACAGCACTTTGGCCTTGTTTTTTTGGGCATGCAGTTTAATGGTTTCCATCCAAATAACGTCATAAGGAATATGGTATTCAGAAATGGCGACCACTTTTACAACCACAAAATAACGTATGCTCATTTTATCAATACACACAAACTGCGGGTTCATTTTTAACTGGCTGTTAATGGCAATAAATTCATAGCCTTTGGCCTCCAAATCTTTGCCAACAATGTTCATCGCCAAATTATGCATTTCTTGGTTTGTAAGTGGTCTGCTCATATTTTAAATGGATTATATAAAAAAATCCGACACAAAGGTATCGGATTTAGTTTTCTTGTTTTTTGATTTCCCGGATTAACCTCCAAAGTCATCAAATCTAATATTTTCATCAGCCAAACCAAAATCCTGACCCATTTTTTGAACGGCCTGATTCATTAACGGCGGTCCGCAAAAATACAATTCAATATCTTCAGGCGTTTCGTGTTTCGACAAATATTCATTAATTACCGCATTGTGCACGAAACCTGTAAATCCGTCTCCTTCACTGTCGTTTACATCTTTTTTATTTACCCAATTGTCTACCGGTAAAGGTTCAGAAAGTACCAGGTAAAACTTAAAGTTAGGAAATTCTTTTTCTAATTCTCGGAAGTGATTTGTATAGAACAATTCACGTTTGGATCTACCGCCGTACCAATAAGTTACTTTTCTTCCTGTTTTAAGGGTTTTGAAAAGGTGATACAAATGCGAACGCATTGGAGCCATACCGGCGCCACCGCCAACATACAACATTTCGGCATCAGATTCATTGATAAAGAACTCACCATAAGGTCCTGAAATGACCACTTTGTCACCAGCTTTACGGGAGAAAATATACGAAGAGGCAATACCTGGATTTACACTCATCCATCCATTTTTTGCCCTGTCAAAGGGTGGCGTGGCGATACGAACATTCAACATAATTTCTTTTCCTTCTGCAGGATAAGAAGCCATAGAATAAGCACGAACAACCGTTTCTTTATTCACCATTTTTAAAGGCCATAGGGCAAATTTATCCCATTCCTCTTTAAATTTATCGGGAGTTTCATGTTCTTCCGGATGCGCTGTAATATCTATGTCGGAGAAATTGACTTCACAGGGAGGAATTTCAATCTGAATATATCCACCGGCTTTATAACCCATATCTTCAGGGATTTCAACAACGAATTCTTTGATAAAAGATGCTACGTTATAATTACGAACAACCGTTCCTTCCCATTTTTTAATACCGAATACTTCTTCAGGAATACTGATGTCCATATTCTGTTTTACTTTCACCTGACAAGCCAAACGGATTCCCTCTTTCAATTCTTTACGGCTAAAGTTGGGTGTTTCTGTTGGTAAAGCTTCACCACCTCCGGAATGTACGTGACATTCACATTGCAGGCAAGTTCCACCACCACCACAAGCAGACGGCAAAAATATTTTTGCATTTCCCAAAGTGGATAATAAGGAACCTCCGGAAGAGACTTCAATTTCCTTTTCGCCGTTAATTCTAATTTTTACGGGACCTGAAGGTGCTAATTTTTGTTTTACAAACAATAGTAATGCAACCAATAATAGCGTGATAATTAAAAATGCTATTACTGATGCTAAAACTGTATTTACGGTACTTGCTGCTAATATGATCATTATTCTTTAATTTCTTGTTCGTTCTTAGCTAAATCTATAGCGTCTTTAGTAACCTCAACTTCATTTGGGTTATTCTTAATGACCGCTGTTTGTTCCACAGGTTTTTCTTCTTTGCCGCCTGTTAACATTCCTCCAAAACTCATAAATCCAATGGCCATTAAACCTGTAATAATAAAAGTAATTCCCAATCCCCTTAAAGGCGCAGGAACATTTGAATATCTAATTTTTTCACGAATTGCTGCAATAGCCAAAATGGCTAAAAACCAACCTATTCCTGAGCTAACTCCATAATTAAAAGCCAATCCTAATGTTTGGATCTCACGAGATTGCATAAACAATGAGCCACCCAAAATAGCGCAGTTTACGGCGATTAATGGTAAAAAGAGCCCCAATGAATTGTACAATGACGGAGAAAATTTTTCAACGACTATTTCAACCAATTGCACCATTGTTGCAATGGTTGCAATAAACATAATAAAAGACAAGAAGCTTAAATCATATTGGGCATATTCAGGTCCTAACCAAGCTAATGCGCCGTCTTTTAGTAAATAAACATCCAATAACCAGTTTAAAGGAACCGTTATTGCCATTACAAATATAACGGCAGCTCCCAAGCCAACTGCTGTTGCGACTTTTTTAGATACGGCAAGATAGGAGCACATTCCCAAGAATGTTGCAAATATCATATTATCAATAAATATTGCCTTAAAAAATAATTCTATATGTTCCATATATTTAATTTTTCAGTTAATAGTTTTCAGTTTTTAGAATTTATTGATTCTTGAGACCGATTACCATAAACTAATTTTAGTTTTGTTCGATTAACGATGTATTTCTTGAGCGTTGAACCCAAATTATAATTCCTATGGTAATTAATGCCATTGGCGCCAACAACATAAATCCGTTGTTTTCATATCCATAAGCATAAACGCCCGTTTTCTCAATGGAACTCCCCAAAACAGGGTATCCAAGTAAAGAGCCAGAGCCTAATAATTCTCTAAAAAAAGCTACAATAATTAATATAATTCCATATCCCGCAGAGTTCCCAATTCCATCCAAAAATGATTTCCAAGGCGTATTTGCTAAAGCAAATGCTTCAAAACGACCCATCAGAATACAGTTTGTAATAATTAATCCCACGAAAACAGATAGTTGTTTCGATAATTCGTACGCATAAGCCTTTAAGATTTGGTCCACAATAATTACCAAAGCGGCTGCAACTACCAATTGTACAATAATTTTAATTTTTGTAGGAATGACATTTCTCAATAATGAAATTACCACATTTCCTATTGAAACAACAAACATTACTGATATTGCCATAACAATTGAAGCGTTTAATTGCGCTGTTATTGCCAATGCGGAACAAATACCTAAAACTTGTACTGTTATAGGGTTATTATCTGCTAAAGGATCAGTAATTAATTTAGCATCTTTTTTTGATAGAAGTCCCATAAATTATTTTTTTAAGGTTTTTAAATAAGGTATATACATTGCTAAATCTTTTTTAAGCATTGCAGATAAACCAGTACCTGTAATTGTTGCTCCGGCTATTGCATCTACCTCAAAATCTGTTTTATTTAAATTTTTTGGGTCAGAATTTCCTTTTACTGCATTAATTCCTTTAAAGGTGTCACCATCTAAAATATGTTCTCCTTTAAAATCATCCATAAAAAAACGTTCTTTTATATTCGAACCCAAACCAGGTGTTTCACCTTTATGATCAAAATATACGCCTTGCACAACCATTTGCTCATCTAAAGCCACATAACCCCAAATGGCATCCCACAAACCATTCCCTCTTACCGGAACGATAAATAATTTTACGCCATCTTTTTCTCCAATAAACATAGGCAATCTCCTTTTATAGTTAGGGTCTTTTGCTTCTTCTGCTTCTTTTTTAATATCAATTAAGTAGGCATTGTTATCTTCAACGGCTTCGGTTCCTGTGATTACCAATTGCTTGGTGATGTATTTTGAAAACTCACTGCCCACAACATTTTTTGAAACAAAAGTGACGCTGGTTTCATCATTATCATTTACACCCATTGCGTATAAAATATTAAGTTGTTTTTCTATACGTCTGTTCTCAGATACTTTATCGCTCAAAGCTGAAGACACAAAAGCCAGTAAAGCCCCTACAATAATTACCATTCCCGAGGCGAACAGCACTGTATATACGTTATTTTCAAGATTCTTTGCCATTGTTATGCTGTTTTTGCTTTTAAACGTTTTAATCTTCCTTTAACATTGCTTCGCACTATAAAATGGTCAATGGTTGGAGCGAATACATTCATTAATAAAATTGCCAACATTACGCCTTCCGGATAAGCAGGATTGAATACCCTGATCATAATCGATATAAACCCGATAAAAAATCCGTAAATCCATTTTCCTTTATTAGTCTGTGATCCGGTAACCGGATCGGTTGCCATAAATACAACACCAAATGCAAATCCACCAAGTAATAAATGATGCCAATATACGGTGTTCATTAAACTATAAAACTTACTTCCTTCACCAATCCAGCCTGCATTTACAACTCCGTTAAAAACAAGTCCCATTACCAAAGCGCCAAGCACAGCCGATAACATAATCCGCCAACTTGCGATTTTTGTAAAAATTAAGAATATGCCCGCCAATAAAATTAAGAAAGTGGAAGTTTCTCCCACTGAGCCGGGAATAAACCCAAAAAACATATCATAAACCGAATAGGCCAATTCTTTTCCTTGTGCCAAACTGCCCAGAATCGTTTCCCCTGTAACAGCGTCTAAATTTAATCCTGCTGAAATTTCATTGGTCCTTTCTGTCGCGCCGCTAACCCATACCTTATCGCCGGTCATCCAAGTAGGATAGGCGAAGAATAAAAATGCACGAATTATTAAAGCAGGGTTTAAAATGTTCATTCCCGTACCTCCAAAAATTTCTTTTCCAATGACTACACCAAAAATTACGGCTACAGAAAGCATCCAAAGAGGAATATCTACAGGCACAATTAATGGAACTAACATTCCCGTCACAAAATAGCCCTCTTCAACTTCATGTCCTTTAATTATTGCGAAAAGAACTTCAATTCCTAGTCCAACAACATAAGAAACTACCACAAGAGGCAATACTTTTAAAAACCCAAACCAAAACGCATCCATAGATAAAAATTCTACTGGTGTGCCAAATGCTTTAAAGTGTTGAAAACCTGTATTGAACATTCCAAATATCAAACAAGGAATTAGTGCCAACACCACCATGGTCATCGTTCTTTTTAAATCGTCGGCACCTTTTATGTGTCCGCCTGAGTGTGTGGTCTCATTAGGTGTATATAAGAAAGTATGAACAGCTTCAAAAGCAGGCAACCACTTTTTCCCCTTTCCATTTTCTTTGATAGTATGTAATTTTTCTTTTAATCCCATAACCTTATCCTATTTCTTTTAACATTAAGTCTAAACCTTTTCTAATAATTTCTTGATGTGGTTGTTTAGAAACACAAACAAATTCTGTTAAGGCAAAATCTTCGGGAGCCACTTCATACATTCCCAATTGCTCCATTTCATCTAAATCCTGATACATACAAGATTTTAAAATTTGCATTGGATAAATATCTAACGGAAAAACTTCTTCATAAGCTCCGGTAACCACAAAAGCTCTGTGTTCACCATTTGTATTAGTGTTTAAATCAAACTTTTTATTTGGCAATAACCACGAAAAAGTCAAGGCTCTTGAGGTAGATATTTTATTGAACACAGGCAATGACCATCCAAACAATTCATAGTCGTTTCCTTCTGGGATCACGCTAATCATATTGTCATAATAACCTAAATTTTCTTTTAGATTTTTGGCTTTACCCGTTAAAACATTGCCGCTGATAATTCTGTTGTTATTTCCTTTCAGTTTTCCATTAACTAATGAAGTAATTGTGGCGCCAATTTTTGTTTTGTAATATTTTGGAGCTTCAACGGAAGAACCTGCCAATGCAATTGTGCGTTCGGCATTAAATTTACCCGTTAAAAACAATTCTCCAATAATCACCAAATCTTGAGGCGTAATTGTCCAAACAGTTTCTCCTTTATTTATTGGACTTATTTTAGCAATTTGAGTACCAACATTTCCCGAAGGATGCGGTCCTGAAACTTTATGCAATGAAATATTATTTAATCCAGCCAAAGGTGAGTTTGCGTTTTTTCCAACGGAAACGTGAACTTCTCCTGTGGTTAACTTGCTTAAAGCAGTGATTGCTGCCTGTAATTCATTTTCTTTTCCGGCCAAAACATAATCGTAATCGGCGGCCAAAGGTGCGCTGGCATAAGCAGAAACAAAAATCGCTTTTGGGGTATTTGCCGTTTTTGCAATTACATCATAAGGTCTTTGTTTGATAAATGGCCAACAACCGGATGCCAATATATGACTTTTAATCTCTTCGGCTTTCATCGCTTTCGGATCTTTCACGCCAAAATCAAAAAATTGTTGCTCAGAATCGGCTTTAATTTTAACGGCCAACAGCTTTCTTTTTTCACCACGAATAATATCCACCACTTCACCGCTAACAGGTGATGGAAATTTCATTTCCTCATCGGCTTTATTGTAAAACAAGGCTTCTCCAGCTTTTAGAGTTGTGCCAATTTTTACGGATAATTTAGGAATAATACTGTGGAAATCTTCAGGTTTTAATGTGTAAACATCACTAGTTATCGCATTTTCGGTAAGTTTGGTTGCTTCACCTTTCAGCTTAATATCTAGACCTTTTTTAATATGAATGTCCTTTGACATATATCTTAAGTTTATTTAATAGTCTTTAAAAAACGGAGCAAAAATACAATTTATACATTAGCATTTTATGTTTTTTATCATTTTTTTGCATAACTATTTTGTTCATGCCAACTATATTTTAGTTTTCGTACTTTTAGCATAAAATTTGCATTACTAATTTGGTAAAATCACAAAATTAAAATTTTATTTTATGCTTAAAAACAGTTTTATATTTTTTTGGTTTTTGTGTTCGGTGCAATTCGGTTTTTCCCAAAACAATCATAAAGATGCCGAACATATCAAAACCATTATTTTAAAACCGACCGCCATCAATTCCTATGCGCCAATTGTTCAGCTTGGTGAAAAATTAATGCTGACATTTGACGATTTAAATGCCGATGAACACACTTATTCCTATAAAGTTGAACATTGTGATCTTGATTGGAACAAATCCGACTTGTCGCAATCAGAATTTATTGATGGTTTTTCAGGAGACAGAATTCGTGACTATGAAAATTCATTTAACACCCTTCAGCCTTATACAAATTACAGGGTAACAATTCCAAATGAAACCACAAAAATCAAAATTTCGGGAAATTATTTAATTTCTGTTTTAAATGAAGATGATGGAGTGGTTTTTAAACGTCGATTTGTGGTTTATGAGCCAGTTGTCACTGTTGGTGTTGCCGTTTTTAAAAGCAGGGATATTTCCTTTATCAATACCAAACAATCCGTTGAGTTTACCGTAAATACGCCCAATATTTTAATTAACAATCCGAGCGAGGAAATTATTCCGGTGATTCTTCAAAATAACAATTGGCAAAATGCCATCATCGGTCTAAAACCCCAATTTTTTAGAGGCGACCAATTGCTTTACAAATACAATAAAGAAACAAGTTTTTGGGGCGGAAATGAATTTTTATATTTCGATTCAAAATCTATTCGAAATTCTACCATAAACATTGCGAATGTTGAATTGGGTGAAGATTTATACCATACCTATTTATTTACCGACGAAGAAAGAAAAGATCAACCCTATACTTTGTATCCAGATATTAACGGAAATTTTGTGATCAGAACATTAAACGGGGAAAATAACAATACAGATGCCGATTACAGTTGGGTTTATTTCTCCTTAAATAGTTCCCAAAACGTTGAAGGAAAAGACGTTTTTGTGAGCGGAAATTTCAACAATTGGCAGTTAAATGATGCAAACAAGCTAAAATACAATGAAACTTTGGGCTTGTACGAAACCAAAATGCTTTTGAAACAGGGATTTTACAATTATCAATACGTAACCAAAGCGTTTGACGGAACAATTAGCACCCATGACATTGACGGCTCTTTTTACCAAACTGAAAATGATTACACGGTTTTGGTTTATTATAAAAAATTTGGAAGCAGGTACACAAAAGTCATTGGTGTTGGTTATGGCAATTCCGAAAAAATAAACAACTAATATTTTTGTTTGAAAATTTTAGTATCTTTGAACAATAAAAGTAAGTAAGTATCTATGGTACAACAAGTAACAAACGGCATTAAAATTTCGGTCACCTCTAATTTTGAAGGCACAAACTATCAAAATTTTAGGCTGTTTTTTGCTTTTAGCTATGAAGTCACCATTGAAAACCAAAGCAATGACACGGTTCAGCTTTTAGAACGCCAATGGACAATTTTTGATTCTTTAAACCATAATGAAGTTGTTGAAGGCTCGGGTGTTATTGGCAAAAAACCAATATTGAAACCCACACAAAAATACACCTACAGGTCGAATTGCTTTTTAACATCGCCTATAGGAGCGATGAAAGGTTTTTACAATATGGTAAACTTTTCCAATTCAAGCACTTTCAAGGTTTACATTCCCACATTTCAGTTGATGGTTTCCAGTATTCATAATTAATCTTATGAAATTTAAACTTCAAAAGTTTCAATTAAAACAAACAAAAGGGTTTGAATGTTTAAATTGCGGACAGCCACTTTTGAAGGAAGAAAATTTTTGTTCTTACTGCGGACAAAAAAATACGACCGACCGATTAAGTTTCAATTATTTTATCAATAGTTTGTTTGCTGGTTTTTTTGCTTATGATTCGCGTTTTTGGAGAACATTTATTCCATTACTTTTAAAGCCGGGAAAAGTTGCCAAGGAATATATTTCAGGAAAGCGTGAAAAATATGTAAATCCGTTTCAATTATACTTGCATGTTTCCATCATTTTCTTTTTGATTTTAGGGATTTCTAACCAATTTGACGGCGCCAAAAACCCAATAAAAGAGATTGCGACAGCAACCAAAACCTTAGATTCCGTGTCTAAATTAGATCCCCAAAAACTCGACTCCATAAAAACAGAAATAAAAAGAAGAACTGCGGAATCTATGCCAAAAGATTCTGCCAATGCCAAAGCAATTGCCGAGTTGGAAAATGCATTTGAACTGTATGAAATAGACTCGGATTCCACAAAAACAAACTCTGGATACGCCATTAAAACAAAACAGGAAGCATCCATTGGTTTTTTTGAAAAAATAGCAGACTTTAAGAATTTCCGCAGAAAATTTCCCGCTTACACCAATGAGCAGGCGTTGGACAGTTTGGGTTATCAAAAAACATTTTGGAACACCTTTTATTACCAACAAGTTAAAAAAGTGGATGCCAACATGGCACAATTGGATACGGATGAAGGCGTTAAAAATTTAATCAATAAATTCACCTCCTATATTTCCATTTCACTGTTTATTTTCTTGCCGATTTTCACGCTCTTTTTAAAATGGCTGTGCTTCAGAAAAAAATTCACTTATATGGAACATTTGGTGTTTGTTTTTAATACACAAACTGTTTTCTTCCTGTTGTTTATCATTTTTTATTTGCTGAATCTCGTTGTTAAAATGGAAAATGTAACTTGGATATTTGTGCTCTTATTCCTTATTTATTTATACAAAGCATTGCGGTATTTTTACGGACAAGGGCATTTTAGAACAGCTTTAAAATTTATGTTATTAAACAGTTTTTATACTTTTTTGGGCTTGGTGGGTGTAATTATTGTAGCCATAATTTATTTTATAAGCGCGTAAAATTAGCGGAAGTTTTTGTGGAATGCACAACATCTTCATAAACCATTTCAACGGTATTTTCCATTTTTTTTACGGAAGTGATGCTAATGGTTTCAACGTAAGAACGTTTCATTAAAATAGCTTGTTCTTTATTGCCTGTTTCAGTATGGTGAAATTGTAAAATCGATTCGGAAGTAAATTCATTTTCAGTAAGCCATTGTTGAAACCAGTTGTTGCGCAATTCCTTAATTTCATCGGTATACAAGGTAGAAGAAGACCAGATTTTAGGTTTGTTTTTATGTTTTGTGATATGCTTTTCATGTTCGTCCCAAACCACTTCAACCAAATTCAATTCACGGTTATTCCAGTCTACAATAATCATCGTAAAAGGTTCAACGCCAAACAAATTGAGGTTTTCAAGATAAGGCTGCAGGCTGTTTCCTTTCAACAATTCTTTGGCAATTAAACCACGGCTTTTGGTGTAATTATCCTTCCTTTTGTGTTTTTGGAAACCGCCATTCAATACGCAAACCAATCTTTTTTTTGAACTCGCTCCAATCCAGGTTCCGCCGGCAACTTTGTCCTTCGGAAAAAGCATTTCCACGCCATCTTCTTCATATATTTTTGGCGGTAAAGTTTCTCTTAGCCTTTGTTCATCTCGGTTGGAAGTCAGAATGAAATCGGTGTTGGATAAAGGCAAAAAAGTAACAGTGCACATTGTATTAAAATTTGATTATTGAGTATTAGGCCGTAAGATAAAAAGTAAATTCAATTTTGTAACTTTGCAAAACAAATTTAAATTAAAAAACCTTAAAAATATACACTATGGCTTCAGGATTTTACAACGTACCAAAAGCATTCAATGAGCCTATAAATTCATACGCTCCAGGGACTCTAGAACGAAAAGCATTGTTAGATACCTATAAAAAAATGATCAACGAACAAGTTGACATTCCTTTTTATATTGGAGGAAAAGAATACAGAACAGGAAACACCATTGACATTCATCCACCTCACGATCACAAAATTTGTGTGGGAAAATACCACACTGCCGATAAAGAACATATTGAACTGGCTGTTAAAAAAGCTGCGGAAGCACGTGTAAAATGGGCTGCAACAAGCTGGGAACACAGAGCCGCCATTTTCTTAAAAGCCGCCGATTTATTGGCTGGCCCGTTTCGTAACAAAATAAATGCCGCAACCATGATTGCGCAATCCAAAAACGTATTTCAGGCTGAAATTGATGCCGCTTGTGAGTTGATCGACTTTTTCCGTTTTAACGTTGAATTTATGACGGAGATTTACAACAATCAGCCAAAATCTTCCGCAGGTATTTGGAACCGCATGGAATATCGCGCACTTGAAGGCTTTGTGTATGCAATAACACCTTTTAACTTTACATCAATTGCGGGTAATTTACCTGCAGCGCCAGCTTTAATGGGTAATGTGGTTATTTGGAAACCGGCAAGTTCACAAGTGTATTCTGCACAAGTAATTATGGAATTGTTTAAAGCTGCAGGTTTGCCTGATGGCGTTATCAATATGGTAACTGGTAATTCGGCGATGGTTACGGATGTTTTATTGAACAGCAGAGATTTTGCGGGTGTTCACTTTACAGGTTCAACACCTGTATTCAAAAGTTTCTGGGAAACCATTGGAAAAAATATGGGTCTTTACAAATCGTATCCTCGCATTGTTGGAGAAACAGGCGGAAAAGATTTTATTTGGGCGCATCCTACCGCAAATGCGCAAGAAGTTGCCACAGCAATTTCAAGAGGCGCTTTTGAATACCAAGGTCAAAAATGTTCAGCGGCATCGCGTGCATATTTACCAAAAAGTTTGTGGGGAGCTATCAGAACTTCTATTGAAAAAGATTTGAAATCGTTTAAAATGGGATCTCCTGAAGACACTTCAAACTTTATAAATGCGGTGATTGACAACAGAGCGTTCAAAAAATTATCGGGTTGTATTGATCAGGCCAAATTAGATGCCGATGCAGAAATTATTATTGGTGGCAGTTACAGCGATGAAATTGGTTATTTTATTGAACCAACAGTAATTTTAACCACAAACCCGAAATACACGACCATGGTAAATGAGTTGTTCGGACCAATTATGACCATTTATGTTTATGAAGATGAGAAATGGGAAGAAACTTTAGATATTGTAGACAGCACCAGTGAATATGCATTAACAGGCGCCATTTTTAGCGGCGACCGTTATGTGATTGACATTGCGACCAACAAATTGGAAAATGCAGCCGGTAACTTTTATATCAACGACAAACCAACCGGAGCCGTTGTTGGGCAACAGCCATTTGGAGGCGCACGCGGATCGGGAACAAACGACAAAGCAGGTTCTGTATGGAATTTATTGCGTTGGGTAAATACCCGCACCATTAAAGAAACTTTTGTGCCGCCAACAGATTACAGATATCCTTTTTTGAAAGAAAGCACTATTGAAACTGTGGAAAAAGAAGTGGAAACAGCCATTGAAAAATTGAAAGTATTTGGTAAAGATTTATCAGATAAATTCAAAAAGCAATAAAAACACCATAAACTAAAAACGCGCCAATCGGCGCGTTTTTTATGCAATAAATCAATCAATAATTTTTTATTTATCCTCCAGTCAGTTTGTCGGCTCCAGCCAATAAACCATTTAATTGTTCGGGATGGTGTATTAAAATAGGGAGGTGTTGCGGACAAATGTAAAACTCACTTTCCTGGTAATAAAATTTTGTTACAGGAACTTCCGAAGAAGGTTTTTTACACACTAAACATGCTTTATCTTGACTCATAATTTTACGATTTAATATCAGACAAATTTACCTTTTATTATTTGGCTAAAAGATAACATTTGTCATCTTTATTTTTGATAGTTGAAAAGACCGAAGTTCGAAGATGGAAGTTTTTTGAATTAATAAAATGCCTAATTAACTTCAGTTTATTTCTTTTTTAAGGGAATATGCACCACTTTCTTGGTTTCAAAAAATTCGTTATCAAAATAATCGGTTAAATTAAATAGTTTTGCATTGGGAAAATGCTGCAATTCTTCTGTTAAATCGCCGCCTTTAAGATATAAAATTCCGTTTTTCAATTCGTGTTGCTGTTTTTTGGCGATCTTGGCTTTGGTCCATTTTACAAATTCATCCATATTGGTAACCGCGCGACTCACAATAAAATCGAATTCCCCTTTTACTTCTTCGGCTCTTATGGCTTCGGCTTTTATATTTTTTAAATCGAGCGCTGCGGCAACTTCCTTCACCACTTTAATTTTTTTTCCGATGGAATCCACCAAATGAAAATGGGTTTCAGGAAACAATATGGCCAATGGAATTCCCGGAAAACCGCCGCCTGTTCCAACATCCAGTATTCGGGCGCCAGGCTTGAATGGCTGCACTTTTGCAATTCCCAAAGAATGCAATATATGACGAACCGGCAATTCATCAATATCTTTTCTGGAGATTACATTTATTTGGGCGTTCCAGAAAGCATATAATTCCCCTAATTTTGAAAATTGGGCTCGTTGATTTTCAGATAAATCGGGGAAATATTTTAAAATGATGTCCATATATTTGTGGTATTGTGAGCGCAAAATTACGGTTTCCTAAATTAAATTAACATCTTTTGAAAAAATGTTATATTTTTCACAAAATTTATTTAGCGACACATTAATGGCGTAATTTTAGCCCGTAATACATCTATTGACAGATTAATACAAGTATGACAAACAACACAATCAGCTTTTCTAGAACAGACAAAGCGAATTTTTTCAGAACACTAAACAAGAGGGTTAATGCTTATTTTAAGGAAAATGAGCTAAAGCGCACCGGCAATTGGAAATTATATACCAAAGCCATCATCATGTTTGGTATTTTTTTAGTTCCCTTAATTATTATATTAACGGTTTCCATGTCACAATGGGCATTGCTTTTATTAACCGTTGTTATAGGAGTTGGGATGGCAGGCGTTGGAATGAACGTCATGCACGACAGCAATCACGAATCTTTTTCAAGCAAAAAGTGGGTAAATAAAGTAATGGGAAGCAGCATTTACATTTTGGCCGGGAACGTTTACAACTGGAAAGTGCAACACAATGTTTTACACCATACGTTCACCAATATACAGGGACACGACGAGGATATTGATGCCGGAAGAATTATTCGTTTCACCAAAAATGCCAAATGGCTAAAAATACACCAATTTCAAAAATATTATTCCATTTTTTTATACGGATTGTTAACCATTAACTGGGCAATTACCACCGATTTTAGACAAATGCGCAAGTATTTGAAACGCAAACTTTCTTATGGTAAATTTCCAAATCCGGCAACGGAATGGACCACATTAATTGTGACCAAATTGGTTTATTATTTTATGTGGATTGTTTTGCCGCTTTTGGTTTTGGACATTGCCTGGTGGAAAGTGTTGATCGGATTTTTTGTGATGCATTATACCGCAGGAATGATTTTAAGCGTTGTTTTCCAATTGGCGCACGTAGTGCCAAACACGGAAATGCCTTTGCCTGATAAAGAAGGCAATTTGGAACACACATGGGCGGTGCATCAATTGTACACAACATCAAACTTTGCACCTACAAATAAATTTGTTTCTTGGTACACCGGTGGCTTGAACCATCAGGTTGAACATCATATATTTCCGCATATTTCGCATATTCATTATGGAAAAATAGCAAAAATCGTGAAAGAAACGGCATTGGAATACGATTTGCCGTATAACGAATATAAAACTTTTCAAAAAGCAATAGTTGAACATTTTAACCAATTAAAAGCGCTTGGCATAAGGCCTGCGTACGCATAAATTTTTCAATATGACCAACCAACTTTCAGACAGAATTAACAATTTACCTGTTTCAGAAACTTTAGCAATGGCCGCAAAAGCCAGAGAGCTTAAAGAACAAGGAAAAGACATTATCAGTTTAAGTTTAGGGGAACCGGACTTTAATACACCCGATTTTATTAAGGAAGCCGCTATTCAGGCCATTCACGACAATTACAGCTCTTACAGTCCTGTTGATGGTTATGTGGATTTAAAAAAGGCAATTTGCGAAAAATTTAAACGAGACAATCATTTAACGTATCTGCCCAACCAAATTGTGGTTTCAACTGGGGCAAAACAATCCATTGCCAATGTGGCCATGGTTTTGTTAAATCCGGGTGATGAGGTATTGTTGCCTGCGCCATATTGGGTAAGTTATTCGGCCATTGCCATTTTGGCGGAAGCCACGTATGTTGAAATTCCATCCACTGTTGAAACGGATTTTAAAATTACGCCGGCACAGTTGGAAGCTGCCATTACGCCAAAAACAAAATTGGTATTTTTCAATTCGCCAAATAACCCGAGCGGCACCATTTATAGTGAAGCAGAATATAGGGCTTTTGCAAAAGTGTTGGAAAAACATCCAAATATTTATGTTATTTCTGATGAAATTTATGAACACATCAATTATGGGGAACCTAATTTTAGTTTTGCGTCAATTCCAAGTATGTACGACAGAACTATCACCGTTAATGGCGTTGCAAAAGCATTTGCGATGACCGGCTGGAGAATTGGTTACATTGGCGCACCGGAATGGATTGCGAAAGCTTGCACAAAAATGCAAGGACAAATTACTTCGGGCGCAAACAGCATTGCACAGCGTGCAACCATTGCGGCATTGCAGGCACCGGTTTCTAAAATTAAATATATGGTTGATGAATTTCACAACCGCAGAGATATTGTTGTTGATTTGCTAAGAGAAATTGACGGATTTAAATTAAATGTACCCGGAGGCGCATTTTATGTTTTCCCTGATGTTTCCGCTTTCTTCGGAAAAGAAATTAAAGGGCATAAAATAGCCAATGCTGCAGATTTTTCTATGTTTTTGTTGGAGGAAGCAACTGTTGCTACGGTAACCGGTGAAGCCTTTGGCGCGCCAACTTGCATCAGAATTTCCTACGCCGCATCGGAAGCGCAATTGCGTGAAGCGATTAAAAGAATTAAAAAAGCGTTGAGCTAACATTACAACTTCATGCTGAACTTGTTTCAGCATCTTTTCAATTGATTTTGAATCATCTTGAGAAAACCGGGCAATTTGCCCGGTTTTTTTGTTTTGGGGAATTTGAAGATAATTGAAATTGGCTCACAAAAAAACTGTAAAATAATTCGTAAATCAAAAATCTTAAATCGTAATTCAAGTTGCGTTAGCGATTGAAGTGGCATACTTTTTTTGCGAGAAACGCGGAAAAAGATACAACGGAAAGCGCGACCCGCAGGGGAACGCCCAAAATAGGTTAATTCACTATTGGTCTTTCGGAAGTTTTAAAAACCCAAAATTTTTGTCCCATAAAACTTACGGAAGCACTGAGGCCAGAAGCGCCAACGAAAGCGATGAGGTATTTGAAAGGCAAATCGACCAGATTTCTGTATTGGTGCAAAATATACAACAATCCAGAGTTGGTGCCCACATTTATAAGCAATGCGATACCGTATAAAAGTCCAAATTTAACAAGCCTTTTTTGGGAGCGATCCTTTTTTTTCCAAGTCCAAAATTTATTAAAAAAATAAGTCACGGTCATCCCACACATAAATGAGATGCTTTTGGATACCGCTTCATTGCCCACGGTTTGGAATAGTTTTTCGGGCAAAATATTTAACAGGATGAAATAACACAATAAATCAACCGATACGGCCAAAAGACCGATGAGCGTGAATTTAACCAGTTGCTTTTTTAACGGGGATATTTCTTTTAATTTCATTTCATTGTTTTGTTTACTATTTTACAGCCTTAGGTTTAGATAGTTTCATCAAGATCCTCTTTTTTAAAGATGTTTCCAATGCCACGGCCAATTTTTTGTACGGTTTCAATTCCTTTGCGCAACGGCTCGGGCGTAATGTCATCATATCGTTCCGTGCCAATGCGTTGGTTAAATTGCAGCGGGTAAATAACGATTCGGCTGTTCTTTTCAAAATGTTTTTCGAGTTTGGATGGCAAATTTTCGAGCACGTTCATATGGGAAGCGGCTCCCTTGCGTGCGCAAACCAGCACGATTAAATCATCTACATTGATGACTTTGGACAACACAAAAAAGTCGTCCCAATCTTCAAATAAATAGGGCACAATTGAGGCGGTTAACCGCGCTTTTTTCATGAGTTTGTTAACGGAATTTCGAGTTGTTTCATTGCAGCACAACAAAATTGGAATGCTTAGCTCTTGCGCCAATTTCGACATTTTTGTATACCACTGTTCAAACCCGTTTTCATGTTCTCCCAAAGGCGGAATCACAATGGCAAGTCTTTTATGCAACACCAAAGGTTTTTCAAAATGGCATATAAAAGTGGTTTTATCGGTATTGTTTAAAATATTGTCAACTTTTTCGCCGATTAGTTTGTCCATCAATCCCGAACGGTGCGGCCATCCCAAAATAATGATATCGGCCATAATTTCCCTTGAAATACGGGCGATGCCGCTTGCCCGGTTATGGTCTATGGTGGTTATAATATTTACTTTAGTTTCTGAGGCCGAAGCTTGTTTCACAAACTCTTCGAGCTTGCTTCTTGTTTTCAGAATGTTTATTTCCGCTTCGTCATTGTTGGAAACTACGGAAAGTATGGAAACCGGATTGGCCGATTTTTTATCCTTGATGAAAATTGAAAATTCGAGCAGTTTTGAAATGCGCTCTAAATTGGCAATCGGAATAAGAATGTGTTCATTGGTGAATTCGATTGATTTTTTCAAGTCTGAATGGTCGTCTTCCATTTCAAGAACAATTTTTTTAGCCGCTTTTTCCGTTGCAAAAGAAGCCACAATACAGGTAACCAAGATTAAAATGATGGTTCCGTTCAGGATATTTTCATCTAAAATGCCCGCTTTGTAACCTACCAATATCACGGCAAGCGTTGCGGCGGCATGAGAACTGCTAAGACCAAAAATAAGTTGCCGTTGTGCCGCTGAATATTTAAAAACAAGTTGCGTAAACAAGGCGGCAAACCATTTTCCGAACAAAGCGACAACGGTGAGTGTTCCTGCAACAATCAAGGCTTCCGGTCCCTTTGTAATGACACTTACGTTCACAATCATACCAACCGATATCAGGAAAAACGGGATAAAAAGTGAATTTCCTATAAATTCTATCCTGTTCATCAATGCCGAAGAATGCGGAATCAGTTTGTTGAGGGCCAATCCGGCAACAAATGCGCCGATAATTGGTTCAAGACCCGCCACTTCCGCTAAAAATGCGGCGAAGAAAACAACAGCCAGCACAAAAATATAATGGGAATGTTTTTCGCTTTCCAGTTTGCTGAAAAACCATTTCGCTATTTTAGGAATCAGATAAAACATAATGGCTGAAAAAATCACCAACGAAATACCCAATTTAATCCAAAATTCCTGGTTTAAATTTCCCTCATTGTTGCCCATTATTATGGCCAATATGATAAGAACCGCAGTATCAGTTAGGATTGTTCCGCCAACCGTGATGGCTACCGCCTGATTTTTGGAAATCCCCAATTTACTCACAATAGGATAAGCAACAAGTGTATGGGTTGCGAACATACTGGCAGTTAACAAGCTGGCATTTAAGCTGTAATCAAGAAAATAATAACAAACCGGGAAGCCAATAGTCAATGGAAAAATGAAGGTGAAAAATCCAAATAAAACACTTTTGTTTCTGTTTGCCTTAAACTGGTTCATGTCTAATTCAAGTCCGGCAATGAACATGATATACAACAATCCAATGGTTGAAAAGAGATCGACCGCAGAATTTTTTTCCAAAATATTCAACCCATGCGGACCAATAATTACACCGGAAATAATTAAACCGATAATGCCGGGTATATTTAATCTTCTGAGAAGAATAGGCGAGAGCAGAATAATAAGCAGAATTAATGAAAATATCAACACCGGATTTCCCAGCGGCAATTGAAATTCATGCATTAAATGTTTAAAAAAATCTGTCATCTGCTAATCTTGTGGTTGACGCCATTTGGTCATAATTCGCAGTAAATATAAAGGATTTAACTTACATATAAATGCCTTTTTAAGAATGCCCCAATATTTTTTAGTTTGTTTTAGGGTTGTTGAGTTCAATTTTCATCATAATATCAGTTTGTGGGTCGTCGCTCAGCATAAAAATATGTTTGCTGAAGGCTTTCAATCCATTTTTTAGATAAAATTTAATGGCGCCTGTATTTTCTTCCCATACGCCCAACCAAACAAAGTTACATTTTGCCTGCCGCGCTATTTCAAGTGTTTTTTCAAAAAGAAACTGTCCAATTTTTCTGCCCTGAAACTCCTTTACTACATAAATTCTTTCTAATTCGAGCGCTTGCGGGTCCTGTAACTCCGTTTGGGCATCCCCAAAATTGATTTTGAGATAGCCGACGGCCTGGTTGTTTAAATTTGCCAAATAAAATTGGGAGTTTGGGTTGTTTACTTCGCTTGCTATTTTTTCAAAAGTGTAGGCTTCCGAAGCATATTGAAGCATATTTTCTTCGGAATTGTTTTCGGTAAATTTTTCAAAAAAGGTTTGTCTGCCAATATTTTGAAGGAGTTCTATATCAGATTGATTCGCTTTTCTAATTCCAATATTGTCCATTTGCAATTGAGTTTGTTAATTGAGCCATTTTTTAGAAAAAGTTTTTAAAAAAATAGTATTTTATGCTTTTTTATTCGCCGTAAATCAGCTGAAACTTGGCTAAAGAAACCATGGTTGCATTGTTTAGGCTTACCGTGTCTTTTTTTGCGGAATAGTTATCCGCCATTTCTAAAGCGTTGAGCATCGCTGTTTCCATTTCCATGTAGTCACAAAACATTTTGGTTGAAGCCATTTTAGAAAATTTTATTTTATTTCCATCAGAAAGTTCGTAAGTTCCTTGGAATGCATTGCAGCCGCCATTTCCAAAAACGCGGCTATTTTCATTTTTTAGCGTTAAGTGTGGCGCGATATCTTGGTTTTTGCCTAAAACTATTTTCTTCCCGTTTAACTCAATGAGTTTCCAGTATTTTTCGGCAATTTCGTTGTCTAATTGCACTTTTTTTAATTGGTATTTTTCTTTTAAATCACCTTCAATCCTGTTCCCGTTGGCATCTAATTTAAAAAGCATGTTTTCGCCGACCAAATATTGATTGGTCGCTTTTGAAGTTGCATTTTCCAACGTTATTTTGGCACCGGCTTCATCCCATTTAAAATTGCCGTTTTCTTTAATGGCTTCGTTGTTTTTTCCTAAATATATTGAAGAAATCACATAGGTTAAATCAGCATTTAAAGTAATTTCAGTTTCAATGCCTTCGCAATCTGCACAAGGCAAAATACCGCGGTAAATGCCTGGCCAGTCTAAAGAAGTTTGGCTGTTGTCTGGTTTTGTCTCTAAGTTTTGAACTGGTTTTGGATTGGAGTTACAAGCGCTGATGATTGTTACAAGCACTAATAGTAAAGGGAATTTGTTTTTCATCTTGTTGTTTTTATTTATTGTTTTGTTGTTTTTCTTTCACAATTTCTCTTATTGAAACTCCATCTATCAACACATCCTTCAAGACTGAATCACCATTTTTTACGCTAACCAAAGCATAAGCTATTTGAGTGCTGTCTTGTGCCGATTCTGCATAAATTAGTTCCGCATCATACGCTTTTGATTCTTCCATATAATAGCGGTCAAATGGATAATAAATGGTCAGTTTGTTGGTTCCGTTGGAAGAAACAGCACTCACTTCTGCCTTAACAAAGTTTTGGTTTTTCGTTGGTTTTTCTTTTGAAACCGATGCAATTTTTGCAAATCCGGCTTTGTCTTTTACCAAAGAAACATAAACAGTTTCACCTGCAATCCAACTCTTTTCGTTTTTAACGGCAACAACATTGTCTTTATAACTTAAGATGATGTATTTTCCTCTAAACAGGTCGCTTGGATCTATAGGCGCGGTGCTGAATTTATAGTCGGTTCCTGATTCCAGAATCTCTTCTCTGTCAAAAATCATTTTGGAAGGAACATACAGTTGTGCCAAGGCAACAAGTATAAATATAGGCAATATTATTTTCTTGCTAATCATTTGTTTTTCTTTTTTTAAGCATCCAGGAATTTGCGGTAAAGAATCCAACCCCAACAGAAACAAACAAAATCCCTTTAAACACAAAACTTAGGTTGACGTCAAAAAATCGGCAAATGACCAATGTGGTGATGATGAGCAATCCGAAATTTAAGATTCCCAAATGGTCTTGTTTGGCACCGTCTTTAATGGTGAGAATGCCAATTGCAAACACAAAAAAGTTTATAAGAACTACCGCAATTGTTGAATAAAGTCCAAGAATGAAGGTTAATATGAACAAAATAAAAATTAGTTCGAAGGGTTTTATTTCTTTTATCGACTTGTTTTTTAGTTGGAAGAAAAGTAGTCCGGCAGCCAAAAGAGACAAGATTACAGCAGCAAAAAACTCTGGGCTTGTAATGACTTCATTAAACTGAAATTCACGGACGCTCAATTCTTTCCAAAACCGGTCAAAACTGAGTGTCAGAAGCAAAATAATGGTGCCAAGCGTTCCCAATATTTTATAGCCATTGTTTCTTGATTTTTGAAGCGTAAAAAATTCTAAATTTCCAACCAAATAAAACAATCCAAATAGGCTGAAATATGCAATATACATCAGTGAACCAGTTTTGTCAGCCACGGTTCCCAGGCTAATGACAACAGAAAGCGGTAAAATCCAGTAATGAAAAATCATAAAATTGCTTTCTGGTTTTTTCTTGAACAACATATAATAATGGGGCAACGCGGCCAATAGCAGCAACCAGTAAAAATAGGCTACGGATTGCGGCTGCGACCAATAACTGGTTTCGCCTGCGTAAAAGGTGATGCCAACGATATAAAGCAAGGAAACAATAGAAGAATTCATCACATAAATCAGTGGCAGGCAAAGAAGCATCCAAGTAAGCAAGAAGTCGCCAAGATTCCCCAGGATGTTGTAAATTTGACTCACAAGCGAGATGCTTGCGCCAACGGAAAAAAATAAGAAAGCCGTGCTGCTTTCCCGCCAGGCAATACTTTCCTGTTTTTTGATTAAGGCAAATAAGCAAAGGAGTTGCCCAACCAAAAGCGGCAAAAAAGCAAAGATTGTTTTTGTTATTTTGGTAAGTTCGTCCCAGTTATGAGCTATAATCATAACAATCCCAAGTCCAACCAATATGGCGCCTAAGATTCCAAAAACAATAAAAAGCCGATTGGTTGCATCTTCTCCCTTTTTTTGATAGAAATCGCTTATTTTGTCGGCCGTATTTTGTGAAATAACGTCAGCTTTTACAAGTTCTTGCAGGTCTTTTAGCATTTATGCCGCTTTTTAATTTTTTTCAATAAAATTATAAATGTCATTGACAACCATTTCATCAACCTTCCCTTTTATGAGGTATTCTTTTGGTTCCGATTTGTTTTCTCCACCCATAAATAAATGGTTAAGTTTAGGATAACTTATAAAACTGGCTTTTTTATTGTTTTTTAAGGTGCTTTTCCACAATTCAAAATCTTCCATGGTTACTTGATAATCCCTTTCACCCTGAAGAATTAACATAGGGATTTTGACGTTTTTAACCTCTTTTAAAGGATCATAATCCAAAACGGATTTCCAGTAATATCCCGACAGATTAAATGGAAGTTTTTCTTTAGGCGTATTTACGCTAAAGGCCTTTGAAGTCAGCAAGGCAATTTGTTCTTTCATTTTCTCTATTGCTTCCTGTAATTCTGGCGATGGATCAAGTTTATATAGATAATCATATTGTTCTGCAATGAGTTTTTCCAAAGGTCTTGCATTTCCCGCCAAAAGAATGAGTTTAGAAATTTGGTTAGATTTATTGGCGACTCTGGGCATTAAATTAGCGCCTAAACTGTGCCCCAAAACTATAATTTCATAGGCTGCAAATTGTTCGTTTTCCTTAAAATAGTTAATAATATTGATGATGTCGTTGGTTACTTCATCATCAATGGTGCTTTGGTCGTTAAAACTTTCGGGATTTGTGAGCGTTCTTTTGTCGAACCGGTAAGATGCAATCCCTTTTAGCCATAAACTTTCAGCAATGTCTTTAAAAGGCTTGTTTTCATAAATGGTTTCGTCTCTGTCTTGCGGTCCGGAACCGTGAACAAAAATCACCAATTTTTTTAGATTATTTTTTTCGGGCAGGAGGATGGTTCCTTTTAAATCGATGTTGCCGCTTTTTATGTTAAGGTCGTTTACCAGGGCGTTTTCTTTTTTGAATTCTCTATGCGGCGCAAAGAAAAAACCCAGTATTTTATTGGTTTCATTAAGGGTAATTTTTATGTCTAATTTCATTTTTTCAAAATCAGCATAATAAAAATAGGTGGCGTTATCGTTATTGATTTCAATGATATTATTGAATTTTCCTAATTGACCTTCTAACTGTTGTTCGGTAGTTTTTAATAATTCTTCAGAAATTTTGTTTTTAACGGTTTCATCAAAAAATGCATAGGCTTTTTCGTAATTATTTTCCTGAAGCAATAATTTTATAAATGTTTCCCCTGTTTCTTTGCTTTGATTTTGGGAAAAGGAAAAAAATGAGATTAACAAAAGCGCACTTGTGAAGAGGTTTTTCATTTTGAACGAATAAATTTAGTCTATAAATTTAAGACTTAAATTTGCAATTAACCAACTCTAAATTAGGTTAAATTTAAACGCCGTTATTTCAATTTTTTTTCATCATTCAACAAAAAACAAGCATGATGTTTCGTCATGCCTATGCGCGGATAATAGTCAACAGCCTTTGGTGCAGCCAAAAGTATTAGCGTGGCATTTGGTGTTTCTTTTTTTGTTAATCTGATTAATTCTTTACCGATTCCTGTATTTTGGAAATCAGTATCTACAGCCAAATCAGATAGGTAAGTGCAGTAAACAAAATCAGTAACAGATCTTGCCACACCAACTAATTTATTTTGGTCTCTTGCAGTAATAATTAAATTGGCATTTTCAACCATTGCTTTAATTCTGTCAAAATCATCTATGGGTCTTCTTTCTCCAAGCGTTGATTTTATTAACAATTCTTTAAACTCAGATGGTGAAATATTATTTTCAATTTGATATTTTATCATTTTCTAAATATGTAATTGTATGGCCTTTTGTATAATTCGTTTTTTTATTATTGTAATCTAATCATTAAAAGATTGGCTTCAATTTGTCCAAAGTACCTATAATTCTAAAGATTTATGTTGGTAAAAAATTGGCGCTAACGTTTTGGAACGTGGCGATGTGGCGGATTTTTAGCACTAAATTTCATACGAAGCACAAATGTTTCTACAAAGAACGTTAGCCAACATATTGCCAAACCTATGTTAATGGCAGGTTCCATTATTGTGATATAATATTTTTAAAAAAAGTATAAACATCTAAAAATACTGTCTGCTCCGTTTCGTGTCCAATATTTGGATATATCTTAAAAGTACTGTTCACTTTATTTTTAGTGTATATTTTTTCACAATTTAAAAATCTATCGGGAATCATTATTTTTCCTAATAACTTAAATATTATTTTTCTTTCCGAATTGCTGTAAGCATCATCAAATAACACAGCATCATTGTTATCATTTTCACCCATATAGATGAATTGTGGAACTTTTTGATATTCTGTTATATTAAATTTTGAGGCAAAAAGTGTTTCAAAATCATAAATGCCTAAAGGATATTTTAATTTTTTTCCATCTAATTTCGATATTGGCAAAATAGTAATTGCATTAATTCCTCCACAAGCAACTCCAGCAATAAGTTCTGGATGAATTAGTGTAAATCTATTTGCAAAAGTCCCAGATGCAGAAAAGCCATTCATTAAAATTTTTTCTTTAACTGTTATTTCGTATTTGTTTAAAATCTCTCTTGCACTTTCAATCATTGCTATAAGTTGCAGGTCTAATCTCTTCATTTCGCCATCTTTAATGCTAGCGGCATCTTTGTCTAAAGCATGGGTATAAATTTCCCACTCCTTTAAGGGTCTTGGAAAAATTGGCATTAAAAATGGGATATTAAGATTTTTGCAAAGGCTGCTTCCCAAAGAATTATGAAGTATTTGTGAATATGTTTCTTTTTCGTGAAACAGTAGGGTGTCATTAACACCGGTATTGTTTGTTTCAACTAAGAGATATTGTGTTTTGTCCTTGTTTAAACCTTTAGGAATTCGCAAGTAATAAGGATAATTAAATCCTTGTTTGGGATTTGCTTCAATTTTAATAATCGTATCCGTAAAAATTAAATTTGATTTTAATGAATCAGATTGAACACAGGCGAAAGAGTTGTTGGATCCGAGCATTATTAATACAAAATATAAACATAGAATAATAGATTTTTTCATAAATATACCTGTTCTTTAAAATTTTCTTAGTTTTAATTTTTATATACATTTGCATTAAAAAGCTCCATATAAATCTCTGGTTTTGGGACTTTCACAAATTCATATTTTTCATACAGCCAATCTGCGGTTGAGGTTAATAATATCCACCGTCTTAAACCTTGTAACGTTGGATGATTCATCACAAGATCCATTAATTTTTTAGAAAGTCCTTGCCCTCGATAATTGTCCAGTATGTAAATATCGCCTAAATAAGCAATTGTTGAAAAGTCAGTTATTACTCTTGCAAACCCAATTTGTTTGTCGAAGTGAAAAAGTCCAAAGTTTAAAGAATTATCTATCGAAGTTTTTACCCTGTCAAAAGGAATATTGTCACTCCAGCCTGAGTGTTTAGATAAAAAGTCATGAATTGCGACAATGTCCATTTTACTTTTGTCTGTTGTAATAAGATATTCCCCAAAATTTACTTCAATGTTATTCATTGTGAATTATAAAATTATTAATTTGTCTTCTGCGGCAAAATTACCGCCAACGGCAGTCTGTCTAAGAACCTAAGTTCATCTGCCAATTTTGGACTAAAATAAGCTTTTTTACGAGAAGTTTAAGATTGTTGCAGAAATGTTGTTCCCGGCATTATTCGGGTAAAAGGGCTTTAAAATGTATTTGCAGGGCTGAATTAAGGCCTTTAAACAAAGAAGGAAAAGGTTATGGAATTCCCTAACCCTTTTTTTACCCATCAAATTTAATATTCGTTTGAGATTGTAGGCAATGAAGATAAATCCGACATCTGCAGAGGCACGCTTCTTGCCTTTTTTGGAAAGGATGTGGTCAAAACCCCATTGCCGCTTTATGGTTCCAAAGGGATGCTCGACAATAGCCTGCCTTCGACGATAAAGTTCAGGATCTTGTTCCATATTTTTTTGGTTTTGCTCATAAACCGGAGTGTAAATGTTCCTTGCCAGAAGTCTCCCGTTTTTTGCCGTTGTGCATAATTGTCTCGCCGGGCAGCCTTTACAGGCTTTGGTCTTATATTGTTTGAACTTGGTTTGGTTGGATTTTCCGCGGTGGACGGTGTAAAAATTCCCATTGGTTTTCAGAAAATGATCCTCAGGGCAGATGTAATGATCTTGCTGCGGATGGTAAACAAAATTTTGAACATTAATTGAAATTTAAAACGCAAATTAACCTGTTGAGAAAAAAGAAATTATCGATAAAAACAAACTAAAATCAAGGTTTTAGCGAGATATTTTTGACTCAATTCAAAAGAAATTAAAATAAAACACATATGAAAAAAAGAACAAAACAAAATGGATGGAATTCCAAACATGATGTTTAAGTAAAAATTAAAAATGATTACTAAAAAACGCCATTCTAAAATACCAATATACCAACAGTCTAATATACGAATTCAGCACAATCGCACGACAGTATGACTAATTCCAGCTTCTTAATTTGACAACAAAAAAACCAACAACCAACAACCAACAACTAACAACAAATTTGTATATTGCAACCGCTTTAAAAACAGTTTCTTTTGAATAATTCGTTCGATAAATATCAAAAAAGAAGATTGCGTTCTTCTTACCTTTCCGTCATCGTAAGCATTGCTTTGGTGTTATTTTTAGTGGGGCTTTTAGGCCTTATTGTGTTAAAAACCAACAGCATAACAAAACACTTTAAAGAAAAAGTGGCCATTACCGTATTTTTAAATGACAATGCCAAAGACAGCGACGTGGAAACCTTGCAGGCCGAATTAAGAAAGGAAGCATACGCAAAAACGGTCACTTATATTTCAAAAGATGAAGCCGCAAAAATATACAGTGAAGACATTGGCGAGAACTTTTTGGAGTTTTTAGGCGAAAATCCGCTGAAAAACGCCATTGATATTTCGTTGAAATCGGAATTTGTGACGCCTGAAATTATGGCGGACATCGAAAAAGAATTGGTCCTTAGAAATATTGTTTCGGAAGTTACGTACGACAAGCCGCTGATTGAATTGCTGTCTAAAAACATCAACCGTTTAAGTTTTTGGATGCTTATTTTTAGCGCATTGTTTACCTTAATTGCAGTTGTATTAATCAACGGTTCTATCCGACTTTCGGTGTATTCAAAACGATTTACCATAAAAACAATGCAAATGGTGGGTGCCACTAAAAGCTTTATTCGCGGTCCGTTTATTTGGCAAAGCGTAAAATTGGGCATCTCCGGGGCATTGGTTTCTATAGCCGGATTGGTGGCGTTTATATCCTATTTAAACAAAAATATCCCTGAATTGGAACTGTTTTCCGATGTGAATATATTGGCCATCGTGTTTATTGGCATTATCGGTTTGGGAATCTTCATTACCTGGTTAAGCACATTTTTTGCGACCCAACGATTTTTAAACCTAAGAAGCGACGAACTTTATTATTGATGAAAATATAAGTCCTGTTATTCTGTAAAATTTATAGTGAGCTTACCGAACGATTAAAAAACTTCCATGATGAAAAAAAATAATGAACAAATAAAAAGCGAATTCCTTTTCGGAAAAAAGAATTATGTGGTGATGTTAATCGGTCTTGTTTTTATTGGGCTCGGATTTATTTTAATGGCGGGCGGCGGAAGCGACAATCCCGAAATTTTTAACGCAGAAATGTATAATTTCAGAAGAATTCGTTTGGCGCCAACTTTGGTAATTATTGGTTTGGGCATTGAAATTTATGCCATTATGGCCAAGCCTAAAAAATAAGGATGAATTATTTTGAAGTAATTATTTTAGCCATTATTGAAGGCATTACCGAATATTTGCCGGTTTCATCAACCGGACATTTAATTATCGCCTCCTCCTTTTTTGGCATTGCCGGCGACGATTTTACCAAATTATTTACCATCGTAATTCAACTAGGCGGCATTTTGGCCGTGTTGGCGCTGTATTGGAAACGTTTTTTTCAGAGTGTCGATTTTTATTTAAAACTCTTCGTGGCTTTTTTGCCCGCGGTGTTTTTCGGCTTGGCTTTTAACAATTATATTGATGGTTGGCTGGAAAGTCCCATCATTGTTGCCATTACTTTAATTTTGGGTGGATTTATTCTGCTGAAAGTCGACGACTGGTTTAAATCGAATGAAATTGTTGATCCCAACCAACCTTACCAGCATACCGAAATTGGTTACGCTACCGCGCTAAAAATCGGATTCTTCCAATGCCTGGCCATGATTCCCGGAACTTCCAGAAGCGGTGTGTCAATAATAGGAGGGATGACTCAAAAATTAAACAGAAGAACTGCCGCCGAATTCTCTTTTTTCTTGGCCGTGCCAACCATGTTTGGCGCAACTTCAAAAAAATTGTACGATTATTACCAAGCAGGTTTTACTTTAAGCAATGACCAAATCAATTATTTGCTGCTGGGCAACGTAATTTCTTTTATCGTGGCCTTGCTTGCCATCAAATTTTTTATCGATTATTTAAGCAAAAACGGATTCAAATTGTTCGGTTATTACCGAATTGTGTTGGGTGTCGCTTTATTGCTGATCCATTATTTTATCATGCCTTTAACCGTTGTATAATGCGCACAGGGGAAGATTTTAAAAACGGACAGGTGTTGTTAATCAACAAACCTTTAACCTGGACATCTTTTCAGGTGGTCAATAAATTGCGTTGGAACATCCGTCAAAAATTCGGTCTGGGTAAAATAAAAGTGGGCCACGCCGGCACGTTAGATCCCTTGGCGACCGGATTGTTAATTATTTGTACAGGAAATTTTACCAAAAAAATAGACGAATATCAAGGACAAATCAAAGAATATACCGGTGAAATTACTCTGGGCGCAACCACGCCAAGCTACGATTTGGAAACCGAAGTCGACGAAACTTTCCCTATTGATCACATTACTTCAGACTTGATCCATAAAACGGTACAGCAATTTGTGGGTGAAATTGAGCAGGTTCCGCCTATGTTTTCTGCCATAAAAATGGCGGGAGTACGTTTATACGATTTGGCGCGCCAAGGAAAAACGCGCGAAATTCAATCGCGGAAAATAACCATTGAAACCTTTGAAATTACCAACATCACCATGCCTAAAGTTCAATTCAGAATCGTGTGCAGCAAAGGAACTTACATCCGTTCTCTGGCTTACGATTTTGGCAAAGCGCTTAATTCTGGCGGATATTTATCGGCCCTACGTCGCACTAAAATAGGAAATTTTAACGTGAATGATGCCTATGAAATTGAAGATTTTATCGCCAATTTATAAGCTTTCCTCTTATTTAAAAGTCATCTTTTAAAATGATGCTTAATTAATCCTGGCGAACTTTGCGTAAAACTTTGCGACCCTTGCGGTTAAAAAACAACTAGGAGATTTATTTAATTCCCTGTTTTTATAAATCGTCCCAGCCAGCTGTCCATAATATTGATTTCCCAACCAAATTCCAATTCTTCTTTTAGGTTTATCATGGAATTAAACACCATGGTATTTTGGGAAACACCTTTGTCTTTTATCATTTTTTTAAACTCAGGAAGTGTTTTGTACTGCACAAATTCCCCTTGTTTGTAACACACATTAATCCGGTCCATTAAAATTAGCTCGTAGCTGCTTTCAAGCGATTGTATAAAACCTGCCAATTGATCTTGGGCTTCCAAACTCAAGTTTTGTTCGGTATCGTTTGCGGTAATTATAATAAAACGGTCGTATTTGATCACATACGCCGCTGAAATTGGCAGATTTTCATTTTCCCATTCCGTTAAAAATTGGTCAATCTTGGCTGTTATTTCTGGAAGTTCCTGTGCGTAAAATTTTCTGCTTGCCGGAAATACCCAAATTTTTGCGGTTTCGGGAATGCTGTTAAAATCTGTAATCATGGGTCGTGTTTAGGCCGCAAAGGTATTCAAAATAAATCGAAAACTGTAAGGAAGCGATCAACAAACGTTTCTGCTTGCTTGAGCTTACCGTATTCTGCTGGCGCAAGCGTCACGCTCGTGCCTCTGCTTCTGCTAGCGCGAGCGTCCCGCTCGTGCCTCTGTTAGGCTGTGGCTGTGGCTGTGCGTCGCGTCACGCAAATGCTTTTTGTAAACACTTAATTTGCACAGTCACGAGCGGGACGCTCGCGCTAGCGCAAGAATTTTCAATTCAACCTTCTAATTGGCGTGCAGCAAACCAATCAGTTCATTTTTCGTATTGTGACCCTTGTCTTTATTGTACCAAATTTGCAGGTTCTTTTTAAATTCCTCGTCCAAACTTCCGTTTTGGGCTTTATAGTCCACCACCATTTTTGAAGCTACGGCAGGTCTCGGCCCCCAGGAAACCAATACGTTATTTTCCTGATCCAAAATAAGGACTTTAGGAATAGATTTGCTTCCGTTGGTTAAATATTGGTTCATCAAATCCTCATTTTCATCGCGCAACACAATTTTAAAATCTATTTTGTCTGATGCTTCTGCAACTTTGTTGATAATAGGCAATATTTGGGCAGCATCGCCGCACCAGCCTTCGGCAATCACCAAAAAGGTAAAACCTTTGTTTAAATTATTCAGAGAATTTTGTGTTGACGTATTGATGTCTAAGGTTTTATCCAACCGGTCCATTCTTTTATCATTTAAAATACTGAAAGTCAAGCGATCTTCAGACTGTTCTATTCCGGTAGATTTTCCTTCCGCAAGTAAATTTTTTATTAAATTTCTATACGCAACATAAGAAATTGTATTATTTAAACTATTTTTTATGAGGGAGTTGTTCATTTTTTTATTAAATTTATGTCCGTTTTGACGCATTTGAGATTATTACCTTACATCATTTAAGCTTTTTTAAATCTCCAATGCAAATTTATAAATAGATTTTGAATACTCAATGTTACATTGATTACAATAAATAAAGATAAAAATATCTTTTATTCGTTAAAAGATGATATAAGTCATATTTTAGCTTATTTTTGCAGACTACATTTGTTCTGTATTTATTAACATTAACCATAAAATTATGAAAAAAATCAATTTAACCATCTCACTTTTAGCAGTATTGGCGCTTTTCATGGTCTCATGCAACGGCGGAGAAAAAAAACCGTCGGCTACTGAAACAGAAACACAAACAGAAACTGCGCCTGCAAAACAAGGACAAGCTGCAGTTGTTGACACCGTTTCGGCGGCAAATGCGTTGCAAGTCGCTAAATCATTGGACGATTTTAAAACCTTAGTGGCAGCCATTGAAGCTGCTGGTATTGAAGATGCAGTTGTAAATGCAGGACCTTTAACCGTTTTCGCACCTGTGAATGGTGCGTTTGACAAATTGCCTGCAGGAACATTGGACGATTTGTTGAAACCTGAAAATAAAAGCAAACTGGCTTTTATTTTAACCAATCACGTGGCTCCGGCAAATTATCCTGAAAAACAATTAAAAAAAGAAGCCGAAAAAGGACGTAAATTGTATATGGCCTCCGGGAAATATTTAACTGTTGAGGTAAAAGAAGACGGTATTTATGTGGGCGGAACAAAAATATTGAAATCCGTTAAAGTAAGCAATGGCTGGATTCACGTAATAGACAACGTGTTGGTGCCGGCCGAATAATTTTGAAAAGAAAAAACGAACAGAAAAAATAGAATAGCCAAGATTTCTTATTGAAACTTAAAAAGGGGGCTATTTCATATAACCCTAATTAAAATAAATATTTACAGATGAAATTAAAAGTATTAGTAGTAGCAATTGTAGCAGCAGTAATAACAAGTTGTGGAGGTGAAGGCAAAAAGGAGGAAAAAGTTGCAGCGCCGGTTGAAGAACAAAAAGCAGTGGTTGAGGAAACCGATCCAATGAAAGACAAAGGTGTTGGACCTATCACCAGCGTTACCCTTGGTGAAATTGACCAAAAAATGGCCGATGAAGGTAAAGCAGTATTCTTGGCAAAATGTTCTGCCTGTCATAAAATCAGCAAAAGAGTGGTTGGACCAGCTTTGGTTGGGGTAACTACAAGAAGATCGCCAGAATGGATTATGAATATGATTTTAAATCCGGAAAAAATGGTGGCCGAAAATCCTATAGCCAAAAAATTATTGGCAGAATATGTGGCGCCAATGGCAAATCAAAATTTAACGGAAGCTGAAGCAAGGCTTATATTGGAATACTTTAGAACAAAAACAGCCCCAGAGGCTGAATAGTTAAAATCATTGAACAATCAACAAACAAATAAATAATTATATGAAAACAATTTTTAAATCTTTACTTGCAATTACAGTGCTTTCAATGGTGCTGGGCAGTTGTGGAAAAGGAGACTCTAAGAAAAATGGGGCCCTAGCCAGCAATGCTGCCGAAAAAGTGTATGTGGCTCCTGGTGAGTACGATGAATTCTATGCTTTTTTATCAGGTGGATTCAGCGGCCAATTGGCCGTTTATGGCCTTCCTTCCGGAAGATTATTTAAAGTGATTCCTGTTTTTTCTGTAGATCCTGAAAAAGCTTACGGATTTAGTGAAGAAACCAAACCAATGCTGAACACTTCTCACGGATTTATTCCTTGGGATGATTCACACCATCCGGATATTTCTCAAACCGCAGGTGAATTGGACGGACGTTGGGTATTTATCAATGGTAACAATACACCGCGTATCGCGAAAATTGACCTGACAAGTTTTGAAACTACAGAAATTATTGAAATTCCTAACTCTGCAGGGAACCACAGTTCTTCTTTTGTGACTGAAAATACCGAATATGTAGTGGCTGGAACACGTTTTTCGGTTCCATATCCTCAAAAAGATATGCCGATAAAAGAGTATAAAGGAAACTTTAAAGGTGCATTGACATTTATTTCCGTAGATCCTAAAAATGGCGCTATGAATATTAAGTTTCAATTGATGATGCCTGGTTTTAACTACGATTTATCACATCCTGGAAGAGGTGCATCCCATGGCTGGTTTTTCTTTACAACCTACAATACGGAGGAAGCAAATTCATTGTTAGAAGTAAATGCTTCTCAAAATGACAAAGATTTCATTGCGGCCATCAACTGGAAAAAAATTGAAGAATATGTGAACAATGGAGGCGGTAAAAAAGCGCCAACAAGATATGCGCACAATGTTTATAATGAAGAAACGCACACTGCCACCTCTACCATAAAAGAAGAAGTGTTAATTATCAATCCAAGTGACGTTCCCGGTGCGGTTTATTTTATGCCAACACCAAAATCTCCTCATGGTTGTGATGTTGATCCATCTGGTGAATACATTGTTGGAAGCGGAAAATTGGCTGCGGAGTTAACTGTGCACTCTTTCAGTAAAATGCTAAAAGCAATTGAACAGAAAAAATTTGATGGCGATGCTTATGGCATTCCAATTTTACAATATGAAGCAACTTTGGCGGGTGCAGTAAAACAACCGGGCTTAGGACCACTTCATACAGAGTTTGACGGAAAAGGAAATGCCTATACCACCTTCTTTATTTCTTCAGAAGTGGTGAAATGGAAATTGGGAACTTGGGAAGTTCTTGACAGAAAACCTGTATTTTATTCTGTGGGTCACTTAATGATTCCTGGTGGAAATTCAAGAAAACCTTTTGGAAAATATTTGGTTGCAATGAATAAAATTACAAAAGACCGTTATTTGCCAACCGGTCCTGAAGTAACCCAATCTGCACAATTATTTGATATTACAGGAGAAAAAATGGAAATGTTGTTAGATTTTCCAACCATTGGAGAGCCACATTATGCCGCAGGAATTCCAGCGAATTTAATAGTGCCTAAATCTAAAAAAATATACAAATTAGAGGACAACAAACATAAATCTGTCGTGAAAACGGAAGCTGCCGCTAAAGTGGTAAGAAACGGAAACGAAGTTCATGTGTATATGACCATGATTCGTTCTCACTTTGCGCCAGACAATATTGAAGGCATCCAAGTGGGCGATAAAGTTTATTTCCACGTTACAAACCTAGAGCAAGATTATGATGTACCGCACGGATTTGCAGTAATTGGTGCGCAAACTTCTGAGTTGCTAATTATGCCGGGACAAACAAAAACCAATATTTGGGAACCTAAACAAGTTGGGGTATGGCCATTTTACTGTACAGATTTCTGTTCAGCATTACACCAAGAAATGCAAGGTTATATCAGAGTATCCCCAAAAGGATCTAAAGTTCCTTTAACCTATACTTTGGATGGCGATGCCGTTGATGCCGAATAATTTTTTTTACTAAAAAGTATTCAAACAAATAAATAAACGGGCGAGAAAATAAACCAGCTCGCCCGTTTTAATAAAAAACTTCAATGAAACGAGCATTGCTAATTTTGATACACAAAGGAATGATTATTAGCGAACAGCATCTGTTACCGCTAAAAAATAAAATTTAAACAGATGAAAAAATCTAAAATATTAATGATAGTGGGTTCCCTGCTATTACTTGGGCTATTCGCATTTCCGTTATGGAATATAACACTTGAAGCGCCACAATATCCAATTCCGCTAGGAATGGACATTCACATAAATAAATTCACGGATACGCATGAATTTGATATAAAAAATATCAATTTAATGAACCACTATGTTGGCATGCAATACATTCCAGATACCATTCCCGAGTTTAAAGTATTTCCTATAGCCATTGGAATTATGGTGGTTTTAGGCGTAATTATTGGATTTTTGGGCAACCATAAATTGTTTTTGGCCTGGTTTGTTTTGATGTGTATTTTAGGCACCGCCGGTATGTACGATTTTTATATGTGGGAGTATGATTACGGCCATAATTTAAGTCCGAAAGCAATCATGAATTTTAAAAATCCCGATGGTTCCGTAATGGGCTTTCAACCGCCGCTTTTCGGCACAAAAGACATACTTAATTTTACGGCGCATTCCTACCCGAGAACAGGCGCTTACTTTTTATTTGTAGGAATGATGCTCACTTTGGTAGCGTTTTTTGTAGGTAGAAAAGAAAAAAAAGCATAAGTATTTTTATTGTTATTTAATATTAAAGCGAGCATAGACGCTGTGCTCGTTTTATATTAAACAGCATATTTATCAAACTTATGAATGGCAATTGGCTAGTTTATTTCTGAATACCTGCCGCAAGGCAAGCGCAATGATAAATAAATAATACCGGCTACCAAATACCAGCTACCAGATACTAAGATCTTTTTTACATATATTTGAGAACTAATAAAATCAAAAATAATGAAAACTAAATTCCTAAAACTAATTATTGGGACCATCGTTTTGTTGCTTACAATTTCTTGTAAAGTGGAGCCCGAAGCCATTGAATTTGGTAAAGACCAATGCAGTTTTTGCAAAATGAATATTGTGGATAAAACCCACGCGGCGCAATTTGTGACCGCCAAGGGAAAGCAATTTAAATTTGATGCCATAGAATGTATGGTCAATTATATAGGTCAAAACAGTGAAGAAAAAATAGCCTTGTTATTGGTGGCAGATTACGGGAATCCGGGAGAAATGACCGAGGCTGAAAAAGCCACTTATCTAATAACTCCGGCAATAAAAAGTCCGATGGGCGCAAATCTTTCTGCCTTTTCAGCAAAAAATACTGCGGAAGAATTTCAGCAAAAAAACCAAGGAGCTATTTACACTTGGGAAGCCGTAAAACAAAAACTTTCCGACAAATAATGAAGTATAAAATCGGATTATTTTTCTTTTTCATTTCTTTTGTGGTTTCTGCCAAACAAATTGTGGTTTGTGAAAGCTGCGGCATTAAAACCATTAAAGAAGCCATCAAAATTGCCAATGACGGCGACGAAATTCTTATTAAAAAAGGCGTCTATAAAGAACAAAACATTGTCATTAACAAACCCATTTCCCTTATAGGCGAAAAAGGGGCGGTGATCGACGGAAATAATGTGGGCGGCATCTTAATTTTCAAAACAAGTAATTTTACCATTAAAGGCTTGAAAATTGTGAATGTGGGATTGAGCTATACCATAGAATATTCCGCTATAAAAGTAGTGAGAGCCAGTGATTTCATCATTGAGAATTGCATTTTTGAAAATGTCTTCTTCGGAATTTTGATTGAAAAATCGAAAAGGGGCATTATTAGAAACAATATAATCACCAGCAACCGAAAAGGTGAAGCCAGCTCGGGAAACGGCATACATATTTGGAGCGGCGAAGAAATGAAAATTTATAACAATGAAATGTACGGCTTGCGCGACGGCATTTACTTTGAATTTGTAAAAAACAGTGCCGTTTATAAAAATTACAGCCATAATAATATCCGTTACGGCCTGCACTTTATGTTTTCAAACAACAATATGTACCATCACAATGAGTTTAGAAATAATGGGGCCGGCGTTGCGGTGATGTATTCTAAATTTACCACCATGCACCATAACAAATTCAGACTTAATTGGGGATCCGCCTCTTACGGATTGCTGTTAAAAGAAATTTATGATGCCGAGATTTACGACAATTTGTTCGAGCAAAATACCATAGGCATCAATGCGGAAGGCTCCACCCGAATCAATTATAAAAACAATACTTTTTCACGAAATGGCTGGGCAGTAAAAATTTCGGGTGCCTGTTATACCAACACTTTTAAAAATAACGACTTTTTGAACAATTCTTTGGATTTGGCCTACAATTCCAACATCAACGACAATAAGTTTGATAATAATTATTGGAGTGAATATACCGGTTACGATTTGGATAAAAATGGCATTGGCGATGTGCCTTACAGGCCTGTGAAACTTTTTTCATATATTGTAAATAAAACGCCGGAAGCCTTGGTTTTATTAAGAAGTTTGTTTGTTGACATCATCAATTTTTCAGAAAAAGTTTCACCGGTTTTTACGCCCGACAATTTAATGGACAACAACCCTCTAATGAAAAGAATAAATGATTGAATTTAAAAATTTACACAAACGATTTGGAAAATTAGTCGTTTTGGACGGTTTGGACCTCGAAATTAGTAAAGGGGGAATATTTGCCATATTGGGACCAAACGGTTCCGGAAAAACAACCTTAATTAAATGTTTGTTGGGAATGGTCATTCCAAATAAGGGCGATATCATTTTTGATAAAAAAAGTGTTTTAGACAAATGGGCTTATAGAAATAACTTGAATTATTTGCCTCAAATAGCCAATTTTCCGCCAAACTTAACGGTAATTGAGCTCATCAATATGGTAAAAAACCTGCGTCCAAAAGATTCCGATACCGAAGAACTCATTGAGCTTTTTGGATTGAAAAGTTCTTTGGACAAAAAGTTGGGAAATTTATCGGGCGGAACAAAGCAAAAAGTGAACATTGTGCTGGCATTTATGTTCGACAGCGATTTAATCGTTTTGGATGAACCCACAAATGGCCTCGATCCTATTGCGCTTATCCATTTAAAGGAAATTATTCAGAAAGAAAAAGACAAAGGAAAAACCATTTTGATCACTACGCATATTATGAGTTTTGTGGATGAAGTTGCCGATGAAATTGTTTTTCTGCTCGATGGAAAAATTTATTTCAAAGGAACCATTGAAGCGCTTAAAAAGCAAACGAATAACGACAATTTAGAGCACGCCATTGCCAATTTAATAGCCAAACAATATGCTTAAAATATTAAAATACAGTTTTTACGATTTAATGCGCAGCCGTTGGAGCTATGTGTACTTTTTGTTTTATTTGATCCTGGGTTTTGTGTTGTTATTTCTGAATAACGACGTGGATAAAGCGGTCATCACTTTAATGAACATCATCATTGTGTTAACGCCTTTAATAGGAACTATTTTTGGGGTGATGTACTATTACAATTCAAAGGAATTTACCGAATTGTTGTTGGCGCAGCCCATAAAACGAAGTAAAATATTTATGGGACAATACCTGGGAATTTCAATATCCTTAACCTTAAGTTTGGTATTGGGATTGGGAATACCATTTGTTTTGTACGGATTGTTTAAATCTGCCGCTATTTTTAATTTTAGTTTGTTATTGGTGGTGGGCACTTTTCTGAATTTTATTTTTGTGGCACTGTCTTACAATATTGCACTTTCTACCGAAAATAAAATCAAGGGATTTGGGTATGCCATTTTAATGTGGTTGTTTTTGGCCGTTATTTACGACGGGATTTTTCTGATATCGCTGGTGGTTTTTAATTCCTATCCGCTGGATAAATTTTCACTGATCGCAACGATGTTTAATCCAATCGATTTGTCGCGGATTTTAATCTTATTGAAACTGGATATTTCGGCATTGTTGGGTTATACAGGTGCGGTATTCCGTAAATTTTTTGGAACGAATTTCGGAATGTTTATTTCTATGGGCGTATTGGTTTTGTGGGTACTGCTGCCGGTTTTAAGAATGAATTTAAAACTTCGAAAAAAAGACTTTTAAATTAAAGCCCCGAATCTATTTCGGGGCTTTTTTTATAGCGTATTTTGTGGTGATGAGGAACTATTTCGGATTTAAAAGGCTTCCGAATCGTTCAAAAATAACTTTGTCAAGTTCTTCCCTGCAATCTGGGTGTGCAATATCTCTAAGTGCTTGCGAGCGTTGTCTCAAGGTTTTTCCAAAGAGTTCGGCAACGCCAAATTCGGTGACCACATATCTGGCATGCGCTCTTGTGGTAACCACACCAGCGCCAACTTTTAACGCCGGAACTATTTTTGAAACGCCTTTTAAGGTAGTGGAAGTCATCGCAATAATTGGCTTGCCCCCGTGAGACAAAGCGGCACCCCGCATAAAATCCATTTGTCCGCCAACGCCCGAGAACATTCGCAATCCAATGGAATCTGCACAAACCTGGCCGGTAATATCAATTTCTATAGCCGAGTTAATTGCGGTTACTTTTGGGTTCTGACGAATAATGGCGGTATCATTTACATACGTGATATCGAGCATTTCAATTTCGGGATTGTCATCCATAAAATCGTATAAACGTCGGGTGCCCATCGCAAATCCGGATACTATTTTATAAGGATTTAATTTTTTCATCGCGCCGGTAACAATCCCTTTTTCAACCAAATCAACGATGCCTTCCGAAAACATTTCAGTGTGAATTCCCAAATCTTTATGATTTGTCAGATAAGTGAGCACAGCATTGGGAATGCCGCCGATACCCATTTGCAGCGTAGCGCCGTCCTCAATGATATTTGCAATATTTTTGCCTATTTGTGCTTCAGCGTCAGAAGGAGGGGCCAAATGCATTTCCTGAATTTCTTCAACAACTTCAACACAGGCTGCAAAATGTCTGATATGAACAAGGGCATCTCCAAAGGTACGCGGCATACGCGGATTTATTTGCGCAATAACCGTTTTTCCCATTTCAACCGCAGAAATCACAATATCTACCGAAACACCTAAGGAACAAAATCCGTGTTTGTCGGGCGGAGAGACATTGACCAATACCACATCCAATTTCATTTGTCCCAAACGGAACAAACTTGGAATATCGCTTAAAAAAATAGGAATATAATCGACCGTAAGGCCTACCATATTCCGAATATTTCCCCCAATGAAAAATGCATGGGTATGAAAACTTTCACTCAATTCAGGCGCTGTGTAACCGCATTCTCCTTCGGTATGCAAGTGCACAACTTCAACGCCTCTTAACTCGGGGGCACGGGCAACCATGGCTTTTATCAACGCTTGCGGTGTGGCAGAACCTCCCTGAATTAATACCCTGTCTCCAGATTTGATGAGTTTTACAGCTTCTTGGGCTGACATTTTGTTTGGTATATTCATTTTATATAAATTTTGAATAGGTTGCTGTTTTTATGGTAATGACTAACGAATTATCCTAAAAAACTTAAGATGATACCTGCGGCTATCGCAGAGCCAATGACGCCGGCAACGTTAGGCGCCATCGCATGCATTAACAGATAATTGTTAGGATCCGATTTTAATCCTTCAATATGTGCAACCCTTGCACTGTCGGGAACTGCAGAAACGCCTGCGGCACCAATAAGCGGGTTGATTCTTTCATCTCCTTTGAGAAATAAGTTCATAAATTTGGCAAAGAGCAAACCGCCCATAGTGGCAATCACAAATGAAATGGCACCAAGTGCAAATATCATCATGGAATCTTTGGTGATAAAAACATCCGCTTGGGTTGAAGCCCCAACGGTTACGCCTAAAAGAATTGTAACAATGTCAATCAATTTGGTGCGCGCAGTTTCTGCAAGTCGTTCTGTTCTTCCCGATTCTTTAAGCAGGTTTCCGAAGAAAAGCATTCCCAATAAAGGCAAAGCGCTGGGAGAAATAAAGGTGGTTAATATCAATGCCACAATGGGAAACATCATTTTCTCTTTTTGAGAAACCGCTCTGGGTGGTTTCATTCTAATTTTTCTTTC
Source organism: Flavobacteria bacterium RIFCSPLOWO2_12_FULL_35_11 (assembly GCA_001800975.1). Classification (GTDB taxonomy): domain Bacteria; phylum Bacteroidota; class Bacteroidia; order Flavobacteriales; family Flavobacteriaceae; genus Lutibacter. The sequence continues at coordinate 21,207 of MGWK01000009.1, read as the reverse complement.
TTCCTTGGAAGTTAACAAACGCATTAAAGGCGGTTGTATAACCGGTACTAGTGCCATATAGGAATAGGCGGCAATGGCAATTGGGCCAATCAGATTTTTTACAACTGTGCCGTCTGCCATCACATTGACTCCATTTGCCAATTTTGAGGAAAGGAAAATAGCGGTGGGCCCGTCAGCGCCGCCAATGATGCCGATTGCTCCGGCCTCAGGAAGCTTGAATCCAAGGTAAAGCGCCCCTATAAATGTTGCAAAAACGCCAATTTGTGCCGCAGCGCCCAGCAACATTAATTTCGGATTGGCAATGAGCGACGAAAAATCGGTCATAGCACCGATTCCCAAGAATATTAATGGCGGATAAATACCTTTTACCACGCCAAAATACAGGTAATTCATAACCGATCCGGTTTCATAAATACCGGTTTGCATTCCCGCAACAAATGGAATGTTTCCAATAATGATACCGGCACCGATTGGAACCAAAAGCAACGGTTCATAATCAAATTTAATGCCCAGATAGATAAAAATAATCCCAATTACAATCATAATTAAATGTCCGGGAGTGGCATTGGCAAAACCGGTGAATTTATAAAATTGCTTTACGCCGCCTATGGCATTGTCAATAAAACTTCCGTTAGTTTCCTGGGCAGTCTGTTCAATGGTTGTGCTTGAAACTGGATTTGTTTGGGCAGTATTTAAACCGAGGGCTGGTCTTATAAAAATCAAAAGTGACAGCACACCAAATATTAATAGTATTTTCTTCATTTTTTTATTTTTTACGAGTTATGGGCGCTTTATGATTGTTTAATTTTAGACCCAATAACTGTTAAATTTTTATGCCAATTCTATCATTAATTCACTTTGCAATACCTGTTGCCCAACTTTAACATGAACGGCGCTCACGGTGCCTGCTTGTTCTGAAGTAATGTTGTTTTCCATTTTCATGGCTTCAAGAACCAACAATCGGTCACCTATCTTAATAGTGTCTCCTACTTTCACATCAATGGATAAAATAATGCCCGGGATGGGCGATAAAATTTTAGTTTTTACCGAGCCGGGATTAAACTGTAAGGGCACTGCAGGTTTTCTTGATTTCGACAATACCAGTGTTGGCGTTTTGGGTTTTATATTTCCTTCTTTCATTTTTACGAAATAAGAAGTTCCGTTTACTTCTAATTCTATGATGTCTTCTTCGTGTGAAATAATTTTGACGTTGTAATTATTTTCGTGTATTCTAAATCTAAAATTTTTCATTGTGCTTATTGTTTCTTGTTGCTGATTATTTGACAAAAATCGAGTAACAAATAATCCATAATCAGTTAAAGTCTATTTTGTGTGCCGTATATTTTTGAACTCCATGGCGAATATAATCTCCGCGCTTGTTTAATGGTCAATATCGCATTTTCAGTATCATGTTGTTCATGCAGATACAAGTGAATGGCCGTTGCGATGGCAGCGGCAATTTCTCCCGTAAATTCTTCATCTACCGCGATTGAAATATCCTTAATTTTTTTATCTCTTCCTTTGGTGACTATTTTATAGACATACAGCAAAACGGGTACGCCATATTTAAATAATAAGGTCAAAACAAGCAATGAGGTAAAAACAATGAGCATCCCTGTGATCAAAATAACGTATCCTTCGCTTAATTGATCGATGTATAATAGTTTAGGTGTCATTATAGTGGAATATTTGAGTGTTTTTTAGGCGGATTTACCACTTTTTTATTGGCAAGCAATTCCAAAGCCCTCACAATTCTGAAACGCGTATTTCTTGGCTCAATCACATCATCAATAAAGCCATATTTAGCAGCCACATAAGGGTTGGCAAACTTAACGGTGTACTCTTCCTCTTTCTTCTCAATGTACAGCTGTTTTTCATCTGCGTCTTCTATTTTATTGATATTGGATCCTTCCAGTACTTCTACAGCGCCTTTGGCGCCCATAACGGCAATCTCTGCCGTTGGCCAGGCATAATTTAAGTCGCCCCGCAATTGTTTGCAACTCATCACATCGTGTGCGCCACCGTACGATTTGCGCAGGGTAATGGTCACTTTTGGAACAGTTGCTTCACCGTAAGCAAACAATAATTTTGCGCCGTGAAGAATAATTCCGCCATATTCTTGTCCGGTTCCCGGCAAAAATCCCGGCACATCAACCAAAGTTACGAGAGGAATATTGAAGGCATCGCAAAAGCGGACAAATCTTGCTGCTTTTCTGGAGGATTCACAATCTAAAACACCTGCATAATATTTAGGCTGATTGGCAACAATACCAACAGAACGGCCATTGAACCGTGCGAATCCCACCACAATATTTCGGGCATAGTTTCTGTGAACTTCCGTAAATTCACCATTGTCGGTGATGGTGGTGATCACATCAATCATATCATAAGGCTGATTGGGATTTTCAGGAATGATTTCGTTTAAGGCATCTTCCAGCCGATCAACAGGGTCATCGCATTTAACGCTTGGTGGGTCTTCCAAATTATTTGAAGGAAGGTAACTTAATAATTTTCTGATGAGCAACAGATTTTCTTCATCGTTTTCAGCAAGAAAATGCGATACGCCCGATTTTGTGGAATGGATTTGCGCACCTCCCAATTCTTCGGCACTTACAATCTCTCCTGTAACTGCTTGTACAACTTTGGGTCCAGTAACAAACATATAACTTGTTTTGTCGGTCATGATGGTAAAATCAGTCAGTGCCGGAGAATACACAGCGCCACCGGCGCAAGGACCTAAAATGGAAGAAATTTGCGGAATTACGCCGGAAGCCATAATGTTTCTTTGGAAAATTTCCGCGTAACCAGCCAAAGATCTTACGCCTTCCTGAATACGGGCGCCGCCACTGTCGTTCAAGCCGATCACTGGAACGCCAATTTTCATGGCCATATCCATAATCTTGCAAATTTTTAAAGCGTAAGTTTCCGACAATGACCCGCCAAAAACGGTGAAATCTTGGGAGAATACATATACGATTCTGCCGTCAATAGTGCCATGGCCTGTAATAACGCCGTCGGAAAGATATATTTCTTTGTCAAGTCCGAATGATTTTGTTCTGTGGGTCACAAACATGTCAAACTCTTCAAAACTTTTTTCGTCCAAAAGAATGTCTATTCGTTCGCGTGCAGTTAATTTTCCTTTTGCGTGTTGTGCTTCAATGCGTTTTTCACCGCCTCCCAGTCTTGCTTCAACTCTTTTTTGAATGAGTTCGTTAACTTTATCTTGATTTGCCATTATAATTTAATTTTCTTGTATTTTTTTTGATTATTTTTTTCACCACCATTTAAATTTGGAGCTAATGGTTGAGATTATTTTTTTGTTGAACAAAGTTCCGTGAGTACGCCACCTATAGATTTTGGATGCAAAAAACCAATATCCAATCCTTCAGCGCCTTTGCGCGATTCCTTGTCAATAAGCGTAATGCCGCGTTCTTCGGCTAATTTTAAAGCTTCGGAAGCGTTGTTTACGGCAAAAGCAATGTGGTGGATTCCTGGTCCTTTTTTAGCGATGAATTTGCCAATGGGACCATCGGGCGAAGTGCTTTCCAGCAATTCAATTTTTGTGGCACCGACCAAAAAAAAGGCTGTTTTCACCTTTTGGTCAACAACCTCTTCTACAGCGTAGCATTTTAAGCCCAATACTTCTTCATAGTATTTAATGGATTCTTGTAAGTTTTCCACAGCGACGCCAATGTGTTCAATTTGTGAGATATTCATAAAAACAGTATTTTTATAGATCTAATTTTAATTAATCATAAAATAGAGGGTACTTTTTTGAATAATTATAAATTATGAGTAAAATTATAGAATAGTTAAATCTAAAAAGATGATAGTTATCATATAATGGATTAAATGGCCAAAATATTTTGGTAATTTTTTATGATTTTGGCCTTTTCAAATAATGGTAAAGCCAATGAAGAAACCATGATTAATTCTGAACGCAATTAGGAATTGGCATCGAATCGGGAAACGACATTGATTTTTTCCTAAAAAGACAAAACCCCAAAATCAATCTGATTTTGGGGTTTTGTTTATGGTATATCCTCTAAATTAATTCTTCAAATATTTTTCCAAAAATTGGTCTTGTTCCCAAAGCAAATGCAAAATATTCTCTTTCGCAACATAACCGTGCGCTTCTTTTGGTAAAATTACCATTCTGGCTGGCGCGCCCATTCCTTTTAAAGCTTGAAAATAACGTTCTGTTTGCAGGGTAAAAGTCCCAGGATTGTTATCGGCTTCACCGTGTACTAAAAGCATCGGCGTTTTCATTTTACCGGCACTCATAAATGGTGACATCGTGTTGTACACTTCAGGAACTTCCCAGTAATTGCGTTGTTCAGTCTGAAAGCCAAAAGGAGTCAAGGTTCTGTTGTAAGCACCGCTTCGGGCAATTCCGCAGGCAAAAAGATTGGAATGTGTCAATAAATTGGCAGTCATAAAGGCGCCATAAGAATGGCCGCCAACGGCAACTTTTTTCCTGTTGATGTAACCCAAAGCATCCACAGCATCAATCGCTGCTTCGGCATTGTCTACCAATTGCGTGATGAAATTGTCATTAGGTTCCGTCGTTCCTTCGCCAATAATTGGAAACGAAGCATCATCAAGAACCACATATCCTTTGGTTACCCAATATACGAATGAACCATAACTTGGAAACGTAAATTCATTTGGGTTTTGATTGCTTTGTCCCGCACTGCTTTTGTCCTTGAATTCTGAGGGGTAAGCCCAAATTAACAAAGGCAATTTTTCTTTTTTGACCTTGTCATATCCATCCGGCAAGTACAAAGTTCCAGACAATTCCACGCCATCTTTTCGTTGGTATTTGATCACTTCTTTACTCACATTTTTGATGCTTTCAAATGGATTTTTGAAAGCGGTGATTGGTGTCAGCTTGTTTTTTTGTTTGATGTTTCTTAAATAGTAGTTTGGATAGTCGCTTTTAGACTGAATCTGAACTAAAACAGTTCCTTTTTTGAAATCTTCGATCTCCAATAAATCCTCTTTTTTGTCTTTATAAAGCGAAGTGTAAAGTCGCTTTGATTTAAGTGTTTTCAAATTAAATTCATCGATGAAAGGAAACTGCCCGTCTTTTGTAAAACCATTTCCTACGCGGTAGGCATTGTTATTTTCAATAGCCAAAACATATTTATTGTATTGGTTTTTCCTGGTTTCAAAATTGCCTGGATCAGCATAAATATCTTGTGAATTTCTATCCGAAATTACTGTTGGTTTTTGGTTTAAATCGGATGGATTTATCAAGTAGGTTTTGGTGTTTCGGGTGTCGTACCATTCGTCAGAAATGATGATAACTTGATCATTTCCCCAGATGATGTCGCTAAAGCGCTGAGGTGTTTTTACCAATGAAGTCGCTTCGGCGCTAAAAGGTGCTTCCCAAAGAAATACTTCATCTCTAAATTCCACTTTATTGGCCTGATCTCCTTCATCCAAAGCCACTACATACGACAACGTAGCTGGTTTGTCATTTCTCCAGGTCATTTCTCGTTTTCCTTTGCGAACAGCCATAAAACCTTTTGGCATAATTTCATTCAACGGCACTTCATTTACTATTTTTATTTCAGCGCCATTTTTGTCATAAACGACTGATTTCATTGGGAAATGACTCAATGGAACGATATATGAAAATGGTTTTTGAATGGTGGTTAACATCAAATAATTGCCGTCTGGTGAAATTCTTTCTCCAACATACATATCGGCATTTTTGAATAAAGTTGCGGTTCCGTTTAGATTCACTTTATACAATTCAGAAGTAATGATGTTCTCAAAATTGATTTCATCATTTTTGTTTTTCAACATATCCGGATAAGTTCTGTTTTGCGATTTTGCACCGTCGGCATTGGAGATAATTGGACCTGTTGGCAAATCTTTTTTAGCATCTAATAATGCTGCCCTGTTTTTTGGCAACATTTTTACCAAAACAGTTTCGTTGTCCGTGAACCAGCTGAACGGATTGCCAAGATTTGCATTGATGGTCGCTTCGGTCAGTTTGGTCGCTTTTGCGGTAGCCACATCCAAAACCCAAAGTTCTACACCCATGTTAATGGTATTCGAAAATAAAATTTTCTTGTCATTAGGTGACCACATTACATTACTAATGCGAGGATTTGTTGGTAAACCAGCAACCTGAACTTCGTTTTTATCTTGTATTTTCCGTAATTTGAGGTTGGTGATATAGGTAACCGTGCTCGAAATATTGGTTATTGGGTTGATTCTTAAACCACCTAGTCGCAATTCTTCTTGGTTTAAATCGTCCAATGTCTTATAGGTATTTCTATAGGACAAAAGCATATATTCTTTTTTGGTATCCATAGAAACCGAAGGCGCTCTTTGATAATCGGCCAAGTCTAAAATAGATTTAGACGGAATTTGGTAGCTTAGGTTTTCTTGCGCAAGAATTGATAAACTCAGACCTAAAAATAATAGTGTAACTTTTAATTTCATGGATTAAAATAGTTTGGATTAATATTAGTACCGTTTTTTTAATTTGTCTAAAATAATCCAAATTTGTTACATTTTAAAATAAGTTGATTTTTTCAAATTATATTTAGAGCTGTGGAAGGAATATAAAATTCATTTTTTGAATGAATTTAATGATGCAAAAAAAAATCATATAAAAAAAGCCCCGAAATTTATTTCGGGGCTTTTTTAAAGGGATATATATTATGGATTATAATGCATCGTATTTAATCTGCAAATTCTTCAGCATACTGTCAGATATTTTTTCCAAATCAAAGTTATGTTTCCAACCCCAGTCTTTTCGGGCCTCGGAATCATCAATACTGCTTGGCCAGCTGTCGGCAATGGATTGTCTGAAATCTGAATGATAAGAAATGCCAAATTCGGGAATAAAATTTTTGATTTCCTCGGCAATTTCTTTGGGAGTAAAACTGATGGCCGCCAAATTGTAGGAAGATCTTATTTTTATATTTTCGGCAGGTGCTTCCATTATTTTCAAAGTGGCATCAATCGCATCGTCCATATACATCATGGGCAATTTGGTGTCTTTGTTTAAAAACGAATCATAATTGCCGTCGAGCAGCGCTTTATGGTAAATTTCAATGGCGTAATCGGTTGTTCCTCCGCCCGGACTTGTTTTCCAGCTGATGATTCCCGGATAACGCATGCTTCTTACATCAACCCCATATTTATTGAAGTAATATTCACACCAGCGTTCACCGGCCAGTTTGCTTATTCCGTAAACGGTGGTTGGTTCCATCACGGTTTTTTGGGGCGTATTTTCTTTTGGCGTTGTTGGTCCGAATACGGCTATGGAACTTGGCCAAAATACTTTTTTAATTTTTCCTTCTTTTGCTAAATTAAGGACATTTAATAATGAATTCATATTGAGATCCCACGCTTTTGCAGGGAACTTTTCACCAGTTGCAGAAAGCATGGCAGCCATTAAATAAACTTCGTTAATCGCATATTTATCAATAACGGCAGCAATTTGGCCATAATCCAGCGCATTGATGAACTCAAATGGGCCAGACTGCATTAATTCTTCGTTTCCTTCGCTGATATCTGAGGCAATTACGGCGTTTTTTCCATAATTTTTGCGTAATTTTAGCGTCAGTTCTGTACCGATCTGACCGCATGCACCAATAATTAATATGCTTTTATTCATAGGGCTAATATCCTTGTTATTACGGTTGCAAATATACTGAAAATTAAAATTTTTGTTTATTTTGAATCGTTTTTTATCAAATTATTAATTTTATTATAAAATAGTGTAATAATTAGTATTTTTGGCGTTAATAAGTTTTACTATGAAGTATATATATCCTTTTTTATTAATTATTTTATTGCTGAGTTTTTCGTGCAACAGAAATAAAGAGACGGCTCAGGTTTCCGAAAAAGCCGATTCCTTAAAATTGGACGCAAATCGTATAGAAAACAGGATAGGTGAAACGTTGATTCCTGAGGCGAAAGCTGAAATGGATAATTGGAAAGAATACCAACTTGTTGATGAATTGTTGTTGAAATATTATAGCATCACCACTTTGGAAGCGCTTACCAATGCAGAAGAACTTTCCCGATTGGTGAAGATGATGAAAGATTCCATAAAGATTGAGAAATTGAAAAAACCGAATATCATAGCGCGTATCAATGTGTTGGAAAATGAAACGTTGCGGTTGGCCGATATGGCAACTATTCCTTCAATTTCAAAAGAAGAAGTAAAAGAAGAAGTCAGCAATATTGTGGCAATTTATTCCGCAATGAATTCAAAGATAAACACCATTTATCAGGCGGAAGGGATTCAAAACAGCTTGGAGTTTGATACGGAAGTTCCAGTAGAAATTCAAGAAACCACCACGCCGCCGCCTTATCAAGATATGGTTCGGAATAGGCCTTTAAATAAAATCAATAGGCAATGATAAAAAAAATTGTTTTACTTATTTTCATCGGGGTGTTTTTTTCCTGTGAAAATAAACCATCGAATACAAAAGACTTAAAGGATGCTTCTGAAAAAGAGGCCATAAATACAATGCTGGATGCGTGGCATAAAAGCGCTTCCGAGGCAAAGTACGATGCCTATTTTAACGCCATGTCCAATACCAGTGTTTTTATTGGAACCGACGCTTCCGAAAATTGGAGCAATAAAGACTTTAAAGTTTTCAGCAAACCATTTTTTGATCTTGGGAAAGCCTGGGATTTTAAGCCGGTAAAAAGAAATATTTATATTTCCGCTGAAGGAAATTTCGCTTGGTTTGATGAACTTTTAGATACCTGGATGGGTGTTTGCAGAGGTTCGGGAGTTTTGAGCAAAACTGAAGGTGTCTGGAAGATTGAACATTATGTGCTTTCTGTAACCATACCAAATGAAAATATTACGGAAGTTATTGCCACAAATAAAGAAAAGGATTCCATCTTTTTAAGCAGGCTAAAAAAGTAATGAATTTACCTAAATCAAACCGTTTACCACTTCATAAATAAGTTCGGACTCATAGCCTTTTGAACTTAAATACGATAAAAGTTTGCTTCTTTTTTTGAAAGCATTGGGTTCTTTAATTACCTCCGCTTTTTTTTCGGCAACTTTTTGAAGCGTCTTTAAATAAGCTTCATCGTCAATTTCTTTTAAGGCAGTTTTAATGTTATAGGGCGAAATATTCCTGAATTTTAGTTCATTCACAATTCTGATTCGGCCCCAGTTTTTTATGGAGAATTTACCTCTTGCAAAAGCTTTTGAAAATCGTTCTTCATTTAAAAAATTTTGCTGTAACAAATGAAGCGTTATTTTTTCCCTTGCTTCAGGAATCATATGCAAATCGTACAGCTTTTGAGCAACTTCTTTATGGCAGCGTTCCTGATAGGCACAAAAGTTCTCCATCAATTTGGTCGCTTCATCTACCGTATAAGATTTTTCGTTTTTCATTACCTACAAATTAAATAAAAAAAAGCGACTCTGAAAGAATCGCTTTTGATTAAATTACTGTTTTCTGTCCAGCTTAAACTTAAAGTTGTTCAGCAATTGATACATCACCGGAACAATGATCAATGTTAAGAAAGTTGCAAAGGTCAATCCAAAAATAATGGTCCAGGACATTGGTCCCCAAAACGCGACGTTTTCACCGCCAATGTAAAATTCCGGATCAAACTCTGTAAATAGCGTCATAAAATTGATGTTAATTCCAATGGCTAAAGGCAGCAGCCCTAAAATGGTTGTTATTGCGGTTAACAATACCGGCCTTAAACGGGTTTTACCGCCTTCAACAATACTTTCATTAATGATTTCTTTGGTTAAAACGCCTTCATCCAATCCTTCTTCCAATCGTTTTCGTATCATGACTAAGTTGGTGTAATCAATAAGCACAATGGCATTATTCACCACAATACCTGCCAGTGAAATTATTCCAATCATAGTCATCATAATCACAAATTCCATTCTAAAGACAATCAATCCAAGCAGAACGCCAATTAAACTTAATAGTACGGTTAATGAAATGATGATTGGAGTTGAGGTTGAATTAAACTGCGCCACCAATATTAAGAAAATGAAAAATACCGCAATCAATAAAGCCTTGCTTAAAAATGCCATTTCTTCCGCCTGAGATTCTTGTTCGCCGGTAAAGGAAATTGAAATGCCTTTTAGCAAAGTGTAATTTTTTAGTTCGGTTTTAATCTGGTCATTTATTTCTGTAGCATTATAACCTTCCAAAACATTTGAAGCAATGGTAATTACCCTGTCCAAGTCTTTTCGTTTAACTGCATTAAATGTTGAAGAAGTTTCGGTTTGTGCAATAGATGAAATTGGCACTTGGACGATTTTGCCGCTGCTCTGATTTCTAAAGGTGATTTTTTGATTGATCAAAGCCTCTTTATCATAACGATATTTATCTGTCAAACGCATATTTATGGGATAATCATCCTCGCCATCTTTAAAAGTGGAGATTTCTTTTCCAAACAAGGAAGTTCTTAGCGCATCACCAATTTGGCCGGTTGAAACATTCAAACGACCTGCTTTTTGTCGGTCGATGATGATCGGCAATTCTGGTTTTCCCTGTTCAACATCCAGTTTCAATTCTTCAACACCTAAAATATTTTTATTTTTGATAAATTGTTTGATGTCTTCGGAGGTGGCTAATAACTCTTCATAGTCATCTCCTGAAACTTCAATATTGATTGGCGCTCCGGTTGGCGGACCATCGGCAGGCCTGTCAACAATAATATCAACTCCCGGAATATCTTGCAATAATTCTCTGATGTCAACCAAAACATCTTCGGTATTTATGTCTCCACGCTCAATAAATTTAACAAAATCTACAGTGATACGCGCTTTATTGGGTGTAGTTCCGCCGTCTTGTCCGCGATTTGGGTCGCTTGTACCTTCTCCAACTTGCCCAATTACGGAAGTAACCAGGATATTTTTACCATCTACTTCATATTTTTTCAGGTGATTTTGAATTCTATTTTCAACATCTATGGAAAGTTTATTGGTAACTTCAATATCGGTTCCGATAGGATATTCGAGATAAACATATACTTGTTTTGGAGGCGTTTCCGGGAAGAAAAGCACCTTTGGAGGAAATGTCATAAAAAGCAGAATAGACAAAAACAATAAACCAAATGTTCCTAAAAAGAACCATTTAGGCCTTTTTCCTCTCAAGGCATATTGCAAAGTGCGTTCATAAAAATTTTCTAATTTTGGTAAAAAATTATTTTGAAACCATGCCGTGCCGGGGGTTAAAAATTTTGTGTTGATGATGCGAAGCAATCCGGCAAGCATGAACAACATTCCGGTAGCATTCAGCCATTTTATTTCTAAAGTTAATCCGGCAATAATTAAAATAACACCGATAGAAAATAAAATGGAACTAAAAATCACTATTTTTTTGAAATTAACTTCATCTTCCTTTATTTTCATATATACTGCCGTCAACATTGGGTTTATTACCAGTGCAACAAATAAAGAAGACAATAAAACAATGATTAAGGTAATAGGCAAAAATCGCATAAATTCACCCATCATTCCTGGCCAAAAAGCCAAGGGGAAAAAGGCGGCCAGCGTTGTTGCCGTTGAAGCGATGATAGGAATGGCAACTTCACCAACCCCATATTTTGCGGCATCAATTTTTGAATAACCTTCGTCTAACAGCCTGTAAATATTTTCTACAACAACAATCCCGTTATCCACCAGCATTCCCAATGCGATCACCAAAGAGAATAATACCATGGTGTTTAAGGTGACGCCCATAGCATTCAAAATGATGAATGACATAAACATAGACAATGGAATCGCAATTCCCACAAAAAGGGCATTTCTGATTCCGAGGAAGAAAAGCAGCACAACAACCACTAAAATAATTCCCAGAATAATGCTGTTTTCCAAATCGGAAACCATGGTTTTGGTATCGTTGGTTTGGTCGTTGGTTTTGGAAATGTATAAATTTGACGGAAAGTAGCTTTCTTTGGCTTTGGAAATAATCTCATCAATTTGCGTGGAAGCATTGATTAAATTTTCACCGCCTCGTTTGGTCACGTCAAGCATCACCACCGGTTGTGAAAATTCACGGGCATAGCTTTGCTTTTCCTGTTCTTTAAAGGTAACGGTTGCGATATCGCGCAAGTAAACAATTTCTTCGTTTTCCTGTTTTATAATTAGGTCGGCAATTTCATCAGCCGATTTAAATTCTCCAAGAACACGAACATTTCTGCGCAATCCGTTTTCCAACAAATCACCGCCGGAAACCGTCATATTTTCATTTTGAATGGCTTGGGAAATATCGTTAAAGCTGATTTTAGAAATTTCCATTTTGTATAAATCAACGCTAATCTCCATTTCCTTGTCCTGAATACCGCGGATTTCAACCTTTGAAATTTCAGGTACTTTTTCAATTTCTTCTTCTAAATATTCGCCATATTCTTTAAGCTCATCCATAGAAAAATCGCCCGACAAATTGATGTTCATAATCGGCATCAATTCGGCGAAGTTCAATTCTTTCACGGTAGGGTCGGAAGGCAAATCTTTTGGAAAATCCTTGTCCGATTTTGCGGCATCAACTTTGTCTTTCACTTTTCTCAAAGCTTCCGTTGGCGTAACGCTAAAATCAAAAGTCACTTTTATGGATGAAAATCCTTCTATGGAAGTGGAGGTGATTTCATCAACGCCCGAAATACCGTTTATTTCTTTTTCGAGCGGACGCGTAATTAATTTCTCAATATCGATTGCAGAGTTTCCGGGATAGGCGGTGGACACGAATATTTCGGGCACAACAATTTCCGGGAAAGCTTCTCTTGGCATACTTTGGTAAGAAAAAATTCCTGCCAAAAAAATCATTCCAATAACCACAAATACGGTCATTTTATTATTTATGGACCAAGTTGAAAGTTTGAATTCTTTTAATACTTTACTCATTTTAATGCTTTTAGAAGTGTTGTGGCAGAATTAATTTTTACTTATTTTAACTTTATCTCCATCTTTCACAAATCTTGCGCCGGCATTCACCAGTGTGTCATTTTCTTTCAATCCGGCACTTACATAAACTTCATGATTGTATTCGTTGGCAACGGTAATGATGTTTTTAACCACTTTTTGAACGTTATTTTCGGTGACCACCGAAAAAACATAATTATTGCCGGTTTGGTCTTGTTGCACCAATGCGGCAGGAATGATGATTCCCTTTGTCTCAAAATCAACAATTTTTACGTCGGCCAATAAATTTGGCTTAATGCTTTGGTCTTTATTGTCAATGTTAATTCTGATTTTAAAACTTCGGTTTGCCGGATTGATATAATTCCCGACCTGTGAAATTTTTGAATTCATTTCTTTGTTTATGGAGGCAAAACGCACAACGGTTTCGGTGCCTTCTTTAATAATTGGCAAATAAGTTTCCGTTACGTCGGCTTCCACATATACCTTGTCTAAATTTAGCAATCTTACTGTCGGCATTTGCGGACTTGTAAGTTCTCCCAATCTCGGAAAAATTTCATCAACAACTCCTGCGAAAGGTGCTGTAATTCTCATTTTTCTAGCTTGCGTTCTTAAGGATGATAAATTGTTTTCTAAACTTTCTTTTTGGGCTTTTGCCTGAAGATATTGCATTTCTGAACCAATTTTTTGTTTCCAAAGTCGTTCTTGGCGTTCGAAAGTTGTTTTGGCCAAACTTAATTGGGTATTCAGTTCATTGATGCTGTTTTTTATGGAAGCATCATCCAGTTGAATTAAGGTTTGTCCTGAAACCACTTTTTGGCCTTCTTTTACCAAAATCGCGGTTACGGTTCCGCCTAATTCCGGACTGATTTCTATGTTTTTGTTGGCCATCGCAACGCCTTGAATTTCAAGAAAGTGTTTAAAAACATCATTCTTGACAGGAATTACGGTCACTGTTTGAAGATTTTTATCGGAATCTAATTTGGAGATTTCTTCTTCAACAGATTTTAGTGCGGTGTTTAAACTGTCTATTTTAGTTACTATGATTGCTTTTTGGGCATTTAATTCTTCTAAGGAAGATTTTTTTGCTTCTTTCCCACAAGAAATCATAAGTGTGGCAGCAATAAAAAGGATGGATATTTTTTTCATTGTATTCATTTTCTAGTTGTTGATTGGTGTGTTTAGTGCGTTGTCTAATGTTGCTTTATTGGCGATGACGGTTAGCATAGCCTGTAAATAATTTTGTTGCATGGTGTACAATTGTCTTTGCGCTTCCAGCAATTCAAAACTTGTTGAAATTCCTTCAAAAAACTTTATTTGTTGCTTATTTTCAATGCGCTCGGCCAATGATAAATTTTGTTTGGAGGTTTCATATTCTTCTATGCTGAAATTGTAATTTGTTTTGGCCGATTCCAGCATCAGAAACAATTTTTGTTCGGTTTCTGTAAGGTTGGTGCGTGCTTTTTCAAGTTCAATTTTAGCTTGTTGTGTTCTTGAACTTCGAGCCAGACTGCTAAATATTGGAATGTCTAAACTCACGCCCAATAAAGAAGAATCGAACCATTTTTGTTCTTTTTTCATAAAATCAAACTCCTGTCCATAGCCCGCATAGCCGAAATTCACAAAACTTTTTAAGGTAGGCAATGCTTTGCTTTGCTCCAGTTTCACAAACAATTCATTCGCTGTTTCGGTATTTTTGGCAATTTTAAAATCGATATGGTTTTCAATGGTCAAATCCGAGGAAAGCAATTCCAATTTGATATTTTCTTTGGCAAGATTCTCTAAAGTATCGGTCAATATTACGGAAGCATTGATGTCCAGTCCCAACGTAATGTTCAACATTTTATAGGCAATCGTTTTTAAATTTTTGGTTTTTGAAAGTTGGCTTTTAACTGAGGACAAGGTGATTTTAAGTTGTTCCACGTTTTCCTCTTCAATAAAACCATTTAGAAAAATTTGGTTGGTTTCATCCAGGTTTTTTTCTAAAGTTTTGATGTTTTTTTCAATAATTAAAATGCTTTCTTCACTTAACAATACATTTCCGTAGGCATTGATCACAGCTTCTCTGATGCCGAGTTCGGTTTTCTCTTTTGCGTTTTCTGAAATTTTCAAATACGTTTTTGCCGATTGCAATCCCACCAAATAAGATCCGTCAAAAATAAGCTGATTTAAAGTGGCGGTGGCATTCATATTGTGTTTGGTTCCAAAGGAAATTTCTTCAAATTCACCTGGATTTCCGCCGAAAAATTCTGCAGGAATTAAAGAAACCTGTTGCTTGATCCAGTTTTGATAATCTATTTTCGCGCTAATTTCCGGCAAACCAATAGTGGTGGTTTCCCATTTTTTCTTTTTGGCAATTTCAACATCCCTGTTTGCATTTTGGCTCGCGTAACTATTTTTCAAGGCGTAATCAATAGCTTGTTTTAATGATAATGAAGTGCTTTCTTGTGCATTTATATGAAAACTAAAAAGTATTCCAATAAATAAGAGTATTGTTTTTTTCATTAGTTAATGACATTTTTTTCTAATTGTTCTTCTAAAATTTGTAATCCTTTTGCAGTGGAGATGGCTCTTGTGTGATATTCCAGCACACATATTTCTAATTTGTTCATAGTGTTTTTATTGTAGGTGTATAAACTTGAATCATGAACGCTCATCATCAAAGAGAAGTAAAATTTTGTCATAAGCTCAAGATTTAGGTCTTCTCTGTAAAGCCCTTCTTTTATTCCTTTTTCTAAATTATTGGTGATACATTCTTTAAATACTGAAAGTTCATTGGCAATAATTTTTTTATAGGTTTTAGGGTAATATTTTTCTAGCTGATACATAGGGGAATCGTCAGAATTTTTAAACATCTCTTTAAAGATCTTTTTTATTTCGAAATTTTCCTGAATGGCGTTGTATCCAACCCCGCAAATATTTGTGATTGTTTTGTGCAAATCTTCGTGAAAATAACAAACGGCTTCATCAACAAGTTCTACCTTATTTTTATAAAATTTATAAATTGTTTTTTTTGAAATGCCTAAATCGTTGGCAATATCATCCATCGTAATACTTTTAAATCCGTATTTCAAAAATATTTCCCCAGCCTTTTTTAAAATGATTTCCTTCATAATTGCTTTCTCCTAAATTATTTGAGAATGCAAATATACAAACGGAAACTTTAAAAACAAAAAAAGTTTCCAAAGTTTTTTAAGTTTCTGGTATTTAATTTTTTCGGCATTTTTTTATTTAGCCTCGAATGATGTATTTTTACGTAAAATTTGTACCGAAATGGAGCGTATTGAAACTTATAAAGAAGATTTTGTCTGCTATTTAAATGAAAAAATTGTTCTGAAAGAACCTGCTAATTTATATGAGCCAATTCATTATATACTTCAAATAGGCGGAAAACGGCTGCGTCCGGTGTTAACATTAATGACTTGCGACCTGTTTAATGGAAATGTGAAACAAGCTTATGACGCCGCATTGGCGATAGAGATTTTTCACAATTTTACCTTGGTGCACGATGATATTATGGACAGCGCGCCCATACGAAGAGGCGAAGAAACAGTCCATAAAAAATGGAACATCAATACCGGAATTTTGTCGGGCGATGCCATGATGATTATGGCTTATCAATGCTTTGAAAATTATGAAGAACATGTTTTTAAGAAGTTATTAAAACTATTCAGCAAAACTTCGCTTGAGGTTTGCGAAGGCCAGCAACTGGATATTGATTTTGAGTTGAGAACGGATGTTACCATTCCCGAATATTTACAAATGATTACCTATAAAACGTCGGTTTTGGTTGCTGCAGCAATGAAAATGGGCGCTATTATTGCAAAAGTTGATGATGCTGAAGCCGAACACATTTACGATTTCGGACTCAATCTTGGCATCGCTTTCCAATTGCAGGACGATTATTTGGATACTTTTGGCGATGAAGCGCTCTTTGGAAAACAAATAGGTGGCGACATTGCCGAAAACAAAAAGACGTTTTTGTATTTAAAAGCCATTGAAGTATGCGCGATTGCCGATAAAGAAAAATTGATGAATTTATACGCTGCCGAAACCAATAACGGCAATAAGGTAAAGGAAGTGACGCAAATTTTTAAAAACAGCAATATTCCAGAAATTACCATTCAGGAAATAGAAAGATACACCAACAAAGCATTTGAAATTTTGGAGAAATTATCCATTTCCGATGAAAAAAAGGCCATTCTTAAAAATTTTGGAAACAGTTTAATGAAACGCACAATATAATGCATCCTGCAAAAAATTCCTTGGAACTATTAAAATCAATCGAAGTTGAAAATTTATATGTGCGATTGATTGAGCAGTTAAACAAGGATTTCCAATTGGCAAATGTTGCCGTAAGTTTTGATACCACGAATTCGCCCGTTCAGTTAAAAAAACAATTGTTCGGTGTTTTATTGAATTTAATCACCAATCAATATGATGATTATTTAAATTTATTGTACAGAATTGATGTGCCCGAAAGCGAATTGGCCAAACTGATGAACGATAATTTAACAGCCAGTATGGAGGAAATAACCTATTTGGTTTTAAAAAGAGAATACCAAAAAGTATGGTTTAAACAAAATTTTGATAAAATTTAAAACCAATTAAAACGGTGTTATTCCAATAGGAAGAAGGTTATATCAGAATTTAATAAATATTTAAAAATTGTTTAAAATTATTGTGCATAAACGAAAATAGTGGTAATATTGCAAACCAGTTTTAGGTCCCATAGCTCAGCTGGTTAGAGTACCTGACTCATAATCAGGGTGTCCTTGGTTCGAGCCCAAGTGGGACCACAAAAGAGAGAAGATTTACAGTTATTGTAGATCTTTTTTTATTTACTAAAACAGGCGAGAAGTTTATCCCGAGCCAGCCTGTCCGTTAGGCAGGCGGCGTCGAGGGAAGCCGCAAGTGGTACCACAATTTAGAAACGTAAAGCCTTATAAATCATAGATTTATGAGGCTTTTTTAATTCTAGGGTACGAATGAGGGGGCGAATAGTTCGTTTCAACATATTTATACTCTTATTTAATTTCTTAGCTAAAAGTGAAATTTGATTACTTAATCATAATTATAAAAAAAACAAATTAACAAATTTGTAATATATTATTTTAACTTTGAGAAAAAATAAAGTTGCGCGTATATGAATCAACTCCCATATGAAAACTTATCTGATGATGATTTTGAACATTTAGTCATCAGTATTTGTAGAAAGGTTTTAGGTATTGGATGTAAAACATTTTCAACAGGCAAAGATGGCGCAAAAGATAGTTGGTTTTCAGGAACTGCTCAAGACTTCCCTGATAAAGTTTCTCCTTGGTCAGGTAAATTTAATATCCAGGCTAAACATACAAAAACTTTAAATTCTAGTTGCTCCGATAATAATTTTTCTGTAAACAAATCAAGTGTTTTGGATAAAGAAATAGATAGACTTAATGAAGTTACGATTTTAACGCCGTTTGACAATTATATTATTTTTACTAATAGAAAATTGTCAGGAATTGCTCATCCAATCATAATAAAAAAGTTGCAAAATGGAATTGGAATTAGGAATGTTGAAATTATTGGACGGGAAGAATTAGACTCTTATTTAACAGAATTTCCTCAAATTGCAAATCAATTTGGATTACACAAATTCTTAGCTCCACTTCGATTTTATGAAAAGGATTTAAGAGATGTAATTGTGATTTTTAGTGATAAAAGTAAGGCGATTTCAACGGAAGCGAAAAGTTATATTAAAGATTTTACAGTAATTGATAAAGTCAAGAAAAACGAGTTGAATAATTTAAGTAAGGAATATTTCGATTTTTTAAAAGAGCATTCTATCCAATATTTTAATGAGATAGAAAATTTTCTAATTGACCCTAAAAATGTTTCCTTTGCTAGAATGTATTCAAACACAGTAAGTGATTTACAAGAGGCTATAATCCTTGAAAGAGATAGCTTTAATGAGTTTGAATATATTATTAAACACTTAATAGACTATATGGTCTTAAACAATGAAGAAAAATTAAAAGATTTAAGAAAAATAGTAAGAATATTTATTCATTTTATGTATTTTAACTGTGATATTGGAAAAACAAAATGATAGCGCCTCATAAATATCTTGACCTGAATCTCTCAGTCTTAAATTTAGGCGGATTAATTTTGAATGTCCTAAAGAAAGAAGGTGCCGTTAAATATGACGAACTGCTAAATAGAGTTATTTTAGTAAGGGGTGTAAATGCAAAAGAAGTATTTATTCAAACACTAAGTTTTCTTTATTTGTTAGGAAAAATTGAATACAGAAAAGATATTGATACAATAGAATTTATAAAATGAAATTAAGCCAACTATACGCTAATAAAAAATTTAAAAATATTGTATTTAATGATGGGTTAAATCTTGTATTGGCTAAAGTCACAAAAAAACTAGATCTTAATCAAGATTCGCATAATCTAGGAAAAACCACCTTGATTTCGGTGATTGATTTTATGCTTCTAAAAGAATTAAATGATGAGCATATTTTTAAGACATATAAAGAAAAATTTTCTTGATATGTTTTCTTTCTTGAAATTCTTCTAAATAGTGGTGAATATCTTACTATCAGAAGAGCAATTGACACTCCATCAAAAACTTCTTTCAAGTTAACAAAGATCTCAGCAAATCTTTTGAAGAATGAAGATGATTGGGATTCGGATAATATTGCGTTTGCAAAAGCAGAAATAGTTTTAAATGAGTATTTAGGTTTTGATGTGATGAATACGTGGTCATATAGAAAATCTCTAACTTACTTTTTAAGATCTCAAAAGGATTATAATGATGTTTTTCAACTCTCCAAATTTTCAAAAGGAAAAGATATTGATTGGAAGCCATTTTTATTTGATTTGCTTGGTTTTAATGGGGATTTATTAAATGAGAAATATTTAATTGATAAGGAAATTTCTGAACAAAGATCTTTTATTAATAGCTTAAAAAGTAAATTTTCAGTTAATGTTGAGGAAGTTGATAAAATAAAAGGTGCAATTGATTTAAAACAATCGGAAAAATTTGAACTACAAGAACAGATTGATAATTTTAATTTTTATCAAGAAGAAAGAAAACTTAGCAAAGAACTTGTTGAAGAAATAGAAACGAAAGTTTCTCAATTAAATTCTGCCGAATATAATTTAGAGTTCGATTTAGAGAAAACAAAACAATCCTTTTCTCAGAATATTTCTTTTGATATAAATCAATTAAAAAGTATTTATGAAGAAACTCAAATATTTTTCCCTGACAATCTAGTAAAGGATTACAAATCACTTGAAGAATTTAATAAAAAAATTACCGAAGAGAGAAATAAATACCTTTTAGAAAAGGTTGGAGACCTAACTAGTCAAATTAAAGAAATTAGACTGTCTTTGCAAGAATACAATGTTAAGAGAAATCAAATTCTTTCAGTTCTTACAGATAAGGATTCTTTTAAGAAATTCAAAACGTTTCAAATAAATCTCTCAAAAATTGAAGGGGATATATCCAGACTTGACGAAAAATTAAAAAGTATTGATAAGATTGCAATTCTAAATGAAACAACAAATAGTCTTACAGACAAACTTGAGAATTTTGTAAAAGAAATAAATGCTCAAATTACATCCAACGACAATAAAGTTTATCCAGAAATTCGAAAAATATTCCATAACATTTTTAGATACATTTTCAACGCTCCTTCTATTATTTTCATGAAGCAAAATAAGCAAGGAAATATTGAATTTAAAGTAGAGGTTACAAAAGAGAATGAAGATTCAATCACTGCAGAAGGTAAGGGTAATACATATCAAAAAATGCTCTGTATTTCTTTTGATTTAGCTGTTTTGATTGCTTATCACAAAAATTCTTTTTATCGTTTTGTTTATCACGATGGTGCTCTTGAAGGGCTAGATAATAGGAAAAAAATAAATTTTATAAAAATTGTAAGAGAGATTTGTTTAAATAATAATTTACAATACATCTTCACGGCAATTGAGCACGATGTTCCGGCAGAAATGCTTCATGATTTTAAGAAAAAAGAAATCTGTTTGACGCTAAATGATACAGGTGATAATGGTAAGTTATTTGAGTTCAGTTTTTAATTTTTTTTGTGAAATATAAATTAATTGTCAATTTCCTTATTTTTACCACCCAATCTTTTATAAAGTGGCAACGTTTGCCGGTTTAGGTCAATCATTTTAACGTTAATTACAGGGCTTTTAGAATCTCTATCAATAAACTCTTTTGAAACGGCATTAAGTCTTACAAATTGGTCTGTAAATTCTGTAGTGGTGTAAAAGTCGGTATATAGTTCAGATACTTTTCTTGGGCAA
>MGWK01000008.1 GCA_001800975.1 Flavobacteria bacterium RIFCSPLOWO2_12_FULL_35_11 | reverse complement strand
TTATAAATTGGCCGGATTGCAATTTGGAATGAATAAATATGAGGAAGCTTATGCATCGATCAAAAAAGCGGACAAACTTCCTGATGACGGAAAAGTGAAAATAACTTTTCAGGTAAATAAAAATTACAACCAAAATGTTGATTTAAAATCGGCTATTGCTTATTTGGAAGGCATTATAGCAATCAGTTTAAATAAAAATGCCGAAGCAAAACTGAGTTTTGAACGCGCCATAAAATTGTTCCCTGAATTTGTGCTGGCAAAAACCAAGTTGGATGCTTTGAACGCTGAAAAGAAGGAATAATTTTTAGTTAACAAGTTTTAATTTAAAAATGCCTAAAGTAAATAATTATTTACTTTAGGCATTTTTTGTATTATGAATATTCTTTTATCTTAATTTCTCTGCCAAATAAGGTGCGGTATAAGATTCCTTACATTTTATAAGATCTTCGGGCGTTCCCTGAAAAATGAGTTCACCGCCCAATTTTCCGCCTTCTTTGCCCAAATCAATCACATAATCGGCGCATTTTATCAAATCGATATTGTGTTCAATCACAATAATGGAATGTCCGTTTTCAATTAACGCATTAAAAGATTTTAACAACTTTTTAATGTCGTGAAAATGCAAACCTGTTGTGGGTTCATCAAAAATAAAAAGTGATTTGTCTTGTCGCGTTCCTTTCACTAAAAATGAAGCCAGTTTAATTCTCTGCGCTTCACCGCCGGAAAGGGTAGAAGACGATTGTCCTAAAGTTACATAGCCCAATCCCACATCTTGCAGCGGTTTTAATTTTTTGGCGATTTTTGTTTCTTTATGTTTGGTAAAAAAAGTTACCGCATCATCAATGGTGCTGTTTAGCACATCGTTTATGGATTTTCCCTGAAAGGTTACCTGCAACACTTCTTTTTTGAATCGTTTTCCTTTACACGCTTCACATTCCAAATGCACATCGGCCATAAATTGCATTTCTATGGTCACTTCGCCGTCGCCTTTGCAAGTTTCACACCTGCCGCCTTCCACATTGAAAGAAAAGTGTTTTGGCTGATAGTTTCTTATTTTTGATAATTTTTCTGAAGCAAATAAAGTACGGATGTCATCGAAAGCTTTTACGTAAGTTACCGGATTTGAGCGACTTGAACGCCCAATCGGATTTTGGTTGATGAATTCAATATTTTCTATGGTTTTCACAGCACCTTTTAATTCGGTGAACTGGCCCACTTTTTCTCCGTAACCGCCCAATTGTTTTTGAATTGCCGGATACAATATTTTACTGACCAAGGTGCTTTTTCCGCTTCCTGAAACACCCGTAACCACTGTTAAACTATTTAAGGGAAAAGAAACGTTGATGTTTTTTAAATTATGTTCCCGGGCTCCAATCACTTCAATGACTTGGTTGGATTTTCTTCTGACTTTTGGAACTTCAATTTTTAACTGATGGTTTAAATATTTTGCCGTTAGCGATTCGGATTTTAAAATTTCATCATAATTTCCTTCGGCAACAATTTCACCGCCAAAAGTTCCTGCTTCAGGACCAATATCAATAATGAAATCGGCCGCTTTCATAATATCTTCATCGTGTTCAACCACAATAACTGTATTCCCTAAATTGCGCAAATCCTTCAATACTTTTATCAGCCGTTCCGTATCTTTTGGATGCAATCCAATACTAGGTTCATCTAAAATATACATAGAACCAACCAAACTGCTTCCCAGCGAAGTTGCCAGATTAATACGCTGACTTTCACCGCCTGACAAGGTTGTGGAAGTTCTGTTTAAGGTTAAATAACTTAAGCCCACATCATTTAAAAATTGCAATCGGTTGTTGATTTCCACCAGCAAACGTTTGGCAATTTGTTGGTCGTAACTGTTTAATTGTATGTTTTTAAAGAAATCGGCCAGTTCATTTAATGGCAGATCAACCAGTTCATTAATATTTTTGTTGTCAATTTTAATGTTGTTGGTTTCTGGCCTAAGTCGTTTTCCGTTACAAACCGCACATTTTGTCTTTCCGCGATAGCGTGAAAGCATTACGCGGTATTGAATTTTATAGCTTTTTTCTTCTAAATACTTGAAAAAATCGTGGATTCCCTGAAAAGATTTATTGCCGTTCCAAATGAGCAGTTTTTGATCTTCAGAAAGCTGAAACCAGGGTTTGTGGATTGGAATATCAAATTTGTAAGCATTGTCAATAAGGTCGTTTTTATATTGTGCAAACGAATCTGTTTTCCATGGTAAAATAGCATTTTCATAAATAGACAAGGAAGTATTTGGAATCACCAAATCATCATCAATTCCAATCACATTTCCAAAACCGTCGCAGGCCAGACAAGCACCGTAAGGATTGTTAAAACTGAATAAATGTGTATTTGGTTCCAAAAATTGAATCCCGTCCAATTCAAACTTGTTGTTAAAAGTTGTCTGTTTTTCGGCTTTTACGTCTTCAATAATACATTCCCCATTTCCCTCAAAAAAAGCAGTTTGCACCGCATCACCCAATCGGTTATAAAAATCTTCATCATCCTGAACCACAATTCTGTCAATCACCAAATGAAAATCGTGTTCAATTTCCGTGTCAACGTCTTCAATTCTAATAATTTCGTCTTTGTATTTTATTCTTGAATAACCTTGTTGCGCCAATATTTTTAAAGTTTGCAACAAACTTCTTTCTTCTGGAATATGAACGGGAGCCAAAAGCAATACTTTTGTATTTACCGCTAAACTTTTAATGTAATTAATAACATCAGTTACGGTCTGTTTTTTTACTTCATTACCTGAAACGGGCGAATAGGTTTTTCCGATTCTGGCAAAAATTAATTTTAAATAGTCGTAAATTTCTGTTGAAGTGCCAACGGTTGATCGCGGATTGGTGGAATTCACCTTTTGCTCAATGGCAATGGCTGGCGAAATGCCTTTAATATAATCAACATTTGGCTTGTTTAGCCTTCCCAAAAACTGGCGGGCGTAAGACGATAAACTTTCTACATAACGTCGTTGTCCTTCCGCAAACAATGTATCAAAGGCCAAACTCGATTTTCCGGAACCCGAAAGTCCGGTGATAACCACCAATTTATTTCTTGGAATGGCAACATCAATATTTTTTAAATTATGGAGCCTGGCTCCTTTAATAAGTATATTTTCCTTTGGACTTAGTGCTGCTATATTGTGAGTCATTTTCCTTAAAAACTGAATAAATGCAAAGGTACTGACAAAATTTTTAAATTTATGCAAAGCATATTTGTATTCAATAAAAAATTAGTAAACAAAGGTTTTATATTTTCGTAGCGGCCTGAAATTTTAATTTTATCCAAAAAAAAATTGTATTTCTGAAAAAAAATACTGATATTTGTTATATAAATTCATAATAAAACGCCTATTCTGCAACATTACTTTTTATAAAATTGGATAAATACACGTTTAACCAACCCCTATAATGTATTTAAATTATGGAAAGTAAAATTATTCTTGACAGCGTTTTAGTCAACAATTACATCAATGGACATGAAAAATCGTTAGAGATTTTAATAATTCGTCATAAGCAACGAATTTTTAGTTTTATACTGTCTAAAGTTTCAGATAGAGAAGTCGCCGAAGATATTTTTCAAGACA
The DNA here is from genome assembly GCA_001800975.1 of Flavobacteria bacterium RIFCSPLOWO2_12_FULL_35_11. Classification (GTDB taxonomy): domain Bacteria; phylum Bacteroidota; class Bacteroidia; order Flavobacteriales; family Flavobacteriaceae; genus Lutibacter. The sequence continues at coordinate 37,422 of MGWK01000008.1, read as the reverse complement.
CATTTATTAAAGTTATAAACACCTTAAAAAGAGGCGCTTATAATGAAGAAGGTAAGTTTTTGCCTTGGGTAATGCGTATTTCGCACAACCTAATAATCGATCATTTCCGGCGAAATAAAAGATTGCCTAAATTTAACAATACTGATGATTTTGACATTTTTGATGTGTTGAGCGATGAAATGCTATCTATTGAAAATCAGATAATTAAAAGTCAGATTTTAGAAGATGTTCGGAATTTAATTGAAGAATTGCCTGAAGACCAAAAAGAAGTGTTGTTGATGCGTATGTATAGAGACATGAGTTTTAAGGAAATTGCAGAAAATACTGATGTGAGCATTAATACAGCTTTAGGAAGAATGCGTTATGCTTTAATTAATTTGAGAAAATTAATAGAAAAACATAATATTATATTGGTAAATTAATTAATTTTACAATAAAGGTAAATTTTTATCGTTTAAGTAGTATAAACCAACTATTTATGATGAAACTTTACTCTCAAAAGTCTCCAATGATGGAGCAACCAAGATCTGAAATAATTCAATATTTGCTCAACTATTCAAAGCAATTGAGGATAGTTAAAACCAACAAAAACAACCATATTGAATTACATTTGAATTAATGTTCTTTTGAACCCACTTTATAACCTAAAGTGGGTTTTTTGCTAAAAATGCTTTTCTTCTGCTAAAAATGCTTTTCTTCCAATTGTTTTTGTGATGATATCCTTTTCCAGATTCCAACTTCTTGCAGGCGAATATTCCCGACCATAATAAATAATTTGTAAATGCAGTTTGTTCCACAATTCCTCCGGGAATAATCTTTTGGCATCTTTTTCTGTTTGCACCACGTTTTTCCCGTTGGTTAAATTCCACCGATACATTAACCTATGAATATGTGTATCCACAGGAAAAGTTGGAATTCCAAAAGCCTGGCACATCACCACGCTAGCCGTTTTATGTCCAACCGCTGGCAATTCTTCCAAGTCTTTAAAATTTTCAGGTACTTGTCCGTTATGTTTTTCAATCAATATTTTAGACAAGCCGTAAATTCCTTTAGATTTCATGGGCGATAAGCCTGCAGGTTTTATAATTTCCTGAATTTCTTCCACCGAAAGTTTCACCATATCATAAGGGTTGTCGGCTTTGGCAAATAATTTTGGCGTGATTTTATTTACGCCAGCATCGGTACTTTGTGCCGATAATAAAACAGCAATTAATAGGGTATAAGGATCTTTATGGTGAAGCGGTATTTGCGGATTTGGATATATTTTTTCGAGGGTGTCAATTACAAATTGAACTTTTTCGGCTTTGGTCATTTTTAATTGGTTAAAATGTTAAAAGTGGTAAAGTTAAAAGTTTTTAAAGTTATTTTTATAAGTTTTATCCCCATATCATTTTATTTCTGAATTTAACTTTTTAACTTTCAACTCTAAAACTGTAAAAAATGACAACATTAAAAATAGGCGATGCCGCTCCTAATTTTGAAGCACTTGACCAACAAGGAAATACTGTGAAATTATCAGATTATAAAGGAAAGAAATTGGTGTTGTTTTTTTACCCGAAAGCTAGCACGCCCGGCTGCACCATGGAAGCTTGTAATTTGCGGGACAATTATCATACTTTTTTAGCGAAAGGTTATGAAGTTTTGGGCGTTAGCGCAGATTCGGCAAAACGCCAGCAAAGTTTTATTGAAAAATACAAATTGCCTTTTCCGTTATTGGCTGATGAAGACAAAAAAGTAATCAATGCTTTTGGCGTTTGGGGACCAAAGAAATTTATGGGTCGCGAATTTGACGGAATTCACAGAGTTACTTTTGTGATTGACGAAAAAGGAATTATTAAAGATGTGATCACAAAAGTAAAAACAAAGGAACACACAAGCCAGATTTTAGATTAGATTTTTGGATTGTTAGAAGATTAACATCAACTTAAAACTTCACATCCATTTTAATATTCAACACACGTTGGGTCATATAATTTGGGATGCCGTAAAATTGTTTGGAATACACATCTCGAACCCAAGTATTTGTGATGGCATTTTGCACATCGAACATATTAAATATTTCAAAACCAACAGATAATTCTTTAAAATCACGCAGCCAGCCGCTTTGATATTGGTATTTGGCATCGGTAAAAACGTATGAAATTCCAATATCAGCTCTTTTGTAGGCATTTAACCGGTTTTGATATTCATAAGGATTTGAATAGGAGGGAGAACCACCAGGAACGCCGGTGTTAAAAACCAAATTTAAGTACATTTTTATGTTTGGGATATTGGGAACATAATCCTGAAAAAGCATTCCAAATTTGAAACGTTGATCGGTCGGACGCGGAATATAACCCTGATTGTTTTTATTTTCCTCTGTTTTTAAAAATCCGATGCTAACCCAGCTTTCCGTGCCGGGCACAAATTCGCCGTTCAGTCTCAAATCAATTCCAGTGGCATAAGCAATTGCATTGTTATCGGCGCTGTACCGCACTTTTACATTGTCGACTGTATACGTATTTACATCCGTTAAATGTTTGCAATAAACTTCAGAAACCAATATAAAAGGTCTTTTCCAAAGTTTAAAACTGTAATCGTTTCCCAAAATTAATTGTATCGATTTTTGTGCTTCAACAGTAGGAATCACCATTCCGGAATAGTCTCTAAGTTCTTTGTAAAATGGCGGTTGGTTGTACATTCCTCCTGAAATTCTGAAAAGCATGTCCTTTTCCCAGTCGGGTTTTATGGAAAATTGGCCTCGCAAACTGTAGCTGGTTTGGTTGGTTTTGGCAGAAATTTGGTCATTTATGCTCCAATTGTGTGAACGCAAACCAACATTGTACCAAATTTTATGATTGTTCCAAAAAGCATTTTTACTGTATTGCGCAAACCAAACCAACCGATTAATGGCAACGTGATTGTTGGCGCGGATACTTTGAAAAGGCAGCAGTTCGCCTGTAAATGGCTCGTAAGGCTGATTGTTTGAAACGAAATTTGGCGGGCGAACGTTAAATCCCAAAGAATCGATCACTTCCCATTCGTTTACGCGGTCTTTGGTGTCTTCATTTTGATATTTTATGCCAAAATCAATTTGGTGGCTGCTCTTTTTGAAGGTGCCATTTATTTCAATATTGTTGATGAAGGCATCCAAATCGTTTCGGGCGTGATTTAATTGCGAGCCAATTCCTTTATAAAAATCGACTTCCCCAAAATTATCAGAACCAAAATCGCTGTTTACTTCTCCTAAATTATAACTGGCCAAAACATCATAATATTCTTCTTCAATAGTGTGATAGCTTGAAGTTGTTATATTGACATTCAAATTTTCATTTACCACATAACTTCCTTTTAAAGCACCAAATACCGTTTTGAATTTGTCTTTTTCCTTCCCTTCATAATATACAATCAATTCTTGTGGATTGTTGATTGTTCCAAATTTTGTTCTCCGTGATTGTGGTGTGAAATTATAATTGTTGAGCGAAAAATTTCCCAGAAAATCGATTTTTAATTTCGTATTTACCGAATATGACAAAAATGTTTGCGCATCCGTAAAATTTGGATTAGAGGTTGTTACAATATCTTTGCTGTTAATAAATAAGCTGTTATCTCGGTATCTGACACCCACCAACGCACTTAATTTATTCTGAAGCATCACGCCTTCCACAGTTACGCTTCCGCCCAATAAACTTGCATTCACGGTGGTTGCAAATTCTGTTGGCGTCCTGTAAGTGATGTCTAAAACTGATGAAAGTTTATCGCCATATTTTGCCTGAAACCCGCCTGCTGAAAAATTGACGTTTTGCACCATGGCACTATTCACAAAACTCAAACCTTCCTGTTGTCCAGACCGCACTAAAAACGGACGGTAAACCTCGATGCCGTTCACATAAACCAAATTTTCATCAAAATTTCCACCGCGCACATTGTATTGAGTGCTTAATTCGTTGTTGTTATTAACGCCAGGCAAGGTTATCAATATGTTTTCTACGCCTTGATTAGCGCCGGGAATTTTAGCAATATCTCTCGGATTTACCGTGATTAAACCTTGTGCATCTTTTTTAATGTCTTTTACAATAACTTCATTAATGATCTCAATTTTAGGTTCTAAAATGGGAGAAAATTGCAATGTTTTATTTTTTTGCAGCTTCACAATTTTCTCAAAAATATTATAGGAAATATGGCTGAATGTAATGGTAATATCAGTATTTGCAGGTATTTTCAATACATATTCACCTTTTTCATCAGAAGTGGTTCCTGTATTTAAATAGGTAATCGCAACGCCTTCAACGGGTGTTTTGTTACTGGTTTTTAAAACACCTTTAACAGTTGCCGTTTGGGCTGTAATTAGTGATGTTGCCAATAAAAAACACAAGGTTAGCGTTGCTGTTTTTAGCATGGACTTTTATATTTTTCTGAAGAAAGTTGCGTTTAAAGTATTTGTGTTTCCAACATTGTCGGTTACGGTGACTTTTAGCTCATGTTTAGTGTCAGTAAAAATTTTATCATTAAAATCATAGGTCAACAGGTTTGTTTCAACATCATATTCCATTAAAATCCATTGTCCGTTAATTTCGGATCTGTATGTATTTATTCCAGATTTGTAATCGAAAATCTTAACCTTCAGTGTTTCATGGTTTGTGATCCACTGGTCATTTTTGAAATTATACAATTGAATGTTTGGCGCATCTTTGTCTGACAGTAAGGTAAATTTCCCTAATTTTTTTGTTGAAGCATAAAAAATAGAATCTTTTTTTACGGTTGATTCGTAGCTTGCTCTTCCATTTTTGTTGATGGTGGCAATATACATTTGTTTCTTTTCTGCATCAGTATATTTGGACACATCAAATGTGATGGTATAGTTATAATGAATTGGCACATTTGGGTAGTGAACTTTTACAAGGGAATCTTTAACCTCAAAATCAAGCCATAAATCCTCATAAAAGGTGTTTTTTGGAAACGCCACCGTAATTCCATCTTTGCTAAACTGATTAAATTGTGTGAAATTAATTTTATAAGGTGTTTCAACCAGCGCTTTTCGAACTAAAACAGGATCATTTTTTCCGGTAACGGGAATGGTAATTTTTTGTGTATTGCCACTAAAATCTTTTGCAATAATTTCAACATTGTATGATTTTTTGTCTTCAATTGTTAAATAACCCTTATTAACGGAAGGAGAATACATACTTAGTTTATTAGAAGGCTCAATAAAACATTTTTGAATTCGTTGCCCGTTTTTTTCAAAGCGTTCATAATCAACGAGTAAATTAATGTATTTGTCTTCGGTAAATGGAAGCACACTCGCTCTAAATTCATGAAATTTTTCTCCATTTACCAAAAGTTCCAAACTGTATAATCCATTTTGATTGCTTGCGTTATCCAATTGGTCGTAAGCATTTATGCCAAAACCAATTTTCCCTGAAGCATTAATTTTATCAGCAAGCAAATCACCATTACCTAATTTTTTGAATGAAAGTTGTAAAGGAATATTTACCTGATTAATTTGAGCATCGGAATCTAATGAATATCCAACCAAGCCAGTAATTGTCGGACGTTTAGAATCTTTTATCACAATTCCAAAATGGAAAGGGTTAATCGTTTTTTCGGTTGATGTATCTCTAATTTCAAAATGCAAATGAGGACCTATAAATCCGCCGGTGCTTCCGCTTAAGGCTATAATTTCGCCTTTTTTGACAGGCAATTCTGAAGCAGAAGGATAAACCTGCACCTCAAAACTTTCATTTTTGTATTGTTGTTTTTTAATATATGCTTCTATACGGTCGCTAAATTTCTGTAAATGCCCGTAAACTGTAGTGTAACCGTTGGGATGCGTTATATAGATCACTTTTCCATAACCCCAATGCGAAATTTTTATTCGGGAAACATAACCTCCAGCCGAAGCACAAACATTTAATCCCTCTCTCTGTTCCGTTTTAATATCCAGTCCGGCATGAAAATGATTAGGACGCAATTCTGCAAAAGTTCCGGCTAAAACAAGCGGAATATCTAACGGACTTCCAAAGTAGTCAGTTGGATAGGTGTTTTGCATCGTAATGCTAGCTTGTCCGAAAACAAGAAAATTAGAACATAGTATTAAGAGGACGATCAGTTTTTTTACGAACATTATTTTTTAATTTGTGCTAAAATACTAAATTATATTTTTTATAAAGTTTAAATTATTAATCATTTAGTGCCAAAGTTTCAAAGTTTTTTATAAAATGCAAAAAAAACAGTTGTAATATTGCGTTACTAACACTAACTTTGTATTTATAGTTTATATTCCTAAAGCAAATATGAGTTCTATAATACAAGTAGTTAATTTAGTCGAAGATAAACTCAAAATACTTTTAGAAAATTATCATTTTTTGAAGGAAGAAAATGAGTTTTTATTCAATAAAATAGCTTTATTAGAGAATGAGTTGGTTGAAGGAAAGCAATTGTTAAATGATATTGAAGAAAAGTATCAAACATTAAAAATTGCTAAAACTATTGAAGGCAGTAAAGAAGACAGAAGGGAAACGAAACTTAAAATAAATGCATTAATTCGTGAAATTGATACGTGTATTGTTCAATTAAGCGAATAAGATCTTTAAAATGGCAGAACCTTTAAAAATAAAAGTAACTATCGCCGGCAGGGTATATCCAATTAACGTGAAAAACGAGAATGAAGAAGAGGGTATGCGAAAAGCGGCAAAACATATCAACGACCTGGTTACTAAATTTGAAAAGAATTATGCGGTAAGTGATAAACAAGATGTTTTGGCCATGTGCGCTCTACAATTTGCTTCACTTATTGAAATAAATTCCATTACGAAAGATCAGGATATGATAGAAGTGACAGAAAAAATTAATAAATTGGGTGCGTTAATTGATACGCATTTAGAAAAATAAGTTCTTTAAAATAAATAAAATAATAATAATACTGCCTACATTAGTTATTGTTTGTTAAACTCAACATTATACCTTTATAAAGGATAAGTCTCAATTGCAAAAGCACGCCGTTTTACGGATCCTTGACCAATTAGTTAGTCCTAAACTTGTTTAAAGGAGTTTACAGAACCTCTCTAATGTAGGTTTTTTTATACCTAAAACTGAAATATGATAGAATATATAATGCCAATTATTGTTGGTATAGCAATAGGGCTTGCGATTGGTTATGTGATCGCTAAAACGCTGGAAAAAACAAAGGCTACCAAAATTTTAAGAAATACAAGAAAGGAAGCGGCAACAATTCTTAAAGAAGCTCAAATTGAAGCTGAAGCAACCAGAAAAGATAAGATTTTACAAGCCAAAGAGAAATTTATTGAGCTAAAATCAGAACACGAAAAAGTGATTATTGCCAGAGACCGTAAAATAGCGGAAGCTGAAAAACGTGCTCGTGATAAAGAGTCCCAAATATCTCAGGAACTCGATAAAAATAAAAAATTAAATCTTGATATTGCCACAAAAATTAGTGAGTATGATAAAAAAGTGGAATATTATGACCGTAGAACTGAGGAAGTAGACAAACTTCACCGCAAACAGGTAGAACAACTTGAAGTTACTTCAGGCTTGTCTGCTGCCGATGCAAAAAAAGAACTGATCGCTTCCCTTAAAGAACAAGCGAAATCAGACGCTATGGCCAGCATTCAGGAAACTATTGAAGAAGCAAAATTAACGGCGCAACAAGAAGCACGTAAAGTGATATTGAACACCATTCAGCGTGTTGGCGTTGAGCAAACCGTTGAAAACTGTGTTTCTGTATTTAATATAGAATCTGATGATGTTAAAGGACGAATTATTGGACGAGAAGGTCGGAATATTCGTGCTTTGGAAGCTGCTACAGGTGTTGAAATTATTGTTGATGATACGCCGGAAGCCATTATTTTATCTTGTTTTGATCCAGTTAGAAGAGAAATCGCACGATTGTCATTGCACAATTTAGTTACCGACGGAAGAATTCACCCGGCACGTATTGAAGAAGTTGTAAAAAAGACCGAAAAACAAATCCAACAGGAAATTATTGAAATTGGAAAACGTACCGTAATTGACTTAGGTATTCACGGATTGCATCCTGAATTGATAAAAACCATCGGGCGAATGAAGTATCGTTCATCTTACGGCCAAAACCTACTGCAACACTCGCGTGAAGTTGCCAACTTATGCGGCTTGATGGCTGCGGAATTGGGTTTGAACGCCAAATTGGCGAAAAGAGCCGGTTTGTTGCACGATATTGGAAAAGTTCCAGAATCAGAAAGTGAATTGCCACATGCCTTGTTGGGAATGCAATGGGCTGAAAAATATAATGAAAGCGCAGAAATTTGCAATGCGATAGGAGCTCACCACGATGAAATTGAAATGAAAACATTGATTGCGCCAATTGTGCAGGTTTGTGATGCCATTTCAGGAGCAAGGCCAGGCGCTCGTCGCCAAATCTTGGATTCCTACATTCAACGTTTAAAAGATTTGGAAGACATTGCTTTCGGATTTACGGGTGTTCAAAAAGCATATGCTATTCAGGCAGGAAGGGAATTGCGTGTGATTGTTGAAAGTGAAAAAGTAACTGATGCAAAAGCAGCGGAACTTTCTTTTAATATTTCACAAAAAATTCAAAATGATATGACTTATCCAGGTCAGGTTCGTGTTACTGTGATACGTGAAACAAGATCTGTGAATATTGCTAAATAATAAAAGTGATTGAAAAATTATTAAAAACCGCAATTGCGGTTTTTTTTATGATTAAAGTTTAGGTTAAATCTATTTTCAACAACTTTTAAGCGTTTTAAAAATAATAAATATGAAAATAGGGAAAGAAAACAAATTCATTTTCTTAAAATTTTTACCACCACAAATCAAAAATATTTTTTACTTTTACTTGATTAAAAAAATTAGCATAAACATTTAAAATAGATCATTATGGCAAAAAGTCAGGACGCGAAAAAAAACGTCAAAAAAGAACCGTTAAAAACGGCTAAAGAAAAGAAAGAAGCAAAAAGAGATAAGAAAGCAAAATGAGATTAATGCTCATAATTAAAAAACCCCAGTTTATTCCTAAACTGGGGTTTTTTAATAAAAGTTAAAAGTAAAAGAGTAATAGATTTCTTATACTCATTAGTCATTATTCATCATTAATTAATAATCATTCATCATTAATTATTCATTATTCAAGGCGAAGGCTAACAATTGCAATCCCGTGTTTGTCTGCCAATTCATTTTCTGAAATGCCGGGTCCGATGGAAAACTGAATGCTTTCAACCTTGTTTATATCAAATTCTGAAGACAGATTATGGGCCAAATAATAAGGCAAAAAGCTTGGATAAGGCCTTGGCAGTGTTACGCTTTTAACTGGTTTTAAGTCAGACAATCGCATTATATAATCGCTGCTTTCCGTATCTATTTCTAGTATATTTCCAAATGAAGAACCGTCATTCATCACAAATGCAATCTGCAATTTACAAGGTTTGTTGTTTAATGACCTTCCTTTAAAAATAAGATTTTTCATGGAGGATAAATCATTTTTTCTGCCTTCAATTTTATCCAAAATAAAATGTTTAAAGCTATAGTCGTAAATCGGTTTTGCATTCAGATTTTCAACATCAACTTCAAATAATTTTTCAAGATTCATTTGATATTCCGCCTCACCTTCGTTTTTTGTAGGCACCAATTGAAATGATTTTCGCCATTCCCTTACGAGAAAATCGGTGTCTTTTAAAGCATTGAAAAGGTGAATTGGATTTGAATTTGGAACCACACGTACTTGAAAAGTACCTCTGTCGTAAAAATTCCAATCAACCGGACGCCCTATTTTACCGGCCGGATAAGTGGTGTAATGATCTTCTTGATGCTTTACGATAATATGATAAGATATAAATCCGGTATTTATCATTTCAGCAGGAATAACAGCCGAATAGGTATAAGCGCCAGCATTTATCATCTCATAAATTTCATTTTTCGATCCTGCATAAACCGCCAACTGGATTTTTTCTGCTTCATTTGGCGCGATATAATTTACCTTTATGGTTAATGCATTATTTTCGGAAACTTCAATTTCTGGTGTGTGTTTAAACCAAGGTTTTGTTACCGTTGTTTCAGGCGCGTAAAAATCGTTTAGCTTGCCAAAGCCAAAAGTATCATTGGAAGTCCAATTTTTTGAATTTCCTTTTTTACTGAGGATATAAGTTCCCGGTGTGATTGAAAAATTGCCATTTTCAACATTTTTAGATAAAGTATTTCCTTGATTAATTGCTTCTATTTCAAATTGTGAACCCAAGTTTTGAAGATTAATTTCCATCAAATGGTTTTTCCAGTTGATTACGCCCACTGTTTTTTTGGGACTGTTTCTTCCAAAAGGATTGTCCACCCAAACGGCATCCGGCATTATTTCCAATCGCCAAATTCCGTCTTCAATTTTATCTAAAAAATAAGCGCCTAATCCATCATATTTTATCAAATTCGAATTTCCAAATCCGGCAATCAGTTTTAATTTATTTTCATTTAAAGGGGTTGCATTGGTTTTATTTGTGTAAATAAATTTGGTTTCTGCGTTGTATTCCGCCAAATCATTTTGATAATTCACTTTAAAATCGTCAAAAGCCAGATTTTGGGGATATTTTCCATAATCTTTATTCATAGGAATTTGGTGAAAAACTTCGGAAGCAATCATTAAGCTCAATGCTTTTTGAGGCGTGTAAGCCAAGTTCATATAATGCGTATTATATTCCGTGTTGTTGGAAGCCAAATAGGTTGGATCATAAGCAAAATGGGTGGCCAATTGAACGCCGGCTTCCCTAAAACTTCTGGCCATTGCCGGATAAATATAGGATCTTCCCACATCGGCGGCATCAAACTCATATACGTATTTTGCGCCGTGGTATTTTTTTATGGTTTTGTTAAAAGGAATGTTATAATCGTCGGTATTTGGCAGTAAATTTCCGGGAATTTCACGTTGATAGCCCAAACCTGTCGCATACCATTGAAAAGTGCCGCCTTGAATTCCTGCTTTAAAATAGGCTTCCGCCAAATGAACGGAATGGCTGATATTGTATAAAATTGGTTTTTTAGTGCCGCTTTTTCGCATGGATTTTACCATCCCTTTTATAAAATTGGTCACTTCCTTTTCACTTCCTCTGTGATGTGGTTCGTTGCTAATTTCAAAAGCTATAATACTCGGATCATTTTTGTAGGCCAAACCGGTGTACGGATTCACATGATTTAAAAATTGAAACAAATAATTTTGTTGCGCTTTAATTGCTGCAGGGCTTGTAAGGCTATTGTCTTTACCGTATTTATGGGAAAATCCCGGTGTGTTTTCATCAGGTTCCGGCCAGCCGTTTCCCCAAAAAGCGATGGGTGTTATGACAGCATGAATCCCTTTGTCTTTTAATTTTTTCATCAAGAAATCGAAAGTATCCAAATGCTCATTTTCAATTAGGTTTCCCAAGGTGTCGCTTATTTCAGTATCCCAAACATGCACACGATACAAATCGAATCCCAATCGAGAAAAATGGTAAACATCATTTTCAATGGCTTTTTTGGGATCGATGCCCATTCGTTTTGCAGAACGGAAAGCATGAGCGAAAGGAACTGTATAATTTACGCCAAATCCTTGAACTTCCTTGTTGCTGAGTTTCCATCGCATCATGCCTTGGTTGTCCACATAAACATCACCTTTTGGCGTATTATTTTGGGCAAATAAAGTGGAGAAACTTAATAGAAACACCATTGAATATAAAACGGATTTGCACAAGTTGGTTTTTGATTCCATAAATAATTGTTTTAGATTTTAAACTAAATTATTTATATAAAATTCCTCACTTCATCTTTCAAAAAAGTCAATGCTGTAGCAGAAGGTGCAGCGTTATTTAAAATACTTTTCACGAGTGCTTCCCTCAATTCCTGTGCAGTAGTAACCGTTGCTTCTTCAGCAGTTTTTTTTATGATGTGGATGGTTGCATTTTTTGAGGCGGTAATTACGCTCCAACATTGATCAGAAATATAGATTTGTTGTGCAAGGTTATGTTCAAACTCTTGCTCAATGGTGTTGATTAAACTTTGGGAATAAGCATTTATGTCGTTGTTGACAGAGGTAATTCTCAAAACCAATTTTGAAGGATTAATGCGTTCTAAAAACAAAGCCATTCTTTCAAAAGCTTGCAGCCTAATGGGCAATGATTGTTTTTGATTTTCCCTTAAAAGTGACAATCTTATTTTTCTTTCTTCATTTTTGGTATGATTCAGAAAAAAATAATAAGCGACGGCGCCCGTCACAACAGAAGGAATAGTGTAACTTAACAATTCAACAATTTTGGTGTATTCCATAATTTTTATAAATAGGTGTCAAATTTATTGGATGTATTTCTATTTTCATAACTTTTACTGATAAATGTCAGCATAATTACTATGTGTAGTTTATAATTTTGTTGAATATTATTATATAAATATCTATAAATCAATACGTAACAAATGTTACATAAAAACGTAACAAGTGTTTCATTAAAAAGAACATTAAATTAAAATCAAAATTATGCAAAAATTATTAAGATTAGCATTCGTACTTTTAGCAACTGCAACCTTTGCGCAAGCAGGGCATATTATGCAGGGAGTGGGTTCTGTAAACATGTCTATGGGTGGCGCTGCAACAGCACAACCACTTGATATTAGTGGGGCACTACAATGGAATCCGGCAGCAATTTCGGTATTTGACAGTAAAATAATAAACTTTGACATTGGCGCTTTCTTTTCATCACCTGAATTAAGCTCTAGTTTACCAGCAGGAATGATGGGACCTGGTTCACCTGCAGTATCTGGCGTAACAAAAGATGATAGAGGTGTTTCACCAATGCCGGCTTTAGCCATGGTTTGGGGAAAAGAAGGAAGCAAGCACACTTTTGGTGCTTCTGCTTTTGGTATCAGCGGTTTTGGGGTAACTTTTCCTGAAGAAGCAAATAACCCGATGAGTCCTAGTTTTAATCCTACATTAAATTCAAATCCTATAAATTATCCTCAACAAGCAGGTGGTTTTGGACACATTGAATCAGACTATATGTTATTGCAAGTAGGAATTGCCTGGGCTTATGAAATTACCAAAGAATTATCTATTGGTGTTCAGCCAACAGTTAATTATGCAGCTTTAGAATTGGCTCCAAACCCAACAGCAAATCCAAATGCATCAGGTTATCCAGTAAGCGATAAAGCTTCAGCGATTGGTTATGGCGCACAATTCGGATTGTTTTACAATTCACCAAGCGGATTTAAAGTTGGTGCTTCTTACAAAACAACACAAAAATTTGAAGATTTAGAATTTGAAAACACGCATTTAAACAATACAACTTCAGCAAATGCTTTTAACATGGATTATCCTGCCATTTTATCTTTTGGTTTAGGTTATTCAACAGGAGATGTTGATTTGGCTGTTGACTATAGATATGTTGATTATGAAAATACCAACGGTTTTTCAGAAAAAGGCTGGAATCAAACAGGTTCAGTAAAAGGTTTTGGATGGAAAAATATCAACATTCTTTCAGTTGGTTTACAATATAAAGGATTTGAAAAATTCCCTTTAAGAGTTGGTTATACTTACAGCAGCAATCCAATCGACAGCGAATTGGCATTTTTCTCAATTCCTGCAACTGCGGTGATTGAAAATGCATTCCAATTTGGTTTCAGCCATCCTTTCAACGACAATTTCACAATAAATGGTGTTTATCACCATGGTGCAAGTGGCGGTAAAACTGAAGGACAAATGTTAAACCCAATGATGGCATCTGCATCAAATCCTTACGGAGCAGTGCCAGGAACAAATGTTGGATATGAAATGAGTACAGATATGGTTATGTTAGGCCTTACTTATACTTTTAGTAAATAAATTATTGGTTAATTTGTTTAAAAGCGGCTTCTTTGGAAGCCGTTTTTTTTTTGTGCTGATATGTAAGAAGTTTGACAAAATTCTTGTTTATTTGTAGCTTAAATCTTTTAAATGTTGGTGAGCAAAAAAAGCAAGTTTCTTTATTTATACGCATTTACATTGTTTATTTTGTCCGCTTTGTACGGATTGTTAATGCGATGGAATTTTGCGTTTCCCACAAAATTCATTCCTTATCAAAATTTATTGCAAAGCCATTCTCACGTGGCATTTTTAGGTTGGGGTTACCTTTCGGTAATTGGAGCGATAATTTATTATTTTGTATTGGATGACCATAAAAAAAGTAAGGTCTATAAAGCAACTTTAACCATTTTATTGGTGGTGATACCCTTAATGTTAATCAGCTTTCCTCTTGGTGGTTATAAAGTATTTTCCGTTGTTTTGCTCGCTGTTTTTGGGCTGACTTCATACGTTTTATCCTTTAGGATTTTAAAAGATTTACAGGGAAACAATACTTCAGTTAAGTTAATAAGATACGGAATTTATTATTATTTACTTTCAAGTTTGGCCACTTGGTTTTTGGCATTTGTGATTGTAACCCAGGGAAAAACAGATTTATATTACAACACCGTCTATTTTTATCTGCACTTTTTATACAATGGTTTTTTCGTTTTTGCATTGTTCGGATTGCTGTTTAAAATTTTTGAAAATCAGCAAATTGTAATTTCAGAAAAACTAAAACAGCACTTTTTTATCTATTTAAATATTGCTTGCATTCCGGCTTACGCATTATCTGTTTTGTGGAGTACAAATCTTTTATTATTTAATGTGGTTGGTTTTGTGGCTTCAGGCCTGCAATTCATTTCATTGGTTTTTCTGATTAAAATAATGCAGCAGGCATTTTCACAAATCAATTGGAGTTTCACTTCAAAATTGCTGCTCAAATTTGCCTTGATTTCTTACAGCTTAAAAATCAGCAGTCAAATTTTATCTGCATTTCCCTATATTGTTGAAAAATCTCTGGCCCTAAAACCATTTTTTATTATTGGCTATTTGCATTTGTTCACTTTGGGATTTTTAAGTGTCTTTTTGTTTTTAATAGTAGGCCAGTTTGGCAAAATTAACCTTCAGAAACCAACTTCAAAAGTGGGAATACTGCTATTTTTATCAGGTGTTTTTATCGCAGAATCATTATTGTTTTTGCAGGGATTTTTATTTATGTTTCAGTTTGATGCCATTAAAAATTACAATTTTTTTCTGTTGATTTTTAGTTTTTTGATGATAATTGGCTTGTTGGTAATTTATATAAATCAATTTTCCAGACTACCAATTATTAAATAAACATTATGATAAATTTATTGCCAAACTAAATTTGGAATAGTACTTTTGGATTTTAAAGAATTCCTGTGACCTACTACTTAGAAAATCTTAACGAATCACAAAAAGCCGCCGTATTGCATAAAGAAGGCGCAATGATAATTATTGCCGGTGCCGGCTCAGGCAAAACGCGTGTTTTAACTTATAGAATTGCGCATTTGATGAGCCAAAATGTTGATCCTTTCAATATTTTGGCATTGACTTTTACCAACAAAGCAGCGCGTGAAATGAAAAATCGTATTGCAACGGTTGTGGGCGTTTCTGAAGCAAAAAATTTATGGATGGGAACTTTTCACTCTGTTTTTGCGCGAATTTTACGTTCTGAAGCAGAAAGACTTGGATTTCCTTCTAATTTTACGATTTACGACACACAAGATTCCGTAAGATTGATTTCTTCCATTCTTAAAGAAATGGATTTGGATAAAGACCGATACAAACCTAAACAGGTTTTGGGCCGGATTTCTTCCTTCAAAAACAGCTTAATTACCGTAAAAGCCTATTACAAAGATCCCGATTTGTTGGAAGCCGATAAAATGGCGCAACGCCCGGAAATGGGAAAAATATACAATGAATATGTGGAGCGTTGTTTTAAGGCAGGCGCTATGGATTTTGACGATTTGCTGTTGAGAACTAACGAATTACTGACCAGATTTCCGGTGGTTTTGGCAAAATATCAAGACCGATTTAAATATATTTTGGTCGATGAGTATCAGGATACAAACCATTCCCAATATTTAATTGTGAAGGCTTTGGCCGACAGGTTTCAGAATATTTGTGTGGTGGGTGACGATTCTCAAAGTATTTACGCTTTTCGTGGCGCAAATATAAAAAACATCATGAATTTTCAGCGCGATTACGACAATGTGGCTATTTTTAAATTGGAGCAGAATTACCGTTCCACCAAAAATATTGTGGAAGCCGCAAATAGCGTTATCGAAAAAAATAAAACCAAACTCGACAAACAAATTTGGACCGAAAACGGCGATGGCGCAAAAATAAAAGTCATGCGCACTTTCACAGAAGCTGATGAAGGTAGGTTCATCGCAAATTCAATTTTTGACAATGCGATGAATTTGCAGATGAAAAATTCTGATTTTGCCATATTGTATCGCACAAACGCTCAGTCAAGGGCTCTGGAAGACGCGCTTCGGAAAAAAGACATTGCCTATAGAATTTACGGCGGATTGTCGTTTTACCAACGCAAAGAAATTAAAGATACTTTGGCATATTTGCGATTGCTTATCAACCCAACCGATGAAGAAGCACTGAAAAGAATTATCAATTATCCTGCCCGAGGCATTGGAGATACGACTATTGATAAACTTTCGGTAGCGGCAAATCACTATAAAATATCAATTTTTGAGTTGTTGATGAATCTCAACACTTTCGATTTGAATCTAAATTCGGGCATAAAAACAAAGCTTTTAAACTTTGTGACAATGATGCAGCATTTTCAGATTGAATCGCAAACTAAAAATGCTTTTGAGATTGCTGAATTTGTGGTGCAAAAAACACGTTTAATTCAGGATTTGGAAAGTGAAGGCACTCCAGAAGGTGTCAGCAGGGTTGAAAATATTCAAGAATTGCTGAACGGATTAAAAGACTTTATTGAAGAACAAAGAGAAAAAGAAGCAGATGATTCCTTGGCATTTTTCTTGGAAGATGTGGCTTTGGCTACAGATTTTGACAGCAAAAAGAAAGACGATTCGCCCAGCGTTTCATTAATGACCATTCATTTGGCAAAAGGGCTGGAATTTCCTTTTGTTTACATTGTTGGGTTGGAAGAAAATTTATTTCCTTCAGCAATGAGTATGAATACGAGAAGCGAATTGGAAGAAGAACGCCGTTTATTTTATGTGGCATTAACAAGGGCTGAAAAACAGGCGTATTTAACTTATGCACAAACAAGATACCGTTGGGGAAAATTGGTGGATTGTGAGCCTAGCCGATTTTTAGAGGAAATAGATGAGATATATTTAGAACACTTAACGGCAAAAATACTGCCGCCAAAACAGAGCACTTTTATTGATGAGGATATTTTTGATGACATTCCCCAAGACAGAATTCGGTTCAAAAAACCAATTCAGCGTCCGCCAGTAAAAAAAGCTATGCAACCGCCAATAGTGGCATTTAAAAGTCCGAATAACTATAAAAAAGTGGATGCTTCATTCGTTTCATCCGTAAATTTATTTGATGAAAATATTATTGTGGGCACTGTTGTGGAGCATGCGAAGTTTGGAAAAGGCGAAGTCCTTAGTTTAGACGGTTCGGGCGCAAACCAAAAAGCTGAAATAAAATTTGACTCAGTTGGCGTCAAAAAATTGTTGTTACAATTTGCAAAGCTTGTAATTATAGGCTAAATACACATTGTAAAACCAATATTTATATTGTAATTTGCAAAATAATATTATAGAAAGAACAGATCCATGGAATTTGATTTAGAATACAATTCAGAAAGACCTCATTTAATTATCCCGGAATACGGTAGACACGTCCAAAAATTAATAGACAATTGTGTGGCCATAGAAGACCCTGAAGAACGCAATAAAATGGCTAGAGCCATTGTTGATGTTATGGGAAATTTACAGCCTCATTTGCGTGATGTGCCTGACTTTAAGCATAAATTATGGGACCAGCTATTCATTATGTCCGATTTTAAATTGGATGCAGAATCTCCTTACGGAAAGCCTTTAAGAGAAGAATTGGCGGCAAAACCTGAAAGTTTGGCTTATCCAAAATACGATTCAAAATACCGATTTTATGGCAATAACATTCAAACAATGATTGATGTGGCCTTAACTTGGGAAGAAGGTGAAGCGCGTGAAGCTTTGTATTTTGCCATCGCCAACCATATGAAAAAATGTTATCTAAATTGGAACAAAGACACGGTTGATGATGCAATAATTTACAAGCATTTACTCGAATTGTCGAAGGGAAGAATTGATTTGGAGGATAAAAATGAATCTTTAACAGAAGTTAAAGAATTGATGAAAAAAAGAAAGCCTACGGGCAAAGTTAAAATATTGAAAAAGAAACAATAAACCAATTCACTTACCAATATAATGTCAACATTTGTAATAGAAGGAGGTCATAAATTAAGCGGAAGCATCACACCTCAAGGTGCTAAAAATGAAGCGCTTCAAGTGATATGCGCAGTTTTGTTAACTCCTGAAAAAGTGACCATCAGCAACATTCCGGATATTAGAGATGTTAACAAATTGATCTATATTTTAAGCGAATTAGGCGTTAAAGTAGATAAGATCAGTCCAGATACTTATACTTTTCAGGCTGATGAATTAGATTTAGACTATTTAGAATCAGAAAAATTCAAAATTGAAGGAAGTTCTTTGCGCGGTTCAATTATGATAGTTGGTCCGTTATTGGCCCGATTTGGGAAAGGATATATTCCACGTCCTGGAGGCGATAAAATTGGAAGACGCAGATTAGACACGCATTTTGAAGGATTTATTCAATTAGGCGCCACATTTAGATACAATAAAGATGAGCGTTTTTATGGTGTGGAAGCCAAACAGCTTGTTGGAACTGACATGTTGTTGGATGAAGCTTCCGTTACCGGAACCGCAAATATTGTGATGGCGGCGGTTATGGCCAAAGGAGTCACCACAATTTACAATGCCGCTTGTGAACCATATATTCAACAATTATGTAAAATGTTGAACAGTATGGGTGCAAAAATTGAGGGCATAGGTTCTAATTTATTGCATATTAAAGGTGTCAAAAAACTAAAAGGCTGTTCACATAGAATTCTACCGGATATGATAGAAATTGGCAGCTGGATTGGGATGGCAGCTATGACAAGATCTTCCATTACCATTAAAGATGTCAGCTGGAATGATTTGGGTTTAATACCCCGTGTTTTTCAAAAACTGGGAATCAATTTAGAAAAAAGGGGAGACGATATTTTCATACCGGAACAAGAAAGTTACGAAATTCAAAACTATATTGATGGTTCAATTTTAACCATATCTGATGCACCTTGGCCTGGTTTTACGCCCGATTTGCTAAGCATTATATTAGTAGTGGCCACACAGGCAAAAGGAAGTGTTTTGATTCATCAAAAAATGTTTGAAAGCAGGTTATTCTTTGTCGATAAATTGATTGATATGGGTGCCAAAGTAATCCTTTGCGACCCGCATAGAGCTACAGTAATAGGGATGAATCATGAGTTTAGCTTAAAAGGCACAACCATGGCTTCACCCGATATTAGGGCAGGAATTTCATTGTTGATAGCCGCACTTTCGGCAGAAGGCACCAGCACTATACAAAATATAGAACAAATTGACCGTGGTTATCAAAATATTGATGAACGTTTACAGTCAATTGGAGCCAAAATAATTAGGGTTAATAATGCATAATATTAATCAATTATAAATCTAAAAAAGGATATTAACTTTCGTTAGTATCCTTTTTTGATTTGTAAACTTTTAAATCTTCCGCAAATTGTTCTTGCGTCAAACCTTTTAAAGTTCTCATGTGTTTGATATTTTGTGACAAATAATTCATAATGCTAAATTTATGAGCAACAATTGCTAATATTTTGAGCTAATTTAGCAAAAAAAAGTTTACCGCCTAATTTTTTCTGAAAAAATGTATTTGAACACCCACTCATATTATAGTTTAAAATATGGCACAATAGCGCCGGAAGCCTTGTTACAGATGGCGTTTCAGCACAATATTGCGGTAATGGCTTTAACTGATATCAACAGCACTTCTGCCAACCTGGATTTTGTGCGTTTGGCTCCAAAATACCATATAAAACCTGTTTTGGGCGTCGATTTCAGAAATGGCGCACAACAACAATTTGTGATGCTGGCAAAAAATAATGAAGCCTTGCAGCAAATGAACAGATACCTGTCGGAATTTTTGTATTTGGATAAAATAAAAATTCCAAAACGCGCAAAATACTTTCCGGATACGTATGTGATTTATCCGTATCAAAATACGGTTATGGAGCTTGAAGAAAATGAATTTATGGGCGTAAAACCTTCCGATTTAAATCAGTTGAAGTTTTCAGCATGGCGATTGCATCAGGAGAAATTGGTGGTGTTGAAAACAGTTTCATTCCAAAATAAAAAAGGATTTAACACGCACCGATTGTTGCGTGCGATTAACAACAATGTTTTGCTGAGTAAATTGCCGAAATCGGAGCAGGGAGAAGCATCGGACGTGATGATTTCTGAAAAAGCATTGAAAGCTGTTTTTGAAGAATACCCGCAAATTATTGAAAATACGCAGCGTATTTTAGACAATTGCCACATCAATTTTGATTTTTCAAAAAATGCGCCTAAAAATCAGAAAACTTACAGCAATAATGAGGAACTAGACTTCAAACTTCTGAAAAAACTGGCTTATGACGGCTTAAATTATCGGTATAAAAAAATAGGCAAAAATGTATTTGCCCGATTGGAAAAAGAGCTTAAAATGATTCAGGAAAAGCAATTTGTTTCCTATTTTTTAATCAATTGGAAAATCCTGAAATATGCCCGAAGCAAAAAATATTATTATGTTGGCAGGGGAAGCGGCGCCAACAGCATTGTGGCGTATTTGCTACGAATTACTGATGTTGATCCCATAGAACTCGATTTGTATTTTGAACGTTTTATCAATTTGCACAGAATAAATCCACCCGATTTCGATTTGGATTTTTCCTGGCGCGACCGCGATGACGTGATGAATTTTATTTTCAAAAGGTTTAAAAATACCTCGTTGATCGCCGTTTACAACACTTTTAAATACAAAGCTTCCGTTCGAGAATTGGGGAAAGTTTTCGGACTTCCGAAAGAAGAAATCGACAAGCTTTCTATAGATAATTTCAATCCAAATGAATTGGATGACTTGTCTAAATTGGTGTTAATTTACAGTAAATACATAGATGGATTTCCAAATTATTTGGGCATTCATCCCAGCGGAATTTTAATATCGGAACAGCCAATCGATTATTATACAGCCACTTATTTACCGCCAAAAGGATTTTCAACCACGATGTTTGATATGGTTGTGGCAGAAGATATTGGCTTGTATAAATTTGATATTTTGAGTCAGCGCGGGTTGGGAAAAATAAGGGAAGCGGTTGACATTGTAAAATATAACCATCCAAATCACGCCGATATTGACATTCACGACATCAAGCGTTTTAAGGAAGATCCAAAAATTAAATACCTGCTGAAAAATGCGAAGGCTATTGGTTGTTTTTATGTGGAATCTCCCGCGATGCGGATGTTGTTGAAAAAATTGCAGGTGGATAATTATTTGGGATTGGTGGCCGCAAGTTCTGTTATACGGCCGGGTGTGGCAAAATCCGGAATGATGCGGGAATACATTTTAAGATACAGAAATCCTGAACGCAGAAAAGAAGCGAATCCAATTTTGCTTGAAATTATGCCGGAAACTTACGGCGTGATGGTTTATCAGGAAGATGTGATAAAAGTAGGGCATTGTTTTGGCGGTTTAAGTTTAGGGGAAGCAGATATGTTACGGCGAGGAATGAGCGGAAAATTTAGGTCGAGAGAGGAATTTTCAAAAGTGAAGGACCAGTTTTTTGAAAATTGTAAAAACCAAGGACACAGCTACGAGCTGACTTCAGAAATTTGGCGGCAAATTGAAAGTTTTGCCGGTTACGCTTTTGCCAAAGGCCATTCGGCTTCTTATGCCGTTGAAAGCTACCAATGTTTGTTTTTAAAAGCCTATTATCCGTTAGAATATTTGGTGGCGACGCTCAATAATTTCGGTGGATTTTACCAACCGGAATATTATGTGCACGAAGCGCGAATGAACGGCGCAATTATTCATCCGCCAGCCGTTAACGAGTCTTATTATCAGAATCATATAGAAAAAAAACACATTTATTTGGGTTTTATGATGCTGGAAAGTTTTGAATTAAAAAATGCCACAAAAATTGTAAATGAACGGGCGGAAAACGGCTTGTTTTTAGATTTGGACGATTTTATAGAACGCGTAGCCATTTCGTTGGAACAGCTCTCCATTTTAATTAAAATAAATGCTTTTGAGTTTACAGGGAGAAATAAACGCGAATTGTTATGGGAAGCTTATATGAAAGTGAATAAAGTGTGTTTGGAAACCCATGTTTCCACCCTTTTTAAATCGGAAAAAATTGTTTACAACACGCCAAAACTCAGTTGCAGCAACTTTGAAGATGCGTTTGATGAAATTCAATATCTCGGTTTTCCGTTGTGCAGTCCGTTTGATTTATTGACACAACCTATTCACCAACAATTGGTTGCAAGTGATTTGGTACACTATATAGGAAAAACGGTAACAGTTTACGGGTATTATATAACGGCAAAAAGAGTAAGCACTTCCAAAGGAGATCTCATGTATTTTGGGAATTTTGTGGATGTAAAAGGAGATCATCTTGATACCGTTCATTTTCCGCCAGCCGCCAAAAAATATCCATTTAAAGGAAAAGGCGTGTATGAATTAACAGGAAAAGTGACGGAAGAATTTGACTGTATCACTGTTGAAATAGAAAAAATGGAAAAATTGGCGATTATCCAAGATCCGATATATGCCAACATCCCTAAAAAAATAATGACATGAGCACCTTGGAGCGTTCGATTGTACACATGGATTTGGACACTTTTTTTGTATCCTGCGAACGAAGAATAGACAGCAAACTGGAAGGAAAACCTATTTTAATTGGCGGAATTTCCGATAGAGGCGTGGTGGCTTCTTGCAGTTATGAAGCCCGGAAATTTGGCGTTCATTCGGCAATGCCCATGCGCATGGCAAAACAACTATGTCCGGAAGCCATAGTGTTACGAGGCAATTCGGGAATTTACACCAATTTTTCAAAGTTGGTTACGGAGGTGATTAATGAATCTGTTCCTTTATATGAAAAAGCTTCCATAGATGAATTTTATATCGATTTAACGGGAACGGACAAGTTTTTTGGCTGCCACCAATTGGCTTCGGAATTGCGTAAAAAAATAATTAAAGAAACCGGACTGCCGATTTCTTTTGGCTTGTCCGTTAACAAAACCGTCTCAAAAATCGCCACGGGAGAAGCAAAACCCAACAACGAAATGAAAATAAACAGCGGCATCGAAAAGTTTTTTCTCGCGCCGCTTTCTATCCGTAAAATCCCTATGGTGGGCGAAAAAACCTACAATATGTTGTGCGATTTAGGTATTAAACGCATACAAACCGTTCAGGAAATGCCGATTGATATGATGACCAAAGTTTTTGGAAAACACGGCAGCGGCATTTGGAAAAAAGCAAACGGCATAGACAATTCCCCAGTGATAAAATACCACGAACGAAAATCCATTTCAACAGAAAATACCTTTGAGAAAGACACCACAGATCTTGAAAAACTGAAAAGCAATATTGTTGCCATGACAGAAAGTTTGATTTTTCAATTGCGAAGAAGCAATAAATTAACCGCGTGCATTACTTTTAAAATTCGCTATTCCGATTTTCAAACGTACACAAAACAAAAAAAAATAGCGTACAGCTCGGCCGACCACACTATTTTGCCGGTTGTGATGGAACTTTACAACAGTTTGTACCAAAGGCGGTTGCTGGTTAGGTTGATAGGCGTGAAGTTTAGCGATTTGGTAAGTGGCGGACAGCAGATTAATTTGTTTGAAGACAATGTCAAAATTGTGAATTTATACAAAGCAATGGATAAAATGCGGGAACGTTATGGAGATAAGGCGGTTGTGCGGGCAATTACAATTGATAATTAACAATTAAAAATGAATAATTAAAAAAATCGTAAATCAAAATTCGTATATCGTATATCAATTTGCGTTAGCGATTGAAGTGGCATACTTTTTTGAAGTAAAACGCAAAAAAAGATATAACGGAAAGCGCGACCTGAAAGGGAACGCCCAGAACAAATTGTTTAATCGTTGAAGCGTTTAATTGTTTAATTATGTATTTGTTTGGACTAAAATCAAAAATTCAAAATACGAGCAATCTAACATACTTATTATTTTAATATTGAGTAAGATAGTTAGGCATTTATAAAAAAGATTGGATTTAATTTTTTACATTTGCGGATTAAATAAAAATTCTAGTATTGCAGTTATTTAGTCGATTTTGCTTGCTTCAATTTTTTTAAACTTAAATTATAAAACATTTTATTTAAAACATGAACATTTTCGTAGCAAAATTAAGTTCTTCTACCACTAGTGAGGACTTACAAGGATTATTTGAAGAGTATGGTGAAGTAGTTTCTGCAAAAGTTATTACTGACAAAGAAACAGGCGAATCTAAAAGATTTGGCTTCGTTGAAATGAAGAACGCAGAGGAAGCGTTAAAAGCAATTGAAGAGCTTGATGAGTGCCAATACGACAACAGCACTATTGTTGTGAGTAAAGCAAAACCAAAAACTGATGCACCAAAGCGTGACAACAAATTTGGTGGTAAAAAAAGATTTTAATCTTCATACAATCCAAAAACGAAAAAGGCTATCATTTCTGATAGCCTTTTTTGTTTTTATGCTTTTTGTATTTTATTAGCGTTGCTTATTTGCTGCCGGTTTGCGGTTTTTCCAACCATTATTTCTTCCGCCGCCATTGCCTGATTTTTGGGAACGCGAATTTTTAGGTTTTTCGTCATCCAACGGTTTATCATCAATGCCGTCAACCAAAAAAGGATGGTTTGTTACCACAGGAATTTTTTGATCGATTAATTTTTGAATATCGCGTAAAAAGTCTCTTTCCTCTGCATCGCAAAACGAAATTGCAATTCCGCTGGCGCTTGCACGTCCGGTTCTTCCAATGCGGTGAACGTAAGTTTCAGGGATATTTGGCAGGTCGTAGTTTATTACGAGCGACAATTCTTCAATATCGATGCCTCGAGCTGCGATATCTGTAGCAACCAAAACGCTGGTTTCGCCACTTTTAAATTCTCCAAGTGCCCGTTGTCGCGCTCCTTGTGATTTATTGCCGTGAATGGCAGCGGCACTAATATCAGCTTTTTCTAAAAATCGCACAATTTTATCGGCGCCATGTTTGGTTCTCGAAAAAACAAGCGTAGACTCTCTCGCTTCCGTTTCCAGCAAATGAACCAATAATTTAGGTTTGCTTTTTTTGCTGACAAAATAAACAGCCTGCTCTACTTTTTCGGCAGTTGCCTGCTCAGGTTTTACGCTTACTCTTTGTGGATTTCCCAATATTTTTCGGGACAGGTCCACAATATCTGCAGGCATTGTTGCAGAAAAGAACAACGATTGTCGTTTTGTCGGCAATTTGGCAATAATCTTTTTAATGTCGTGAATGAAACCCATATCTAACATATGATCTGCTTCATCCAACACAAAGTATTCAATATCTTTTAATGAAATATAGCCTTGATTCATCAGGTCGAGCAATCTTCCCGGTGTTGCAACAAGCACATCAACGCCTCTGCGAAGGGCATCTGTTTGTCCACCTTGTTTCACGCCGCCAAAAATAACGGTGTTTTTAATTCCGGTAAATTTTCCGTAAGCCGTAAAACTGTCAGAGATTTGGATTGCCAATTCTCGTGTAGGCGTAATAATGAGCGCTCTAATTTTGCGCTGATTGTTACTGGTACTTTTATGGTCAAGGAATAAGTGTTGTAATATAGGAACGGCAAATGCGGCCGTTTTTCCTGTTCCGGTTTGCGCACAACCTAAAAGGTCGTTTCGTTTCAGCAAAATTGGAATTGATTGTTCTTGAATTGGGGTTGGGTGGGTATAGCCTTCAGCACTAAGCGCTTTCAGGATAGGTTCAATAATTTCTAAATCTTTAAATGTCATGTATTTTATTTAACGGGTGCAAAGGTAGGTGAATTGTTTGGATATCTGTTATTTTATAACTAAAGCCTTGAATGTGAGGATAAATAGTGTGAATATTTTTCAATAGCCATAGTTCCAAAAAAAAGCCTGTCAATAATGACAGGCTCTACATTGTAAAAAGGTAAGTATATATTAAATAACTTTTACATTCACTGCGTTTAATCCTTTTTTACCTTCCTGTAAATCGAATTCAACTTCGTCACCTTCGCGTACTTCGTCGATTAATCCAGAAATGTGTACAAAATGTTCTTTGTTTGAACCTTCCTCGCTAATAAAACCAAATCCTTTGGCTTCATTGAAGAATTTTACTGTTCCTTTACTCATTGTTAAAAAATTTAAATATAATATTAGCCGCAAAGGTACTGTATTATAATTGGGTTTAACTAATTTAGCGAGATATTAATTTATTTTTTATTTTGAAACCAGTTTTATCTCTATTTTTTTTCTATGAATTATTCTGTGATATTCGTATGATTAAATAGGTAAGTTATTAATATTGAATACTATATAAAAAGATAAAAAATAAAAATTGATCATAACTTTATAAGTTTAAACAGTATGATAAAAGACATAAAATTAGCCGTTTTAATTGATGGTGATAATATACCATCAAAATATATTAAGGAAATGATGGAGGAAATTGCCAAATACGGCACGCCAACCATTAAAAGAATTTATGGAGACTGGACAAAGCCGCAATTGGGCAAATGGAAAACCATTTTGCTTGAAAATGCGATCACGCCCATACAGCAATACGGTTACACCACTGGGAAAAACGCCACAGATTCGGCGATGATTATTGATGCTATGGACATTTTATATTCTAATAATGTGAATGGTTTTTGTTTGGTTTCATCCGATAGCGATTTTACGCGATTGGCAACCAGACTAAGAGAATCGGGGATGAAGGTTTACGGAATTGGGGAAAAGAAAACACCCGACCCATTTATTGTGGCATGCGACAAGTTTATTTATTTGGAGATTTTAGAACCTTATAATGACAAACCAGACGAAAAAGGGGGTGAGTCGAAAAAACCGGTTTTCGAAAAAATAACACCAAAAGTCATTAACTTCCTAAAACAATCTGTTTCGGATGCAGCGGATGAAGATGGATGGGCATTTTTAGGCGATGTAGGCTCTTTAATTCTGAAAAAACAACCCAATTTTGACGCTCGGAATTTCGGATTTGAAAAACTAACGCCTTTGTTTAAATCGCTTAACCAGTTTGAAATTGACCAACGCGTGCAAAGCGGCGTTCGGTTTAAATTGATTTATGTGCGGAATAAATAGCTTAACTATTTACTTTCTTGGATGAAAAGTATTGATTACCTGCTTTAAAAAACTTTTGTCCAAGTGCATATAAATTTCAGTGGTGGTGATGCTTTCGTGTCCCAGCATTTGCTGAATTGCCCTTAAATCGGCGCCCCGTTCCAGCAAATGTGTGGCAAAAGAATGCCGAAAGGTATGCGGACTTATCTTCTTTTTAATGCCAACTTTGATTGCCAAATTTTTGATAATCGTAAAAATCATCACACGGGTTAATTTTTTTCCTCTTCGGTTTAAAAAAACAGTGTCTTCAAATCCTTTTTGAACGTCAATATGGGTTCTGATTGAATTCAGGTAAAACGAAATATACTTTTCAGTTTGTGGATTGATGGGCACAAAGCGCTGTTTGTTGCCTTTTCCAATGACCCGAATAAAATCTTCCTCAAAAAATAAATCGGAAATCTTTAAATTCGTAAGTTCGGAAACGCGCAAGCCGCAACTGTACAAAGTCTCTAAAATGGTTCTGTTTCGCTCGCCTTGCGGCTCACTTAAATCGATAGCGCCAATGAGCAAATCAATTTCTTTTAAAGCCAAAGTATCCGGCAGTTTCCTGCCAATTTTAGGCGTTTCAATCAACTCGGTCGGATTGTCTTTTCGGTATTCTTCAAAAATCAAATAGTTGAAAAAATTTCGAATGCCCGAAATTAAACGTGCCTGTGATCGTGCATTGATATGTTTGGAAGTTTCATAAATAAATTGCTTAAAATCCTCCTGATTTATTGAAATGGGAGAAATGATCATTTCATTTTTCTCCAAATACAACATCAGTTTTTTCACGTCGCGCGAATAACTGTCGATGGTATTTTGCGACAAGCCTTTTTCTATTATTAAATAAAACTGATAATCGTGTAAAGCGTTATTCCATTTCATACTAAATATCACTTTATTTTAGTTTCGCATGCTCGCAAAAGTTCAGGTTGCATATCATTTTAGTTGGTTATATTTCATTTCTTTTATGCGCATTTCATTTGATAAAAATAAGTAATATATTTACAACAAAATATTTCATTGATGAAAATACTTATTTTAAACGGCCCAAACTTAAACCTGCTTGGCAAACGCGAACCTGCCATTTATGGGAATTTAACCTTCGAGCAATTTTTTGAAAGCTTGAAAAAAAAATATGCGGATGTTGAATTGAGCTATTATCAAAGTAATATTGAAGGCGAAATCATCAATAAATTGCACGAAGTTGGCTTTAGTTTCGACGGCATTATTTTAAACGCCGGCGCTTACACACACACTTCTATCGCCATTGGCGACGCCATAAAAGGCATTGAAACTCCAGTAATTGAAGTCCATATCTCCAATGTTTACGCGCGTGAGGAATTCCGTCATGTTTCCTATATTGCACCAAATGCAAAAGGAATTATTGCCGGTTTCGGACTCCAAAGTTACGAGTTGGCTCTAGAAAGTTTTATCTAAAATTTGGGCGTTACCCTTTGGGTCAGGCTTTCGCTGCTCGCTTTTTTTAGTTGCGAAAAGCAACAAAAAAACAATAAGTTTACCCTGAGCACAGCCGAAGGGCTATCCTTAACTCGGGCTGAATTAATAATTAAACCGATTAAAACATATTATAATTTAAACTTTTCCGTTTTTTAAAGGTCTAACAAAATTATAAAGCGATTAAACCAAAGATATTTTGACAGGCGAAGGCGAATTCATAAGAAATTTATTGAATAATAAAGAAAAGGATAAAGCCTTTAAGAAATTATTGGATCTTTATCAGGAACGCTTGTATTGGCATATCAGAAAATTAGTAATTACCCACGAAAATGCTGATGATGTGCTGCAAAATACGTTTTTAAGAATTTATAAAAGTCTACCAAATTTTCAACAAAAAAGCAGTTTGCATACTTGGATGTATCGCATCGCCTACAATGAATCACTAAGATTTCTGGAAGAAAATAAAAAAAAGAATCATTTATCATTAGATGATGTTAGCCGTAAATATTTAAATAATTTAGTGGATGATGCCTTTTTTGAAGGAGATGAAATCCAATTAAAACTTCAGCGAATTTTGTCCGAATTACCAGAAAAGGAACGACAAATATTTCAAATGAAATATTATGACGATTTAAAATTTCGTGAAATGGAAGAAATTTTAGGAATTAAAGAAGGCACTTTAAAATCTTCTTATTACAACACAGTCAAACATATTGAAAAAAATATGCTGGCTGTTGAACTATTGTCAAATAACAAGGTCTAAGTATATACCATGAAAAAATTAAACAATCATATGGATTCAAAATTAGAAACTGGCAGTCAAACTACATTTGACAGCAAAATGCATGAAATGCATTCAGAAGAATTGGGTTTTCAAGTTCCTAAAGATTATTTTTCTACCTCTAAAATTGAAATATTAGAAAAGATTTCGAACCAAAAAGAGCAAAGGTTAGGCTTCTTTTCAAGAAAAAGAATTATATGGTCTGTTGCGGCATCAATTGCGATATTTATTGCGCTAACAGTTTTTAAACCCAATGCGATTCCATCAATGGATAAAATCCCTGCAATTGTTTCAGATACCATCGACCAATTAAAAACGAACGGATTGGCTCAAGTTGAACCTGAAGAAAACGATATTTTAATAACGTCGTTATTTGTTGCAGACAATGAAATTGATGAATTTGTAGACAATTATGTGTTAGAAGAATTGGTTTATGAAGAAGTGTTGGCCAATTAGATTTAGTTTTTCAAAATTTTAAACTTTTTTGAAAAGGTCAGGTCTAAACAGTAGAACGTTCATAAAAAATAATAATAATTTAAAAATTAGAAAGATGAAATCAATAAAATTAATCGCGTTGGTAGTATTTGGTCTACTGGTAGGCATTTCAAGTATGGAAGCCCAACAAAACCAAAACAGAGGCAAAAACATGAACAGAGCTGCAGTGGAAACTATGACAGCGCAGCAAAAACAATTGATTCAGGAACAAAGAGACAGAATTAAGGAAAAAAGACAATTGTTCAGAGCAAGTTTAACCGAAGCTCAATTGGCAATTTTTGACAACAATGATTTAACCCGACAAGAACGCCACGATGCATTAATGGCTTCACTAACAGAAGCTCAAAAAGCATTAATGCAAGAACACAGAGAAAGTATACAAGAAAGCAAACAAGCGTTTAGAAATACAATGACTAGTGAACAACGTCAACAAATGCGCAGCAGAATGCAAATGAATAGAGAAACACAAGGCGGCACTGAATTACGCGAAACCGTTAGAGAGCAAAGAAGACAACGTATGCATAATAACGTTGGGAATTAATAAACAATTATTTATGATATAAGTGGTTGGGGAAACCCAGCCACTTTTTAATTTATTGCTCAAATGAAAAAATATATCGCTTTATTATTGTGGCTTTCGGGCCTTACTTTTGCATATTCACAAGAACCTACAAAAGAAAAAGAAATTGATGATTTAATAGAGGAGCTTTTTATGGAAGATGAAGTCATAAATGAATTAACAGCTTCTCTTAAAAATTCGCAATTTTTATATGTTTCTGCAACTTATAACAGTGACACTTATTTTTCAGGACGCGATATTGATATTGATCAATACAATATAACGCCTCAAATTACCTACGCACATTCCAACGGAATATTTGCCAGCTTGTCAGGTATTTATTACAGCGAATTTGTGCCGAAATGGGATGTGACTACAGCAACGTTAGGCTTTGGTAAAAATATTGGAGCAAAGAAATTATTTAAATATTCCGTATCTTATTCTAAATATTTTTATGCCAATGATATTGATAATATTTACACAAATACCTTAAATGCAGGATTGGCTGTTCGAAATAAAAAGAGAAATATTGGCACGCAAATTTCTGCGTCTTATTTATTCGGTGAAGACCAATCGTTTGAAATAGCTTCCAGAAGTTTTGTGGATGTTAATTTACTGAAAACAAAGAAAACAAGCTTAAAGTTTAGGCCTCAATTAAATATTGTTGCCGGGAAACAAACAATTGAACTGGCCAGAATTTATAGCCAAGATGGGCAAATGTTAACTGAATATATAGAAAATGACGTCTTTGATTTAATAAACACCCAAATAAACCTGCCATTGCAATTCAGTACCAATTCATTTGACTTTGAAGCTGGCTATAACATTAATTTTCCAAATGCGCTGGGTGATGAATCTAACCTTAAAAATACCGGATTTTTTAGTTTTTCTGTTGGATATTTGATTGATTTATAGGGGAAATATCAAAATAAATTTAAAACTTCTCAAAAACACCCAATCCGAATAAAGCGAAATCATATTTTACAGGATCTGATTTATCCATTTTTCGCAGGTTTGCATCCAATTCAGCTAATGCTTTGGCGTCATTTTGTTTTCTGGATAAAAGTCCGAGTTTACGTGCAACATTTCCCGAATGAACGTCTAGCGGACAAGAGAGTTGGGCAGGCGAGAGGCTTTTCCAAATTCCGAAATCCACACCTGTTTTGTTATTTCTTACCATCCATCTCAGAAACATATTTATGCGTTTCGCCGCCGAATTATTTAAAGGATCGGAAATGTGTTTTTGGGTTCTTTGGGCATGCGGAATTTCAAAAAATATTTTTTTAAACTCGTGAATGGCTGATTGTGTAGATTTGGAAGTCGCATTTATAGAAAATACGTTTTCTATGCCACCGTGATTTTTGTAAATATGCTGCAACGCAGTGATAAAATATTTAAGATCGTCGGTATTAAAAGTTCTGTGCACAAAATGTTCAATATTGTCTAAATGATGCGGTCTGTGGTTCAACACAAAATCGTAAGGAGAATTGCCCAACAAATCCATCATAGTAAAGGCATTTTTGATAATGGATTTTCGGTTTCCCCACGCAATGGTCGCAGTTAAAAAAGCGGAAATTTCAATATCTTCCTTCAATAAAAATTGATGCGGAATTTGAATGGGATCACTATCAATAAACATCGGGTTGTTGTATTGAATCACTTTTTCATCCAAAAATTCTTTTAGTTCGGTCTTAGTCAAGGTGAATTATGGTTTCAATTTTTTTAATGATTTCTGAAGGCACAGTTTTAAAATCGAACCATTGAATTGATTCATCTTTTTTATTCCAGGTCACTTGTCGTTTTGCAAATCTTCGCGTATTTTTTTTTATTTCTTCCACAGCGAATTCCAACGTGCATTTTCCGTCGAAATAATCAAAAAGTTCCCGGTAACCAACCGTTTGCAAGGCATTCAGTTCTTTATGCGGATACAATTTTTTCGCTTCATCGAGCAAACCTTCCTGAAGCATCATAGCAACACGCTGGTTTATTCTGTCGTACATCACTTCTCTGTCAGCGGTTAAACCAATTTTTATCGGAATAAAATTTCGTTTGGTTTTGTCCTTATTTTTGAAGGAAGAATAAGGTTTTCCGGTTCCAAGACAAATTTCCAATGCCCTGATTAATCGGTGCGGATTTTCAATTTCAATGGTTTGGTAAGATTCAGGATCTAAATTTTTTAATTGATTTTGAAGGATTTCTAGCTCACCATTTTCAATCTGTTTGTTTAATTTTTGCCTGATTTCAGGATCAATATTTGGAAAATCATCAAAGCCTTCAAGCACGGCATTGGTATACAAACCGCTTCCGCCAACCATGATAACAATGTTATTTTTTAAAAATAATTCATCCAATTTTTTTAGCGCATCTTTTTCAAATTGTCCAACACTATAATGATCAAAAATTGATATACTTTGAATAAAATGATGCGGTGCCCCCTCCAATTCTTCCGCAGAAGGAACCGCAGTTCCAATATTCATTTCTTTATAAAACTGACGGGAATCGCAGGAAATAATTTCTGTATTAAAATGTTGCGCCAATGTGATGCTCAATGCTGTTTTGCCAATGGCAGTGGCGCCAATTACCGTAATTAAATAGTTATTCATCGTTCAATTTTCCACCGCATTTATGGCAAAATTCGGCATTGTCCAAGTGATTGTCCGCCATACAATGCGGACAAGATTGCATATTGGTATGAATTTTTAAATCTTGTCTTGTCATTGCAGAAGTTATAATCCCAGTTGGCACTGCAATAATTCCGTATCCTAGAATCATAACAATACTAGCAATAAATTGACCAAATGGCGTGCTGGGCGACAAATCACCGTAACCAACAGTAGTGAGGGTCACAATTGCCCAATACATACTAATCGGGATACTTGTAAAGCCATTTTCTGGACCTTCAATCAAGTACATAATGGTGCCCAAAATAATGGTTAGCACAATGATGCTAAATACAAATATTGCAATTTTATTTTTGCTTGCTTTTAAAGCGGAAATTAAATTAGCAGACGCTCCTATGAACATCGTTAATTTTAAGATTCTAAATATTCTAAGCAACCGCAATGCGCGAAGTACTATCAATGCTTGGGTTCCTACAAAAATTAGCGATACATATTTAGGGATTGTTGCCAACAAATCGATAATTCCATAAAAACTGAAAATATATTTTGTGGGTTTATTAATGACCACTAGTCGTGCAATATACTCTAGCGTAAAAAGTATGGTGATTACCCATTCTGAGACATTTAAAAAGTTGTGATATTTGGCATCAAAACTTTCAACACTTTCAAGCATTACAAGTACAATGCTGAATAAAATAGCGATGATTAGCGCAATATCAAAGCTTCTTCCCGCTGCGGTATCCGATTCATAAATAATTTTATGAAGTTTGGATATCCAATTTGTTTTTTGCGTTGGCTGTTTCAAAATAAATTTTTTATAAAAGTAATACTAAAATAAATCTTTTATTTTAATTAAAACCTGATTAGTTTTTCTACGTTATTTTTTTGAAGGTATTGTTTGATAATTGCCCTGTTATGGATGGAATTTTCCATAGGTGAAATCATACATCTCAGAATTTCAATATTATTTAACTGATAACTTAAATTGGTGAAGCAAAAGCCTTTAAGTTCATTGTTCTCAATCAATACTACCGATTTTTCCCCCAAATTTCTTCCTTTGTCAACCACCACCAAATTGGCATTGCTGAATGAAATTTGTGTAAATTTATTTTTAGCTAATAAATTATATTTTGGCAGATTGATTTTTAATTCTTCGGCATATTTAAGTTCTGCAATCAATTGATTTCCAGTTTCTTCATAACTTACGGAAACAACCTCAGTTTGCAAAAAAATGGCTCTTTTTGAAGTTCT
The DNA here is from genome assembly GCA_001800975.1 of Flavobacteria bacterium RIFCSPLOWO2_12_FULL_35_11. Classification (GTDB taxonomy): domain Bacteria; phylum Bacteroidota; class Bacteroidia; order Flavobacteriales; family Flavobacteriaceae; genus Lutibacter. The sequence goes on along the minus strand of MGWK01000008.1, from coordinate 2,940 downwards.
TAAAAACAGTTGATTTACTGCTTTTTTAATGCTTTTTCCTTTCCCGATATAAAGAATGGTACTGCTGCTATGAATGTAAAATACGCCTGTTTTTGAAGGTAATTCGGCTATCATAGAAAGTAATTTTGGCGCCAAAGTTCTGTTATTTTCTTTTATGGCGGCCTCTTTTACAATTTGTTTAAATGAGTCTTTGTTCAGCAAAAGTTTAAAAAGTTGTACGGTTGCAATGGCATCGCCATCGGCTCTGTGGCGATCGGTAAGCGGAATTCCCAGTGTCTTGCATAAATTTCCCAGTTTATAGGAATTGAGGTCTGGTATTAATTTTTTGCTTAATTCAACAGTGCACAGTGTTTTTCGTTCAAACTCAAATCCCAATCGTCTAAATTCGGTAGTTAAGATCCGGTTGTCAAAACTCGCATTGTGGGCCACCAAAACACAATCCGAAGTAATTTCAACAATTCGTTTTGCGATCTCGTAAAATTTAGGTGCATTTTTCAACATACCTGAATTTATGCCTGTTAAGTTGACCACAAAAGGCTGAATTTCTATTTCAGGATTTACCAAACTTATAAATTGATCAACAATTTGATGTCCGTCAAATTTATAAATGGCAATTTCCGTAATGCCTTCTTCATTAAATTTACCGCCGGTGGTTTCTATGTCTAGTATTGCGTACAAATTAATTATAATTTCGTGATCCAAAAATAGCGCTTCCAACCCTAATCATCGTACTTCCTTCTTCTATGGCAATTTTATAGTCACCGCTCATTCCCATGGACAAGACAGTCGGATTTACATTAAACGATTTATATTTTTGAAGTGAATCAAAAAAGTTTTTAAGGGTTTTAAATTCAGTTCGTATAACCTCAATATTTTCTGTAAAACTTGCCATTCCCATCAATCCTGAGATGTTCACGTTTTTCAGGTTTTTTAATTCTTCAGATTTTAATAATTGCTCAACTTCAGCAAACGACAATCCGAATTTCGTTTCTTCACTGGCTATTTTAACTTCCAACAGGCAATTGATAATTCGGTTGTGTTTAAGCGCCTGTTTGTTTATTTCTTCAAGTGTTTTAAAACTGTCCACTCCATGAATTAAATGCACAAAATGAGCCATATATTTCACTTTGTTGCTTTGTAAATGACCAATCATATGCCATTCGATATCTTTAGGCAAGGTATCAAACTTTTCGGTCATTTCCTGAATTTTATTTTCTCCGAAAGCCATTTGCCCAGCCTGATATGCTTCCAATATTGAAGAAACAGGCTGGGTTTTAGAAACCGCGATTAGCGTAACACTTTCAGGTATTGTGTTTGAAATGTTATTTAAATTATTTTTTATGCTCACTAAACTAATTTAATTTATTGATGACCAATCCAGAACGTAATTTTGGTTCAAACCAAGTTACTTTTGGAGGCATAATATTGCCGGTATCGGCGATATTCATCAATTGATTCATACTTACGGGAAATAAAGCAAATGCAACAGCCATTTCACCTCTGTCAACGCGTTTGCTCAATTCTGATAAACCTCTTATGCCACCCACAAAATCAATTCGCGTATCGGTCCTTAAGTTTCTGATATTTAGAATTGGCTCCAAAATATATTTTGACAATACGCTCACGTCTAAACTGTCGATGGGATTGTCATCATTATAAGTGGGTTTTTTGGCAGTTAAACCATACCATTTTCCGTCTAAATACATCGAGAAATCATGCAGCTTTTCAGGTTTTACGATTGAACTGCTTATTTGAGTAATCACAAAATTTTCTTCTATTTTTTTTAGAAATTCTGCAGGATTTAAACCATTTAAATCTTTAACAACGCGATTGTAGTCAATTATTTGTAACTGGTTATCAGGAAAATGTACCGCCATAAAATAATTATAAGGCTCATTACCGGTATGATTCGGATTTTGAGCACCAAATTCGGCACTCATTCCCGCTGCAGCGGCTGTTCTATGGTGTCCATCTGCCACATAGGTGCAAGGAACTTTTTCTTTAAAAAGTTTTTCCAACGTTTTGTTTACTTCAGCATCTTCAATAACCCAAAAATGATGTCCGAAACCATCTTCCGCAGTAAAATCGTATTCAGGATTTTTATTTGTTACAATATCTTTAACAATCGCATCAATTTCAGGAACTGCTCTGTACGTGAAAAAAACAGGCTCAATATTGGCTTTTAAATATCTTGTAAGAACTTTGCGGTCTTCTTCCTTATCCGGACGGGTTAATTCGTGTTTTTTAATTTTTCCGTTTAAATAATCTTCACAAGCCGCATCACCCACAATGCCATATTGCGTTTTGCCATTCATGGTTTGCGCGTAAATATAATAGTGATCTTCAGTATCCTGGATTAAAAATCCTTTTTCCTGAAAAGCCTCAAAATTATCTTTAGCTCTTGTGTAAACTTTTTCTTCGTGTGGATCTGTGCCTTTGTTGAATTCAATTTCGGCACGTGTAATATGCAATAAAGATGCTTTTTTGCCAACAACCATTTTTGTGGCTTCTTCGGAATTCATTACATCATAAGGTAAACAAGCGACTTCTTCAACCATATTTTTGGGTGGTCGAAGTCCTTTAAAGGGTTTTATAATTGCCATTCGTTATTTATTATAAGTATTAAAAAATTCAATAATTTGTGAAGCCAATTCTGTGCCAATTCTATCTTGTGCTTCAGCTGTTGCTGCGCCAATATGAGGCGTAAGTGATAGATTAGCATTCATTAACAATTGAATTTCAGGGGTTGGTTCTTTTTCAAACACATCAAGTGCCGCTCCGGCAATTTTTCCGCTTTCAATGGCTTTCACCAAAGCAACTTCATCCAAAACACCGCCGCGTGCTGCATTCACAATGAAAGCGCCATTTTTCATCATATCAAATTCCTTTGTTGAAATCACATATTCTTTTTGGGCAGGAACGTGGATTGAAATAAAATCG
>MGWK01000007.1 GCA_001800975.1 Flavobacteria bacterium RIFCSPLOWO2_12_FULL_35_11 | reverse complement strand
TTGTATATGATACCGTTAAAAAAACAGATAAAGAAAAAGAACAACTAAAAAAATAATTAACATTTCAAACTTTTTTATAAAGCCGTTTTGAGTTGTCAAAACGGTTTTTGTATTTTAAATTAGCAAATAAATCAGATTTAAAGGCTAATATTCTCCATTGATTATTAAATTTGTAACAAAGCATAAAAATGAGCATCATTAAACTACACAATACCTATTTTAAAAAATACATTTCCGAAGAAAAAATTGATAATGCCATAGATTTAATGGTTTCCCAAATTACGGAGGACTGTAAAGATGAAACCCCAATATTTATTGGAATATTAAATGGTTCATTTATGTTTGTTGCCGATTTGGTTCGTAAATATAACTACAGTTGTAAAGTTTCATTTGTGAAATTGGCTTCTTATGAAGGAACAGAATCATCGGGAAAAATAAAACAGCTGGTCGGTTTAAATGAGGATTTGGAAGGTAAAACGGTGATTATTTTAGAAGACATCATTGACACGGGAAATACGCTTCAAGAGATTTATGACATCTTTGCCGATAAAAAATTAAAACAACTTAAAATAGCAACCTTGTTTTTTAAGCCGGATGTATTTAAAAAAGATTTGAAAATAGATTATATCGGTATTTCAATTCCTGATAAATTTATAATTGGATATGGTTTAGATTATGATGGTTTAGGAAGAAATCTTGCCAGTATTTATCAACTTACAACGCCACCAAAAATGAAAAATATTGTTTTATTCGGACCTCCGGGTGCCGGAAAAGGAACTCAAGCCGATTTGCTGAAAGAAAAATACGACCTGTTACATATTTCAACAGGCGATGTTTTCCGTTCCAATATCAATAACAAAACTGAACTTGGAATATTGGCTAAATCCTATATGGACAATGGCGATTTGGTTCCCGATGAAGTCACCATTAATATGCTAAAGGCTGAAGTTGATAAAAATCCGCATGCCAAAGGATTTATTTTTGATGGATTTCCCCGCACAGAATCACAGGCAAAAGCATTGGATAATTTTTTGGAAGAAAAAGGAGAACTCATCAACGGCATGGTTGCTTTGGAAGTGCCAGAAGATTTATTGGTTACACGCTTATTGGAACGAGGTAAAATCAGCGGAAGAATAGATGATCAGGACGAAAGTAAAATTCGCAATCGTTTTAACGAATACAACACAAAAACAGCTATTTTAAAGGATTATTACCAACTTCAAGGTAAATATTTTGGTGCAGATGGCGTTGGTACTATTGATGATATTACCAAACGTTTGTCGGAAATAATTGACCATTTATAGAAAAATAGTTGCCGCTAAATTAACAAAGAGTTAAATTTTCAATTCAAAATTGTACCTTTGCGCCCTTAAACCCAAACTAGTGTGGTGATTGTTAAATTAACTAACTAAATTTTTGCTGCCATTTTTTCTTTATGATAGGCAAAATTTGCAAGCATATCCATAGCTACGGTTAAAAATTTTAACGAAGCAGAAAGGAAAAAGAGAGGTGAAAATAATTAGGGAATTTAGTAATTACCACACTATGGTAAACAATTTGACACGAAAATGACTGAAGAAAATTTTGTTGACTATGTAAAAATTTATGCTTCTTCCGGTAAAGGAGGGCGTGGTTCCACGCATTTACATAGGGAAAAATACATTGATAAAGGCGGCCCTGATGGTGGAGACGGCGGTCGTGGCGGACATATAATTGTTCGGGGAAACAGAAATATGTGGACACTTTTTCCACTGAAATTTAAAAAACACTTCAAAGCCGATCACGGTGGCGACGGAAGCAAACAACGAAGCACCGGAAAAGACGGTAAAGATGTTTACATTGAAGTTCCTATGGGAACCATCATCAGAGATGGGGAAACTCAGGAAGTTTTATTTGAAATTACTTTCGAAAATCCAGAACAAATTTTACTTGAATGCGGAATGGGCGGATTGGGAAACTGGAATTTCAGATCGTCAACACATCAAACGCCAAGATTCGCGCAGCCCGGCATCGATATGAAAGAAGGCTGGTTTCAATTAGAATTAAAAGTATTGGCCGACGTTGGTTTGGTTGGTTTTCCAAATGCCGGAAAATCTACTTTGCTATCGGTTCTTACTGCAGCCAAACCTAAAATTGCAGATTATGCGTTTACCACTTTAAAACCTAATTTGGGTATTGTGGAATATCGCGATTTTCAAACTTTTGTGATGGCAGATATTCCGGGAATTATTGAAGGAGCCGCTGACGGAAAAGGATTAGGACACCGTTTTTTACGCCATATTGAACGAAATTCGATTTTGTTGTTTCTAATCTCAGCCGATTCTCCCAACATTCAAAAAGAATATGATATTTTATTGAATGAATTGAAACAACACAATCCTGAATTACTGGATAAAAATAGGTTGCTTGCCATATCAAAATCCGATTTATTGGATGATGAATTAAAAGCAGAAATTATCAAGGAATTGCCTAAAGGAATTAAAACACTTTTTATCTCATCCGTTGCCAAGCAAGGATTGATGGAATTAAAAGATACTTTGTGGCAAATGCTAAACAATTAAATTTCTGATTGATACTGCCTAAAAAATAGTTGTAAATTCATCTTTAGGCTGTTGATAAATACCAAATAAAAAAGCGTGGTGCCAAAACACCACGCTTTTTTTATATTACACCAATCTCTTTTCCTTTGAAAAAACGATTGCATCTATTGCAGTCTTTTATAAATTTTATCGCCATTTTCATCCTCCACTTTTAAATTGCCTTGCAAGTCCAATTCGAGTAATCTCGGTTGTTTAAAAGCTGCCCATTTTATAATAAATAAATTGGAAATGGATGTTTTGTAGATTACCGCAAATTCAAATTTTTCATCACCGCCCACAAAAGAATAATAACCATCTTTGGCCGATATACTGCATTCACCCCATTTATCGACAAAATATTTGCCTTCAATTGAATTAACAACAGGAACAACGAACGATTTTACAGGTTCATTTTTGGCTTCTTTGGCTTCTTTTTTCACTATTTGTTCGGCCACTTTCATTGGTGGTGTTTCTTTAACTTTTGGCACTTCGGGTACTTTCCTTACTTCAACTACCGGCAAAACTTCCTTAACAGTCAACTTCTCAATTTCTGCCTTTTTTTCGCTTATTTTTTCATCAGCGGCTAAAGTGTCGTCATACGCATATTTTAAGTTTTCAATGTCAACAAACGCACTTCTGATTGCTTCCTGATATGCCTTTTTATATTCCTTTTCTCTCGACATGCCTTCTTTGGTTGAAAAAATCTTGTTCGAGTAACAATCCAACAATTCTATATTCATTTTTGTGCTTAACATACCCGAATGATTATTAACCGAAGCCATTAATGCCAAGCAACGATTCGCCGCTAAATCCTCAGGAAACGAATCATCTGTAAACAAAACTGTAAAACCAGCTTTTTCAAACAGAAATTTTGTTAAAGAATTGAGTTGATGCTGATCCGGTGATTTTTGAAATTCATATTGCTTCGGAACCAGAATATATTTATAAGAATTGATGCTTTTTTGTGCAAACAGTATGGAAAAACTGAATATTAAAAATAAACTGATTGAAAATGATTTGTTCATAATTGTATAAATTTTGTTGCTGTAAACCTATTCATTTGTTGATTTTTGTAAAAGTACTTACTTAATTTGAAATTTAAATACCAAATGCTGCTTGCGCTACAAATAGCGTTTTATTTCCATAAGATTGGTAACCGATTTTATATTTTCTGAAACTGGCTCAGCATTAAAATTACAGAAAATCACATCAAACCCAGCACCTTTTGCGCCCATAATATCAGCTTCCCAATTGTCTCCAATCATTATGGATTCGGCGGAAACGGCATTTGTTATTTCCAAAGCATATTCAAAAATAATGGGATTTGGCTTTTTTACGCCAGCATCTTCAGAAGTAATTATTTTATCAAAATACTTCGCAATCCCTGAATTTTCAATCTTTTTATACTGAACTTCATTAAATCCGTTTGTAATAATATGAAGTTTGTAATTCACGAACAAATGTTCCAAAATTTCATGGGTTCCTTCAAAAAGTCGGTTATGGTGCGGCAAAACTTTAATATAATCTACCGACAAATTCTCCAACAGCTGCATGTCAACTTTTTTGTTGATTTTTACAAAAGTATCTTTTAACCTGCCCAATCGCATCTCCTCTTTGGTCACTTTTTCCTCGCGATATAATTTCCAATAATACTCATTAATTTCACGGTAATAATTCAAAAACTTTTGCAGATCAGCTTTTACTTCATGCTTTTTAAAAATAGTCTCAAAAGCAATATCAGAATTTGTTTCAAAATCCCAAAGCGTATGGTCCAAATCGAAGAATATGTGCTTAATATGTTTCATGTATTTTATTTTGAACAAGGTACTTAAATTGGGTTTAAAATTCCACCTTACCGAAAATGTTTTTGAATTAACAAAGGAATCTCGAATTAAAAAATAAGGTTTCTTATTATATCACGGTCGCTTTATAAATATCGGTCCACCCATTCCAATACTCATTTTCACTTAAAGTTTCATTATGAAAAACTGAAATAAATGTTCCGTTCACTTTTTGAACTTCATTTTTTAATTCTAAAATCTTAGCCAAACTCTCTTCATTTGAAAGCTTCATATGTTGCTTTAAAGTAACATCCATTACCGCATAAGGATATATTTTTAAGGGTGTTTGACATTCAAAATCCAAATCGTAAAAATAAAACGGTGAACAAGTGCTGGCCCTAAAACCCACAGATTTTTCAAAGCCCATGGTGTAATCTTCCTTCATGTCTAAATCAATTAAATTTTGATAAACATCAGGCAAATTTAAACGCAAATAATGCTGACGTGAACAAGTTACCGGTCTGTTTAAGATGTATTCCAACCTTAATTTCTCCTTTTTTAACCGCTCAGGATCATTAAACGTAAAATAAGAGGAAAGCAAACCAACTTTCGCATAATCGGCAACCGATTTTATTAAGGATTTGAAATTGATATTTGCAGAGGAAATATTTTTGTCAAAAGTGGTATAATCTCCAATTAAAAAGAAAAAAATTGTGTCAACATTATGCTCCGCTTTAATTTTCAACAGGATCGAAAAAGTATCAAAAGGGTCCTCCCTGAAATTTAAAACGGTTAAAAGCCTGTTGCGGAAATGTATAAACTTTAAATTCAATAAATCCTTTAACGACCCGCCAAGTGTGCGCACAAAACCCTTATGCTTATATCTATATGCAACATTAACATCAATTGTTGAAATTAATTTAAATTCCCTTGTGGCATAAATAAAATTTGGAAATTTAATTTTTAAAAGTTCCAAAAACTTAAAAGCCCAAATATCAACCACGGGTTTTTCCAGAAATCCATTTTTATAGGCCAAACTTTCGCCAACTGGAAATCGTTCATGCACATCCTTAACATGAGGCAAATACTCTTCATACCTGCTGATTAGATAAAAACTTGCCGCAAAAATATCAAATGGAATTGTTGACGATTCTTTGGAAGGAAAAAAACAGGGAACATCATCCCATTTAGAAATCTTGATGTCAACATCATTAATGCCTTGCTCAAATAACAAATCGTGACTCCTAATAAAAAATTCAGCACCCAAAGGCGCCTTTGAATAAGTTATTTTTGGCCCGCTATGTACCACAAAATCATTGACTTTTGTAGTAAATGTTATGGGAATTTTAAGAATTCTGACAAAAAAATGTTTGAATATATAATTAACTCTTGGTGTAATTTTATGTGTATAAATGAGCAACATTTATTGTAATTGTTTATTTGTTTAATTGTGTAAGCGTGTAACTGTTTAATCGTTGATTTATTAATTTGTTGAAAAGTTGAAAGTTAGAAAGTTGAAAGTAAATTTATTTCCCTTTTTGAACTTTTGACTTTTCTCTACATTCTCTTTTCTTTAATTGTTTAATCATGTAATTTTTAATTGGGTACGCTTTCAATTTTCGATTTCTGCATTTTAAGCTGTAAATTGTGAGTCTTTTTTTTAACTTTAAACTTACATTATATTTTCATCGGCAAAGCTAAAATACGCATTTTCCGTTATAATTATGTGATCCAACACTTTTATGTCTAAGGTTTCTCCGGCAATTTTCAATTTACTTGTTATTGATTTATCGGCCTGGCTGGGTTGCAATTTTCCCGAAGGATGGTTGTGGCATAAAATAATGGCTGTTGAAAACAATTCAATTCCTTTTTTAAAAACCAGTCTAACATCAACCAAAGTACCTGTTAATCCACCCTTGCTCAATTGTTCTTTGTGCAAAACTTTGTTGGAATTGTTTAAATAAACAATCCAAAATTCTTCATGATGCAATTCTCCAATCAATGGTTGCATTAAGTCGAAGATAGCTTTGCTTCCGTTAATTTGTGTCAATTCCACTGCTTCTTCTATCCTTCTTCTGCGTCCAAGTTCCAATGCAGTGATAATTGAAATTGCTTTCGCCTCACCTATTCCTTTAAATTTTACCAAATCGGATATCAATAACTTTCCCAATTTGTTTAAATTATTGTCTATGGAAGCTAAAATTCTTTTCGATAAAGCTACTGCACTCTCATTTCTGCTGCCCGAACTAATTAAAATTGCAATTAATTCGGCATCTGATAAAGATGCTTTTCCTTTTAACATTAATTTTTCACGAGGTCTGTCGTCTTCTGCCCAAGACTTTATGGACAAAGGTTTGTTTTCATAATTCATAAGCAAGTTTTATTCAAATATAGTTGTAATATTTTTGAATTAAATTCTTATTTATGAAAATTCTGATTTGAAGTAACTGGTTATTAGCTATTTTGCTATAATATTTCGAAAAAAATTAAATTAACGCCTTAAATTTATCAAAATCCAATCCGCCGTAATTGCCTGAGCTCATTAACAAAACAACGGTATTTTCAAAATTTTGATGAAATAAAAACTCCCTGAATGCTGTTGGATCGGTATAAACAATCAAATCCTCGCGCCCAAAGGAGTCTCTAATTTGTTGTTCAGTAATTTTTTCGAGTCGTTTTATTTCAACGGCATGCGGAGAATAAAAAACAACGGCTTTATCGGCACTGTTTAAGGCGCCTTTGTATTCTTTTAAAAATTCGGCATTTAAACTGCTGTAAGTATGCAATTCTAAACAAGCCAACAATTTTTTATCTGCATACTGGTTTTTTACGGCATTTGTGGTGGCCTCAACCTTACTTGGTGAGTGCGCAAAATCTTTATAAACCACTGTTGATTCATTCTCTGCAATTTTTTCCAAACGCTTGCTGGCGCCTTTAAAACTTGCAATAGCTTCATAAAAATCGGCTTCATCAACACCCATATGCTGGCAAATCCACTTTGCTCCTGCCAAATTTTGCAAATTATGCTTTCCAAAAATTTCTAAAGGCATTTCACCCAATGAAGTTTCAATAAAAGTGGTGCCGTTTTCAATTCTGAAATTTGGTGTGTGATATGGATATTTTTGAATCGGGTTTGTGACCACTTCCACCACCCTTTTTACTTCATCATCTTCTTCATTGTAAACGATAATGCCTCCATTGGTAATTGAATTGACAAAGATTGAAAACTGTTCTACGTAGTTTTCATAGGTTGGAAAAACATTGATATGATCCCAGGCAATTCCGCTTAAAAGGGCAATATTGGGTTTGTATAAATGAAATTTCGGACGCATATCTATCGGGCTCGACAAATATTCGTCGCCTTCCAACACAATAAATTCATTTTCCGAAGTTAAATGTACCATCGTGTCAAAACCTTCCAACTGCGCGCCAACCATATAATCTACCGCAATTTCGTGATAGTTAAGTACGTGTAAAATCATGGAGGTGATGGTGGTTTTTCCATGGGATCCGCCAATGACCACGCGCGTTTTATTTTTAGATTGTTCAAATAAAAACTCAGGATAAGAATATATTTTTAGCCCCAGCCTTTTAGCTTCCAACAACTCTGGATTGTTGGCTTTTGCATGCATCCCAAGAATTACGGCATCTAAATTTGGCGTAATTTTTTCTTCAAACCAACCCTCTTCCTTAGGCAACAAACCTTTAATTTTTAATCTGGTTTTTGAAGGTTCAAAAATAGCATCATCGCTGCCGGTTATTGTATCTCCTTTTTGATGTAAAGCCAATGCCAAATTGTGCATGGCACTTCCGCCAATTGCTATAAAATGATAGTTCATGAAACTTAAATTTTTATGGATTCAAATGTAAGGAAACTATTAAAAAGAAATAAAAACATGGTTTGATTCTTTTGCGGCACTTTTATGAATTTACATTTTTTAAATTCTATTCAAAAAAATAAAAGAATAATTGCTATATTTATACTCAAAATCAACAATTATTTTTGAATATTTAAAAATTAACCAACCCTTAAATTAATGAAAAAAGAAAAATTTCTATTGCCAAAAAAAGCTGCCCTTATAGTACTGATAGTCTTATCGTTTACTTATAACTCCGCTTTTTCGCAATGCACAAATCCGACCCCCACAGGAGTTGCTTCGCAAGTTTTTTGTAAAACTGATAACAGTACAATTGCAAATTTAGTTGCCTCTGGCGGTACCATTGTTTGGTATGACGCGCCATCAGGAGGAGAATTGTATGGCACTACAGAAGTTCTTGTCAATGGAATAACTTATTTTGCCGATAATATTTCAGGAGATAGTTGCAGCACTAGTAGATTGGCTGTTACTGTAACTATTTATGGCGATTTCCCAACAAACGTTGATGTATCCGTTGGAAAATGCGCAATAGATAACCCAACAGTCGGCAGTTTATCTGCAATAGGTGAAAATATAGCTTGGTATGATGCACAATTTGACGGAAATTTGCTTCCGCTTTCTCAACTTTTAGAGAATGGGAAAACCTATTGGGTGCAACAAACTGAAAATGGTTGTACCAGTGATCGATTTCCAACAACCGTAAGTTTAATTGAACCACTTACTCCTACCACAGCACCCATACAGTCATTTTGTTCCCCGCCAAACGCAACAGTTGCCAATTTAAAGGCAACAGGGACCACTATTCTTTGGTATGTTTCTGAAACTTCAACAACGCCATTAAAAAGTACAGCATTACTTATTGATGGTGAAGATTATTGGGTTGCTGAAATTGCTTTTCCTTGCGTAAGTTCAAACAGAGCCAAAACCACTGTTGTTATAGATGCGGCTCCAGATGCAGGAGAAAGCAGTGCATTGCAAGAATGTGAAGTGAATTTTGTGACAACAAATTTATTTGATTTATTGGGAGGCACTCCCGACACAACAGGAATTTGGACCGGACCGAGTACATTGTCGAACGGTTATTTAGGAACTTTCGAGCCAGGAATAAACACCATAGGCACTTATACTTATACTGTATCCAGTATTTTAGGTATTTGTCCACCTGATTCAGCAACTATTTCCATAATAATTACAATAGTTCCTCCGCCAACTACTGCGAATGCAGTTCAGGTTTTTTGTGAAATTGAAAATGCCACCATCGCAGATTTAAGTGCAAATGGAAATAATATTGTTTGGTACGATACGGAAACTTCAACAATCGCATTATCCCCTTCGGAAGCACTTGTTACCGGAGAAGATTATTGGGGCGCACTTCCTGATCCAACTTCTGGTTGTTTAAGTGCCATCAGATTAAAAATAACGACAAACATTACGGTAATTCCGCCTCCAACAACGGCAGAAGTCAATCAAATTTTTTGTGAAATTGAAAATGCCACTGTTGCAGATTTAAGCGCAACCGGAAGCGGCATACTTTGGTATGATACAGAAACTTCCACAACACCTTTAAGCACCTCTGAAGGACTTATTGAAGGAGAAGATTATTGGGCAAGTCAAACGGAGCCAACTTCCGCCTGTGAAAGTGCAACCAGATTGGTTGTGACTGTTTCTATCCTTATCCCGCCACCTCCAACAACATCAGATGTCTATCAGATTTTTTGTGAAATTGACAATCCGAAAGTCCAAAATTTAAACGCAAGCGGAGCAGGAATACTTTGGTATGCTACTGAAACATCAACAACGCCTTTAAATCCGACAGATTTATTGGTAAACGGAGCATCTTATTGGGCAACCCAAACACAACCTGCTTCAGCATGTGAAAGCGCAAACCGATTGGTGGTGACTGTTTCCATTATTGCACCAACACCGCCAACAACAACTCAGGCCAACCAAACTTTTTGTGAAATTGACAATCCGACTGTCGCTAATTTAAACGCTACCGGAACAGGAATACTTTGGTATGCTTCAGAAACTTCAACAACGTCTTTAAATCCAACAGATTTATTGGTAAATGGCGCATCTTATTGGGCAACCCAAACCGATGCAACTTCCAATTGTGAAAGTAAGAATAGACTGGTGGTGAACGTTTCAATTATTGCACCGCCGCCGCCAACAACCAATGAACAAAATCAGATTTTTTGTGCAATCAACAATCCTACCATCGCTAATTTAAGCGCTTCAGGAGCAGGAATACTTTGGTATGCCAGCGAAACCTCCACAATTCAATTGAATCCGACAGATTTATTGGTAGATGGCGCAACTTATTGGGCTTCCCAAACTGCTGCTTCAGGTTGTGAAAGTGCTTCAAGATTGGTTGTGAATGTTACCGTCATTACGCCACAGCCGCCGATAACTATTACACAAAGCAAGACTTTTTGCGAAATTGAAAAAGCAACAATCGCTAATTTAAATGACCCAGGAAATGTATTGCTTTGGTATGCTATCGAAACTTCCACAACACCTTTAAATGCAACAGATTTATTGGTTGATGGCTCAGTTTATTGGGCAACGCAAACTATCGCAGCTGCGGGCTGTGAAATTGCCAACAGATTAAAAGTAACGGTAAATATTACCAAAATACTGCCACCAACAACAACACAGGCCAATCAAATTTTCTGTGAAATTGAAAATGCAAAAATTGGCGATTTAAGCGCAAGCGCAAGCGGTATTCTTTGGTACGACACGGAAACTTCCACATCCCCTTTAAATGATTCAGATTTATTGGTTAACGGAGCTTCTTATTGGGCGACCCAAACAGAACCTACTTCTGGCTGTGAAAGTGCTTCAAGATTGGTGGTAACTGTTGTTATAAATACAACGCCTCCGCCAACTACAGCTCTAGCAAATCAATCATTTTGCATAAAAGATTATTTGCCAAATATCCCAACCATTGCAAATTTAAGCGCCAGTGGAAGCGGAATCCTTTGGTATGCAACCGCTACTTCCACAACGCCTTTAAATAATACAGCTGCACTTTTAGACGGCACAGCTTATTACGCAACGCAAACAAATGTAACTTCTGGCTGTGAAAGTGCTTCAAGATTGGTGGTGAATGTGAGTATCATCAATCCGGAAACACCAACAACCACTTCAGTAAATCAAGCTTTTTGTGCTGCAGATAAACCAACCGTAGCGAGTTTGCAAGCCAGTGGCACATCAATAATTTGGTATGCAAGTGAAACTGCTGCTACACCATTAAATAATGCAGATTTACTTATCAATGGCGAAGATTATTGGGCTGCCAATGCTAATGTCGCTACAGGATGTGAAAGTATTGTTCGTTTAAAGGTAACAGTTTCCATTACCGATGTTGCTCCTGCAACAATTGTTAACATTTCGCAAACTTTTTGCGAATCTGATTCTCCAACAATTGCAAATTTAGCAGCAACCGGAAACGGAATACTTTGGTATGCGACACAAACAAGCACAACACCAATACCTGTTTCAACCCAATTAATTAATGGCAGCGCTTATTGGGCAGCGCAATCAAACACCACAACAGGATGTGTAAGTTCTATTAGGGTTGTTGCCAATGTTACTTTGACCGCTATTACAACACCAACATTAATTTCATTAGGAAACGAATTTTGCAAAATTGACAATCCGACCATTGCCGATTTAAACTTGAATGTTTCCGCCAACAATGGCGGTGCAATTACTTGGTATAATGCTTTTCCAAACGGAAATCTTTTAAACGCATCTGCAGCATTGGGTGAAGGCGAAACTTATTATGCCATAGAAACTGATGTTAATGGATGTAAAAGTATCAACCCACTTGAAGTGACTGTAACTCTGGAAGCATGCGACGAATATGATGTTGAAATTTACGACGGATTTTCTCCAACAGGAAACGGAACCAATGACACATTTAAAATTAAAAACCTTCGGGAACTTTACCCTGATTTTAAAGTGGAATTTTTTAATCGTTGGGGAAATTTAATATATACCGCAAATGCCGCAAATGGTGATTGGAACGGCAGATTGAATGGTGACGGAGATTTGTCGCCAGCCGGTGTTTATTTTTTCATTGTCTATTTTAACAAAGAGAACAGAAAACCTATTCAACGAAGATTATATTTAAGCAGATAATCAATAGTTTAAACAAATACATTTTATACCTAAAAAATGAAAAATATACTAATATCATTTATTGCACTTATGACAACCGTAGTAATGTGGTCTCAACAAGACGCACAATACACACAATATATGTACAATATGAGTGTCATAAATCCAGCATATACTACCGACAATATTGGGGTTGTAAATTTAGGCGCTTTGCACAGAACCCAATGGGTTGGTGCAAATGGCGCTCCAAAATCTTCCAATATTTTCGCACATACCCCAATTAATGAAAATGTTGAAGTCGGCTTTTCTTTGGTTAATGATAATATTGGAGATGTGGTTAAAGAAAATAATCTATACGCAGATTTTGCCTATAAATTAAATTTGGAAGAAAACGGCCAATTGTCTTTCGGTTTAAAAGCTGGAGTAACTTTTTTTGATGTCAATTTTAACGGATTTGTTTTGGAATCGGGCGACGTATTTACTGATCCGGATTTTGCCGAAAACATCAATCAATCTTTCTTTAATGTTGGTGCCGGTGTTTATTACAATACCGAAAACTATTATGTAGGTTTATCAGTTCCTGCGATTCTAAACGCAAAACATCTCGACAGAAATAATGGGAAATATCAAGGAACCGAGCAAGCGCACACGTATTTAACAGGAGGTTATGTTTTTGAAATAAATGATTTGTTCAAATTTAAACCGGCATTTATGGCAAAAGTCGTTAAAAGCGCTCCGATCTCATTCGACTTAACCGCCAATGTTTTATTCGACAATAAAGTTGAATTTGGCGTAGGCTACAGATTGGAAGATGCATTTAGCGGCATGGTAAATTTTAAAGCCACGCCTGAATTGCGGATCGGTTATGCTTACGACCATACAATTTCTAACTTAGGTCCGTTCAGTTCCGGTTCACACGAACTATTTATTTTATACGACCTAAACATTTTAAACACAAATAAAGGTTTCGAAAAATCCCCAAGATTCTTTTAAAAAAAGCATTTCAACATGAAAAAAATAGTATTTCTACTTTTTATAATTACCATTTCAACGCAACTAACGGTAGCGCAAAATTTAAAGCGCGCAAACCAATTATTTGAAAAAAGAGCGTATTTAAATGCCGCTGAGTTGTTTTTAAATGAAGAACCTAAAACACAGGAAGTGTTAGAGAAATTGGCCGACTGTTATTATTTTAACACTAAAATGAGTCAGGCCGAACCATGGTACAAAATGCTGCTGCAAACACATGAAGCCAACATTCACCCAACTTATTTGTTTAGATATTCACAAGCGCTAAAAGGCGTTAAAAAATTTGATGAAGCCGACAAATGGTTTCAAAAATATTTGGAGAAAAAACAAATGACGATTGCTGAAAAGCAAGAAACTTTGCCTTTTTTCGAAGCATTAAACTTTGGAAACAGAAAACCATATATCGTTCATAAAGTTTCCATAAATTCAACGTTTTCAGACTTTGGAACGGCATATTTTGGCGACAAAGTGATTTTTGCATCGACAAGAACTAACGGAAAATTATACGATTGGAACAATCAGCCTTATCTAGATTTATACCAGACTGATGTTGGTGAAAATCAGGACTTAAAAAACGTGGTTCCTTTCTCAGGAAGCATCAACACTGAAATGCATGAGTCAAATGCCGTATTTACAAAAGATGGAAAAACGATGTATTTCACGCGCAATAATTTCGCTTTAGGCAAAAAAAATCGGGATAAAAACAAGGTGACGCATTTGAAAATTTACAAAGCCCAATTTGTAAATAATGAGTGGACAAACATTGCGGAACTTCCTTTCAACAGCAGCGATTATTCGATGGAACATCCTGCACTCAGCCCTGATGAAAAACAACTGTATTTTGCGTCTGACATGCCAGGAGCCATTGGTTCTTTCGATTTATTTGTAGTGGATGTCAATGCTGATGGAACCTATGGAGCCCCAAAAAATTTAGGTTCAAAAATCAATACGGAACAGCGAGAACAATTTCCTTTTGTGAGCAGTGACAATATTTTATATTTTGCTTCTGACGGACATTTTGGAATGGGCGGATTGGATATTTTTAGGAGCGAAATTTCTGATGAAAAATTTTCAACCCCTGTGAATTTAAGCAATATTATCAATAGCAATTTAGACGACTTTGCTTTTGTGATTGATGAAGAAAATGAAATAGGCTATTTTTCATCAAATAGAGAAGGCGGTCAAGGGGATGATGACATTTACCGATTTACCCAAAAGAAAATTTATGCGGTACATGGAATGGTTAAGGATAAAAATAGTTTAGAACTTATACCAGGCGCATTGGTTTCTTTATTCGATCGTGACAATAATTTGATTTCCAAAATGATTGTTGGTGAAGATGCTTACTATTCTTTTGAGGTTGAGAATAATAAATCCTATAAAATTAATGGAACGCATAAATTATATATTCCGTCTGAAGTTGAATTTTCAATAGATTCAAAAGGAGATACAGATAAAGACATTCCACTATTTATGGAATTATATAAGGATGTTGAAAAAGAGGTTGTTGTTGAAAATGATAAAACACAAATCAAAATCAAGCCGATTTATTTTGATTACGATAAATGGAATATTCGTAAGGATGCGGCTTTAGCATTAGATAGTGTTGTCAAGATTATGAAAAAATATCCTAATATGAATATTGAAATTGGTGCGCATGCAGATGCAAGGGGAAGTGATGAGTACAATATGGATTTATCTCACAAGCGTGCAAAATCCGTTATGGAATACTTGATAAGCCAAGGGATTTCTGAAAACAGATTAAAATCTGTAGGTTATGGTGAAACACAACCTTTAAACAATTGTATTAAACCAAGAATGTGCACGAGTAAACAATATAGCATTAATAGGCGGTGTGAATTTGTCTTAACCAACTAATATTAGTTAAAAAAAGCCGCTATTCAGCGGCTTTTTTTATTTTCTTTTTCCAATGCTATCATAAAGATTTCGACCTAAATTAATACTTCAAATGACTTACCGCAATTTAAGGTATAACTTTTGTTAACTTTACACTACAAATTATGTATTATGAGAAAAATTGCAGTTATACTTTCAGTCATTATTTTATTTTCGGCAAACGCTAAAGCCCAGCATCAGTATAAAAATTACGATGAATTATGGAAAAAAGTACAGAAATTTGAAGAAAGCAATCTGCCAAAATCAGCTTTAATTGAAGTTGAAAAAATTTATGCAACCGCAAAAAAAGAAAACAATGCGCCACAACTCTTAAAAACATTGCTGTTTAAATCGAAATACGCTTTAATTCTTGAAGAAGGCGCACAACTAAATATCATCAATTCCTTCAAAAAAGAAATTTCAACAACCGATTTCCCAACTAAAAATATGTTGGAAAGTACACTGGCCAATTTATACTGGCAATATTATCAGCAAAACAGATGGAAATTTTACAATAGAACCACTACTGAAACTAAACTGGATTCAGCCGATTTTAGAACCTGGGATTTGCAGACAATCTTTGCAGAAATCCATTTTCATTTTCAAAAATCCTTAGAGAATGAGATGCTCGCACAAAAAACAGATTTGAACGGCTTTAACGATATTTTAGAATTGCAGAAAGATTCCAAAATATTTCGTCCGACGCTCTTTGATTTTTTATCGCACAACGCATTGGAATTTTATAAATCAACCGAAACTTCCATTACAAATCCGGTTTACAAGTTTGAAATTTCGGAGGAAAAATATTTGGCAAATTTCGAAGAATTTTCAAACATAAAATTAGAAACTAAGGACTCTTTATCGCTTCAATTCCAAGCACTAAAAATTTATCAAAAATTAGCGGCATTTCACCAAAAGGAAAATAACAGCAACGCTTTTATTGCTGTTGAACTTGAACGACTTGAATTTGTAAGACAAAACGCGACATTTGGCGAAAAAGAAACCCTCTTTTTAAATTCATTGATCAACTTAAAAAACGAATTTAAAATAGCTGAATCATCCACTTTAATCGATTTTGAAATCGCTTCCGTTTATAACAACCAAGCGAATGACTATGTGCCTTTATCTAAAACCGAAAATCAGTTTAAACGCGTAAAAGCCCTTGAAATTTGTGAGGAAGCCATTGCCAAATTTCCGAAAAGTTTTGGTGCTCAAAAGTGCAATTTGCTAAAACAGCAAATTTTGAACCTCTCATTAAATATTGTCGCTGAAAAATACGTGCCCAATTTAAAAGACAATAAGGTATTGGTTTCCTATAAAAATGTACCTGAACTGTATTTTCACATCTTCAAAATTAATGAAAAAGAAAAGGGGGAATTTGCAAGAACTTACAACGATTCAGCCAAAATCGCATTTATAAAAAAACTTGAATTACTGACAAGTTTCCGTCAATCCTTAAAAACGGAGAACGATTACCAGCAGCACAGCACTGAAATTTTAATTCCGCCTTTTTCCAACGGAAATTATTTAATTTATGCTTCAACCTTCGAAACCTTAAACCCGAACAGCCTTTACGCCACCGCAATTATTCAGGCAACGGATATTGCCGTGGTTGAAAACAACCAAAATAACAGCAACAACTATCAAATTGTCGACAGAAATAGTGGCAAACCATTGATTGGTGCCAAAGTAAACATCAAAAATTACGATACAGGAAAGTATAACAATCCAATAAATGAAAATTTCATTACCGATAACAAAGGTCAGATAAATTTCACCGCAAAAAGTCATTACAATAATGTGGTGCTCACCGTAAACTACAACAAGGAAATTGCCACATTTGGCGACTATTATTTAAACGAAAATAGCACGCCAAGTCGGGAAACGGAAAACACCACAATCAATTCATTTTTATTTACGGACCGAAGCATTTACAGACCAGGGCAAACGGTTTATTACAAAGGAATTGTGCTTAAAAGCCTAAAAAATAAATCGGAAATCGTTGTGAATGAATTTGTTGAAGTCACTTTGTACAACGTCAATGAGGAAATTGTAAAATCCGTTGAATTAAAAACCAATGACTATGGCTCGTTTAGCGGGGAATTTATATTGCCAACCAATGGTTTAACAGGACGTTATTCCATTGAAGTTGAAGAAGGATCAAAAGACAGCGCGTTATATGATTTAATTGATTCGTTTAATAATTCGAGAACTGAAATCTTGGTGGAAGAATACAAACGCCCAAAATTTGAAGCCGAATTTAAACCGATTACAGAAACCTATAAATTAAACGATTCCATTACCGTAAACGGAAGTGCCGTTGCTTTTGCAGGCAGCACCATTACTGATGCCAAAGTGGCGTATCGCGTGCACAGAAAAGTACAATATCCAAAATGGTTTTATTGGTATCGACCAATTTTTCCAGCAACGCAAGCACAGGAAATTGTTCATGGTGAAACTATCACAGATGCCCAAGGAAATTTCAACATCACTTTTAAAGCAATTCCTGACAAAAGCGTTGATGCAGCAAACTTGCCGATATTTATTTATGAAGTTACCGCAGAAATTATAGATATCAATGGCGAAACCCGAAGTGCCACCACTGAAATAAAAGTTGGTTACCACTCTTTAATTGCGGAAATTCAGATGGCCAGTGAAATCGACAAAAACAAAAAAGAAAACATTATTACCGTTGTAACCAAAAACCTGAACAATGAACTTGTTTCCGCCAAAGGAAACCTAAAAATATACAAATTACAGGCTCCAAAAAATGTGTTGAGAGCGCGTCCTTGGAATGCACCTGATTATCAGGAAATAAGCGAAGAAATCTTCAGAAATAAATTTCCGAATGAAGCTTACACAAATGAAAATGAAATTAAAAACTGGCCAAAAGGTGCTTTGGTTTTTGAAGAAAATTTTGACACGTCAAAAATCACCAAAATTCAGCTTAAAAAAATTCAAAAATGGCTATCGGGCAACTATGTTGTTGAATTGGAAACCACCGATAAATACGGACAAAAAGTAACCGACAAACAGTTATTTATCGTATTTAGCGAAACTGAAAATCAGGTTGCCGACAACCAATTGCTGGTAATTTCGGCAAATAAGCAAAGTTACAAACCCTTTGAAAATGTAGTGCTCAAAGTTGGTTCTGCTTCAAAAAACTTATTTGTCACTATCGACATAGAAAAGGACCATAAAATAATTGACACCCAAATTATTCATCTGGAAAATAACGCGAAATTTATTCAAATTCCGGTCACCGTAAAAGATTTGGGCGGATTTGCCGTTCATTACAGCTTCAGCAATTTTAACGCTTTTAAAAGCGGCACCTTGCCTATTCCAGTGCCTTATGAGAAAAAAGAGTTGGAAATTGAGACCGTAACTTTCAGAGATAAATTACAACCTGGAGAAAGCCAAACTTGGAGTTTTAAAGTAAAGGGAGAAAAAGGCGATAAAGTTGCCGCAGAATTGTTGGCAAGTATGTACGATGCTTCTTTAGATGAATTTAAACCCCATAACTGGGAATTTAATCCAATTACTCAACCTTTATATTATTCACTCAACAATCGCAACGCGAACAACAGTTTTGGAAACAGCCATTTTAATGTAGTGAATATTCCCCCATTTTATGACAATTATGCGCCACAACAATTTGATCGATTAAATTGGTTTGGACTTCATTTTAACAATTCCTACAGAATTAGAGGAATGAATGCTGAAAAAATGATGCAAAAAGAAAATCTGGAAGTTGAAGCTGTTGGAATACAAGAAGATGCTATTGCAGATGTGAATGAATTACAAGAAGTTGTCACAGTTGGCTACGGAAAAGAAAAAGAACCCAAAAAAGAGGAAAACCTTGAAAAGTTAGACCCGTCTTCTGTAAAAATTCGGAAAAATTTTCAGGAAACTGCCTTTTTCTATCCGCATTTATCAACGGATAAAGAGGGTAACATAAGTTTTAATTTTACCATTCCGGAGGCATTAACACGCTGGAAATTGCAATTGTTGGCACATACCAAAGAATTGGCTGTTGCCACCAAAACATTGACCACCATTACGCAAAAAGAACTGATGGTATTGCCAAACCCGCCGCGATTTTTACGTGAAGGCGATACCATTGTGTTTTCAAGCAAAATTTCAAATTTAACAGAAAATATATTGAATGGAATTGCTGTTTTAGAATTGACCGACGCCATCACGGGAAAACAAATTAATGAACTGTTGGGAAATAGTTCCGCCTCACAAAATTTCAAAGTTGATGCAAAAGGAAACACGCAAATAAGCTGGAAACTGCAAATTCCGGAGGATATTCAGGCTGTGCAATATAAAATCATAGCGAAAGCTGGCGATTTTAGTGATGGTGAACAAAATGTATTACCGGTGTTGTCTAACAGAATGTTGGTTACAGAAACATTGTCCATGTGGGTTCGCAGCAACCAAACCAAAACTTTCACTTTAGACAAGTTAAAAAACAATGCGTCAACCACGCTTAAAAACCATAAATTAACGTTGGAAATCACTTCAAATCCGGCCTGGTATGCGGTGCAAAGTTTGCCATATTTAATGGAATATCCTTACGACTGTTCCGAGCAAACATTTTCTCGTTACTATGCAAATTCACTGGCTTCGCATATCATAAATTCAAATCCGCGCATTCAGGAAGTCTTCAATCAGTGGAAGTCAAGTGATGCACTGATTTCAAATTTGGAGAAAAACGAGGAATTAAAATCCATTATTATTCAGGAAACGCCTTGGTTGCGCGATGCGCAAAGTGAAACCGAACAAAAAAAACGCATCGCGCTGCTTTTCGATTTAAACAAAATGAAGAACGACCAACAAGCAGCCATCAACAAATTAAAAGAACAACAATTTAGCAACGGCGGTTTCCCTTGGTTTAAAGGAAGCGATTATCCAAACCGATACATTACGCAACATATTGCCACAGGTTTTGGGCATTTACAAAAATTGGGTGTTAAATTTAGCGGTATGGAAGCAGCTGATAAATCGGCTCAAAACATCATTTCAAAAGCCGTAAACTTTTTAGATGAAGAAATTTTGGACGATTATAACAAACTTTTAGCGGAAGCCAAAAAATTAAGAGATAAGGAAAAATCCAAAGAAAAAGGTCTAAAGGCGGAAACAGATTATCTCGCCAAGAATCATTTAGGGCATATTCAACTGCATTATTTGTATATGCGCAGTTTTTATGGCGACCTCAAAATAGCAAGCAAAGTACAAACCGCAATCGATTATTACACAAAACAATCGGCCAGTTATTGGAAAGAATTCAATTTGTATTCAAAAGGAATGATTGCTTTGGTGCAACACAGAACGCAAAATAAATCGGCAACTTCAGCCATTTTAAAATCAATGCATGAAAACAGCATTGTGAGCGAAGAATTGGGCATGTATTGGAAAGAAAATACCGCCAGTTGGTTTTGGCATCAAGCGCCTATCGAAACTCAGGCTTTGTTGATAGAAGCTTTTTCTGAAATTGAAAATAATACCGCAACGGTTGATGAATTAAAAGTTTGGTTGTTGAAAAATAAGCAAACAAATAGCTGGAAAACTACAAAAGCGACCACTAAAGCTATTTATGCACTGTTATTGCAAGGCAGCGATTGGCTGGCCATAAACGAGTCTGTTGAAGTTACTGTAGGAAACCAAAAAATAGAACCTTCAACATTGGAAAATGTAAAAATTGAAGCGGGCACGGGCTACTTTAAAACTTCATGGAATGGTAATGAAATTACGCCAGAGATGGGTGAAGTGACGATTTCCAAAAAAGATAAAGGCATTGCCTGGGGCGGATTGTATTGGCAATATTTTGAAGATTTAGACAAAATAACATCAGCGGAAACACCGCTTAAACTGACTAAAAACCTGTTTTTAAAAACCAATTCAGATAAAGGCAAACTGTTAACAGAAATTACCCAAAATATACCTTTAAAAGTCGGCGATTTAATTACAGTGCGAATTGAATTAAAAGTTGACAGACCAATGGAATTTGTGCATATGAAAGATATGCGCGCCAGCGGATTGGAGCCCATTAATGTGTTGTCTGCCTACAAATGGCAGGACGGATTGGGTTATTACGAAAGCACCAAAGACGCTTCAACAAATTTCTTTTTTGAGAATTTGCCAAAAGGCGTTTATGTTTTTGAATATGATTTGCGTGTAAATAATGCCGGCAATTTCAGCAACGGAATTACGACTATACAAAGTATGTATGCGCCAGAATTCAGCAGCCATAGCGAAGGAGTTCGGGTTGATGTTAGTAATTAGTTTTTGGAAAAATAGATTTAATTCCAATAAGTACAGCAATTTATATCTAGTTATTTTGGGCGTTACCACAAGGGTAGGGCTTTTCGTTACAATCTTTTTTGAAGCAAAAAAAGCTTCAAAAAAGGATTTTCACTGAAATCCCTAACGCAAATGCTGCTTAACTAAAACTTAGCAAAAAAATTAACTAATTCTCAAATAGTCAATTCTTAATATTAAAATTTACCTTTGCAAAAACTTTGAACCATGAAATTAGATTTAGTTCCAAACATAAAACACACCAAAAGCAACAATTTCTTTTTGTTGGCTGGTCCTTGCGCCATTGAAGGTGAAGAAATGGCCTTAAGAATTGCCGAACACATTTTAAATGTGACCGATAAATTAGAAATTCCTTTTATTTTTAAAGGAAGTTTTAAAAAAGCAAACAGATCAAGAATTGACAGTTTTACCGGAATTGGCGATGAAAAAGCATTGAAAATATTGAAGAAAGTTTCCGATACTTTCAACATCCCAACAGTTACCGACATTCATGAAATTTCAGATGCTGCGATGGCGGCTGAATATGTTGATGTATTGCAAATTCCCGCATTTTTGGTGCGCCAAACCGATTTGGTGGTTGCTGCCGCAAAAACAGGAAAAGTCATCAATCTGAAAAAAGGACAGTTTATGAGTCCGGGCGCCATGAAACACGCTGTACAAAAAGTAATAGACTGCGGCAATGAAAAAGTTTGGATTACTGATAGAGGAACGATGTTCGGCTACCAGGATATGATTGTTGACTTTAGGGGAATCCCTGAAATGCAACAGTTTGCACCAACTATTTTGGACATCACACATTCATTACAACAACCAAATCAGAGCAGTGGCGTTACCGGCGGAAAACCGGAACTGATTGAAACCATTGCCAGGGCAGGAATTGCAGTTGGCGTTGACGGATTATTTTTAGAAACCCATTTTGACCCAGCGAACGCAAAAAGTGACGGCGCCAATATGTTGGACATAAAATATCTAGAAAATTTATTGACCCGTTTGGTAGCCATCAGAAAAACGATAAACAGTTTTCAATAAACAATTAGATATCGCAGATTAACGCGCATAAAAAAAGCGGCAAAATTTTAAATTTTGTCGCTTTTTTTTAGTTTTTCAGCATATTACTACCCGCATTTGGTATGTCCGCAATTTTTACATTTCAAACAACCCTCTTCATAAATTAATCCGTCGGGATCTCCGCATTCCGGGCATTTTTTATCCACAGCCTGCGTGCCGTCTGCCACAAATTGTTTCAATGCACGCGCAATCCCATTTTTCCAAGTATTGATGTTTTCATCATACATGTTTAAATTATTGATCAAATCAACTGCATAAGGAATTGGCATTCCATGACGCAATACGCCGGAAATTAGTTTGGCATAATTCCAATATTCTTTGTCAAAAGTGCGGGAAAGTCCTTCAAAAGTCACTTTATACCCGTCTTTATCCAAAAATTGAAAATCGTAACGTGATTCTCCGTTTTTATCTCTGTTTTTAATTACCCAGCCTTCTTCCAGCCAAGCAGGTAAAAGAAACGCATCTTCAATTTTTCCTGTAAAAATTTCATACGGCCTGTTGTTTATTAAACCAACAACGGCAACCCATTTCTCATAATCATTTTGGAAACGGACTACTTTTGCAGCGATTTTTTTAGGACGCTTTGGAAAAACGGTTTCTGCATAACAGTCTGCTTTTTTCTCTGTCTTTTTAGTGTCATTGGCGATTAAAATTCCGCTTCGTGATCCATCTCTGTAAACCGTAATTCCTTTTAATCCTTTTCTCCAAGATTCAATATAAATATCGCCAACCAAATCAACAGGGACATCACTGGCCAAATTTATGGTTGAGCTGATGGAATGCGTGGTGTATTTTTGAACCAAAGATTGCATTTCAATCCGTTTTTTCCAATCGATTTCAGGCGCTGTAGAGCCACTATAAGGACTTTCCTTAATGTCGGTTTTACCTGTAACTTCCATCCATTGTTTTAATTTTGGATGATAAACTTCAAATTCCTCAAACGCATCACCCATATCATCAACATAGGCAACTTTGGCATTTGTATCATCTTGATTCACTTTTCTTCTTCGTTTGTACGACAATAAATATACCGGTTCAATACCCGATGATGTTTGTGCCAGCATACTTAAACTTCCGGTTGGCGCCACGGTACTGATGGAAATATTTCTTCTTCCGTATTTCATCATTCGCTCATAAACATCCGGAAATTCTTTTTCCATCATTTGCACAAACTCAGAGAATTTTTCAATTTCAGGGCTAAATGCCTCGAATTTGCCTCGGGTAATTGCCATATCAATACTGCTGTCGAATTCACCTCGCAATTTGGTTTTCATAATTTCGTCAACAACCGCAATCGCTTCATCGGTATCAAACTTTTTGCCCAAAGCTGCCATGGCATCGGCCAAAGCTGTAAATCCCAACCCGGTTCTTCTGCCCTTTTTACCTGTTTTATATAATAATTTCCAGGTATCTATTTCAACCTGTTTAATTTCATCAGGCTCTTTATCGTGCATTATTTTATTGAAAATTTTATTGACGGCATCCAACTCCAAATCCACCAAATCATCCATTAAACGTTGTGATTCATACACAACTTCATAGAATTTTTTAAAATCGAACTTAGCTTTTTCGGTAAACGGGTCTTTAACAAAACTGTACAAGTTAACTGCAATTAAACGGCAACTGTCGCCGCCTTGCATGGCAATTTCTGAACAAGGATTTGTGGAACTGTTTTTAAATCCGGGATAAATGGAAGATGTTGAATAATAATGTTGACGGTCCCAAAATATCAAGCCTGGTTCAGCAGTATTATGGGCGCAGGTTATAATTATGTCCCAAAGTGATCTTGCTTTAATTACTTTTTTATAGGTTGGTGTTTTACTGTCAATTGGCCAACGCAAGGTGAAATCGTCATCATTTACTACGGCTACCATAAATTCATCGGACAAGCGAATGGAAATATTGGCTCCGGTCACTTTTGTCAAATCTTGTTTGATGGTTACAAAATCCTCAATATCAGGATGCGCAATGTCCATAGTAAGCATTAACGCTCCTCTTCGGCCGTTTTGGGCAACTTCCCTTGTGGTATTTGAAAAACGGTTCATAAACGAAACCGCTCCTGTTGTGGTTCCCGCTGCATTAGAAACTTGGGCGCCGCCTGGCCTTAAATTTGATAAATCCACACCAACACCGCATCTTCTTTTAAACAATTGCGCCAATTGCTGATCTGTATGAAATATACCTCCATAAGAATCAAAAACTGGAGGAACAACCACACAATTGGACAGTGATGCAATGACATTGTTGTTTCCCAAAGAAGACATGACGCTTCCCTGCGGAATAACATATTTGAAATCTTTAAATAAATTAAAGATGGCTTTTTCTGATAAAAATTCTCGATTTTTTCCATAATCCGATAGTCCTTCTCCTTTCTTTTCCCCTTCCTGATATTTCTTTTCTATCCGGCCGAATTCCACCGCCATTCGCTGGTGCATATCATCGGGTGTAGTCTCTAAAAACTCACCTTTTTTGTTTTTCATCGCATACTTATTCATCCACGTAGTCGCTGCAAGCTCATCACCCTTAAAATACGCTAAGTTACTCTTTAACAAATCGTTATAAGTAAAGATTTTTGGGAACACTAATTCTTCTGTCATTTTTAAGTAGGTTTATGGTTGTTGAAAATCGAGCTATAAAATTATTGAATATTTAAACTTAAGTTGTGTTAAATTTTAATTAGTTAATAACATTTCATTGTTGAAAAGTTATAATTTTCAAACAGTTTTTTTTCGTAGTTTTAGCTTTTGCTAAATTTATCCAAAGATTGAATAAAAAAATTCACAACTTGTCATTAAGAGGAATCACCGGAATTTTTTTAGGCGTAATTTCTTTAATTTTCATTTTTGGAATACATCTTTTATTGTCGCAATATGCTTCTGGTTCCGCAGGCGTTTCCATGTTGCCTATTTCTTTTTTCGAAATACTGATATTTGGGGTAACTTTCCTCTATATTCTAATATCTTATATTACAATCACCCTTATTAACAGAAGAAGAAGAAAAAAACTTTATTTAAGAAAATGGGATTTTAAAGCCAAAAAAATTCGACGAATTTATTTGATTTTTTTACTGCTTGGCGGAATTATTATATATTTTCTGATGGCAAATGGACTCTTAAAATTTCTGATTCCCACTTCCCTGATACTTTACGGTATTGCCGGAATTCTCTCAAATAAACATACTTTTGGCGCCACTGCCGTTATGGGAATTGTTTTCTTTATCCTTGGGGGTTTAGCGATTTTATTTCCAAGTTTTGCATTTTATATGTGGGGATTTGCTTTTGGAATTTGCCATATTGTTTATGGGTTGGTTTATTATAAAAAAAGCGGTAAGTTTTAAGTTTTGAGTTTGTCGATTTATGTTTCTGGTTTCAAGTTCCAAGTTGTAAAAATTAAACGATTCAACAAATAAACAATTCAAACTTTTAACATTTAACTTTTTAGTCTTCTCACCAAATCTTCCAAACCGTTTAATTGAATTTCGTAAACGAGATGCAACATGTCACCAAATTTACCTGAAGGAAACCCTTTATTTTTATACCAAACAATATAACGTTCAGGCAAATCAATTAAATATTTTCCTTTGTATTTTCCGAAGGGCATTTTAGTGTTTGCCAGTTGTTCCAGCAAATGTTGCTGGTTATTTTCCATCAACAAAATCTTGCAAATAGCTGAATCTTTCCGTAAGCTTTCCTTTTTCGGTCATTTTGGCTCTTTGTAACACGCCATCTTTATCATTATTGAAAAAAGCCGGAATCACATGTTTTGCAAAATTATTACCAAAACCTTCAGAAGCGTCTTTTGGCAATTCACAAGGCAAATTATCAACCGCCATCACAGCTATGGCATCTTTATCCACGAAATTTACTTCTTGTCCAGTTTTTGGGTTGTAACCATAAATAGGATCTTCAATAGTGGAAGAACGAATGGTGGATGCTACCGGCCCATCCACGTCGCAACTAATATCTGCCACCACTTTTATATTGAAATCGGGGGATTTGGCATCTTCTTTTGTAAAGATATAAGGAGCTCCAACACCATAAAAATGACCGGTTATATACACATCTGCCACTTTGGCAAAACGCATAAAATCACTCTTATATTCTTGCGGATTTCTGAAAAAATCATTCTCATCTTTAACAGCACCATCAATTCTTTTATTGTAATCCAACACATCTATTTGAACATAAACCGGTTCTTCAAAAGTTTGGATTAAAAATTCATCAACAGTGACTTCACACATTTGCATGCCATCCAACATTTCTTTCACGCCATTTCCTACCCTTCCTTTTCCTGTTAAAACCACTTTAATGGCAGGCAGTTTTAATTTTTTCAACTCTTCAATAAGCATTTTTTTATCGTGTAACGCTTCCCCTTTTGGCAAATTGAATAAATTAAATTTTAAGCCATAAGTTCTAAAAGCATTGTAAGCGCCAACAAAGCCTGCATAAATCCCAAAAGCCACCAACCTGATATTATTTTTGTCGACGATGGTTTCATGGTCATACAACTCAATATTTTTAGTCAAAATTGCTTTTAATAAATCGCGGTTGTATTTTTGCTTCTTTATGGTATGGGAAAAGAAAAAATATTTTTTGTTTGGAATTAAATTTTCAACAGGCACTTCTTTTACGCCCAATAAAACATCACAATCCGACACATCCCCATAAACCCCGATTCCTTCCTTTTTGTAATCTTCATCAGTAAAAAAACGAGAGTCAGAACTTTCAACTTTGATTTCAAGTTGGGGATATATTTTTAAAAGTTCGGCACATTTTTTTGGAGACAATACAACTCTTCTGTCTGGCGGATTTTTTCGTTCTTTAAGGATTCCTATCTTCATAAAATAATTTGGTATAAGATTTGCTTCAAAGGTATTAGGAATTAAAGGATATTGCAAACAATAAGTTTGATTGAATTTTTATACATTTGCATTCTTCTTAGAAGAATTAGTTCTTTGATATATTGGGGACGACTGGTTTTGACTGCAAGGTCAATTAAGGTATAAGCATGTCGAGTAATGAAATAGCACTCGTAAATCTCAATTTCAAAAATTTAAACGGCGAAGATAACTACGCTTTAGCTGCTTAATCCGAATTACAGTAGGATGAGCCTTGTCACACTAGGTGTGAAAGCTGAATGTCTCTTGAAAGCCTTGGTTAGCGGCGGTCAATAAAGAGGCATCGTAAAAGTTAACATAGATTTGCCATTGTTTCGTTGGCATTTTGAAACTTAAGAAACTAGGCTTAAAGTGGGCAGTTTTCGGTCAGCTTTAAGTCAAAAACCAAACGAAAACTAAACATGTAGAAGGTATTTTGGTTGCTTGTTTGGACCCGGGTTCGATTCCCGGCGTCTCCACTATTTTTTTTTCTAATCAAATAATAAAAATTCAAAAATTCTGTTATTTACTTTGTCAGTATTTAGCAGGCAATTTAAAAAGTATAATTTAAACCCTCTTTTTATACTTTTTTGTTCAATGAATTAAATAATATACACCCCATGAAAAACAGAATTTTAATTACCGCTTTATTAATTATCAGTCAAATTAGTTACACGCAAACCTTAGAAGAAACTTCAAATTGGATTGAAAACAACGCAGGTGCTCCAAATAGCCTGTTCAGCAATACGATTGCTTACAACTCCCAAACCAATAGATTACTGTTGTATAAAAATTATTCCGCTCCTTTTAAATTCAGAAAAGTTACTGAAATCGACCCAAAAGATGTGAGCAGCATAAGTTTGTATGAAGCGAATAAAAAAAGTGGTTTAAGAGGCATTCTTCTTAATTTTAAAAAAGGAGGATCCAACACTAAAATTTATTTGGCGAATAATGACACAAGGGTTACTAAGGTGAATAAGGTAGAAGAAAAACAAATGTATGCATTTCCCATTATGGCTGAAGGAAACTTAGACCATGCAAAAAGAATAAAAAAGTACTATATAAATTTATTCCAGCAACTGGGCGTTACTGTTAAAGATGGCGATACTTTTGATTAATCCCTATTTTAATTTTTAATGGTGGTGTTGAATTTTAAACTCATTATTTTTAACAACTCCTGCTAAAATCGGGCTGAAAAGGGTAAAAAAAATGACACAAAAATGTCCTGATTTAACATTTAATATGATTCAAATTCCGATTCTAAGACCAGTAACTAATAAAATAATATAGTATTCAAATCACACAAAAAATAGAACACAAGGCATATTACAATGGTGTTTTTAAAGGTAGGCCAGAAATATCAAAAAAACGAGAAAGAAGGTGAATTTTAGATTGAAAAGTTATTGTTGGCGAAAATTTAATCCTTCACTTAAAATTCAGCTTTAAAAATTACATCGGGAGCATAATAATTAATACCCTTGATTTTTAAACGGTCCGAATGTTTTTTTAACCTAACTTTATAATCATCCCAATCTCTTAATGAATCTGATGTCCATCCAATTTCAGCGTGTCCAATAATTCTTGGAAAAACCATAAATTCCAGTTCCGTCATGTTCGTAATGGTTTCTGTCCATAATGGTGATTCTATCCCCAAAATATCCTTTTTTGTAATTCCGGGGATTAATGCGGAAGGATCCCAATTATACGCACTTTCAACTTCAATGAATCCGGCCCATTTCAATCCGAGTTCAGTGATAGAGTCATACTTCATATCTAAATAAGTTTTGTTTGCCGGGGATAAAATTACTTTTGCTTTTTTAGTTACTCCTTTTTGGGCATTTTCCAATCTGACCCAAAACTGAACAATTGTATTTGTTTTTATATCCGCATGGGCAATCTCATCCCAACCAATCATTTTTTTTCCGTTAGCTAAAACAATGTCTTGAACTCTATTTATAAAAGGAATATAGTCTTCCAATTGTGTTACGTGTGATTCGTCTCCCCCAATATGCAAGTATAACCCTGGGGTTATCTCGGCCAATTCTCTAATTACATCTCCAACAAATTGATACGTGCTTTCTTTGTGTGTACAAAATGTACTGAATCCAACTTTATTGCCCGTGTACAATTCAGGAGCTTTCCCATCACAATTCAGCTCCGGATATGAAGCTAACGCTGCATTTGTGTGTCCCGGCATGTCAATTTCGGGAATAATAGTTATGTATCGATCCTGAGCGTATCTTACAATTTCTTTATATTCTTCTTGTGTATAAAAACCTCCTTTGCCACCTCCTATTTCGGTAGATCCCCCGTGTTCAGTAAGATTCGGCCAAGATTTTATTTCTATTCGCCAACCTTGGTCATCAGTAAGATGCAAGTGCAATACGTTCAATTTGTACGCCGCCAACATACCAATATATTTTTTCACATCCCCTACATTAAAAAAATGTCTCGCAACGTCTAACATAGCTCCTCTATACCCATATTGAGGATAATCCAAAATTTCACCTGTGGCAATTAGCCACGATTTTTGCTGCTGCGCAGAAGCTTCAATTTCTTTGGGTAAAATTTGACGAAGCGTTTGAATTCCGCGAAAAATTCCTTCTGGGCTATTGGCAATTATACTAACATCTTTTTCATCAATACGCAACTTATAACCCTCATTGCCAAATTCAGGGCCCAAACTAGAAATTGCAAGGTAAATATAATTTGAATTTGGCTTTTTAGAAGTTGAAGTCACTTTTAAGTCAAATCCTGTAGCAGGCTTAATCAAATTAGCCAAATAGTGTCCCGTTTTTAACAATGCCACTGATTTCCCATTTACAAAAATTTTGGTATTGGCATTTAGTTCAAATGAACTTCCAGATGCTGTTACTGAAACTGGTTTTGGTAAAATTACTTCATCTAAAAGATTCATCCGAGGATTTTTTGACCCCGACCAAGAAGTTAATAATACTATGGAAATAAAGAGCACAAAACTATAAATAGGTGTTTTTAATTTCATGATTTTTTATATAAATGCATTAAATTTCCCGTTTTCAAAAGAGATGCTAAAATTTAGTGATTCAAAACTTTTCTTTAAGACTTGTTTAGGGAAGATAGCACCTAATAAAAAAATTTAAACGGAATTGATTTTATTGTTTTTTTTAATCTTATATTTTAATAAATATTTTACGCCTATATAGAACATAGGTTAATAGCCAAAATAAAATAATATGTGAAATTGCAAATAATAATGAGCCATTCATATTTCCCGCTATAGGAACAAAAATATTCTCATATAGATAACGATATCCAGTTATGGACTCTCCCTCCGAATTTGTGCTTTCCACTAAATATAAAATTATCTTAACGTAAACTCCCGAAAACAGAAAAATAAATAATGGATTTGTGCCGAAATGGACGAATGGCGTTGCCCAGTTTTTAATTCCCTTAACATCTATTACCCATAATAAAAAAGCCAAAAACAACATTGCCAAACCACCTGCATACAAAACATAAGAACTGGTCCATAATGGTTTATTTATTGGCAATAAAAAACCCCATAACCAACCAGTCAATGCAGAAATTCCTCCGAAAATTAACATTTTTTTGATGGCGTGTGAAACACCATTCGAAAACTCAATTAGTCTTCCTGCAAAATAACCCATCAATACTGTTGCCACAGAGGGAATTGAAGATAATAAACCTTCCGGGTCAAATGGTATTCCGAATCCTTTATAGATGTGATTTTCGCCGAAGATAAACAAATCAACTTTACGCACTATGTTAGATTCCAAGCCATAAACATCATAAGATCCGCCAAAATAAAGTAACCCCCAATAACCGAAAAGAATTAAACCGAATATTGTCAGTAATTGCTTATAGTTAAACTGCATACATAGAATAGCGCCAATACCATATGCAATCGCTATACGCTGAAGAACCCCAAAAAAGCGTAAATTTTCAAAGTCAAATTTAGGAAATAAATTTAACAAAAGTCCCAAAAAAAAGATAATTGAAAATCTTTTCAACACTTTCAAAAACCCCTTTTTTGTTAAGCCTTCACCATATTTCTTAAACGAATACCACATTGAAACTCCTACAATAAATAAGAAAAAAGGGAAAACCAAATCAGTTGGAGTACAACCATGCCATTTTGAATGCAGCAAGGGTGGATAAACATAACTCCAACTCCCGGGAGTATTTACCATAATCATTAGCGCTATGGTTAAACCCCTTAAAACATCGAGCGCCAATAATCTTTTAGCTACCATCATTCAATAATTTTTATAAAGTTAATTATCCTTTTTTCAAGCCCAATTTATGTCCTGCAAATGCATAATATAAAATGATCAAATAACAAGGAAGTAAAATCCAATAACCATTTGTTGCCGCTTGTGCAGCAGCAGCAGCCTCGCTTATTCCATTCGTAACCAAATCAGCCTTGGTCCCATCAACAAATTTTCCATATAACGGAGGAATAATTGCGCCTCCAGATATTGCCATAATCAATAAAGCGGAAGCGGTTTTAGTGAATTTACCCAATCCTTTTAACGTCAATGGCCAAACAGCAGGCCAAACCAACGCATTTGCAATTCCCAATGCAGCCACAAATAAAATGGATATATATCCCGAAGTAAATACAATTCCAAAGGTAAATACAATTCCTAAAACGGCACTTGCTTTAAGTGCGAAAGCCTGATTAATGTATTTTGGAATTAAAAATATGCCCAAGGCATAAGTGAAAACCATGGCCAACAAGGTAAAAGTGGTGAAAAATTTGGCATCGGCAGCAGGAAACCCTAAAGAAATTCCGTAAGCAATAATGGTATCACCAGCGATAACTTCTACCCCAACATAAACAAAAAGCGTTAAAACGCCCAACCATAAATGTGGAAATTGGAAAATACTTGTTTTGCTTGTCTCCCCTTCTTTTGCTTCCTCAATTGGTTCAGCTTCTACATGAGGCAGTGGCGCACGCCTGATTAAAATTCCCAACACCGCTAAAATTACTGCCATAATAACATAAGGAATCACAACACTATCGGCCATAACATTTAATAGCCGCGTTTTTTCAGCCTGGTCAACAACATTGAGTTTGTCTTTAATCTCATCAATACCCGATAACAAAATCGCACCAAAAATAAGGGAGCCTAAAGCGCCTGCCACTTTATTTGCAATTCCCATAATCGCGATGCGTTTTGCGGCACTTTCAATAGGACCCAAAATAGTAATGTACGGATTTGAAGCTGTTTGCAACAAAGTCATACCCAAACCCTGAATAAAAATTCCGGCTAAAAATACCCAATACGTCCTTGCTTCTGCAGCAGGAATAAAAACCAAAGCGCCAATTGCCATCACAAATAAACCCAATGACATTCCTTTTCTATATCCAATTTTAGTTAAAATATAAGATGCAGGCAATGCCATAACCACAAAAGATATATAGGATGCGGAAGCCACCAATAAGGATTGCGCTGTTGTTAATTCATTTATGGTTTTCATAAATGGAATTAAAGCGCCATTAATCCAGGTTACAAATCCGAAAATAAAAAATAATCCTGCTATAATAAGTATTGGAACAAATGAATTGTTTTTGGAATTAGAGGTTGCACTTATCGTATTCGACATAGTTAAAAGTTTTTTTTGAATAAGTTTTTAAATTTATTGTATTTTGTTTTAAATGGACACTAACCAATAAAAAGTGAAAGTAAATAGGATTTTACCTTAAACCTACACATTTTTATAAAAACATTAAAAATACCATCTTACAAATGCTTCCATGGCAGCATAATCGGCCAAACCTAATTCATTATATTTTTGGGCTGTTTTGGTATTTCTATCCTCAGCACGCATCCAAAATTCTCTTAAATCATTTCCTTGAAACATAACGCCATCTTTTTGGGATTGGTGAAAGAAAATCGCTTTCCTTTTTTTCAAAACCTGATCTGGGCTCATTGGCACTGCCATATCGATTTCATGAATTTCCCATTCATGCCAGGCTCCCTTATATAACCAAACCCAACAATCATTCATAAAAGGTTTTGATTTTAATATTTTTAAAGATTCAAAAAGCGCATTTAAACTAACTCTGTGGGTGCCGTGAGGGTCGGCCAAGTCACCTGCAGCATAAATTTGATGCGGTTTTATTTTCTCAATAATTTCACACATTATACGAAGATCTTCTTCTCCTAATGGCTTTTTCATAATACTTCCTGTTTCATAAAACGGCAAATTTAAAAAGTGTACATTTTCATCAGGAACACTCAAGTACCTTGTGGCTCCCAAGGATTCACTTTTCCGAATGAGGGTTTTTAAATTCCTAACATCCACAGTATCAATAGCATTGTCCTTTTTTGAAGTAATTTGCTCAATAATAGACGTTATATAACTTGAATCTTTAATCCCATTCATTTCTTTCACTACTTCCACAAATTTAAGGGCTTCATGATCCGCAACAGCAATATTTCCTGATGTTTGGTATGCAACATGTACCTCATGTCCTTGTTCAACCAACCTGTCGAAAGTTCCTCCCATTGAAATAACATCATCATCCGGATGGGGACTAAAAATAAGTATTCTTTTTTTAGTTGGGTTTGCTCTTTCAGGTCTTGAAGCATCATCAGCATTTGGTTTTCCTCCAGGCCAACCAGTGATGGTATGCTGCACTTTATTGAACATTTTAATATTTAAATCGTATGATGAACCTTCTTGAGCCAATAAACTTGACATTCCATTGTCATTATAGTCTTCATCAATCAATTTTAATATTGATTTTCTTGTAATTTGACATAGCCAAATAATGGCTTTACTGCTCAATTTTTCATCCCACAAACAAGGTCCAACCAGCCAAGGTGTATTAATTCTTGTCAATTCAGAAGCTGCTTCAATATCTAATATAAATGTTGAATTATTGTGATGTTGTAAATATGTAGCCGGAACTTTAGATGAAACATCGCCTTCTATGGTGTTTTTAACAATTGAAGCTTTGTTTTGTCCCCAAGCCAATAAAATTATCCTTTTCGCCTTTCTTACGGTTCTAATTCCCATTGTAATGGCTCTTTTGGGCACATTATCAATACCAGAAAATGAGGAAGCGGCATCAACTCTTGTAATATAATCCAAAGTGATACTTCTTGTTTCGGAATTAAAGTGGGAGCCTGGTTCATTAAATCCTATATGACCAGTTCTTCCGATACCCAATAACTGCAAATCTATTCCTCCACTATTTTTTATCATTTCCTCATAATCTATGCAATATTGGTGCAACTCATCACTTGTGACCAAACCATTTGGAACATGAACATTTTCTGGCAGGATGTCAATATGATTAAACAAGTGTTCGTGCATAAAGTAATGGTAGCTTTGAATATTGTCTTTTGGCATTGGGTAATATTCATCCAAATTAAAAGTAATAACATTTGAAAAACTAAGACCTTGTTCCTTGTGCATTCTTACCAACTCTTCATAAACTTTTATTGGTGAAGATCCCGTGGCTAAACCAAGAACACACATTTCACCATTTGACTGTTTCTCTTTTATCAAATCGGCTATTTCTTCAGCCACTTTAACCGATCCATCTTTAGCTGTTGAAAAAATGACATTATGTATTTTCTCAAATCTGGTTTCTTCAAATTTCCCGGCCTCATGATATTTGATGGTTTTTGGATATGTAATTGGTTTAACTTCCATTATCTTCTATTTATTATATTGAATAGTACAAATTTAAAATAAAAACACTTACAAACACGCAAATTTATGCATTTTTATTTTGTTTATTGTCGATTTAAAGACTGAAATTACTTAAGAATTCAATTTTCGTTTTACCAACATAGAACACGGAAAGATTCACACATCCTTATGGCCTAGTAAAATAAAGGGAGTTGTCAAAAAAAAACAAAGTGAACATATTCAAACATTTAATCAAAATAATTTGCATCTTTGTTGTTGTTTTTTTACAACAAATAAAACAAATATCATGCTAAAAGAAGAAAGACATTATCACATATTAGATAAAATTATATTAAACAGAAAGGTTCTATCTGCTGACCTGAGTATAGAATTAAATGTTTCTGAAGACACTATTAGACGAGACCTTAATGAATTATCAGCTAAAGGACTTATCAAAAAGGTACATGGAGGAGCATTGCCATTAGAAAACAACACTCCATCTTATGGCGAAAGGAGCACATACAATTTAGAAGAAAAAAATATCATTGCAAAAAAAGCCGTAAAGATAATAAAAGATGGTCAAGTTATTATTATGAGCGGCAGCACCACAAACCTGCAACTGGCCAAAATTATTCCCTCCGACATAAACGCTACAATATATACTTATAGCCTTCCTATTGCACTGCAACTTACGGAACACCCATCAATTGAAATTATTTTTATAGGAGGTAAACTTCACAAATCTGCACAAGTAACTGTTGGACTTGACGTTGTCTCTTCAATCTCTGAATTAAGAGCCGACTTATGCTTTATGGGAACTGGTGGAATAAACACCTTAAATGGCATGACAGAACCTGACTGGGAGGTTTCCCATATTAAAAAAAGTATGATAGCAGCAAGTGAAAAAGTTATTGTTTTATGCACTAAAAATAAAATAAATGATGTGAAAAGATACTCCGTTGCCCCCATTCACAAAATAGACACTATTGTAACCGATATAGATCCAAATGATCCTATATTTGAAGACTTCAAAGAAAAGGGTGTTAAAATTCTCTAAACCTTCATAAAAATGCTTATGTTTGCGTTTAATTGCATTTTTAAATACTCGCTTTTGCATTTTTTTTACTATTTATTAATGTAATTAAGTTTATTACTACCAATTGTTAGTAATCTGAATTCAAATTTAATAATATTTAGCAATGAATGTAACACTATTATTTCTTATCATTTTTCTTTACTTTTCTCTCCTTATGATAATTTCGTGGCTCACATCCAGACACACAAAGGATAGCACTTTTTTTGACGGCAACAGAGAATCCCCCTGGTTTTTAGTTGCCTTTGGGATGGTGGGCTCTGGTATTTCAGCAGTATCACTCGTTTCTATTCCAGGAAATGTAGGGAACGAAAGCCTTTACTATTTCCAGTTTATTCTTGGAACCATTGTTGGATACCTTTTTATTGTATTTGTTTTAATACCTATTTTTTTTAAACTAAAAGTTGTTTCCATATATTCTTACCTCAATGTTCGCTTTGGCAATATCACTTACAAAACGGGCTCTTTGTTCTTTCTGGTTTCCCAATCTTTTGGAGCAGCGCTTAGGCTATTGCTTTCAGTGAAAATATTGCAGTTTGCTTTTTTTGACAATCTCGGTATTCCTTACTTTATAACCATTATTGCAGTATTGGTATTGATTTGGCTGTATTCAAATAAATCGGGAGTCAAAACAATAGTGTGGACAGATGCTCTACAATCATTTTTTTTAATTTCGGTTATAATAATTTCTATAATCACAATAAAAAACTCATTGAATCTTTCCATTTCACAAATGTTTAGTTCAATTGCACATCATCCCAATTCAAAATTATTTAATTGGGACATTCATTCAGGGA
The DNA here is from genome assembly GCA_001800975.1 of Flavobacteria bacterium RIFCSPLOWO2_12_FULL_35_11. Classification (GTDB taxonomy): domain Bacteria; phylum Bacteroidota; class Bacteroidia; order Flavobacteriales; family Flavobacteriaceae; genus Lutibacter. The sequence continues at coordinate 196,367 of MGWK01000007.1, read as the reverse complement.
CCAATTTTTTTAAGCAATTTATTTCCGGCATGCTTATTACTATTGCTTTGGTTGGTCTTGACCAAAGTATGATGCAAAAAACCCTCACAATCAATAAAGCTAAAGATGCAAAAAAAAATGTTCTCACTTTTAGCTTTTTTATTGCTTTTGCACAAACGCTGTTTTTAGGATTAGGGATCTTACTTTATATATTTGCAAAACAAAAGGGAATACATCTTGTTACACAAAACGGACAATTTACAAATACCGATGATCTTTATCCGCTTCTATCTTTAAATTATTTTGGAAAAATTGGGGCAATCGCCTTTTTTATTGGTGTTATCGCATCAACTTTTGCCAGTGTTGACTCATGCATTGCCGCATTAACTACATCGTTTAGTTATGATTTTCTTGGCTTTGAAAAACAACCACACAATGTCAGAAAAAAAATAAAAAACACAGTATTGGTCGGTGTTAATATTGTAATGTTTTTAATTGTAATATTATTTTGGAATAGCCAAGGCGCAATTATTAATACTATTTTCAAAATTGCAGGATATACTTATGGACCTCTTTTGGGTTTATTTTTAACCGGATTATTTACAAATATTAACCTGAAAGAAAAATGGGTTCCGCTGGCAACAGTAGCTGCAGCTATATCTACCTATTTACTTAATATTTATTTTACCAACACCTATCAATTTGATTTTGGGTTCATGAATATCCTCGTTAATGCAATGTTAACCATTCTATTTTTATTCATTATCAAAAAGAAAACAGTCTGAAAAATGGAAGAAAAAATGACAATCAGCCCTACGACAAATCTAAAAATTAAGCGTTATTGCGCACACATGATGTCTATAAACGACCCTTGGATAATCCTTGATATTAATTTTGAACAATGCTTGCCGGCATTTGAAGGACCATTTAAGGAAATTTACATAGCGGAAATAGATCATAAAGTGGCAGGATTTGTTATTCTCCAAACTGCTGGCACTTTTAAAGGATATATTCAAACCATATGTGTAAGTGAGGAATTCAGAGGAAAAGGAATTGGGAAAAAATTGCTTCAATTTTGCGAAAATACAATTTTAAAATATTCACCCAATATTTTTATTTGTGTATCCTCTTTTAATAAAGGCGCTGCCAAACTTTACTACGACTTTGGTTTTAAATTTGTGGGCGAATTAGACAATTTTGTAAAAGAAGGCTTTACGGAATTACTTCTTCGTAAATCTGTAGGGCCAATTTTGAATTATAACCAAAAAAAAGAGGAAAGTAAAACAGGAAATGAGTAAAAATTTAGTTATTTAAAAAAATTTAATAAATAAAATTATGTACAAAAAATATATTGCATTGTTGATTCTTTTGACTTCTACAGTATTCCATTTAAATGCACAGAATCTTAATAATAAGGAAATACGAACAAAACTGATTTCCGAAATAGACAGCATCATTAAAAATGAGGTAGCAGGGAATAATATTCCAGGTGCTGTAATTCAAATAAAAAAGGGAAACGAAATTATTTATAAAAATGCATTTGGATATGCCCAAAAATATGATTACGGCCATAATTTGCTCAGCCAACCCGAACCGATGACCACAGAACATTTATTTGATATTGCATCCTTGACTAAAGTAATTGGAACCACTACTTCAATTATGATCTTGGTAGACAAGGGTCTTATAAAGGTTAGTGATCCTGTGGGTAAATATATTAGTGCATTTAACACTCCAGATAAAAAACCAATTACGATCGGAAACCTACTGTCTCACAATGCAGGTCTTTATGAGTGGTATCCTCTTTACTACAAAGCTACCAATAAGCAAGATGTGTATAAATTAATTGGGGAATTGCCGCTAAACTTTCCGGTTGGCAAAGAAAGACATTACAGTGATCTTGGTTTTACTATTTTAGGTGAAATTATAGAAACGGTATCCGGATTGCCATTAGAAAAGTTTATCCAAGAAAATATCTCACTGCCCCTTGGCATGCATAACACCACATTCAATCCGCTTGCGAAGGGTAAGTTTGAGAAAATTGCAGCTTCATCTCATGGAAATCCCTATGAAAAGAGAATGGTGTATGACCCATCTTTAGGTTTTGTTTTTAAGGAAATTGACCCAAAACAATGGGACGGCTGGCGTACTTACTCCCTAAAAGGTGAGGTAAATGACGGTAACACCTGGTACGCTGGAGGTGGTATTAGCGGAGCGGCAGGTTTGTTTTCAACCATCGATGATTTACAGAAATTGGTTGATATGTTAATGAATAAAGGAAAAGTAGGCAGAAAACAGTTTATTTCTAAAAAAACAATCACATCATTTTTAACAAAAGATGATTTTAAAAATGGTTTAGGTTGGATGATGGATCCTGAAAATCCTTTTATGAAGAATGGTCCAGAGGGAACTTTCGGACATACAGGCTTTGCAGGAACTAGTATTGCAGTTATCCCTCACGACAAAATTTCAGTAATAATACTTATTAATCGTCAAAACATGGACTTATTGAGTACCGGTGAATATTATAATCTAAACCCAATTCGTCAACAAGTATTTAATGCTGTTATAAAGAACTGTAAATGAAGCAATAAAATTAGTTTGCTGGGGTGCTAAATACCTTCGAATTTCAGAGTTTGGCAATAATTATTATGTTTACCAAGTTATTTATGTAATGTTTAACTTACTAAGTTATTTTCTTTCATAAAGAACCCTTGTGTAAATTGTCACAATTGTTGCATTAATCCTGCTTTTTTCTTCTCTAAACTCTTCAATGATAAAATAATAACTCCCTAAAAATTTAAAAAAGAAAGGGTATTCTTCTCAAAGGTTTTGCTTTTAAGCCAGTATCAATAGAAGCTCTTTCCAATAATTAAATCAAGGCCGTTAATAAATTATAACAAATTTATACCGTCTATTTTTAATTTCAACAGCGATTTAATTGGTTTTAAAAAAGCAAGAATATTAAAGGTTATGTTGAAAAATAGACCGATTGTGCTTTAATAAAACTATTGTTGTCAGGACTAAATTAAAAAAAGCAACTGTTAGATTTCTATCTAACAGTCGCTTTTCATTTAAACTAATTCAAAAATACTAAATACTTGGATCTGCAGGGCAATTTTTATTATTTGCTCTCTCATTATATGGATAAGGATAGTAATTTCTGTTTCTTTCACTGTAAAAATCAATTGCGGGTGAAGGTACGAAACTGCTGTGAATTCTTCTTGAATCCTCTAAACGCATGCCACTCATAAAGAGTTCTATGCAACGATTTTTATAGATCTCATTTAACACATCCGTTTTATTGGCGGCATTACCTGTCCAAGCACCCAAACCAGCATTAACCCCAAAAACATCATTGGTTTTTTGACGAACCAAATTGATTTGTGCTACTGCATTTGTAAGGTCATTTTTCATTGCATAAGCCTCCGCTTTTATCAACATCATTTCACCTGGTAAATAAACAGGAAGTGAAGTACTAGCCGACTCAAAAAACCCTTTAGCGTCTTCAACCCCATGCATTCCAAACATACTCTCAACAATTGGAGAAGGTGATATATAGAATGCTACTCTGCCATCACCTGCTTCAGGAACATAGATTCCTGTTAATCCAAAATTATCTTGTGGTTTGGTATCAGGATTGCCATTTACGGCAAAATTCCATACAGGATTTCTATTAACCGATCCATCATATTTCCATTCTGATTTTGAGCTTAGATCAACAGCATTGGCAGCTGTTAATGCAGCGTCATAATTGCCTGCATATAAGTTGAATCTTGCAGAAAAAGCATTAATGATATTAGGTAGATCAAGACCTGGAATAGCCGATTGAAATTCTGTTGAAATAGGATTTGCAGCTAAATCAGATTTAGCGCTTTGCAACAAACTGATACATTCAGCCAAAATAGTTGCTTTGTCACTAAATTCCGCTTGACCGTCAGACTGATTATTAATTGGTGCTTTTTCAAAATTTTGAATAAGGGTACCCAATGTTACAGCTTTAAAAAACTTGGCGTATGCTTTTATGCCTGACTTTGTTCCATCAGGCATATCCACATTATCAACACTGGCTAATATGGATTCCGCAACTCCTTTATCTCTCGATAAATTAGTCCATAAATCCACGGTACCTGCATTATCATTTGGTATTAATAATCCTCCAGAAACCAATTCCATTGGCGTAAGATTACCTTCAATATCACCCAATTCTCTAGTTGAAAGTCCTGGAACTTCTATAGCACGAATTAAAGTAGTGGCTGAATAATGTTGAGTTAACCCTTCAGTTACAGCCAACAACCCTGCTTTTGTATTAAAAATTTGATTATCGGCAGCTTCATTGATATTGTCAAAATCCTTTGTACACGAAGATAAAATTCCAACAAATGCAACGATTAACAATAATTTAATATTTGATATTTTCATTATATTTGATTTTTAAAAATTAAAATTAACTCCTAGTTTAAAAGTACGTGGTATAGGAACACTCGCCATTTGTTGTCCCATAACGCCATTAGTTTGCCCACCTGTATTGATTTCAGGGTCAAATCCCCAATAGTTATCCCAAGAAATTAAATTGTTACCACTTAATGTAAAGTTTATACGGTTTAAATAAGGCTTATTTACTTTTAGCTCATAAGATAAAGCTACTTCACGCAATTTCACAAAAGATCCATCTTCCACAAATGATTCATAAATATAGTAACTTGTGTTATTATAATCTTTAGGTACGTTAGGATCACTTAATTCTTGACCTTCATAATATCCACCTTTGTATAGTTCACCCATTCTCTTATCCCAATTCAAAATATCGTTTCCTTTTACGAAATCCAATTGAATAGACAATCCGAAATTTTTATATTTAAATGAATTGATCAATGAACCCGTAAAATCAGGATTAGGATCTCCAACCACCTTTTTCAAAACGGTACCAGTTGGTTGCCCATTGGCATCATAATCTTGAACACCTACATTATAGGATTCACCGTCACTTAAAGTCGTTACTTCATAGTGTCCTTTGGCACGTTGCGGAAATCCATTAACATCCATAAGTCTGTTTCCATTTGAATCCGTGGCATAATAAGTTCCATAGATAGCACCAATAGCATGGTCAGTAATGGCTACAGAGGCGCCCCAGAACATTGGCATATCCAATTTTCCCCCGGCTACATGGGTAAGGTTGTTTTTATTTTTACTGAATGTGGTTGTAACATCCCAATTGAAATCACCTTTTATAGGTTTGGCTTTCAACAATACCTCAACCCCTTTATTGGTCATACTTCCTATGTTGTCGTATCTTTTTGCAAAACCAGTTGATGGACTCAAACTATGTGCAATCAACAAATCTTCAACTTTTTGATCATAGTAGGTAAACTCTATCCCAATTCTGTCATTAAATAATGCCATATCAAATCCAACTTCTAACTCAGTTTGACGTTCTGGCTTTAAATTGGCGCTGCCTTGCAAAGTATTTGGAAAATAGCCAACCAAACCAGAATAAACTCCTTGTGAATAGTTGGTATAAATTTGATAGGGACTTAATGCTGTTAAATTTCCGGCTTGTCCCCAAGCTGATCTTAATTTTAAAGAATTAACTGCTTTTTTAATACCGTCATTCCAAAAAGAAGCATCAGAGATATTGTAAGAAGCACTTACTTTTGGATAGAATTGTTGTCTTTCATCAGCGCCAAAAGTTGAAGCGCCATCACTACGTCCAGCCAATGTTAAAAACAGCTGATCTTTATATCCAAAAGTTTGTTGCATAAAACCTCCCCAAACAGAACGTTGCGTTCTATAATCTGCCCCACCAGAAACAGAAGCAGGACTAACAACTGTAACACTTTCAATTGGCCCTACTTTATTATTTCTCATAGAGAAAAAATCATACTCATCATATTGATAACTATAACCTACGCTGCTTGAAGATTTTAAATCATTTGTGATATCAAAAGCATAACTAAAGTTTATATCACTGTTGTACATCATAGATCTATCTGTATTTTTTTCAGCAGCTCCATCAGGTATAGAATTAAATCCATTTGGTATATTTAATAGCCCTACTCCATTGGTGTTGTCCATACCAAAAGTGTAATTCAAGGTTGCACCTTCAAAAGGCCTAATTTTTACTTGTATATCGTTAATAAATCTGTAATACTCTTGTGATGCTTTTACCCTATCAATAACTTCATAAGGATTTGCCCAACCATCCATTTCTGAAGGATAAATTCCATCAACAGGAGCTAGATTTTGAATGTTATCCACAAAAAGCAAACTTGTGATTGGTCCATATTCTGTACCGTTAGGCATATCATTGCTATGACTTTTTGAAAAGAATGTCCCTAAACTTAAATCCATCCATTCAAATAATTTTTGGTCAAGTCGCAAACGTGCAGTTTTTCTGGAATAATCAGTATTTTTAACAATTCCTTCATTATCATATTGAGAAAGTGAAAAGGAATAACCTGTATTGTCCTTTTTACCACTTATGCTTAAATTGTTTTCGTAACCAGTTGATTTTTGGAAAATATAGTCTTGATAATTATAACGAGTGGCCGGAACAGCATTCCAAGTTGTGCCAACTTGTTCCCATTTTAATTGAGAATTATTATAAGGTAAATATTCACGAATGCTGTTAAAATTTACGCTTGTAGAATAGTTAATGGTAGGTTTCCCTGTTTTTCCGCGTTTTGTAAAAATTTGAATTACGCCATTGCTCGCTCTTGAACCATAGATAGCAGCAGCAGCAGCACCTTTTAATATCTCCATACTCTCGATATCACTAGGATTGATGTCAACTATTCTATTTTGGGTGTTCCCTCCTAAGTTCACCAAAGAATTGGATTTGTTGTTAATGATAACACCATCCACAATATACAAAGGCTCGGATGAACCTGCCAATGTACTGTTTCCGCGTAATACCACAGATATTCCTCCAGAGGGATCTCCTGAATTACGAACAATTTTAGCGCCAGCTACTCGCCCTTGAAGCGCTTCATCAATACTGACATTCGCTTTTGAGGCACTTAAATCTTTTGAACTCACAGCAGAAATAGATGAACCCAATTGTTTTTTGGTTGTGAGCCCTGAAGTCCCTGTTACAACAATCTCGTCCAATCCCAATATATCCTCTTCAAGAGTTACATCAAGTTTGTCACTTTCGACCGTTTTAATAACAGTTTTCATTCCAACTGATGAGAACTGAAGTTTTGAACCAATTTCTGCCTTAACCTCATATTTCCCGTCAAAATCGGTAATATTTCCTGTTACAGTTCCTTGTATTTGAACGCTAACTCCAGGCAACGGAAGATTATCCGAATTTGATTTAACTACGCCTGTAACAGTAACTGATTGCGCAAATAGCCCTTGGACAAAAAATACCATTAGGAGTGTTAATAAATGATAATAAAGTTTTTTCATAATATAATAATTTAATGATCTGTTTACGCAAACATAATTATATATTTTTAAATTCTTGCATATTTGCGCATAAAAATTCAAATAAAATTATAAAAAACGCAAAATACTAAAAATTAGAAAGATTTATTATCTTGAAATAATTACATAATAAACTTGTTATCAATACTTTATATAGATATACACAATCCCTTAAATAAGTGCAATAATATTCGATTTTTAGACTTATATTATCCATTTTTAAAATTAATTAAATAATTTAAACAAAAATATATCCATAAAAACAAACAAAATCATTCTGATCATTAAAATAATTAAAATAATTTGCATCTTTGTAGTTGTTTTTGCAACATATTAAAAAACATATTATGCTAAAAGAGGAAAGACATTATCATATATTGGATAAAATTATCTTAAACAGAAAGGTTCTATCCGCCGACTTGAGCATTGAATTGAATGTCTCTGAAGATACAATTAGACGAGATCTTAATGAGTTATCGGATAAAGGGTTAATCAAAAAGGTACATGGAGGTGCTTTACCTATTGAAATCAGTTACCTTTCTTATGGCGAAAGAAGTAATTCAAATTTGGAAGAAAAAAGCATTATTGCAAAAAAAGCAGTAAAACTTATCAATTCTGGTCAGGTTATTATTATGAGCGGCAGCACCACAAACTTGCAACTTGCCAAAATTATTCCATCCGACATAAACGCCACCATATATACTTATAGTCTTCCTATTGCACTGCAACTTACAGAACACCCATCAATTGAAATTATTTTTATAGGAGGCAAACTTCACAAATCTGCACAAGTAACTGTCGGACTTGACGTTGTCTCTTCAATATCTGAATTAAGAGCCGACTTATGCTTTATGGGAACTGGTGGAATAAACACCTTAAACGGAATGACAGAGCCTGATTGGGAGGTTTCACATATAAAAAAATGTATGATTTCAGCAAGCAAAAAAGTTATTGCGCTTTGCACCCAAAACAAAGTTAATGAAATAAAAAGGTATACTGTTGCCCCAATTCAAAAAATAGATATTATAGTTACAGATGCAGATCCAAACGATATAATATTTGAAGACTTCAAGGAAAAGGGCGTTAAAATCCTATAGCCACAAATAAAATATTTGTATTTGCAGTTATTTGCGTTTTTAAATGCATAAATTTGCAATTATTAAACAATTTATTTAATTAACTCAAAAAAATACTTTAGATTTGAATTTTTTAAAGGAGTTACCGATGAAAAGATCTTTTGGACATCGATTAAATTTATTCGAAAAATTGACAATGCCAATTAATTGAATTTTGTTTTAACCAAATAAATGGAAATAAAAAATTATATTCTCATTAATAAATTATAATTTTTAATAATCAATTAATAATTTAAACTCATAATGAATCCATTATTAATTTTAACAATAATCGCCGCTTACTTTGGACTTTTAATGTTAATATCCCACTTTACCTCAAAAAACACAACTGATGATTCCTTTTATACGGGGGACAGAAAATCACCCTGGCAAATAGTTGCTTTTGGAATGATTGGTGCTGTAATCTCCGGTGTTACTTTTGTGTCAATTCCGGGAATGGTTGGCACCAATTATCTGTATTACTTACAGTTTGTTTTTGGAAACATAGTTGGATACCTTTTTATAACATATGTCCTTATTCCAATCTACTATGATTTAAAATTGGTTTCAATATATACCTATCTGGAAACAAGATTTGGAACTAAAACCTATAAAACTGGATCCCTATTTTTTTTAATCTCCCAATCATTTGGCGCCGCCCTTAGATTATTGCTTGCTGCAAAAATCATACATTATGCGGTTTTTGACGCTTTTCATGTACCATTCTTTTTAACTGTGGTCATTATTTTGATACTCATATGGTTATACACTCATAAATCTGGCATTAAAACCATCGTTTGGACAGATGCCCTACAAACATTATTTTTATTAATGGCGGCAGTTGTATCTATTTATATGATAAAAGACTCCTTAAATTTAAGTATTTCAGAAACAGTTTCATCAGTTACTAAACACGAATATTTTAAAGTTTTTGATTGGGATTTTAACTCAGGAAGCAACTTTTTTAAACAATTTATTTCGGGAATTTTAATTGCCGTTGCAATGATAGGATTGGATCAAAATATGATGCAAAAAACACTTACGTGCAAAAACAAAAAAGAAGCCCAAAACAATATACTCACTTTTAGTTTATTTTTAGCTGTTGCTCAATTTTTATTTTTAGGATTGGGCGTAATGCTATATTTATATGCTGAAAAATTTGGCATTCAATTAGAAGTTGAAAACGGTAAATTTATTAATACCGATGCTTTATTTCCAATGCTATCTTTAAATCATTTTGGCACAATTGCAAGCATAAGTTTTATATTAGGAATAATTGCCGCTTCATTTTCAAGCGCAGATTCAGCCTTAACAGCATTAACTACTTCTTTTACCCATGATTTTTTAAATATTCAACATAAAACTTCAAAAGAAAAAAAACGAATGAAAAACATTGTATTTTTAGGTTTTTCTTCAGTAATATTTTTAATAATAATGTTATTTTCAGAAAGTAAGGGTGATGTAATTTCAACTATCTTTAAAATAGCCGGTTATACTTATGGACCTTTATTAGGGCTCTTTTTATTCGGAATTTTTTCAAAAAGAAAAGTAAATGACTTGGCCGTTCCTTATATCTGTATTATAATGCCACTACTAACCTATTACTTAAATTATATTTCCATCACAAAATTTTCATTTGATTTAGGTTTTATGAATATATTGGTAAATGCACTGTTAACAATTTTAAGTTTAATTCTTGTAAAAAATAAAAATGAATACTAAACCAACAACCGAGCAAACTTCGAACTATAACAATCTCGAAAAAATGGACACATTTGAGTTGCTCTCAAATATGAATGCTGAAGACAAAACTGTTCCTTTTACGCTAGAAAAAGCCATACCCTCAATTCAAAAATTAGTAGATGTTATTTACAATAAAATGAGTGTAGGCGGAAGATTATTTTATATTGGCGCAGGAACTAGCGGAAGATTAGGTGTTCTTGACGCATCAGAATGCCCACCAACTTTCGGCGTTTCAGACAATTGGATAATCGGTTTAATTGCCGGAGGAGACTCAGCGCTTAGAAAAGCCATTGAAAATGCAGAAGATGATATGAACCTTGCTTGGGAAGATTTATCAAAATATAACATTACAAATAAAGATGTTTTAGTTGGCATTGCGGCTTCCGGAACTACTCCTTATGTTATTGGAGGGCTTGAGAAAGCAAAACAACACAATATTGTTACAGGATGTATTGTTTGTAATGAAAAAAGTCCAGTTTCATTAGTCGCCGATTATCCCATTGAACTAATTGTAGGTCCCGAATTTGTTACAGGAAGTACCAGAATGAAAGCTGGAACCGCCCAAAAACTGGCATTAAACATGATTTCAACCGCTGTAATGATTAAATTAGGGCGGGTAATAGATAATAAAATGGTAAACATGCAATTGTCTAATATAAAATTGGTAAATAGAGGCGTTGAAATGCTGGTGGAAGAATTGCAAATTACGGAAGAATTAGCCAAGACCCTTTTAGAAAAACACAAAAGCGTAAAAAAAGTTCTAGACCTTTATAAAAATAAAATTATTTAAAATGAAAATCTCCACTAAATATATTATTGGTGTAATGAGCGGAACTTCATTGGACGGCATTGATATTGTTTACGTGAAAATAAATGCTGCGGAAAACTATAGCTTCGAAATATTAAAGGCGGAAACTATTTCCTATAGCAATGAATGGAAATCGACGCTAAAAGAAGGTTTTCATTTATCGGGTGAAAAATTGGTGAAATTAGATGCCGATTATGGCATAAATTTAGGAAAAACCCTCTTAAATTTCATCGAAGAAAACAGGATTGAAAAACTTGATTTTATCGCTTCTCACGGACATACCATTTTTCACAATCCGGAAAAAAAGTACACTTTCCAAATTGGAAATGGCCCATATATCACTTCAATTACCGGCATAAAAACCATTTGCGATTTTAGGGTTCAGGATGTAGCTTTGGGCGGACAAGGAGCGCCGTTGGTGCCTATTGGCGATGAGTTGTTATTTTCTGAATACGATTATTGCTTAAATTTGGGCGGATTTTCAAATATTTCGTTCAATAAAAATCAGCAACGAATTGCTTTTGATATTTGTCCGGTAAATATTGTATTGAATCATTATGTTGCTTCTTTAAATATGGAATATGATGACAAAGGCAAAATTGCTTCCGAAGGAAACATTGAAAAAAATCTGTTGTCTGCACTAAATTCTTTGGCCTTTTATAATGATGTCAAACCAAAATCTTTAGGATACGAATTTGTGGCGGAAACAATTTTTCCAATGATTGACAAGCACAACCTCAGCATAAAAGACATTCTAAGAACATTTGTGGAGCACATTGCCATACAAATTTCAAAAAAAATAGATTCAGCTTCCGGAAAAACTATGCTGGTTACCGGTGGCGGCGCTTTCAATACTTTTCTAATTGAAAGATTACAATCGTACACAAAAACACAATTGATAATTCCTGAAGAAACCATTATTAACTATAAAGAGGCTTTGGTTTTTGCTTTGCTTGGCTTTTTAAAAGATGAAGGAAAAAACAATTGTTTAAAAAGTGTCACAGGCGCAACTAAAGATCACAGCAGCGGCGTTGTTTTTGAGTCGTGAGTTTTTGTGATTAGTTTTAAAATAGTAAGTCAAAAATAGTAAATCAAAATAATGTCTTTAACTAACATAAATCTGGAAGAACTGTCAAATATCATTGAAGGTGAAGTGCATTTTGACAATTTGCACAAAAGCATTTATGCAACCGACGCTTCCGTTTATCGGAAAATTCCTTTAGGCGTTGCTTATCCGAGAAACAATGCAGACCTAAAAAAGATTATTCATTTCGCCACAAAAAATAACATCACACTTATTCCAAGAACCGCCGGAACCTCTTTGGCCGGCCAATGTGTTGGTGAAGGTTTAATTGTGGATGTTTCCAAACATTTCACAAAAATTTTGGGCTTTGATGAACATAAAAAAACAGTGACGGTCCAGCCCGGAATTATACGTGACGAACTCAATATTTTTTTAAAACCCTACGGATTATTTTTTGGGCCAAACACTTCAACAAGCAACAGATGTATGATTGGCGGTATGGTTGGCAACAATTCATCTGGCACAACCTCTATAAAATATGGCGTTACCCGCGATAAGGTAATTGAACTAAAAACAATTTTAAGTGATGGTTCCGAAGTTGTTTTTAATGAAGTAAACACGGCTGAATTCAATCAAAAAAGGATAGGAAGTTCTTTAGAAAATAAGATTTACCAAACCATCTTTAACGAACTTTCCAATGAAGAAAATCAGCATGAAATTTTAAAGGAATTTCCCAAAAAGGAAATCCACCGCAGAAACAACGGTTATCCCGTTGATGCTTTGTTGAATTTTGAACTTTTTGGAGGAACAAAAAACACCATAAATTTAGCAACTTTGTTAACTGGAAGTGAAGGCACTTTGGCTTTTTCCACAGAAATTACTATTCAGCTAGATGACCTGCCGCCGGCGAAAAACATTATGGTTGTAGCGCATTTTAACAGCATTCAGGAAAGTATGGAAGCGGTGGTTGTAGCTATGAAACACAATTTATACACTTGTGAATTGATGGATAAAACTGTTATGGATTGCACCAAAAATAACCGGGAGCAGCTAAAAAACAGGTTTTTTGTTAAAGGCGATCCTAAAGCGCTTTTGATGTTTGAAATCTGTACAAATTCAGACGAAGAATCCAATAAACTGGCAGATAAACTCATTAAAGATTTAGAAAAAAATAACTTTGGTTACGCCCATCCAAAATTGATTGGCAGTGAAATAAATCAAGCAGTTGAACTGCGCAAAGCCGGATTGGGATTACTTGGTAATATTGTTGGAGACGATAAAGCGGTTGCCTGTATTGAAGATACTGCAGTTGAAGTAAAAGATTTGCCAAATTACATTGCCGAATTTTCCAAAATGATGGAAAATTTCGGACAAGATGCCGTTTATTACGCCCATGCAGGCGCTGGCGAAATACATTTACGCCCTATTTTAAATTTAAAGAAAAAAGCGGATGTCGTTTTATTTCGGGAAATAACCACAAAAACTGCAAAACTCGTCAAAAAATATGGCGGTTCTTTTAGCGGGGAACACGGTGATGGCATTGTCCGCGCTGAGTTTATTCCGCTCATGATTGGAGAAAAAAATTACGAATTGTTAAAACGCATTAAACACACTTTCGACCCGAATGCTATTTTTAACAAAGGAAAAATTGTAAATCCTTTTCCGATGGACCAAAGTTTACGCTATGAAATTGACCGTGAAGAACCAGAAATAAAAACCATTCAGGATTTTTCGGATAGTGAAGGAATTTTAAGAGCCACTGAAAAATGCAATGGATCTGGCGACTGCAGAAAATTGCCTTCCGCAGGCGGAACAATGTGTCCGAGTTACAGAGCAACCCGAAATGAAAAAGACAGCACAAGAGCGCGCGCCAATGCTTTGCGGGAATTTTTGACGAATTCAACAAAGGAAAATAAATTTAACCACAAAGAATTGTATGATGTTTTTGATTTGTGTTTAAGTTGCAAAGCCTGTGCCAGCGAATGTCCAAGCAATGTTGATATAGCTGCATTGAAAGCGGAATTTTTATACCAATATTACAAAGAAAATAAAGTTCCTTTCAGAACGAAATTGTTTGCCAATAATGTAAAATATAACAAACTGGGAAGCCTCGCCCCTACTTTTACCAACTTGATTTTAAACACCAAAATCACTAAAAAATTAATGGGTATTGCAACAGAAAGAAGTATTCCGAAATTGGCAAGAACTACCGTTTTTAAATGGTTCCAAAAAAATGAAAATCGTTTAGCAAAGCAACCTCATAAGTATGGAGAAATCTATCTTTTTGTTGATGAATTCACCAATTATTATGATGCCAATATTGGCATAGACACCATTGAATTGCTCACAAAACTGGGTTATAAAGTTAACGTAACCAAGCATGAGGAGAGCGGTCGCGGCTTTATTTCAAAAGGATTTTTGGATGAAGCCAAAAAAATAGCCAATGTTAACGTCAACTTTTTCAAAGAATTAATTTCTAAAGAAACGCCTTTGGTGGGGATTGAACCTTCTGCTATTTTAACTTTTAGGGATGAATATTTAAGATTGGCCGATGATAAAGCAGCGGCAAAAAATATTTCAGAAAACACCTTTACCATTGAAGAATTTATCAAACAAGAATTTGAAAAAAATAATATTGCTTCTCAATCTTTTACCACAAAAAATAAAACACTGAAAATCCATGGCCATTGCCAACAAAAATCTTTGAGCAGTATGGAACCCACATTTAAAATGCTTTCAATTCCTAAAAATTATAGCGTGACCATCATAAATTCAGGTTGTTGTGGTATGGCGGGTTCGTTCGGCTACGAAAAAGAACATTTTGAAATAAGCATGCAAGTTGGCGAGGATACGTTATTTCCTAAAATTAGGAACACAGAAAAAACGACTATTATTGCTGCTGCCGGAACAAGTTGCCGACACCAAATTATGGATGGCACCAACAGAATTTCCAAACATCCAATCACTATTTTAAGAGAAGCCCTTATTTAAAATGAAGTTAATAATAAGATCCTATAAATTACAATTAAAACATCCTTTCACCATTTCAAGAGGCACCAGAACTGAGATTCCTTCAATCATTGTTGAACTTCAGGAAAATGGATTTTCTGGTTTTGGAGAAGCGACTGAAAACCCTTATTACCATACAACGGTTGAACAATTTGAAAAAGAGTTCATTCAAAAGCGCGAGATTATTGAAATAGCTGCCACCAAAACACCTGAAGAATATTGGGATTATTTGTTCCCGTATTTCAAAGACAACATGTTTTTGTTATGCGCCCTAGATGAAGCTTATACAGATTTATATACGCGCAAAAAAAACCTTAAATTATATGAATATTGGGATTTAGAATTGAAAAATCTTCCCCAGTCAAATTATACCATAGGAATTGATACTATAGAAAATATGGCCTCAAAAATGAAAGAAATGCCTTGGCCCATTTACAAAATCAAGTTAGGCACAAAAAACGACCTGGAAATAGTGACTGAATTAAGAAAACTTACCGACGCCGTTTTTAGAATTGATGCAAACTGCGGATGGAATGTCAACGAAACCATTAAAAACTCCATAGAACTGCAAAAATTAGGCGTAGAATTTATAGAGCAACCGCTGGCACCCACCAACTGGAAAGGCGCTAAAATAGTGTTTGATAATTCCTATTTACCCATTATTGCCGACGAAAGCTGCCTTGTGGAAAGTGATGTTGAAAAATGTTACAATCACTTTCATGGCATCAACATAAAATTGATGAAATGCGGCGGTTTAACGCCTGCCAAAAGAATGATTTCTAAAGCAAAATCATTGGGATTAAAAACCATGGTTGGCTGCATGACAGAATCTTCGGTAGGAATTTCAGCTATTGCGCACTTAACTCCGATACTGGATTTTGTTGATATGGATGGCGCTTTGTTATTAAAAAATGATGTGGCTTCAGGCGTAAAAATAGAAAATGGAAATATCATATTCTCAAATACAAATGGAACTGGAGCACTATTAAACAAATAAAAATTTAATATAAATGAAAAAAATAATTACCGTTAGCCTCATTTTATTCCTAGTTACAAGCTACGGACAACAAGTTGACCCCTTACTTACATCTGATTTAAAAAATCAACAAAAATGGGTCGACAGCATTAGGAATAAACTCACATTAAAACAAAAAATTGGACAGCTTTTTATGATTGAGGCTTATTCAAACAGGGATAAAAAACATACCTCAAAAATTAAAAAAACGATCAAAAAATATCGTATTGGCGGACTTATTTTTATGCAGGGAACACCTGAAAAACAGGCCGAATTGACAAACAAGTTTCAAGCATCGTCTAAAATTCCATTATTAGTTGGTTTTGATGGAGAATGGGGTTTAAATATGAGATTGCAAAATTCATTTCGCTATCCTTGGAATATGACTTTAGGGGCAATACAAAACAATGAATTAATTGAGCAGTTTGGAATTCAATTGGGAAAACACTGCAAAAGAATTGGAATTCACGTCAACTTTGCGCCTGTTGTTGACATCAACACAAATCCAGAAAACCCTATTATTGGCAACCGATCATTTGGCGAAAATAAATATAATGTAACAGAAAAAGCGATCTCATTTACCAAAGGAATGCAAAGCACCGGTGTTTTGGCAAATGCCAAACATTTTCCGGGTCATGGAGACACTTCAACCGATTCGCATAAAACATTGCCGTTTTTAAATTTTAGTTTACAGCGCTTAGACTCAATTGAACTATATCCCTACAAAAAAATGTTTGGCACAAACTTGACAAGCATTATGATTGCGCATTTGAATGTGCCCTCATTGGAACCGGAAAAAGGAGTGCCAACCTCAATCTCCTATAAAGTGGTTACTGAACTCTTAAAAGAAAAAATGGGTTTTAACGGTTTAATTTTTACCGATGCATTGAATATGAAGGGGGCTGCAAATTTTGCAAAACCAGGAGATATTGATTTAGCGGCCTTCATTGCAGGAAACGATATGTTGTTAATTCCTGAAGATATAAAAGTGGCCATAAAAAAAATAAAAAAGGCCATTAGAAAAGATAAAATTAGTAAAGAACGCCTAAACGTATCCGTAGACAAAATACTAAAAGCTAAATATTGGGCTGGTTTAAACCATTATATTCCCATTGAAGAAACCGGAATACAAGACGACATTATCACCATAAAAGATAAATTATTGTTTAGAACCTTAATGAAAGAGGCAATTACCGTTGTTAAAAATAATAACGAAATACTGCCCATTAAAGAACTGGCAAATAATAAAATTGCTTATGTAAAACTAGGAGATTCAGATAATTTAAATTTCACAAATACATTAAAAAAATATACAGAAATTGATATTGTTGAAGATGATAATTTAACCGATTTATTACAAAAATTAAAATTGTATGACACCGTTATTATAGGTTATCATAAATCAAATGAAACTCCATGGAAAAATTTTAAAATGTCACCCGAAGAACTAATCTGGCTCCAGGAAATTGCTAAAAACAATAAGGTAATTTTAGATGTTTTCGCGAGTCCGTATACACTTTTGGACGTAAGTGGTTTTGACTCCATTGATGCCATTATGGTTTCCTATCAAAACAGTTCTGAATCTCAGGAAATTTCAGCACAAATCATTTTTGGCGCGATAGAAGCTAAAGGAAAACTGCCAGTTTCCATTAAAAAGATATTTCCTGAAGGTACAGGAATAAACACCTCAAATTTAATGAGACTCTCCTATTCAATTCCTGAAGAAGTGGGTATGAGCAGCAAATTGCTCGAAAAAATAGATTCTGTTACCAAAATAGTTGTAGATTCTTTAATGGCACCGGGCGGACAAGTTTTGGTTGCACGAAATGGAACAGTCATCTATCATAAAAGCTTCGGGTTTCAAACATACAATAAGAAACAAGAAGTGAAGTTAACAGATTTGTACGATTTAGCTTCAGTAACTAAAATAATTGGAGGTTTGCCTATGATTATGAAAAGTGAAGAAACCGGATTGCTAAATCTGGACACAACCCTTGGTGAAATGTTACCCTATTTAAAAGGGACAAATAAAGAAAATCTTACGATTAAAGAAGTATTATCCCACGTTGGAAAAATAAACCCCTGGATTCCTTTCTATTTAAAAACTATTGACAGCGTTACAAACCTGCCATTATCCAATTTATACAGAACAACAAAAAGTAAGGAATTCTCAATTAAAGTTGCCGAAAATTTGTACCTGATAAATTCCTATAAAGATTCCATTTATAAAAAAATTGCTGAAGTGCCTCAAAACAAAGTAAATGGTTACAAATACAGTGATTTACCATCTATTTTATTTGAAAAATACATAAAAGAGACTTATAATCAATCCCTGGATAAAATAAATGATTCTGTCTTTTATAAACCTTTAGGAGCTAAATCTATAACTTTTAATCCTTTGAATAAATTCGCAGCCTCTGAAGTTGCTCCCACAGAAATGGATGACTACTACAGATACCAACTATTACAGGGATTTGTGCACGATATGGGTGCCGCAATGATGGGCGGCGTGAGTGGCCATGCCGGTTTGTTTGCAAATTCAAACGATCTTGCTAAAATGATGCAAATGTACTTGCAAAAAGGTTATTATGGAGGAAAAAGATATTTTGAAACAAAAACCATAGATAAATTTAATCATAGGTATTATGAGAATGACAGTATTAGAAGAGGACTTGGTTTTGATAAACCAGATTTTAATCCTAAAATAAGTGCCGCAAGCAAATATGCTTCAGCAAATAGTTTTGGGCATAGCGGTTTTACAGGAACATACACGTGGGTTGATCCGGATAATGGAATTCTATATGTATTTTTGTCAAATAGGGTTTTCCCTACAATGAACAACAATAAACTTGGAGACCAGAATATTAGAACAGATATTCATAACTTAATTTATGAGGCAATCATTGAAAAATAATTAACAAAAAATAGTTTTTTGTTAAACTATTTACAAATCTGTTTTTTTCGAACTTTTTAACAAAATTTTTCTTTTTTATTTGGAATAAGTTTGTATCTTCGTCACGGTAAGTTTCATAGCTTACCATCTTTTTCATAGCAATTTTCCTCACTCTCCTTGGGTGAGGTTTTTTTTTGCCTCATTTTAAATACTTTTTTGAAATATTCTTTATTGGCCCAAAATAAAAAACAATTGCTTTTTTAAGCATTTTCGTTAGTTTCAAATGAAATGAAAATGTTAGCATTTGTAGCTTCCTGTATTTTTTACAAGGAACTTTAAATTCTAAAGAAACTTTTTTATTTTACAAAATTTTAACATATTTATTTTTGGTAAATTAAATTTAATTGTATCTTTGCCTCGGTAAGTTTCATAGCTTACCATCTTTTTCATAGCAATTTTCCTCACTCTCCTTGAGTGAGGTTTCTTTTTTTAGACACTTTCCCATTTCAATTTTATAAGTATCTTTGCCCGCTCAAATACAAACATAAACTATGCTTTTAGGAATTACAATTACAGAATGGGTTGGGTACGCGGCCTCTTTAGCGCTGATTATTTCATTTATGATGAAAAATATAAATACCCTCAGAATTATCAATTCCTTAGGCGCAATACTTTTTGTGGTTTATGGAATTATGTTGCAGACTTCTTATCCTATCATTATCACAAACGCATTTATTTTGATGGTCAATGTTTATTATTTGACTTATAAAAGAAAAGTGGCTTTTGCAAAAGCATAGCAACAAAAAAAGTTGAAATGATTTTTAATGGGCACTTTTGTGCTGTACCACTTCAAACAACTCTCCGCCTTCACATTTGATGGTTTTGTAAGGGAATTTTAAAATAAGTGCATAATCATGGGTTCCCATCAAGATGGTTTTTCCGCTGTCGTGTATGTCTTTCAGCACATTTAAAACGTCTACCGAAGTGGCGGGATCTAAATTCCCTGTTGGCTCATCGGCTAAAATAAGATCTGGATCATTTAACAACGCCCTTGCAATGGCGATTCTTTGCTGTTCGCCGCCTGAGAGTAAATATGGCATTTTAAAACCTTTTGTTTCCATGCCAACTTTTAACAAGACTTCATTAATTTTCTCTTTCATTTTCACCACATCTTTCCATCCGGTTGCTTTCAATACAAACAACAAATTGTCATGGACATTTCTGTCATTCAACAGCTTAAAATCTTGAAACACAATGCCAAGTTTGCGGCGCAGAAAAGGAATTTCGTCTTCTTTTAAAGTTTTTAAATTAAACCCAACAATGCTTCCTTCTCCTTTTTCCAAAGGCAAATCGCCATAAAGGGTTTTCATTAAGCTGCTTTTTCCACTCCCGGTTTTTCCAATTAAATAAACAAATTCACCCATATTAATTTGCAAATTAACATCGGCCAAAACCAAGTTTTCTCTTTGATATATTTGTGCATTTTGTAAGGAAAGAATGACTTCTGACATAGTACGCGCTGTTTTTGACAAAACTAGATATTTTAAAGTAAAGTATCAACATTAAAGCAATTAATAATACAGCTGTTTTTTCGAATATTTAGTGCATTATACCCAAAATATTAAACGGGGAACACTTCTTGATACAACTTTGTTAAAAAAATTATTTTTTGGTAAGGCAATTTCGAAAAAAAAATGCGTTATTACATGATAGTTTAAAACCTTCAATTTTTATTTAAATGAAATGAGTAAAACGGAAATATGCTTCGAATAGAAATATAAATATGCGAATTCCATATGACCGAATAAAAACAAATAATACTTACATATGAATTATAGAAAAATTGTCCTTCCGTTAGTTGTGTTACTTACTGCCGTATCAATATCAGCGCAACAAACGTCAATTTACACAAACGCTCTTTCCGCCTATAACCACGCAGTTGAATTATACCAAAACAAAGCGTACTTAGCCGCCCAGGAAAAATTTATTGGCATAAAACCCCAGTTCGAAAATTCTGATGAATTAGAAGCCAATTGCGACTACTATATTGCCAATTGCGCCATTCGTTTAGAACAACCAAATTCCGATGAATTAATGCAGGAATTTGTTGAGAAATATCCTACCAGTACAAAACATAACAGGGCTTCTATTGATATTGCCGACTATTATTTTAAAGTCGGGAAATACGGCTTTGCTGCAAAATGGTATGCAAAAGTTAATCCGACCAATTTAACTTTAAGGGAGGAAGAAACCTATAATTTTAACTATGCTTACTCATTATTCGCAAACAAAGAGTATTCAAAAGCAAAACCTTATTTTTTAAATTTGTTGGATTCTCCAGCATATGGTGTTCAGGCTAAATATTATTACGGGTACATTGCTTACAATCAGGATGATTATGAAACTGCCAAAACCTATTTGGGTGAAGTAGCCGATAACACCTCATTTAAAACCAATGTTTCCTATTATTTGGCTGATATGAATTTTAAATTGGGAAATTTTGACAAAGCCATTGAAAACGGCTTGCCTTTGCTTCCAAAATCAAAAGGAATAGAACATTCCGAAATTTCCAAAATAGTGGGCGAAAGTTATTTCAATCTCCAAAAATTTGAAGAAGCGATTCCTCATTTAAAAAATTATAAAGGACAGAAAGGCAAATGGAACAATACCGATTATTATTTGTTGGGATATGCCTATTACAAACAAAACGACTATGAAAATGCCATTAGCACTTTCAATAAAATAATTGGCGGAAACAATGCTGTTGCGCAAAACGCCTATTATCATTTGGCGGAATGTTACTTGAAAACAGACAAAAAACAAGAAGCTTTAAATGCCTTCAGAAACGCTTCGCAAATGCAGTTTGAACCGGAAATTCAGAAAGATGCCTGGTTAAATTACGCCAAATTAAGTTACGAAATTGGAAATCCGTACAAAAGTGTTCCCGATGTTTTAAAAGAATATATTGAGTTGTACCCAAATTCAACGCATCGAGATGAAATCAACGAATTAATCATCAGCGCCTACATTACTTCAAAAGATTATAAAGGTGCTTTGGATTATTTAAAAGACAAAAAAAGCGCCAAAGAACGTGCACTTTTTCAAAAAGTGGCATTTTATAGAGGTACAGAACTTTTTGCTGAAGGAAATTACGATTTGGCAAAAGAGAGTTTTGAAAATTCACTTTCCGTTCCATTGGATGCCAATATTACTGCAAGAGCAACTTATTGGAAAGGGGAATCAAATTACCTTTTGAACAATTTTAGGGAAGCTTCCACAGATTTCCAAAAATTCGCGGCAAATTCCGAAGCTTCAAAAACCCCAGAATTTAAAGAATTATATTACAATTTAGGCTATGCTTATTTTAAACAAAAAGACTATGGAAATGCCATTGAAGCCTTCAAAAAATACAGTGCGAAAAATTCGGATGACGCCGTAAGAAAAAACGACACTTATTTAAGAATTGGTGACAGTTATTTTGTGACCAGCAGCTATTCAAACGCCGTAGAATATTACAATAAAGCCATTGAAATGAAAGGAATTGATGCTGATTACGCACAATTTCAAAAAGCAATAAGTTACGGACTTACAGGCAATCAAAATGCTAAAATAACAGCATTGAACGCCTTTTTAAATTCCTCCTCAAAATCTGCCTATAAAGACGATGCCTATTATGTTTTAGGAAATTCATATCTCGAAAAAAATCAAAATGAATTGGCCATTGAAAATTATGACAAACTCATTGCCAACTATAAAAAAAGTCCGCTAGTTTCTAAAGCGATGCTTAAAAAAGGATTGATTTATTACAACAGCAATAAAAATGACCAAGCTTTAACAACTTATAAAGCCGTTGTGCAACAATTTCCAAATTCGGCTGATGCCAAACAAGCGGTTAAGAATGCACGACAAATTTATGTTGATTTAGGAAGGGTTGACGAATACGCATCTTGGGTAAAAACGGTAGATTTTGTAAATGTATCTGATGCAGAATTGGACAATGACACCTACGAATCGGCTGAAAAACAATACCTGCAAAACAACCATAAAAAAGCGATTGAAAGCTTTAAAAAATACTTGGGAAGTTTTCCAAGTGGTCTTCATGCTTTGCATGCCAATTTTTATTTGGCACAATCATTATTTTCAGATAACAAACATTCCGAAGCAATTCCGAATTATAGTTACGTTGTAAATCAGCCACAAAATGAATTTACTGAAGACGCGCTTTCACGCTTATCTTTGGTTTATTTGGAAAATAACAATTGGCAAAAAGCCATTCCACTTTTAGAACGATTGGAAAGTGAAGCCAACCTGCCACAAAACATCATTTTTGCGCAATCGAACTTAATGAAAGGTTATTACGCCGATAAAAATTACAGTAAAGCTGTAGATTATGCCGAATTGGTCTTGAAAAATAACAAATTGGAAGACCGCGTAAAATCGGATGCACATATCATTATTGCGCGCTCGGCAATTAAAACCAATAACGAAACTAAGGCCAGAAGCGCCTATGCAACCGTTGAAAAAATTGCCTCCGGCGAATTAAAAGCCGAAGCTTTATATTATAGCGCCTACTTTCAAAACAAAGATGGAAATTATAAAGTATCAAGTGAAATTGTGCAAAAAATCGCTGCTGAATACTCCGCTTACAAATATTGGGGCGCAAAAGGATTGGTGCTGATGGCCGATAATAATTACAAATTAAATGATGCCTACCAGGCCACTTATATTTTAGAAAGCGTCATAAAAAACTTTGCCCAGTTTAGCGATGTGGTTGAAGAAGCCACTGCAGCACTTAATAAAATTAAAACGGAACAGGCAAAAACCAATGAATCAATTAATAATTAATCCCGCACATTCGGGATAAAAATTAATTTATAAACGATTAAACAACATAAAAGCAATGCATAACAAACTCCTTATAACTTCATTTTTAATTTTAGTGACAAGCGTTTCCTTTTCTCAAATAACAAAGAAAAAGGACACCTTAAAAACAGAGGAAATTACTGTTGAAAAACCTTATGCGCCAACTATTTCAGACGCGTTTAAAGTAAGGTCGAATCCCAATATTGAAAATGAAACAAAAAATTTAGGAAAAGAAAAGGTGGGTTACAGTATTTTTTCAATTCCGGTAGCTTCCACTTTTACGCCTTCAAAAGGAAAAGCGCAAAGTATTGCAAGAGGTCCCAAAGAACATTTATACGAAAATTATATTTCGGCCGGATATGGAAATTTCAATACTCCGATTTTTGAAGCCTATCTTCACACAGGAGACAAAAAAAATAACGACTTCGGAATTTTCTTAAATCATATTTCGTCAGAAGGCGGCATAAAAGATGTTCTGTTGGACGATAATTTTTCAGACTCAAAAATTGACGTTTATTACAAACAGTTTGACAAGGATTATAACTGGCAAGTGAATACGGGTGTGCAACGCAAACTGCAAAATTATTACGGATTGCCAAGCGACATCACTTTTAATAATCCTTTTATTGAAGCAATGGATGAGAAACAAATCTATAAAACTGTTTATGGTGGCGGAAAAATTAGTTTTGAAGATTCCTTTTTTCAGGGTGCAACTGCTGAAGTTTTAAATTTTTCCGATGATTATAACAGCAATGAAATACGATTAATGGTAAAACCCAAAATAGAATTTCCAATTTCTAAAGAAAAGATTAATGGCGAATTTTTAATCGATCTTATTTCAGGAAGATTCAAACAAACTTATACGGAAGGAACAGATGTAAATTACAGCTTTTTAAATCTTGGTTTTAATCCGAATTTTGAGATTATCAGGGAAAATCTGACCATCAACTTAGGCGCAAAATTTTATTATGTAAACGATTTAGAACATAAAAATACCGACTATTACGCCTATCCAAACGTTACGGCATCGGTTAAATTGGTTGATGATGTGCTTATTTTGGTTGCTGGCGTAACCGGTGATTTAGAGCAAAATTCGTATAAAGATTTCGCAAATGAAAATCCGTTTATTTCTCCAACATTAAATATTCTGCAAACAGACAAACAATACAGCGCTTATGCTGGCACAAAAGGTAAATTGGCTTCAAATATTGGCTATAATTTCAATGTAAGCCATACTTCTGAAAAAAATAAACCGTTTTTCATCCAAAATCAAACAAAAACCGACGGGAATATCATTGTTGAAAAAGCCTATGAAGCCGGAAATTCATTTGGCGTGGTTTACGACAATGTGAAAACCCTGGGATTTTTTGGGGAAATAACCATTGACGCTTCTAAAGAATTTAATTTTAGCGGATCTGTCAATTATGCGCATCACACCGTTGAAACGCTGCTAGAAGCATGGAATACACCAAAAATGAAGGCAACTATTTCAGCCGACTATCAAAATAAAAATTGGTTTGCAGGCGCAAAAATATTTTACAATGGCGAAACTGAGGATTTTGTGATTCCATATGGTTTTACATCTGAAAACGGAAACATCGTAACAAACGAATCGTACATGGATTTAAATTTGAATGGAGGTTATAACTTTTCCGACAGGCTTACCGCTTTTGCAAAAATTAACAATGCCCTTGGCGAAAAATACCACCGATTTTTAAATTATCAGGTGCAGACCTTACAAATTTTGGGAGGCATTACCTATAAATTTGATTTATAAAACAATCTTTAAAAAATTAAACTTTTTTATGTAGTTTTAGCACTTTAAAAAACTACTCCAAATGAAACATTTTTTTATTGCAGTAATTATACTTATTGCACTTTCCTCTTTTGGCAGCCTTAAAACTGTAAAAAGCATTGAACAACCCGTAAATAAAAACGATTCAACCATTGTTAAACAACTGTTTAACACCGCTTTAAGCAATGGAAAATCGTATCAATGGCTAGATTATTTATCCAACAATATTGGCGGAAGATTGTCTGGTTCCCCGCAAGCGCAACAAGCTGTTGAATGGGGCGAAAAATTAATGGGCGAACTGGGTTTTGACAAAGTTTGGTTGCAACCCGTGATGGTTCCTCATTGGGTGAGAGGCGAAAAAGAAGAAGCTTATTTTACCGTTAACAAAATCAAATATAATGTTGCGATTTGCGCCTTGGGCGGTTCTGTTGCAACACCTAAAAAAGGTATTTCAGGCGAAGTTATTGAAGTAAATAGCTTGGCAGAAGCGGAAGCTTTGGGTGAAAAACTAAGGGGAAAAATAGTCTTTTTTAACCGTCCGTTTGAAGACACCCCAATTGAAACTTTTAAGTCGTACGGCGGTTGTGTTGACCAACGTGGCGGCGGCGCTAAAGTAACCGGTAAATTTGGTGTTTTAGGCGTAATTGTACGTTCCATGACACACAGTATCGACAATTTACCACATACCGGAGCTATGGGATACGGCGATATCCCTGAAAATGAAAAAGTTCCGGCTGCAGCAATTAGCACGCAAGCCGCCAATTTGTTGAGTGAAAAATTAAAAGAAAATCCGAACTTGAAATTTTACTTCAAACAAAGTTGTGAAACCTTGCCTGATGCTCCTTCGTTTAACGTGATTGGAGAAATCACCGGAAGCGAATATCCAAATACATTTATTACCGTTGGCGGACATTTAGATTCTTGGGATTTGGGCGATGGTGCCCACGATGATGGCGCAGGAATTGTGCAATCAATTGAAGTTTTAAGACTGTTCCAATTAAACGGCATCAAACCAAAACATACCATTCGTGTCGTATTATTTATGAATGAAGAAAATGGTTTGAAAGGCGGTAAAAAATATGCTGAAGAAGCCAAAGCCAATAATGAAATTCATATCGCTGCTTTAGAATCGGATTCTGGCGGATTTACGCCGAGGGGATTTTCAATTGATGCCAACAGTAAAAATTTGGAGTTGATTAAAAGCTGGAAATCGTTACTTGCGCCATACGGATTGCACGATATTAGTGAAGGACATGCAGGATCGGATATTGGACCATTAAAGTCTGAAATCATTAGTTTGATGGGTTACAGACCCGATTCCCAACGTTATTTTGATTATCACCATGCGGCAAATGACACTTTTGACAAAGTAAACAAAAGAGAACTTGAACTGGGCGCCGCTTCTATGGCTTCTTTGGTTTATTTGCTCGATAATTATTTAGAATAACATAAAATGAAAAAAACTATTTTACTGCTCTTGTTAATTACAGGAATTTCGTGCACAAAGAAAGAAAAAGTTGACACCATTGTCATCAATGCCAATATTTATACAGTTAATGATAATTTTGACAAGGCGGAAGCATTTGCCATAAAAGACGGTAAAATTGTTGCTGTTGGAACAACAGCCGAAATTCAGGCAAAATATGCCGCAACCTATGTAAATGATGCAAAAGGAAAAACAATTGTTCCCGGATTTATTGATGCACACTGCCATTTTTTTGGATTGGGATTGCAACAACAAAAAGTTGATTTAACAGAAACCAAGAGTTTTGAGGAAGTTGTGCAGCGAATTGTTGATTTTCAAAAAGAACATAATGCAGCTTACATCACGGGCCGTGGCTGGGATCAAAACGATTGGGAAGTGAAAGAATTTCCAACAAAAGATAAATTGGATGAATTGTTTCCAAACACGCCAATCGCCATTACCAGAATAGACGGACACGCGCTGCTGGCAAATCAGGCTGCCATAGATTTGGCTGGAATTACGGTAAAAATGCCTTTTTCGGGCGGAGAAATTCTTCAGAAAAACGGAAAATTAACAGGTATTTTTATTGATGCGCCAATGGAATTAATTGAAGCTAAAATTCCTGCACCTTCTAAAAAAGAAAATATTGAAGCCTTAAAAGATGCAGAAAGAATCTGTTTCGATTTGGGATTAACAACCGTTGATGATGCCGGACTTTCAAGAGAAACCATTGAATTAATTGACAGCTTGCAGCAAGCCGGAGCATTGAAAATGCGGATTTACGCCATGGTTTCGGCAAGTGATAAAAACATTGATTATTATGCAAAAAAAGGCATTATAAAGACCGATCGTTTAAACGTGCGCTCTTTTAAAGTCTATGCTGATGGTGCATTGGGCTCACGTGGCGCCGCTATGAAAAAATCCTACAGCGACCAGCACAATCATTTTGGTGCTTTGGTAACACCTCTGGAAAAACTGAAAGAATATGCCGAAAAAATTGCCTTAACCGACTTTCAAATGAACACACACGCCATTGGTGACTCAGCAAATTACGTGATGTTAAAAACC
Source organism: Flavobacteria bacterium RIFCSPLOWO2_12_FULL_35_11 (assembly GCA_001800975.1). Classification (GTDB taxonomy): domain Bacteria; phylum Bacteroidota; class Bacteroidia; order Flavobacteriales; family Flavobacteriaceae; genus Lutibacter. Next base: position 168,159 of record MGWK01000007.1, on the reverse strand, counting down.
TACAAAGAAGTTTTAAAAGGAAAAAAAGACAGCCGATGGAGAATTGAGCATGCGCAAATTATTGATACGGACGATTTTAATTATTTTGAAAATATCTTGCCTTCTGTGCAACCAACACACGCAACTTCTGATATGTATTGGGCGCAAGATCGGGTTGGTGCCGAGCGTATGAAAGGCGCTTATGCCTATAAAGTTTTGTTGAACACTTATAGTAAAATAGCTTTGGGAACCGATTTCCCGGTTGAAAAAGTAAGTCCGTTGTTAACTTTTTACGCGGCAGTTGCCCGTAAAGATTTAAACAATTTCCCTGAAAATGGTTTTCAAATGGAAAATGCTTTAACAAGAGAAGAAACTTTAAAAGGAATGACCATTTGGGCAGCCTATTCCAATTTTGAGGAACAAGAAAAAGGAAGCATTGAAGTAGGGAAAATGGCCGATTTTATTATGCTTAACAAAAACATTATGGAAATTGAAGCGAATAAAATTCCAGCGATTACCATTGATGAAACCTATGTTGGCGGCGTAAAAGTGAAGTAGTTTTTTTGAGTTGAAAGTTTCAGGTTTCAAGCAAATCTAAAAAATCGTAAATCCTAAACCTGCCTGAGGCAGTCAGGTCTAAATTCGTAATTCATTTTGCGTTAGGGGTTGAAGTGAAAATCCTTTTTTGAGGTTTTCGCCGAAAAAAAGATTGTAACGAAAAACCCGACCCGCAGGGGAACGCCCAAATTTATAGCATACTTCTAAACAGTTGAATTGTATTTTTTTGCGGAAGCAATTAGTTTTTCCGACAAATTATAAAGCCATTTCAACTGCTCGGAAATCAGCAATGTTTCTCTTAACTTCACTCGGGTTGTCATAGAATGCTCCTCACCAAATGCAATTTCATGGTCGCGTTTTTTGGAAAGATTTTCAAAAAAAGTATCGTATAAATTTTCTGCGTCCTTAAGATTCGTTGAATTCACCTCTTTTACAGCCTCACTTTTTTCCAATACCTGTTTTGCCAATTCAAGATTTGAACAGATATTTTCCACATAAATATTGAATTCTTCAGGAACTTCAGAGGTTTTGTTATTTTTTATAAAAGTTCCCAAAGCGGTTAAAGACGATAAAAAAGTATTGTTAAAAACAACAATTTCATAAATTGTGGAGAGTTCCACTTGTTTGGATTTAGGATCCTGGCTCATCCGTTGAAATGCCGCATTTAAGTCGCCTATGTTCAAAAAAGCTTCTTTTCTCGATAATTTATAGACCGTGGAAACTTCTCCTTTTTCGCGATAAAACACGGCGACTTGCTTTAAAAAATTTTGATTGGATGTAATCGCTTTGCTGAAATTTTCACTAATATTTTGAAATTGCCAGGTTGGCCATAAAAAATAATTTGAAGCAAATGCCAATGAGGCACCAATTAAAGTATCTACAATTCTATACTGAACTACCGATAAAATATTGGGTTCAAAAATGGCATATACGAAAATAACATTGATCGTTACAAAAACTGCGGCATTTCTAAAATTTAATTGAACTAAAGAATAAGCCAACGGCAGAGAAATTGCGGCAACAATACCATAAACAATGGTATTTTGGGTAATTAATATAATTACGGTTGAAATTGCTGCGCCTATCAACGTGCCAACAACCCTATGAATTGACCTAGATTTTGTTAGCCCAAAACTTGGGCGCATAATGATTATTACGGTCAGTAAAATCCAATAGGGATTTTGCATAGAAAATGATTTTCCTATCGCAAAACCAAGCAAAACAACCACCGCCAACCGCAATGAATGTTTAAAAATTGGAGAATTAAAACTAAAATTTTCGGTTAACTTTTTAAGATCATAATCCTGTGGCGTAATAAATCTGTTGGCTTCCCTTGAACTTAAAATTTCATCATTTTTCCTGTAATTATTCAACACCCGTTCTATAGCCGTTACGTTTTGGGCCTGCTTCTCCTGATAATTTTTAAGATTTAACAACATTAAAGCTCCCACCCTGGCTTTTGGCAAACCCACTAAAATGCGGTAATAATCAATATGCCTGTCAATGTTTCTTAAAATCTCGGGAATTTTGGTATTCTCCTTAAGTTTTTCTTCTTTTCTGATCACTTTTGAAATGTGCTCCAATTGATTCGCAATTTCAAAAACCAACATTTTAAATTCTGCTATTTTCTCTTTGTGTTTTTTAAACACAACATCAAACTTCTCATAATCGACCGGATTTGCTATGGCGAGTTCCAAAATATCCACCAATTCGGTAAAAATCAATTGTTGCCTTCTGGTTCTGTTTGAAGATCCTGATTTATTCCTGCTTGCTAAAATTATTTCCCTAAGCGTTTCGTGATGTTCATTTATTTCAATCTGAAGTTCAAACAATTTGTGCTGCAAATCTTTTCTATTGTCTGAATCACCTAGCAATTCGCTCCTAATTCTTAAATATTCGACCGTTTTTTCGATGGTTTTAATAAACAATTGATCAACCTGAATTTTTGTAAACAAAATTGATTTTAAATAGGTAAGCGACAAATACCACAAGCCGCCCAGCGCAATTAATGAAGCATGCAACAGCAAACTTACTTCGGAATAATCATGGATAAAACTTAAAACAATGGCCAGCAAACCAACAAAGGAAATCAATGAAGCCCTAAAACCGAAAACTGAAATATAAGAAACAAGAAATACAAAAATACCCAATAAAGGCAATAATAACCATAAAGTATTGGCAACAGTACCAAAAAGCAAGGTTAATCCAAACGATAAAAATGTGGCTATTAATATCCCAAAAAACACGTGTTTGTTGCTTCCGGGCACGTCGGTTGGCGAACAAAACAAAACGCCCAGAGCGATACTGAAACCAATACTGATATCCTCAAAAATATAGATGCTCAAAAAAACAGGTATCAACATCGCCACTGCCAATACAATTCCTTTAAGAAAATCCAGACTTTTAAAAAACCTAATTACCGTTTCTATCATAAAATTTAATTCGATGGCAAATTTACATCGTATTTTTCACTTCATTTACTTTTTGTCTTTATATTGGCACAATTAACAATTATTTAAAGAAAACCTAATATCAACCAATGTTTACTCATAAACATCCATACAAACCGTTTATTCCTGAAGGAGCAACTAAACTTATTGTGGGCACCTTGCCTCCTCCCCGCTTTTCAATGGGAATTTTAAAAAAGGGCGATGTTGATTTTTGTTATGGCAGCATTGACGGACAATTATGGAAAATTTTAGACGAAATATTTACGTTGAACCTGCTTTTTGAAACGACTGAATTGGCCATTCAACAACGAAAAAAATTCTTGATTGAAAATAATATGGGCATTTGTGATATTGTTGAATCTTGCGAACGAAAAAAAATGGACGCTTCCGATTTGGGAATGTCAACTATTGAATTAAGAGATTTGTTGTTTTACATCAAAAAACATACTTCAGTCCAAACACTTTTGTTAACTGGCGGAAGCAGCAAAAACGGACCGGAATATCATTTGAGAAGACAATTAAAAGAAAAAAATATACCGTTTAAACTAATTTCTGCGGAAACGCCAAAAATTCATGAATTTGAATTTATTGAAGATGAAACAATCCGAAAAATAAAAGTCATTTCATTAACGGCGCCTTCCGGAAGCGCAAACCGGGCGGTTGGAAGCAACCCGCAATACCAATTCTTAAAAAAACAAAACCCTAAATTCAATACGTTTGATTTTAGGGTGCTGCAGTATAAAAAGTTCTTCTGATTATTTATGCGAGCCGTCGCAAAAAGGCGCATTTTTGGTTTGTTTACATGTACACAAGTATTTTGTTTCTGTTTTTTCGGCAGTAAAAACAATCGGACTCATTCCTGAGCCTTTATGCAATCCGTTGCAAAATGGCTGACTTTCAGACAAGCCGCAAGTGCACCAGGCATATTTTTTTCCTTCTTCCAATTCAACTGCTATAGGATTGTCTCCGGCTCTTTTAGGTAATTCCATTTTTTGATTTTTTGATTTTTGTTAAAGATATCAATCTATAATGCCACTCACAAATTTATTTATGTTGGCTGTGCCATTTTCATCCAAATATTTCACAAATGCAGAGCCAATAATGGCACCTTTTGCATATTTAGTCGCTTGTTTAAACGTTTCTGCATTTGAAATTCCAAATCCAACAATTTGAGGCGATTTTAAATTCAGGTCGGCAATGCGCTTAAAATAATCATCCTGTGTTTTTCCAAAAGCATTTTGTGAACCGGTAACGCTGGCCGAACTCACCATATAAATAAATCCGTCCGAAATTTTATCGATAAACTGAATGCGTTCCAATGATGTTTGCGGCGTAATCAAAAACACATTAATCAAACCATATTTTACAAAAACGGCTTTGTAATTATCGTTGTAAACGTCCAAAGGCAAATCGGGAATAATCAATCCGTCGATGCCAATTTCAGCGCATTTTTTGCAGAAATTTTCAATCCCAAACTGCATCATCGGATTGAAATAACCCATAATTATTAAGGGAATTTTGACCGTTTTACGAATATCTTTTAGCTGATTGAACAGGACTTCTGAAGTCATTCCGTTGTCCAACGCTTTTGTGGAACTCGCCTGAATGGTTGGTCCGTCAGCCAGCGGATCGCTAAAAGGCAAACCGATTTCAATAAAATCGACACCGCTTTTCTCCAAATTTTCAATAATGGAAACCGTGTCATTTATCTTCGGAAAACCAGCCGTAAAATAAATGGACAACAATTTTTTATTTTCCTGTAATTTTTGATTTATTCTGTTCATTTTCTACAACTTAAAATATTTTACATACGTGTCCAAATCCTTATCGCCGCGTCCAGATAAATTCAACACCACAACATCGCTTTCCTTAAACTTTTTCATGTTAAAAACCGCCAGTGCGTGGGCACTTTCAATAGCCGGAATAATGCCTTCCAATTTACACAATTCCAATCCTGCCTCCATCGCTTCAGCATCGGTAATTGAAATAAATTCAGCGCGTTTGGATCTGTATAAATGGGCGTGCAATGGTCCGATTCCCGGATAATCCAATCCTGCGGAAATAGAATAAGGCTCCGTTATTTGTCCGTCCTCACTTTGCATCAACAACGTTTTGCTTCCGTGAATCACGCCTTCTTTTCCCAAAATGCTGGTTGCGGCGCTTTCCCCGGAATGAATGCCCAAACCCGCTGCTTCAACAGCGATTAAATTCACGTTTTCTTCATCCAAATAATGGTAAAAAGCCCCTGCGGCATTGCTTCCGCCGCCCACGCAGGCAATGACATAATCGGGATTTTCCTTGTTCTCATGCACTTTCAATTGCTTTTTTATTTCTTCTGAAATCACCGATTGAAATCGTGCCACCATATCGGGATACGGATGCGGCCCAACTACCGAACCAATGATGTAGTGCGTGTTTACCGGATTGTTGATCCAATCTCGAATCGCTTCGTTTGTGGCGTCTTTTAACGTTTTGCTGCCCGACAATGCCGGCACAACTTTAGCGCCCAACATTTTCATGCGGGCCACGTTTGGCGCTTGTCGCGCAATGTCAATTTCGCCCATATAAACCACACATTCTATGCCCATCAATGCGCAAACCGTAGCGGTTGCAACGCCGTGTTGCCCTGCGCCAGTTTCTGCAATCACCCTGGTTTTCCCCAACCTTTTCGCCACCAATATTTGTCCGATGGTGTTATTTATTTTATGGGCGCCGGTATGGCACAAATCTTCTCGTTTTAAGTAAATTTTTGTCTGGTACTTTTCCGAAAGTCGTTTTGCAAAATATAAGGGCGTTGGCCTGCCTACATATTCCTTTAGCAAATTTTGAAATTCCTCTTGAAAAGAAGGCTCTTGCATAATTTTCAAATAATTATCTTCCAATTCTTTCACATTCGGATACAGCATTTCCGGGATAAAAGCCCCGCCAAATTCCCCGTAATAACCTTTCTTATCTACAAAATAACTCATATTAATAAACTTTTAAATTCTTTAATTTCTTTGATGTTTTTTAACCCGGGTTCCATTTCAAAACCGCTGTTGATGTCAATTCCCAAAAATGCGGGATGTTTTATTTTCTTAATTTCGGCCGCATCATTTATACTGATGCCTCCGCTCAATAAAAAAGGCTTTCTTCCTAAATACTTTTGAAGCAACTCCCAATTGAATTTGATGCCATTTCCTCCGTAATTGTTTCCTTTTGTGTCGAATAAAAAAAGAGAAACATGCTTTTCAAAAGATTTTATTGCTGAAAAATCAAAATTTTCATCCACAGAAAATGCCTTGATGATTTTTATATTTTTAGCTACCAGTTTTTCACAAAATTCCGAAGTTTCATTTCCGTGCAACTGCACAAAATCCAATGTGTGTTGATTTGCTTTTTCTATAATTTCTTCGATAGTTTCATTGACAAAAACGCCCACTTTTTTGGTGGTTGAAGGAATTTCATTTTGCGGAAAATCGGTCACAAAGCGTTTTGATTTATCGTAAAATATAAATCCGATAAAATCTGGTTTCAAAGCCAATAAGCCTAAAATATTTTCCTTGTCACGCATACCACAAACTTTAATCTTCATATTACCTGATTTGAGAAATAAATTCCAAACACGCCAATCCCGGATTTTCCGTTTTCATAAAAGTTTCGCCAATTAAAAACCCTTGAAACCCGTATTCTTTAAGTCCGGTTATAATTCTTGGGTCGCTGATGCCACTTTCAGAAACTTTGATGCAATTCTCCGGAATGTTTTTTATCAATGCAATAGAATGCTCTAAATCGACTTCAAATGTTTTAAGATTCCGGTTGTTAATGCCGATGATTTTATGGTTCAAGTCAATTTTATCCAATTCTTCCTGATTGTGCACTTCATACAACACTTCCATTCCCAAATCTTCGGCCAACTTGCCGTAATTCTTCAATTCTTCTTTTGTCAAACAGGCCGCAATCAGCAAAATGGCATCTGCACCAATCGCTTTTGCCTCCACAATTTGAAATCCGTCCACAATAAAGTCCTTTCTTAAAATTGGAATGGTTTCGTTTACGGCACGTGCCTGAATTAAATCGATAATGCTTCCGCCGAAAAATTCCGTTTCGGTCAAAATAGATTGTGCGGCAACATCGGCATCCAAATAACCTTGCGTTACTTCGCCAATCGACACTTTATCGTTGATAATTCCTTTTGATGGCGATTTTCTTTTGAACTCGGCAATAATTCCTGTCGAATTTTTAGCGGTCAGCGCTTTTTTCAAGGAAATTGGCGTGCGGTTAAAATTTGGGCTTTTCACCAATTTTTCCAAGGAAACTTCGCGCATCAATTTGGCGACTTCCAGTTTTTTATAGGCGATTATTTTCTCTAAAATGTTCATTTTCTAATTTATTGAGATGCTGAAACAAGTTCAGCATGACGCTTAGGTTTATTAATAATTTATCCTTAATAGTTAACTAATTTATTTAAACTTTCTTTTGCCTTTAATCCGAACAAGGAATCTTTGGCTTCTTCAAATGCTGTTTCAAAAGATTTGTTGCTGTCAATTATTTTTAAGGCGAACGCGGCATTTGCCAAAACGGCATTATTTTGGGCATCGGTTCCTTCGCCATTTATTATGGAACTGAAAATTTCTGCGGCTTCTTTTACTGAATTTCCTCCGTAAATATCGGACTGGTTCAATCTTTTCAATCCCAATTCTTCGGGCGTTATCAGTTGTTCATTTTCTTTGGTAAATAATTTGAATCCGCTTGTCAATGCAATTTCATCATAGCCGTCCAAACTGTAAACGATGCCGTAATTTGTGGCTGTTTTTTGCAACAAATAATTGTAAATTCTCGCCACTTCCAAGTTGAAAACACCAACCATCTGATTTTGTGGCCGACTCGGATTTACCAATGGCCCCAACATATTGAAAAATGTTTTCACGCCCAGTTCTTTTCTCACCGGACCAACAGCTTTCATCGCCGGATGAAACAAAGGCGCATGCAAAAAACAAATATTGGCGCGCTCCATCTGGCGTTTTAAAACAGTTTCGTCGTTGGTGAATTTATAACCCAGAAACTCCAGCATATTTGAGGAACCGCTTACGGAAGAAACACCGTAATTCCCGTGCTTGGCCACTTTATTTCCTGTTCCTGCAACAATAAATGATGTTAGGGTTGAAATGTTAAAAGTGTTTTTTCCGTCTCCGCCGGTTCCGCATAAATCGATCGTGTTAAATTCCGATAAATCAACTTTCACCGCCAAATCCAACAAGGCTTCCTGAAAGCCGGAAAGTTCTTCCACAGAAATTGGCCGCATCATAAAAACGGTTAAAAATGACGCCATTTGAGAAGCATTGTAGCTGTTGTTCGCAATTTGCACAAGCACTTCGCTTGCTTCCGCTTTTGTTAAATATTGCTGTTCAATTAATTTGCTTAATATCGTCTTCATTATGAGTTTGCTTCTATAAAATTTCTGATAATTTGTTCTCCAATCGGTGTTAAAATAGATTCAGGATGGTATTGAACCGCACAAATATTGTACTTTTTATGCTGCAAAGACATCACCGATCCAAATTCATCAACCGCCGTAATTTCCAATTCTTCGGGAAAATCACTTAATGAAGCGATCCAGGAATGATAACGCGCCGCTTCAAATTCCGCAGGAATATTTTTGTAAATAACCGCATCCGGACTTTGAACTTTCATCGTGGTGGCAACGCCGTGAAATACATTTTCCAAATTCTCTAACGAACCTCCAAACACTTCGGTGATGGCCTGCAAGCCCAAACAAACGCCAAAAATTGGTTTTGTTGCGGCGTAGGTTTTAATCACTTCTTTTAAAATTCCGGCTTCATCAGGAATTCCGGGTCCGGGAGAAAGCATGATGATATCGTATTTTCCAACTTCTTTAACCGTAATTTCGTCATTTCTGAAAACCGAAGGATATTCGCCCGTAATTTTCTCGACCAAGTGGACCAAATTGTAGGTAAATGAGTCGTAATTGTCTATGATGAGTATTTTCATTTTTTTATATTTTTTCTGCTAAAATCAGCGCTTTTTTTAATGCCGCCAACTTGTTATTTACTTCCTGTAATTCCCCTTCTTCAGTTGAATTGATCACAATTCCAGCGCCTGCCTGATAAAACAAGGTGTTGTTTTTACTCACAAATGATCGAATGGCAATGGCCAAATTCACCGTATTGTTTAAACCTATAAATCCGACTGCGCCACCGTAAAATCCACGTGTCTGGTTTTCATATGTATCAATCAATTCCATCGCTTTAAACTTTGGCGCGCCGCTTAATGTGCCTGCAGGAAAGGTGTCTCCCACAATTTCAATGGCTTTCCCGATAGGTTTTCCCTGAACGGTTGACACCAAATGAATCACGTGGCTAAAATATTGCACTTCTTTAAAAACTTCAACACTTACGTTGCTTGCGTGTTTGCTTAAATCGTTTCTGGCCAAATCAACCAACATTACATGCTCCGCATTTTCCTTTTTGTCTTTTGATAATTTTTCACCCAGCAAAATATCTTGCGCCATTATTCCGGTGCGTTTAAAAGTTCCAGCAATCGGGTTGATAATGGCTTTTTCTTCGTCAATCTTAATTTGTGCTTCCGGCGAAGAACCCATCAATTTAAAGCTTCCATAATCGAAATAAAACAAATACGGTGACGGATTTATGGAGCGCAAAGCACGGTAAACATTGAATTCATCACCTTTAAAAGATTGCTGAAACTGACGCGACAACACCAATTGAAACACATCGCCGCGTTTGCAATGCTCTTTTGCTTTAACCACATAATTTTTAAAATCTTCATCGGTACAATTGGAAGATTCTTCGCCGGCTGTCTCAAAATTGTACAATCCGTAAGTGCGAGCGTTAATCAACGTTTCAATTTCATGAATTCTTGACGCTTCGCCTTCGGCAATATTTTCAATTAAAATAAGTTCGTTGTTAAAATGGTTGATGGCAATGATGAATTTGAAAAAGCTAAACTGAAAATCGGGAATTTCGGAAGCCGCTTTTTTGGCATTTAGTTTGATCGTTTCAAAATACTGAATGGAATTGTAAGAAACATAGCCGTAAAATCCGTTGAAACCTTTTATGGCAGCATCACAATCCACTTTTACCGTATCAGTATAGCTTTCAAAAATCGGATAAAAATCACGATTTATTTCCTTGCGGTCGTGTTCCTTATTTTTATAATGATACGTAAATACATTATTATCAGCCTTTAAGGTCACCATAGGTTCGGCGCAAATAAAGGTGAAACTTTCCTCTTTACTGTGATAATCGGAGCTTTCCAGCAGCAAACTGTTGGCGTATTTGTCCCTAATTTTCGAGTACATTCCAACTGGCGTTATCGTGTCTGCCAACAACGTTTTAGAAATTGTCTTAAATTTTAATTCTTTCATCGTATTTTGTTCAAATAAAAAAGGACTTACCGCGAGATAAGTCCTTTTGTTATATATTTTAAATATAAATATAGTAGTTTCGGCTCGCTTATAAATTAAGAGAGTTCCACCACCAATTAGTATTTGTATTTTTTAATGTCATTTGTTGCAAATTTAGCATAGATTTTTAAATACACAAATTAAATGTAAAATTTATTTTGCGTATTTTTGTTGAAAACCTTTCAATGAAAACAGTTAAAACACGAATTCTAGTTTCTTTTTTACTTATTTTCTCTGCCATAAACGCACAAGAAAAATTAATAGGAAACAAAGATGTAACCATAGAAAACAGAGATCTTTCAGAATTCACGAAAATTGAAGTCATTGATGACGTAACCGTTTTATTGGTTTATAACGACAAGCAATCTGTAATGGTTGAAACTGATTCCAACATACAAAGTGCCATAATTACTGAAATTAACAACGGATCGCTAGTTATAAAAACGAGTTCTAAAATAGTGAGAACCAAGAAATTAATCGTCCATGTGAAAGTAAACAGTGCATTGGATGAAATTTATGCCTACAACAAAGCCAAGGTAAAATCGAACAATTCCCTTCGAATTGATGCCATTGCTTTAAGTGCTTTTGACAATTCGGATATCAATTTAAAACTGAGCTCAAAAATTGTTCATATCAATGCTAAAAAAACAAGCAATTTAGAATTGGAAATTTTGAGTGAAGACACTTTTATAATTTCAGAAGAATCAAGCAACATAAAGGGAATTATTGACACCAAAAATATGGTTATCCATACTTTGGACAGGGCTTCCGTTAATTTGAGCGGCAACACCACCAATTTTGAAATAGAAACTTTACATAACAGCGCTTTTAAAGGAAAAGATTTTAAATCCGCAACTGCTGTGGTAAATACTTCAAACAATTCAATTGCTTATATAAATGCCACAGAAACAGTAGATTTATTAATAAAAAATTCAGGTGAAGTTTATTTATTTTCGAATCCTAAAATCACTTTGACAGAATTTTTTGACAAAGCTGGCCTCTTCAAAAGGTAATCATTTAACAATCATAATATTTTGTGCGTTCCCGCTAAAAAGCGGTCGGGTTTTTCGTTGCAAACTTTTTTTCGGAAAAAACCTCAAAAAAGGATTTCCACTTCAACCCCTAACGCGTTAGAATTGTGAATTATGAATTTTGGATGTTGAATTATCAATTTGGCATAATACTGAAAAATAGTTGGTAAATAGTCTGTCAGGCATTATTACCAATGAGCTTCTAAGAAGTTTGATGAAATTCGTTTCTTCAAACTTTAATTTTTACTTCGGTCTTCAAACTATTAACAATTTCATCAAATCAAACTCAAAATTTGCACTACGATAATCAGCAATACCATTGCAATGGGATATACCGTTGCGTAAGCAATCGCAGGTGCATCTGAATCTACCATATTGTCTGTTGCCGCCAAACCGGGTGTGCTGGTCATGCTTCCTGCAAGCGTTCCAAGTAAAGTAAGCATGTTTAATTTATAAAAATAACGTGCCGCTATCGCTGTGATTATCATAGGAATCAGTGTAATTAGGGCTCCATATGCAAATAACTCCAAGCCATATTCCTGAAAAGTGCTTTCAAGATGGGAACCAGCGCTGGTGCCAACTGCCGCCAAAAAGAACAACAATCCGAACTGTCTCAAAATTTGATTTGCTTCGCCGGTCATTGTCCACATAATTGGTCCGGTTTTCCCGGTTCTTCCCAAAATAAGCGCCACAATTAAAATTCCTCCGGTTAATCCAAGTCCGAATGAAAAATTATCAAAATTAATACTCATTTTACCAACCAATATTCCTAAAATAATTCCTAAAGCTATGGGTAAAAAATCGGTGCTTGAAAGTTTGTCATCCCCAAAAATTCGGCTTACTTCCGACATATTTTCTTTGGAGCAAATAACAATTAACTTGTCTCCAAATTGCAATTTTAAGGAAGGACTTGGTGAAATATCTATTCCTGAGCGTCTAACTCTTGTTATAGTTGCATTATAAGTTTCTAAAATTTGAAGCTGTCCCAATGTTTTTTTAACCACCTCTTTATTGGTCACTAAAATGGAACGCACATCGTATTTGGTGTCTAACGGAATTTCTTTTTTTGTTTCCGGGCCCACCAGCAGTTTCACTCTTTCTAATGCTTCATTTGAGCCAACAGCTCTTATGGTATCCCCTTTTTGCAGAATAACCTCGGCTTCAGGAATAATCACGGTGTTTTCATGCATAATCCTTGAAATAACTGCTTTGGTCATAAAACGAATGCTTAAATCCCTAAGACTTTTTCCAATTACATTTTCATTTTCAACCACAAAATGTTTGGCTAAAATTTCAGGATATAGGGCTGTCATTTCAGAATTATATATTTTTTCCTGCTCTTTTATGTTTATATGAAGGATCCGAGGTAAAAAATTCACAAAAAGAATGACGCCAATAACCCCAAACGGATAACCGATACCATAACCGATGGATGCCAAAGGAGAACCTGTAATATCAATGGCTGTTGCCAAACCTGGCGTGCTGGTTAATGCACCATTCAGCAATCCGATAGCTAAATTTTTGTCAACGCCTAAGAAATAAGAAATCAGAAAAGTGATTAATCCCGCACTTAGAATAAGTAATGAAGCCAAAATGGCCAGTTCGCGTCCGTTCCTTTTAAACGATTCAAAGAAACTGGGTCCGGCCTGGATTCCAATAGTAAAAATGAATAGCACCAATCCGATATATTGAAAATCAATAGGAACAACCACCCCATAATGGCCAAAAAACAAGGCCACAAAAATTACGGCGGAAACATCCAGAGAAATCCCTTTTATTTTAATTCGACCGATAATAAATCCAATTAATATTATCAGAAATAATACAAAATAACTATTTGAAAACAAATCCATGACCTTAATTTATTAGGCAAAATTAAATACTAAATAGGCTCATTTCCTATTAATGGCACTACTATTTACGAAAACGATTGCAATAATTAAAGGATAAAAAAAAGCCTAATTTAATAATATTAGGCTTTACTTATAATTTTTTTTAATTCTAATGCAAGGACCCCAAATAACGCTCGGCATCCAAAGCGGCCATACAGCCAGTGCCGGCTGCGGTAACTGCTTGTCGGTATTCTTTATCCTGCACATCGCCTGCGGCAAATATTCCGGGTAAATTTGTTTTGGTGGATTTCCCTTTTGTGATTAAATAACCCGTTTCATCCATATCCAATACACCTTTAAATATATCGGTATTTGGCACGTGCCCTATCGCAATAAAAATTCCGGTTACCTCAATTACTTCTTTTTTACCTGTTTTGTTGTTCACAACGCGAACGCCTTCTACCACCTTTTCACCTAAAACCTCCTCAATTTCGGTATTGTATTTCACTTCAATATTCTTGGTTGTTTCCACTCTTTTTTGCATTGCTTTTGACGCCCGCATAAAATCTTTTCGCACTAAAATAGTCACTTTTTTACAAAGGTTGGCCAAATAAGTCGCTTCCTCTGCAGCGGTATCGCCGGCACCAACCACAACCACTTCCTGTCCTTTATAAAAGAATCCATCGCAAGTTGCACAGGCAGAAACGCCTCCGCCAATTAAACGTTGTTCACTTTCTATGCCTAAATATTTAGCGGTTGCACCTGTTGAAATAATGATGGTGTTCGCTTCAATTTGAATGGATTCATCTACCGTAACTTTATGAATACCGCCAGCTTCTTTACTGAAATCTACGCTGGTTACCACACCAAATCTCACTTCAGTTCCAAAACGTTCGGCTTGTTTTTTTAAATCTTCCATCATTACAGTTCCATCGGTTCCTTCTGGATATCCGGGGAAATTATCGACTTCAGTTGTGGTGGTTAATTGGCCTCCCATTTGCATTCCTGTATACATCACAGGTTTTAAATCGGCTCTGGCGGCATAAATTGCTGCAGTGTATCCGGCAGGACCCGACCCAATTATTAAACATTTTATTCTTTCAATTTTATCAGACATGATCACTTTTTTATTTTAATAAGTAACAAATTTATGGCAATTTATTATAAATTAACTCCTTTGGCCATTATTTTTTATGATGCCATTATAACCAGAAACCATTTGAAACATTCCTTACGTTACAAATTGAAAATTGTGGTAAATTTGATTTTTAATTAACTAAATAAAATGAACGAAATCAAAACCATAAATTCTTTGGAGCAACTTGAAAATATCTTGCAGGAAAACACTGCCGTTTTGGTCTATTTTTCTACAATTTCATGCAATGTTGGGGAAGCTTTGGAACCTAAAGTGCAAGAATTGTTGAATGCCGATTTTCCGAAGATGGCTTTTTACAAAATAGATATGAATTTTTCTCCTGAAATAGCGGCAAAATATAGCGCCTTTGTTGAACCCACAATCTTGGTGTTTTTTGAAGGCAAAGAAACCATCAGAAAAAGCAGAAATATTGGCATTTACGAATTGCAATCTGCCATTTTGAGACCTTACAAACTTATTTTCGAATAATTGCTTGCAAAACCTATTTTTAGCCCTATATTTGCACACCGAAATTATTCGGGGTGTAGCACCGTGACAAGCACGGCATAAACTACGCCCAGATAAATAAAAGTAAACACACCTTCGGGGTGTAGCGTAGCCCGGTTATCGCGCCTGCTTTGGGAGCAGGAGGTCGCAGGTTCGAATCCTGCCACCCCGACCAAAAAAAGGCTTAAAAATTCATTTGAATTTTTAAGCCTTTTTAATTTATTATTTACTCTTAAAATAAATTAACCCTTGCTGTTTTTTATCGGAACCTTGATAACAATCACCCCTTTAGGTAAAAATCTGGGTTATAATCATTCCCAATCATTTTAAAATTGATTTTTCTCATTGTACTAATATGTTATGATTAATAATTTTGACCTATAAAATTAGAAGCATCTTTTTATTTGCTCAGTTATTAATTTAAACATTTTAACACATGAAAAAAATAATCTATGGTTTAATAATTTTTGGATTAACCATCCAAACTTATGGTCAGATAAGAACCGAAGAATTGTCTGAAGTTGTAATATCAGCCACAAATTACAAATATCTCAACAAAACAGGTCTTGAAAATGCATCTGTGTCAGTTGCTTTATTGGAACAAAAAGTGGCAGGTTTCAATATTAAAGATGCTGATTTTTATGTAGATGAATATGGAACTTATGAAGTGTCCTTTTATATTCCGGATGGCTATATTTTGGCATCTTATGACGGACAAGGAAATATTTTAAGAACTGCAGAAAGATTTAAAGATGTGGCATTGCCTAAAAAAGTTATTGAATCTGTTGCAAGAACCTATCCAGGTTGGACTTTCGCAAATGATGTTTACTTGGTAAACTATCATGATGCCGGCGATGTAGGTAAAATTACCAAAAGATACAAAATTTTATTGAAAAATGGTGATGACCGAATTAGAGTGAAATGTGATGAAGAAGGAAATTTCCTTTAAACGCTTGTTAAAACAATAAAAAAGGAGCCTTTGGCTCCTTTTTTATTGTTTTATACTCTTTTTTTTGGTGGTTTTAATTCACCAAACCACCATTTGGATTTATATGATTTATTTTTAAGCCCAAATTTTTTAACTGCATGAACTTTTAAATGGGCAATCATTTCATCTACAGAATCAGTCATAAAAAGCAGTTTCATATCTTCCTTTTCAATGCTTTCATTTTTTGCCATGAGTTTAATATGGTGGTACAATTCCTTATGATATTCCTTGCCAAAAATTACTATGGGGAAATCCTTGATCATTTTTGTGTGAATTAAGGTAAGCGCTTCAAACAATTCATCCAAAGTTCCAATTCCGCCAGGCATCACAACAAAACCAAAAGAATATTTCATCAGCAAAAATTTACGCACAAAAAAGTAAGGAATATTGATCCATTTGTGCAAATAGGCATTTGGTTTTTGTTCTTTCGGAAGCACAATATTACAACCGACGGAATAACCGCCGGCTTCGTAAGCGCCCTTGTTTACAGCTTCCATGATACCTTGTCCGCCACCGGTCATCACGGTAAATCCCAACTTGGCCAAGGCCGCTCCCACTTCTTCCGCTTTTTTATAAAAGAAATTGTTTTCATCAAACCTTGCCGAACCAAACACAGTAACGCAAGGCCCAATAAAGTGCAATTTTCTAAACGCTTTTATAAAATAGTATTGCACTTTAAATGTGAACCATAATTCTTTAAGCCTATTACGGGGCCCCTGAAGAAATGGACTTTCTTCAATTAAATAATTTTTAAGATTGCCATTTGTG
This sequence comes from Flavobacteria bacterium RIFCSPLOWO2_12_FULL_35_11, assembly GCA_001800975.1. Taxonomy (GTDB): domain Bacteria; phylum Bacteroidota; class Bacteroidia; order Flavobacteriales; family Flavobacteriaceae; genus Lutibacter. Next base: position 151,485 of record MGWK01000007.1, on the reverse strand, counting down.
GATTCCATCGTTTTACTGTTATTTTAATTCTTTAAACCCTGATTTACCGTTTAAAATTATAAATTTTCATCGCTTTAAGAATTGATATAAATCATTTGGTTTAAAACGATTTCTAATAGTTTTAAATAATTAATCATTGTGGATAATAGTTTTAAAATAAACATATTAGGAGAAAAACTTAACACACAATAGGCAAAAATTAATCATTTTCATTTTTTCAGAATAATAAAAAAACTACCTAATAAAATTTTTCATAAAAAATTTAGCTGATTGATTTCCCTCATTTTAATTGAAGAACTGTTAACCTATTTTTGACTTCTAAATATTTTGTTTAATTAAAACTATATTATTATGAAAACCGATGCCGAAATTAAAAATGATGTGTTAGATGAATTGGCCTGGCAACCAAACATTGATGAAACAAAAATTGGTGTTATTGTTGAAGATGGTGTTGTAACGCTCAGCGGCGTTGTAGACAATTACACAAAAAAAGTAGCCGCAGAAAAAGCCGTAAAAACGGTAAAAGGCGTAAAAGCAGTTGCACTTGATATTGATGTTAAATATGGAACCGACTACAAAAAAACTGATAAAGAAATTGCAAAAGCAGTTGTAAATGCTTTGGCCTGGGATACTTCTGTACCTGAAGAAAAAGTTTCTATAAAAGTGGAAGATGGCTGGGTTTATTTATCCGGAGAACTAAAATGGTTTTATCAAAAAGATGCCGCAAAAAAAGCAGTTGAAAATTTGCTTGGCGTAAAAGGCGTGGTCAACAGCATTCAAATAAAACAAGCTTTGGAACCTTCTCAAATAAAAGAAAGAATTACAAAAGCATTTGAACGCTCTGCGGATGTTAATGCCAGAAACGTTACTGTTGCAGTTGACGGACATACAGTTACCTTGCGCGGAACCGTTAATTCAATTGCCGAAAAAGAGGAAGCTCAAAGAGCGGCTTATTTCGCACCTGGCGTATATGAAGTTAAAAATGAGCTAAAAGTGCAATATCATCCAGAATATGCTTAACTAAAGTAAATGTTGAGCAATATCATCATTTGTTTAAATCATTTACAGCCCTAATTAACTTTGTTTGATTAGGGCTGTTTTTTTAAAATGCAGAAAGTCTATTTCATTTTGAATAAAGAATGCTATTAAAAAAGTTGCCCGTTAATAAATAAAATCAGCTATGCGTATCGTTTCTTGGAATGTAAATGGACTAAGAGCCATCATAAATAAAGATTTTATTGAATCAGTAAAAAAGATGAATCCCGACATACTTTGTGTGCAGGAAACAAAAGCAGCCAATAATGAGGTTAGCCAGACATTGTTGCCTTTTACCAATTATTTTATTCATAACAATTCGGCCGACAGAAAAGGATATTCGGGCACGGCATTGCTCAGTAAAATTAAACCCATAAATATCAACGATTCAATATCTATGGTTGATGGCGATTCGGAAGGAAGATTAATTTGTGCTGAATATCCAAATTTTTACCTTGTAAATGTTTACGCGCCAAATTCCGGACAAGAATTGGAACGGTTGGGTTATAAGAAAGTTTGGAATTCCAATTTTCTTGAATATTTAAAAGATTTGGATAAAGTAAAACCCGTAATCGCCTGTGGCGATTTTAACGTGGCGCATCATCCTATCGATTTAAAAAATGACGCGGCCAATTACAATAAAACGGCGGGATATACCCAAATTGAAATAGACGGCATGAATGCCATAACCAACGCGGGATTTGTTGATTCATTTCGGTATTTTCACCCAAAAGAAGTGGCATACACTTATTGGACTTACCGCTTTAATTCGCGGGCCAAAAATGTAGGTTGGCGCATCGATTATTTTTTAATCAGTGAATCGCTCATCAATAAAGTAAAATCTGCTACCATAAATCAAGATTTCTATGGATCAGACCATTGCCCCATAAGTTTGGAAATTGATATATAAAAAAATGCATCAAAAAAACTGTTTGTTTCATATGCTCAAATAGTACCTTGTCATGAAAAAATTTGAAATCCGAACCCAATTAAAAGATAAAGGCATCAAAAATCAGTTATTGCTTGATGCTTTTGAAAATATTCCTAAAACATTTTTTTTATCAAAAGAATTTTATCCGTATACTTTTGAGAACACAACCATTGAAAATGAGCTCATTAAAGTTGAACCGCGAATTTTCGCAGTGGCAAAAATGCTGGAAAATCTAAAAATTAAAACGGGCGACAAAATTTTGGCAATTGGGCTAGATTCTGTTTATGTATTAGCCATTCTTTCTGGGATTTGTAAGGAAGTTTATACTGTTGAAGAGAATGAAGCCTATGCAGAATGGGCGTTAGAAGTATTAAAAAACGTAAATATTACCAATGTTTTTATCGCAGTGGGCAATCATAAAAAGGGTTGGAAAGAAAAAGCGCCGTTCGATGCCATTTTAATAACTTCAGAATTTGAAGAGGTTTCAAATCATATAAAGGAACAGTTAAAAATTGGCGGACAGTTATTGGTTCCCATAGGTCCGGATTGGGCGCACATTATATTTGAAATAATAGAAAGGGTTTCAGAAACCGGTTACAACATTGAAAAATTAAAGGATAATTTCTTTATTCGCAATCCTAAAATATTGCCCGAAATAGGCACTGAAGATTTCCCTGAAAAAGAAATTGTTGATGAAATTACAGCAAAAACCCAAGCATTTAGCAGTATTAAAGAATTTCCAATGGACAAACTTTTGGAAAGAATCGGAGATGCCCAAGTTGTTTTGTTAGGTGAAGCTTCACACGGAACTTCCGAATTTTATGTAACGCGACAAGAAATCACGAAGGCTTTAATCGAAAAAAAAGGATTTAATTTTGTTTGCGCCGAGGCTGATTGGTCGGATGCCGAGCAAATAAACAGTTATGTCAGAAATCAACAAACCCAAAAAGATTGGGCACCATTTATGCGTTTTCCTCAATGGATGTGGAAAAATAAAGAAGTGCTTCATTTTGTGGAATGGATGAAAAAGTACAATGCAAAAAATAATAATAAAACCGGATTTTACGGATTAGACTTATACGGACTGGAAAATTCCATAGAATTGGTCATCAATTATTTAGAAAAGGTTGATGCCGATTTGGCAAATTTGGCAAAAAGCAAGTATTCATGCATTACGCCTTATATGACCGATCCCGCGATTTATGGTAAACTGGTCGTTAGCCACCAACTAGAAAGCTGTGAAAAAGAAGTTTTAAAAATGCTGGTCGATTTACTTAAAAACAAAAATAAGTTAAACCATGCACCCGAATATTTTTATGCTTATCAAAATGCAAATGTGATTGTGGATGCTGAAAGGTATTATAAAGCGATGTATTATGGAAGCGCGGAATCATGGAATTTGCGCGACTTTCATATGTTTTACACATTAAAATCGCTATTGTCTTATTTTGGACCCCAAACAAAGGCTGTTATATGGGCGCACAATTCGCATATAGGAAATGCCTTGGCAACAGAAATGTATTCAAGGGGAGAAATTAATATTGGCCATTTGTGCAAAGAACATTTTGGCGAGAAATCGTACCATATTGGTTTTGGCACCCACACCGGCACCGTTGCAGCCGCACACAATTGGGGAAATGCCATGAACGTGATAAAAGTCAATAATTCCTTGCCAAAAAGTTATGAAAACCTATGCCATAAAACCCAAATAAGTTCATTCACATTGCCATTGCGCGAACAATTTGCCGGCAAAAAACTAAGAAAACTGCTTAACACCCCAAAACTTGAACGTGCGATAGGCGTAATTTACAGACCCGAAACAGAACGCCAAAGTCATTATTTTCAGGCAGTGCTTCCTGCCCAATTTGATGAGTACATATTTTTTAATGAATCACAAGCCATAACGCCAATTACACCCACAAATGTAAGTCCGAAACTTTTGGAAAACCACCCTTTTGCTTTATTTGACGAATAGCGAGAACACCCTATCTGAATCGGTAATTCAGAAAAGTTAACTAATTTTCTTAATAAAAAATTTCTGATATTATAGTTTTTCAAGCCTTTCTCTCACCCTGTCAATCACATTTTGAACTGTTTTTTTATCAACTGACAAGGTTTCAGCTATTTCAGCTATTTCTTGATCTCCAAATACATACAATTCAATAATGGTTTTGCTTATAGGTGGCAATGTATAAAATGAAGCGCCAAACAATATTCTGTTTTTGTCTGAAACCAACGATATATCGCTCAAATCCAATTTCCCGGTGAGTTCCATTTCCATTGGCTGGTCTAAAATAAAATGAACAGGATTAAAACTGTTTTGTTTGTAGGAAATATCATCAAGTTCTTCATCAAATATATAATCTCCATCAGCCTCTATTGAATAATCTTCTTTCAATGAATTCATTTCATCCTTTAAAATAGTATCAATATTTATAATGTCGGCGAATTGATTCTCCCTCTCAATTTTATGGTTTATTTTTAGTATGGTTTTTAAAAAGAGGGTTTGTTTTAACTGTTTTTCATCAATGTCATCAGAATAAGTTTTAAAAACATCCATAAACACTTCATCTAAAATTTCATTGGCATCGTAAAATCCTTTGTCAATTAAGCCTTCTTTTTCGGCCAATTTTAATTTTGCAGCTGCGAACTTTTTCAAACTTGGAAGAACCTTCGAACTTTTTTTATAAAATTCCTGGAAATCGTTTTCTTGTTTGAGATACTGTGATTCTTTAATTTTCATAATTTAAGAATTAGTGGTTTTTAATACTTTTTCATGTTTAAGTTTAAACATACTTCCGTAAAGTTAAAAACTGCTATTTTAACTTTAAATGATAAATATCAAGTAATGGGTGTTATTAAGTGGTTTTTTGTGTTTTTTTTTAAAGAAATTTGTTGAATTTCATTTTAAGCGGACGCGAATTCGAATTCTGTCAAATTATTATCAATTTATTCCTTTTTTAGGACTGTAAAATTGATATAAATCATTTTATACGATAGAAATCAGCAATAACTTTATGATGGAAAAAATGCTGAAACTGATGATCACATCCATTCAAATAGGAAATGCCCTCAGAAACTTTTTTATTGACGTTGGCGAATTGTCTTTTTTTGCAGGCCGTTTTTTTAAAGAGGTGTTTACAAAACCATTTGAGTTTAAAGAATTGTTGCGGCAATGTTACAATATGGCCAATAAATCGCTATTGTTGGTGGGTGTTACCGGTTTTATTTTGGGCTTGGTTTTTTCATTGCAATCCAGACCAACATTGATGGAGTTTGGCGCAGAAGGTTGGATGCCTTCCATGGTGAGCATTTCAATAGTGCGAGAAATTGGTCCGGTGATTATTGCGCTTATTTGCGCAGGAAAAATAAGTTCGGGAATTGGGGCAGAATTGGGTTCCATGCGCGTAACGGAACAAATTGACGCCATGGAAGTTTCCGGCACAAATCCGTTTAAATATTTGGTGGTAACCCGCATTATGGCGGCAACGCTAATGATCCCATTGCTTATTATTTTTGGTGATGCCATTGCCTTATTTGGTTCATCGCTAATAGAATTTTTAAAAGGAGATGTTTCTTTTCAACTGTATTTTAATAAGGTTTTTAATGCCATTGAATTTTCAGACATCCTTCCTGCCACAGTGAAATCATTTTTCTTCGGTTTTGCAATTGGCTTGGTGGGAAGTTTTAAAGGGTATAATTGTACAAAAGGAACCGTTGGCGTTGGAGAAGCCTCAAATTCGGCCGTAGTTTATACCTCCATGCTTTTATTCATCATCGACTTTATAGCCGTTTTTGTTACCGATATTTTCTTTGAACTTTAGGTATGGATAAAAAAAATAACATAGAACCCATTTTAAGAATCAAAGATTTAAAGAAAAGCTTTGGCGACAATCACGTGCTAAACGGATTTACCTTGGAATTGTTTGAAGGCGAAAATTTGGTCTTAATGGGAAAATCAGGTTCTGGAAAATCGGTGATGATAAAATGTTTGGTTGGTTTAATGCTGCCTGATGAGGGATCTCTTGAAATTATGGGTAAAGATATCAGCAAACTGGAACAGAAAGAATTCAATGAGTTGCGCACACAATTGGGCTTTCTGTTTCAGGGAAGCGCCTTGTACGATTCTATGACCGTTCGGGAAAATCTGGAATTTCCGATGCGCCAGCAAAATAAAACAGAAGAAGAATCCCTTAAATTGGTGCTTGATGCATTGGAAAGTGTTGGATTGAAAGATGCGATAGATTTAATGCCCGATGAACTTTCCGGCGGAATGAAAAGAAGGATTGCACTTGCAAGGGCAATTATTTTGAGGCCAAAAATTATCATTTACGATGAGCCAACTACGGGGCTAGATCCCATAACTGCAAAAGAAATTATACAGCTAATGCGGAATATTCAGCAAAATTATAAAACCTCATCGCTTATTATCACTCATGATGTGGATTGCGCCAGGGTAATTTCAAACAGAATGATTTTATTGATTGACGGCATTAATTATGCTGAAGGAACTTTTGAGGAATTGTCCACTAACAAAGACGAAAAAATACAGGCATTTTTTAAATAATATTCACCTATGAAAACTTCAAATACACAAAAATTTAGTCTTGGATTGTTTATTTTTATAGCTACAATTATTTTTGTTTTTGCACTTTATTTAATTGGCAACAAGCAAAATATTTTTGGCCATACTTTTAGAATAAGCGCTGTATTTAATAATGTAAACGGTTTAATATTAGGCAATAACGTGCGGTATTCCGGCATTAATATTGGCACCGTAAAAAATATTGTGATGATTAATGACAGCACCATTTGTGTTGATATGATTATTGAAGACAAAATGCTTAAACATATGAAAAAAAATGCGGTAGCCGCAATTGGTTCAGATGGTTTGGTTGGAAGCATGGTGATCAATATTGTGCCCGGAAAAGAGATTTCTGCGGCTTTAAAACCAGGCGACACCATTAAATCTTACAATAAAACATCAACCACCGATATGCTCGAAACACTCAATACCACCAATGACAATGCGGCCAAATTAACTTCCGATTTATTGAAGATAACCGAAACCATTAAACAGGGAAAAGGCACCATTGGCATGTTAATTGAAGATGCGGAAATGGCTTCCGAAGTAAAACAAACCGTGGTGAATTTAAGAACAGCGAGCGCAAATGCTTCGGCAACAGTGAATGAATTGAAAAAAATTATCACCGCCATTAATTATGATGAAAGCCTGGCTGCGGTGTTGTTAAGCGATACCGCTTCCGCAAATAAAATGAAATCAATTATTGAAAACATTGAACAATCGAGCTTGGACATTGATTCAGTCATTAACAATTTAAATTCGGTAGTTTTAGATTTCAAAAATGGAGAAGGCACCATAAATTATATGATAAACGATACTATTTTGGTCAATAATATCGATGAAACAATGAAAAATATTAAGGAAGGAAGCGCTCGTTTAAATGATAATATGGAAGCTTTAAAACATAACTTTCTGTTTAGGGGTTATTTTAGAAAGTTAGAGAAACAACAACGAAAGGAAGAAGCAAAGAAAAATTAATGAAGCTGCCTTTCAAGATTGATATATATCATTTCAGCCATTTTAGCTTCTTTGTAAATTAGTTTTATTAAATACTAAGATTATGAAAAAAACTGTTTTTTTAATGCTGGTAATGTTGTTTTCCTTTATTTTATCATTAGAAAGTTGCGGACCTGTGGTGGTAACTTCAAGAATTGGAACGCCGCCACCGCCATGGTTTTATCCAAATCGAGCCGAAGTGGTGCGTTATATCTATTTTCCGGATCATGAGATTTATTATGATTTTTCAATAAGAAATTATCTCTATTTTGATAATGGCATTTGGATAACTTCTAATGTTTTGCCTGCCAGATTTAACCATATTAATTTAAGACGAAGTCCACAAGTTCGAATCCACAATTATTTTGGAGATGACATAAAAAAATATCACAACGACAACAGAAGCAATCTAAACAGAAGAAGTTCTGTTAACAGAAGAAATTAATCGTTTAAAACAAAACCATTATGAGTATAGGATTGGCGCTCTCCGGCGGAGGCATGAAAGGTATTGCTCATATTGGGGTCATTAAGGCGCTTGAGGAAAACAACATTCACCCTACCCACATCTCGGGCAGCAGTATGGGTGCCATGGTAGGCGCATTCTATGCTGCAGGATATCCGCCTAAAGAAATATTGGCGTTTTTTAAAGCCGTCCCTCTTTTTTATCCAACCAGATATGCTTTTGGAAAGCCAGGAATTATAGATCCAGCAAATTTTTATCAGGACTTTAAAAAATATTTTCCTGAAGATAATTTTAAGGCGCTTCAAAAAAAACTATTTGTAACTACCGTTGATATGCTTACAGGAAATTTGAAAGTTTTTGATAAAGGTGAGTTGATAAGGCCTATTTTGGCATCATCCGCTTTTCCGGGAATATGTTCACCTGTTGCCATTAACGACGGTTTGTATGCTGATGGCGGTATCCTGGATAATTTTCCGATAGCGCCTTTAAAATTAAATTGTAAACAAATAATAGGCATTTATGTAAGTCCAATAAGTGACATAAAAGCTGATAGTTTAAAATATGCTGTTGATTTGTTGGAAAGAGCCATCAGAATAAACTTTTCAAATGCCTCATCGCAAAAGTTTTCCCATTGCAATTTATTGCTATATCCTCCATTGGCTAAATTTGGAATGTTTGACAAAAACCATATTGACGAAATTTTCAACATTGGCTATGATACTGCCCAAAATAAAATTAAGCAGCTTAAAAAATCTTCGCTATTATTTAGTTAAAATATAATTTCTCAACATCAATTATTGATGAAGCTCAATAAAGGTAATTTCGGGCCGCATTCCAAGCCGTCCGGGAAATCCCATCCAACCCAAACCTCTGGTAACATAAAGGTATTGATTAAAACGTTTATACAATCCAGCCCAATGTTGATATTTATATTGAATAGGGCTCCAATTTTTGCTTTTAATATTAATTCCGGCTTGCATTCCATGTGTGTGGCCAGAAAGCGTGAGTGCAATATCCGTTTTTTCCAAAACTTCTTCATTCCAATGCGAAGGATCGTGGGAAAGTAGTATTTTAAAAGGAATATTATCAACGCTTTTTAAAGCCTTTTTTAAATCGCCATATTGTTTAAACGGCGGATTTCCCCAATTTTCAACGCCAACAATGGCTATTTTTTGGCCATCATTTTCAATACTGACGGCTTCATTCAGCAATAATTTGAAATCAATTTTTTTGTAAAAATATTTGATTGTTTCGAAATTGGCCTGTTTCCTTTCTTCTGATTTCCATTTGCCATAATCACCATAATCGTGATTTCCCAAAACTCCAAATTTCCCGGTTTTGGCGTTCAATTTTTTTAAAACAGATTGCCAGCCTTTCAATTCCCATGCGTGGTTATTGACTAAATCGCCTGTGAAAAATATAAAATCGGGTTCTAAATGGTTAATCAGCTTTATGGCTCTGTCCAAAATATGATAGCGAGAACGAAAACTCCCAAGGTGAAGGTCGGAAATATGAACAATTTTTAATCCGTTGAAATTGGGAGGCAATTCATCAAAATTAATTTTTATGCGATGTACTTTAAAGCGGTAAAGTGTTCTGAAAATGCTGTAACAAATCATCAAAAAAGGAAGAAATCCTGCAAATAAACCTATAATGGGAATTGCAATTAGTGATTCTTCCTCAGAAAAAACATAGTTTGTGAAATAAAGAATAGAAATTACGACAACGAAAATTATTTTTGGTATAAAAGACGATATGGTAAGTCCATAAAGTGACGTTATCAATAATTGGTTTAGGTAAGGATGTGTCACTTTTAATCTAAGTCTCAGTAAAATAATGGCGGTAATGAGCCCAATGGTGAATGTCCAAAAAGTGATATGAATAAAGTTTTGCAAAAATACCGATTGTAACAATTGGGTAATGGATTTAAGCCAATAAAAAGCAAGCGTATCCACAAGCAATATGGCCAAACATAACAGCATAATGGTAAAAAATGAATACGAACGCATCCCAAAATGGTTTAATTTGTTCTTTTTTTGATGGCTGTTTTTTTTCTTAACCGCCTTTTGTCTCTAAGTGCCCAATAAATGCCTTTAACACCCGCAACCCAGTTATCATACATAAAAATAAGTGCAATCTCTTCAATCGTTTCCAGCAAACCCAATACAATCATCACATAAAACAACCAGTAAATTGGCCCAAAGAACAACAGCCAAAGAATAAAAAAAGCCTGTGTAATTGCCGACAATTTGGCCAAATATGTATGAAAAGCAGTGGCTTTGCCATATTTTACAAATGCGATAATCATTTGAAAAATATAAGGCACAAAAACAAGAATTATATAAAAGGAATGTTCTTTCATGAAGTCGAATTCATAAACTAGCAAACCAATTATGCCAACCACAAAAGTAATTTGATCCCCAAAAGAATCCAATTGCGAGCCTCTTGGACTTGTTATTTTTAACCTTCTCGCCAAAAAACCATCAATCATATCCGTACAGTAACTTACCAATAGGAACGATGTAAAAACTTCCCGCTCATCCAACCATAAAATAAGCAATAAAAATGGTGCAGCAGCAATTCTGTAAAATGAAAACCAATCGGCAATATTAAAATTTTTAAATGTTAGCATACCTTTTTTAAATTTATTGTATTAAAATTTATGACTTAATTTATCCAATTTTATTTATGCAAACCAAAAGCAGCCATTTTTTGCTTTTCAACAAAGTTCATTAGGTTTTTCATATTAAATTAAAGGTAATATTTATAAATGTATAATTAAATGATATTGACAAAATTTAGTTGAATTGTTGGCACTTTTGTCAAAAAAAATCATTCATTCTAAAATATTGCGCTTTTTCAATCTTACCTATTTATTTTTTCACTACCTTTTATCCAAAATTAATTTTGTTCAAAATCAATAAAAATACGGTGTTTAATCAAAATCAAGATATCTTTAATATCCTTTTTGAAGCTATTCCTGGAGGGATTTTCATTGTTGATAAAGATACCAATATCATTGCCGCAAATTCTTCAGCCGAAAAAATGTTTGGTTATGAAAAAGGGGAATTGCTCAATCAACCTAAAGATATCCTTCTGCCAAAAAGATACCTAACCACCCATAAAAATCAATTAAACTATTTTACAAAACAAATTAACCGAGGAAAGAACACCAGTGGACTGTACTTATTTGGCTTAACAAAAAACAACATAGAATTTCCTCTTGAAATTTCACTAAATTCTTTTACTCTTTATGAAAAAGAGTTCGTTATGGCCCTAATCATTGATATGACTGTTCATAGAGAAACTGAAAAAAAAATAGATTCTTTAAATGTTGTGCTGGAAGAAAAAGTTAAAATAGGAACTGTCAAATTGGAAAAAACCATAGCAAAATTAAAAGAAGTCAATCTCAATTATAAAAAAGAATTACAACGAAGAATTAAAATAGAGGGTAAAATTAATGATGCCTTAAAAAAGGAAAGAGAACTAAATGAACTAAAATCTAAATTTTTATCGCTGGTTTCCCATGAATTTAAAACGCCTTTAAGCGGTATTTTAACCTCGGTCATTTTATTGGAAAAATACCAATTGAGCGAACAACAGGAAAAAAGGGACAAACATTTAAAAACAATCACAAACAAAGTAAATTACCTCAATAATATTTTAAATGATTTTTTATCCGTGGAGCGTTTAGATACCAGCAATGTAAATTATAAATTTACGGTCTTTAATTTAAGCAAAGTAATTAATGAGGTGGTTTACAATGCCAATATGCTTTTGAAAAGCGGTCAGCATATAAATATTTCTCAAAACATTTCAGATTTTGTGCTGCACCAAGATGAAAAAATTTTAGAACTTTCCCTAAATAATATCATCTATAATGCCATAAAATATTCGCCCGAGAACACAGATATTAATTTAGAAATATATAAAAAGGCAGATAACCTCGTTTTTAAAATTACCGATAAAGGGGTTGGAATTCCCGAAAACGACCAAAAATTTATCTTTAATCGCTATTTTAGGGCAGAGAATGTGTTGAATATTAAGGGAACTGGCATTGGTTTAAATATTGTTAAAGAACATTTAGAAAACCTAGGCGGAACCATTAGTTTTAAAAGCCTAGAAAATAAAGGTTCTGTTTTTTTAGTTGAATTGCCAATAATTAAGGAATCATGAAAAAAGTTTTATTAATAGAAGATGATGAAGTGGTTAGGGAGAATACTGCTGAACTTTTGGAGTTGGCCAATTATAAGGTATATACTGCCGCAAATGGCAAAATTGGTGTTTCTGAAGCCAAAAAACAGCTTCCGGACATTATTCTCTGCGACATTATGATGCCCGAATTAAACGGTTACGGCGTGCTTCAAATACTCTCAAAAGAACCCGAAACAAAACATATTCCATTTATTTTTTTATCGGCAAAAACAGAACATAAAGATATCCGCAAAGGAATGGATTTGGGCGCCGATGATTATATCACGAAGCCTTTTGATGAATCTGAACTTTTTAGCGCCATAGAAAGCAGATTGGCCAGGGTTGCCATCATTAAAGAAAATATGGAGAAAGTTGGAAGCACGGAACTTTATTATGCAGAAAATGAACTAAAAACACTTAATCATCTTAAAAACTTTTTCGCGGATAATGTAGAAGAATTCGAATTTAGTCCTGGCGAGATTATTTACCATGATGGAGATAATTCCAATTTTGTGTTTTTAATAAGCGAAGGCATCGTAAAAACATTTAAAATTGACGAACAAGGCAAAGAGTTAATTACGGGATTGCATAAAGAAGATGACTTTTTTGGTTTTACGTCCTTCTCAAACAATATTGCGTATCAGGAATCTGCTGCAGCCATTGAAAATGTAAAAGTTTTACGATTGTTAAAAAGCGAATTCAAAAATATTTTACAAAAAAATCACGAAGTTACCTTCGAATTGATAGATCACTTGACAGATAACGTATCGGAAATTAAAGACCAATTGCTACAAATGGCTTATAGTTCGGTGCGAAAAAAAACTGCAAATACCCTGCTGCAATTTTCAGAAAAAATGAAAAAAGCGCACAACGACAATCCAAAAATATCAAGAACCGATCTTGCAGGTATCGCCGGTATTGCAACTGAAACTTTTATAAGGACACTATCCGATTTTAAAAGAGACGGTCTTATTGACATAGAAGGAAGAAATATCAAAATTTTGAATATTGAAAAACTAAAAAAAGTGTATTAGCCAAAATATTTGATTTTAGCAAAATTATTCCTGTAATGATAATTTTCAACTTCAGTCTTCAGTCTTCGGTCTTTGAACTTTTAACTTTTAACTTATTCAATTGATATATATCATTTTACAATAAAATTTTAGGACCTAATTTTAAGCATAACTCTAATAAAAAGGTCAAATGAAAAATATTTTAATTCCAACCGACTTTTCGGAAAATTCATGGAACGCCTTAAAATACGCTTTGGCGTTTTTTAAAAACACCGCTTGTGATTTTTATCTATTGCATGTCACTTTAATTTACAACTACGCCAGTGGTGAATCTCCAATAATGCCGCTTCCGGCTGTTGAAGTTATTGACAAAACCATATTAAAACAGGCCAAAACCAATTTAAAAAAATTACTTAAAAAAATTAATGAATTACCGCACAACCCAAAGCATAAATTTTACACACTTAACAATTATGATTATTTTATTGACGCCGTAAGAAGCCACGTTGATGAAAAAGATATTGATCTTATTGTTATGGGAACAAAAGGCGCATCAGGACTAAAAAAAGTAATGATCGGCAGCAATACCGGTGATTTAATTACCAGGGTAAAATGTCCGGTACTGATTGTTCCTGAAAACGCAGAGTTCATAGACCTAAAAGAAATTGCTTTCCCAACAGATTATCATCTTTTTTATCCAACAAAAATTTTGAACAGCATTTTGGAATTTACCAAGATGTTTGACGCCACTTTAAGAATTGTGCACATTGTTAAAAAAGATGAAGAATTTACCGAATTTCAAAGGGAAAATAAAGAATTTTTAACCAATTTCTTTGCAGAAGAAAAGCATAGTTTTCATAAAATCACCAATAAAAAAATTGAAGAAGGCGTTCAATGTTTTGTGGAAAGCAGAGATATTGATATGATTATTATGATTGCCAAGAACCTTAATCTTTTTCAACGTATTTTATTCAGGCCTACTGTAGAAGAGATTAGTTATCATACCGACATTCCGTTTTTAGTTTTACACGAGTAAGAAACATATACTGCAATCATGGATGAAACATCTATATTTTTAGCCAAATTTTGGGGATGGTACTTAATTATTTTCTTTTTGATATTAAGCTTCAACCCAAAAAGAATTGTACAAATCATAAAAGATTTAGAAGACCAAAAATTTGTGATTGTTATCTCTTTTGCAGCTATTGTTATTGGATTGCTTAATATTTTATTCCATAATATTTGGGAAGATGATTGGAGACTGCTCATCACTTTAATTGGCTGGCTGGCACTTTTAATCGGATTGTCGCTCTTTATTTTTCCAAAAAGAACCGTTTTATATTTGGATTATCTCAATATTAAATTTGTTCAGGTAATTTATATGCTGCTCTTTTTTATTGGCTTATTCTTATTGAATATGGGTTATGGAATTGTGATATTTTAATAAAAAAAGGATGAAAAAAAATTTCAATAACTGATAACAATCATATGCCAAATTGATGCATATCATTTCAAGCTTACTATTTTGGTATTAATTTTACCTCATTAAATAAAAAGTTCATTGATTTTTAGAAAAAAAAAATTTCCCCACACATGTAAATTTGCATTTTACATAGCAATATGATCTATATTGAAGAGTTTAAGATGTCCATAACTAAAATTAATTTTAGTTTTGCCTTAGAAATAAGGTGACGTAAGAAATTGAATAAAAGTTATAGTAAACAACTTAATTTCTTCAAGTTAGAAGCAGGAGGCCGACCCCTCCTGCTTCTATCAAAAAACAGGTCTCCATTGTTGAAAAATAATGAAGATCAATATGAAGGTTTAAGTGATGGTTTGTTTGAAACTAATTTTAGTGCTGTTTTAGAAATGAGACGCTATGAAAAATTAGTTATCGTTATAAAACTAACTACTTAACCTCTTCAGGAAGCAGGAACTTGAAACTTCCTGCTTCTCCTAAAAAAATAAATCTTCATTGTTGAGAAGCAATGCAGATTGAAATGAGGAGTCTCGAGTTTTTATTTATTAGAGCCAATTTTAGTATTGTTTTAGAAATAAAGTGCTACAAAAAGTTAGTTTAACGTTATTAAAAACTTAACCTCTTCAGGAAACAGGAAGTTACGGCTTCCTGTTTCTACTAAAAAATAGGTTTGCACCATTGAAAAATAGCGCAAAACCGAAATGGAGAAGTTAAGGGTGTTGTTTAATTGAAACTAATTTTGGTGTTGTTTTAGCAATAAACCAGTATTTAAAATTAGCGTAAATTACCTAACAAATTTAACCTCTTCAGGAAACAGGAAGTTTCGGCTTCCTGTTTCTATTAAAAAATAGGTTTGCACTATTGAAAAATAGCGCAAAACCGAAATGGAGAAGTTAAGGGTGTTGTTTAATTGAAACTAATTTTGGTGTTGTTTTAGCAATAAACCAGATTTAAAATTAGCGTAAATTACCTAACAAATTTAACCTCTTCAGGAAACAGGAAGTTTCGGCTTCCTGTTTCTATTAAAAAATAGATTTTCATTGTCGAAGAGCAATGCAGATTGAAATGAAGATTTTCAAGTTGTTGTTTAGTTAAAACTCATTTTAGTATTGATGTTATTTTAGAGATAAATTAATGTGAAAAATTAGTTTAGCGTTATAAAACAAACTTAATCTCTTCAGGAAACAGGAGGTTGCGACCTCCTGTTTCTATTTAAAAAAACAGCCTATCTGTGAAAAAATTAAAAATCCTTTCCAAATGAAAACAATTACCGCTCTTTTAATTATCTTATTTTTTACCGCAAATACATTCTGCCAAGCATAAAATCCATCACTTTCAAAAGAAGATTATTTACAAAAAAGCAAAAGTCAAAAGAAAACAGGCTGGGTTTTACTCGCAGGCGAAACAACTATAGCTGTTGTTGGAGCAATTATCTTTGATGAATCGGATGATTGGAGTTCAGTAGATACTGGCGGTTTTATGATGTTGGGTGGTGCGGCTGCCGGTTTAGCCAGCATTCCATTTTTTATAAGTTCTGCAAAAAATGCAAACAAAGCTGCCACCATCAGTTTTAATTATCAAAAAACGAATTTTCCTAAACACAATACTTTTGTGACAAAAGCGCAGCCGACAATAACATTGAGAATCCCATTATAACACAATTTCCAAAAATAAAAGATGCATAACTCAATTTTATAATCCATTCAATATAAGTGGTTTGGAATCTTCTGTTTTAGTTTTAACATTTTTTATTGAAATAAATGTCGTAAATTACCTGTTTACTAAAGCAAATTATAAATTCAAAAACCTATAAAAATGGACTATTATTATTCAACCATATTAAACAACATCACTTTTGAGGAAGCCATAGAAAAAGTAACTTCAGAACTTCAAAAAGAAGGATTTGGCGTGCTTACCGAAATAGACATAAAAGCCACCTTAAAGAAAAAACTGGATGTTGATTTTTACAATTACAGAATTTTGGGAGCCTGCAATGCACCATTTGCTTACAAAGCTTTAAAAGCTGAAGATAAAATTGGAACCATGCTTCCTTGCAACGTTATTGTCCAGGAAAAAGAACCAGGGATTATTGAAGTTTCTGCCATAAACCCGATTGTTTCCATGCAAGCCGTGGTAAATGAATCTTTGGCCCCAATCGCATTGGAAATTGGAGACAAACTTAAACGAGTTCTTGCCAATCTTTAAATTTTAAAGAGTTTCCACAACAACTTTTTTCCAACT
The DNA here is from genome assembly GCA_001800975.1 of Flavobacteria bacterium RIFCSPLOWO2_12_FULL_35_11. Classification (GTDB taxonomy): domain Bacteria; phylum Bacteroidota; class Bacteroidia; order Flavobacteriales; family Flavobacteriaceae; genus Lutibacter. Next base: position 134,547 of record MGWK01000007.1, on the reverse strand, counting down.
AAATTTAGTGTTGGTGTCGCTGTATTTGATATATATCATTGGCAATTGCAACTGTCTTGAATAACTTTAATTGTTCTTAAAATTTCAATTTAAAAATTTTATTATGGAAATTATAATTCAATTTGTTCAAGTGCCTAAAAGTGAAGCTGTGGAATCTTTCGCCATTAAAAGATTACTTAAAATGGCTGAAAAATATGAATGGCTCATTAAGGCTGATGTATTTTATAAATTAGAACATGACACAAAAGGAAAAGGAAAAATTTGTGAAATCAGATTAAGTCTTCCCGGTCCAAGAATTTTTGCTTTTTCTGATGAGGCTAGCTTTGAAGCTGCCACCGATGAAACCATCCGTGACATAGAAAAGCAACTTCAAAAACGAAAAAACGAAATGAAGCACTATTTATAAGCGCTCACTATGGCTGCTTTAACAAAAAATGCCAAGGAAATTTTAAATGACCGATATCTTCTAAGAGATCGCAACGGGATTATTATGGAAACGCCCAAACAACTATTTAAACGCGTTTCAAAATTTTTGGCTTCCGCAGAAATCAATAACAAAATCGAGTGGGAAAAGCGATTTTTCAACCTCATGAACAATCTCGATTTTCTTCCAAATTCTCCTACGCTTATGAATGCAGGCACGCCAAAAGGACAGTTAAGCGCCTGCTTTGTTTTACCGGTGAATGACAGTTTAAAAAGCATTTTCACCACCTTAAAAAATGCCGCATTAATTCACCAAAGCGGCGGCGGAACCGGATTTAATTTTTCCAGGTTAAGGCCGAAGAATGATAAAACTTCATCGAATCAGGGAACTTCTTCGGGACCAATTGCCTTTATGAAAATTTATGACACGGCAACAGAAAATGTGAAACAAGGCGGAAAACGCAGGGGCGCAAATATGGGAATTCTAAACATAAACCATCCGGATATTGAAGATTTCATAACAATCAAAACCTTCCAAAACGAGCTTCAAAATTTTAATATTTCTGTGGGAATCACCAATGATTTTATGGAAGCCGTAAAAAATAACAAGGTATGGAAACTCATCAATCCAAGAACGCTGAAAATTGAAAAAAAAATAAATGCACGTATTTTATGGCAATTGATAATTGATGAAGCCTGGAAAACTGGCGATCCCGGACTTGTTTTTTTAGACACTGTCAATAAGCACAATCCGACACCTGCAATTGGAAAAATTGAGAGCACAAATCCTTGCGGGGAAGTACCTTTGCTGGATTATGAAAGTTGCAATCTCGGCTCCATAAATTTATCGCACATGGTAACGCAAAAAGAAAATTTTGCCGAAATAAACTGGGATAAATTAACAGCAACAATTGAAACTGCCATTCGATTTTTAGACAATGTTGTTTCTGTAAATTATTATTTATTGCCACAAATAAAATCAATTACCCTAAGAAATCGGAAAATTGGATTGGGCGTCATGGGTTGGGCAGAAATGCTCATTAAACTTAATGTTCCTTATGCATCTTTGGAAGCGCTTGATTTAGCCAAAAAGGTGATGCGGTTTATCAAAGAAAAAAGCTACCAAACATCCAAAAGTTTGGCTATAGAAAAAGGAATGTTCCCCGAATGGAAAAACAGCAAACACTACAACGGAAATCCACTTAGAAATGCAACCTGCAACAGCATTGCGCCAACAGGAACGATTTCTGTAATAGCAGATGCCTCCTATTCTATTGAACCTTTATTTGCATTGGCCTTTAAACGATCCGGAATTCTCGGCGGCAAAACTCAGATTGAAGTGAACAAACTTTTTAAAGACAAAATGAAATCGCTCGAACTTTGGAATACCGTCCTAAAGAAACACATATTTGAAACCGGAAGCATAAAAAACTATGAGGCAATTCCTAGTTCACTTAAAAAAGTGTTTGAAACAAGCCAGGAAATCCCTTGGAAATATCATTTATTGCATCAAAAAGCCTTTCAGGAATTCACAGACAATGCGGTTTCTAAAACAATAAATTTACCCGAAAATACTTCCCCCGAAGAAATTGCCGAAATTTATTGGACAGCTTGGGAATATAACCTCAAGGGCATCACCATTTACAGATATGGAAGCAGGGAAAAACAGGTGATTCAAAAATGTGATTTCAATAATATATCCAAAGATTGTCAATAAAACAGCTCAGTTTGCTTTTTTCAAACCAAGCTTTTCGTTCGCGTTTTTTAGTAATTCTATGACTTCCTTGTCATCAATCTGACTAAATTCTTCATAGAACTGTCCTACTGCCTGAAAATTTACTGGCGTTGACAAGCAAATTGCTTCGTCAACCTCTTCCATTTCCTTTATCTTTTTAAATGCAGAAGGCGGTGCAACCGGCAAAGCAACAATAATTTTTAACGGATTTTGCATTTCAATAAGTTGAATGCAGGAAATCATTGTATTTCCTGTGGCAATTCCATCATCAACCAAAATAACTATTTTATCTTTAAGATCCATTGGCTTTCTGTCTCCATAATACGATTCAAGGCGTTGTTTCAACAACTTTCTTATTTGTTCGGTTTCGTCATGAATATATACTTGTGAAACTTCCAAAGCCGCATCACTTAAAATACTGTTTTTTAAAGTTACGGCGCCAATTGCATATTCTTTGTTAAACGGATGTCCGATCTTTTTGGAGAGGACAATTTCCAACGGCAACGCTAATTTTTTGGCAATTGCATATCCGGTAGCAACGCCGCCCCTTGGAATTGTGACAATAACGGTCTCTTTATTGGCTTTGTATTGCAACAATTTCTCAGCAACCAAATTGCCTGCTTCTTCCCTATTTGTAAACATCTCAATTTGTTTTAGCTATTTTTTTAAATATTTATCAAACCAATCTGCCGTAAGTTTGGCAACAATTTCCAATTTTCCTGCTTCTGGAAATAAGTGTGTGGCGCCCTCAACAATTTTTAATTCACATACCCCTTCAATGGTATCTTTTGCTTTTTTATTCAATTCAATAACCACTTCGTCATCTCCGCCAACGATTAAAAGCGTAGGTGTTTTTATGTCTTTTAAAATCGGCATTGCCAAATCTGGGCGGCCACCTCTGGAAACAATCGCTTTTATGCTTTTTCCCATTTCAGCGGCGGCGCTTAAGGCAGAAGCTGCGCCTGTGCTGGCACCAAAATATCCGATAGGCAATTTTTTTATTTCCTCATATTTCATCACCCATTTTGTGACTTTCACCAGCCGTTGTGTAAGCAATTCAATATCAAACCGATTTTCGTAAACCATGTCTTCTTTGGCCGATAATAAATCAAAAAGCAAGCTTGAAAAACCCTCTTCAATCAACAAACTTGCCACATAATTATTTCTGATGCTCAGTCTGCTGCTGCCGCTTCCATGTGAAAATAAAATGATTCCCTTTGAATGGTCGGCTAGTCTTAAATTTCCTTTTAAACATATTTCACCTATATCAATGTCAATTTCTTTATAGGTTTGAACAGTACTTTTCATAACTTTATTTTTTAGCGTTTTTTAAAACATCAAATTTTGATATACAATGGATTTAAGATCTCTAGGAAGTACCGTTCTAATATCCTCTAATTCGCCCAAAGAAATGTATTTACGCAAAATCATAAATGTTGAATTGATATAATTTTCAGCAATTTCCTCAGATCCGAAATCGTGTAAGGCAGTGACCCCGTCCAATTCTCGAATTAAATCAATAAAATCGGTCATGTTTTTAACTTTATGCTTTTTGCGTGTGGTCCATCTGTTCACATACACTGCTTTTAAAAACATGGGGAACTGGGAAATTAGCTGTAAAGATTCTTCCACGGTAATTACTTCACGCAACCCGTGTAAAATAGAAGACAAAATTCTTCCCGCCCTGTCGGTATCGTCGGGCATATTTAATTTTTTTGCATAATCCTTTAAAAATGCATTGCCTTCTCTTGCGTATTGATTAAAATTTAGTGACATGACCTCTATTTTTTAAGTTATAATTGATGTATCTCCCATTTTTTAGTTTTGGTTTTTGTGGCAACCAAATTCGGTGCTATAAACTTCGATTCAATGGTAGGAATGCCATTTTTATTATTAGCCGACACGTTTTTTCTTGGATTGTATAAATATTTTACCAACTCTCCTGAGGTGTCAATGACATATTCTTCCATATAATTTGACATAATAGGTTTTCTTAGCACTTGGTTAAAACCAATGGAATCTTTTGCCGCCAAAACAACAATGGCATAACCATTTGAAAAATTGGTTGCGTTTAAAAACTGAGGTTTAATTATTTCAACGCCTTTTTCATTGATGAAACCGAAGTAATAAGTATTTGCAATTAATTTTTTGATTAAACACCTTCCGTCATAAAAAATAGGATATGAAGTTGTTTGTTTTGAAGCATTTACCTTGTTGGTTAACACCAAATCATCTCTAAAATCAATGGCCATTTTTCCGTCTTTTGTGATAAAAGCCCACTGATCTCCTTTTTTAATGGCAGCGAATTCTCCCTGCAAAGGATAAACCTCATCAATACCACTTAAAATTTGCGCAAATGCAGTCGAATGAATGCCAAAACAAAGAATTAATAGGAACAGCTTTTTCATGATCGTATATTTTATAATAATATAATAACATAAAGCTATACTTAGTTGCCGTTTTAAAAAATGATATTGCTCAATTTAAAATGCGCCCAATGATACTAAAGCATCGCTTTTAAAAATTAATTTCAATGAAATAAGGGGCAGAAATTTTTCGAATTGGTAAAAACTATGAAATTTCGCCAATTTTTGTACCCACTACGATACGAAAATTGATTTTCCATTTGATATATATCATTTTTTATAAAACTTAAAATAAATTACTTAGCTATGAATTAAAAAAAACAGCGATGCAAGCCAGCCCAGTTTATAAATCATTTTCGAGAGATAAAACCATGGAAGAATTGCTTTACAATATTTCTTTATGGAGCGCAGAGTTTGATTTTATCCATAGCGAATTGGCCTTTATTAAAAGGCTCATTAAAGCCTATCCGTTCACTGCCACAATTCCAAATTTGTACGAACGCCTACAATTATTTACATTAGAACTTGACAATTTTGAAAAAGAAAAAAACAATATCACTAAAAAAATTAACAGTTATCACCTTAAATTAAGTGAAACACCAGAAATCAATGTATTGGAAAGCGGCCATTTTTACCTTTTGGAATATGAAAAATTAGCAGAAGAAGTTTTCATGTATTTGATACACTACAAAAATTTAAAGATTCAAATATATGAATATGTGAATGGCCTCATTAATTAATCTTTTCCATAAAATCTTAAAAAATTTGCAAACTGATGAATATCAAATTAATCCTCAGTTTAAGCAATTAACTTTATGTGATAAAATAACTAATTCGATTTAAGATGAAAACTAAAATGAAAAAAGATTGGTTTGGCAGGGAAAAAAACACAGAAGAATTGCACAATGATTCTAAAGTATGGGTTTCTGAAATAAATTTGATTAAAGATGAAATCCGCTTTTTGGAACATTTGCTCAGCGCAAATTATATTGATTTTTTGGCAGCGGGTTTGCATAAAAAAATCGAAGAAAATGTGAAACAAATATCGCTTCAAAAAAATTTAGGAACCGAACTTCAAGACCTCATTAGGGAACAAGAGAAAATTCTTTCTGAATTGATCACAACCGAAAGCGTTACCGGAAATATAAACTATATTGAAAATCATAAAAAATTAGAAGTAGAAATAAATACCTACATAAAAAAATATAAAGACCTTAAACAACAAATTTTTAAAGTTGTTGAAAATGTAATGAAGAAAACAGCACAAAAAAAATTACCGGGAACAGATGAAATTCAAAAATTACTTGATAAATAATTAAAAAAGTGATCTCTTTTTAGCCCATTCAAAAAGTTGACAATTATCTTCAAACAACTTTACAGTACTATATTGTCCAAAAAATTTGCGTTTAATTATTCAATTTCCTTAATGCCAATCAAATGAAAATTATTTAAAAAAAAGTGTTGAAATAGTTGCTTATTACTTTTAAAGTAATTTAATTTGCACACATTAAAAGCCGATGTAGCTCAGCTGGCTAGAGCAGCTGATTTGTAATCAGCAGGTCGTGGGTTCGAGTCCCTCTATCGGCTCCAAGAAGCCTCTTCAAAACGAAGAGGTTTTTTTTTGAATTAATTTTAAATTGTAAAAAGGGACGAGAAGCCTGTCCCGAGTGCAGTCGAGGGAAGTCCGGCTGGCGGCTCCAAGAAGCCTCTTCAAAACGAAGAGATTTTTTTTATTTCAAAATCTTGAAATTATTCCGTAAATTTAATCCTAATATTTTTTTAACAGCGCCAAATGCATTGGCACAACAAATGCCGACATAGCTCAGTTGGTAGAGCAGCTGAATCGTAATCAGCAGGTCGTGGGTTCGAGCCCCTCTGTCGGCTCAAAGTATTGAAAAAGTTTCTGGCGAGAAGTTTATCCCGAGCGCAGTCGAGGGAAGCCCCTCTGTCGGCTCCAAGTATTGAAAAAGTTTCTGGGCGAGAAGTTTATCCCGAGCGCAGACTGACAGACTCTGTTGGCGCAAGCGTCACACTCTTGCTTTTGTTAACCTTTTATTCGTGTAGTCACGAGCTAAAAGCTCGCGCTAGCGGGGAAATGTGAATATTAATTCAAAACCGCGTAAGGGATTGAAGTGGAAAGCCCACAGGAACGCTTTTTTTTGCGTTACGAGGACTTGCAACGGAAAGCCCGACCGCTTTTTCAGCGGGAACGCCCTCCAAAAAGGCGGGCAGGCCCAAAATATTGAAAATTAAACAGGCCGCGCTAATAAATTTAAAACAGCATTCAAAATATTATTTAAATCTGTTTTTTGCTATTTTATATTGATTAAATTTGAACGAATTTAAAATTAATGATTTAGATGCTAATAATTGGAATTGCCGGAGGGACAGGAAGCGGAAAAACGACCGTTGTGAATCAAATTATACATGAATTGCCTACGGATGAAGTTTGCGTAATTTCGCAAGATTCCTATTACAATGTGACCACCGACTTGTCTTATGAAGAGCGCACAAAAATTAATTTTGACCATCCGAAAGCCATTGATTTTGATCTTTTGGTCGACCATTTAAAGCGATTAAAAAATGGCGAAATTATTGAACAGCCCGTATATTCATTTGTGACCCATAATCGCACCGCCGACACCTTAATTACCCATCCAAGAAAAGTGATTATTGTTGAAGGAATCCTAATTTTTAACAACAAAGAATTGCGCGATTTATTTGATATCAAAATATTTGTGCACGCAGATACGGATGAGCGCCTGATACGTCGTGTAAAACGCGATATTGAAGAGCGTGGCCGAAATATTACGGAAGTGCTGGATCGTTATCAAAACACCCTAAAACCAATGCATCAGCAATTTATTGAACCCACTAAAAATTACGCCGATATTATTATTCCAAATGACCGGTACAATACGGTAGCCATTGATATCGTTAGAACAGTAATAAGCCACAAACTTTAGTTCATGACTCTTAAGCAACTTAAAGACAAACCCACTGTAAGATTTATTACGAACCGTTACGTAATGATTCTTGCAATATTTGTTGTTTGGATGCTTTTTTTTGATGAAAATTCCTGGGTAAACCATCGGGAATTTGACAAGGAAATTGACAAGCTTAAAAGTGAAAAAGATTATTATAAGTCGGAAATAAATCAGGACAGAGATTTTATCAATAAACACAATGACCGCGAAGAATTGGAAAAATTTGCAAGGGAACAATATAAAATGAAGAAAGAAAATGAGGAAATTTATATCATTGAATACGACACGATTCCTGAAGAATAGCTAAATATATTTTAACAAATTAATAAGGGTTTATGGCAGACTTCTGACAATTATTTCCGAAATTTGTTTAAAATTCTTTACTATGAGTAATTTTATTACTGATGAATTTCAGCCTGTTTCGGCTGCTGCCTGGAAGCAAAAAATTCAGGCCGATTTAAAAGGAGCCGATTACAACGAAACCCTTCTCACCAAAACAAATGAAGGCATTACCATAAAGCCTTTTTACCACGCAGACGAATTCGAAAAACTAAAAATTCCACTCACAGAAGAAGATTTTAAAATCTGCCAGAAAATAATTATCTCCGATGAAAGTGATGCAAATGCCAAAGCGGTTGATGCCACCAACAAAGGGGCCAATTCGTTAAAATTTATTGCGAAAAAACCGTTCAATGCCGAATTGTTATTTAGAAACCTATTAGCGAAAAAAATTGAATTTCATTTTCATTTTGAGTTTTTATCCGAAGTATTTATTAATGAACTTGCCGAGTTGCTTAAAAATGAAACGGTTTTTTACAATATTGATATTGTTGGCAAGCTGGCAAGAACCGGAAATTGGCACAAATCCCTGAATGACGATTTTAAAACTTTGGAAAACCTTATTTCTAAAAATAAGGCTGCATTTATTTTGGGCGTCAATGCCGACATTTACCAAAATGCCGGCGCAAATGCAGTGCAGCAAGTTGCTTATGCTTTGGCCATTGCCAACGAATATTTAACCAGGTTTGGCGCAGAAATCGCCCAAAAAATTCAATTTAATTTTGCTGTCGGCAATAATTATTTCTTCGAAATTTCAAAAATAAGGGCTTTTAAATACGTTTACAATTTAATGCTCAGCCAATATGAAACCAATGCAAATGCCACAGTTTTTGCTGAACCAAGTTCGCGCAACAAAACCATTTACGATTATAACGTGAATTTATTGCGCACCACCACCGAAAGCATGAGTGCCATTTTAAGCGGCGCAAACACCATTTCAAATTGTGCTTATGATGCACTATTTCACGATTCCAATGATTTTGGCGACCGCATTGCCCGTAACCAATTGCTTATTTTAAAGGAAGAATGCTATTTTGAACACGGACAGCAAATTGCCACAAATTCGTATTATATTGAATCCATTACCAAGCAAATTGCTGAAAAAGCGTTGGACATTTTTAAAGAAATTGAAAAAGGAGGCGGATTTTTAACTCAATTAAAAGAAGGCATTATTCAGCGAAAAATAAAAGAAAACGCACAAAAAGAACAAGCGCAATTTGATGCAGGCGAATTGGTTTTACTGGGAACCAATAAATATCCGAATGCACAAGACCGCATGAAACACGATTTACAGGTGAATCCATTTGTTGCCAGAAATCCACAAAAAACCCTGATAATTCCTATAATCCCTGTTAGATTGTCAGAAAAATTAGAACAAAAAAGACTGAAAGATGAAGCGTAAAGATTTTTCACAACTAAAAATAGTTAGTCTAACTGAGAAAGAACCCAATTTTGAACACGAAAATTATGTGGCGGGAATTGAGCCTTATTTAAGAGGGCCATATTCTACCATGTTTGTTCGTCAACCTTGGACCATTCGTCAATATGCCGGATTTTCAACTGCCGAAGAAAGCAATGCATTTTACCGCAGAAACTTGGCGGCAGGCCAAAAAGGTTTGTCCGTTGCTTTTGATTTGGCAACGCACCGCGGTTATGATTCGGATCACGAACGTGTGCAAGGCGATGTTGGCAAAGCTGGCGTAGCGATTGATTCGGTTGAAGACATGAAAATGCTTTTCGACCAAATCCCGCTAGACCAAATGTCGGTTTCTATGACCATGAACGGCGCCGTTTTACCCATTTTGGCCTTTTATATTGTGGCTGCAAAAGAGCAAGGCGTTGCTGAAAAATTATTGGAAGGCACCATTCAAAACGATATTTTGAAAGAATTTATGGTGCGCAATACCTATATTTATCCACCAACGCCATCCATGAAAATTATCGCTGACATATTTGAATATGCCAGCAAAAATATGCCAAAATTCAATTCAATTTCTATTTCTGGGTATCATATGCAAGAAGCCGGTGCCACACCCGAAATTGAATTGGCCTACACCTTGGCAGACGGATTGGAATACATCAAAACCGGCATTGCAGCAGGAATGGACATTGATACTTTTGCGCCACGTTTGTCCTTTTTCTGGGCTATTGGTATGGATCATTTCGGTGAAATTGCAAAAATGAGGGCTGCTCGTATGTTGTGGGCGAAAATGGTAAAACAATTCAATCCAAAAAATCCAAAATCGTTGGTGTTGAGAACACATTGCCAAACAAGCGGCTGGAGTTTAACAGAACAGGATCCATTTAACAATGTGGCACGAACCGCCATTGAAGCTATGGCAGCAGCGTTTGGCGGCACACAAAGTTTGCATACCAATGCGCTCGATGAAGCCATTGCGTTGCCAACCGATTTTTCTGCCAGAATTGCACGTAACACCCAAATTTATATACAGGAAGAAACAAAAATTACCAAAACCGTCGATCCTTGGGCTGGTTCAGATTTTGTTGAAAAACGAACCGAAGAAATGGTAAACACCGCCTGGGAATTGTTGCAGGAAGTCTCAGCACTCGGCGGAATGACCAAAGCCATTGAGCAAGGCATTCCGAAATTGCGCATTGAAGAAGCTTCCGCAAAAAAGCAAGCCAGAATTGACAGCACAAGAGATATTATAGTTGGCGTCAATAAATATATTTTGGAAGAAGAAGATCCGTTACAGATTTTAGAAGTGGACAATGATGCCGTAAGAGAATCTCAAATTGAGCGTTTAAATGAATTAAAAGCGAACAGAAACAGTGCAGAAGTTAACAAAGCGTTGCATAATTTAACGGAGTGCGCCAAAACCCAAGAAGGCAATTTATTGGAATTGGCGATCATTGCTGCAGAAAAAAGAGCTACTTTAGGGGAGATTTCCGATGCTTTGGAAAAAGTTTACGGAAGGTATAAAGCAACCATTAAATCTATTTCAGGCGTGTACAGCAAAGAAATTAAAAACGATCCAGATTTTGAAAAAGCCAAGGAATTGGCCAACAAATTCGCTGAATTAGAAGGAAGGCGTCCAAGAATTATGATTGCAAAATTGGGACAAGACGGTCACGACCGCGGTGCAAAAGTGGTTTCCACCGGCTATGCCGATTTGGGTTTTGACGTAGACATTGGCCCTTTGTTTCAAACACCAAAAGAAGCCGTAAAACAAGCCATTGAAAATGATGTGCATGTGTTGGGAATATCTTCCTTGGCTGCAGGACACAAAACCTTGGTTCCCCAGATAATTGCCGAGCTAAAAGCTTATGGCCGCGAAGATATTATGGTGATTGCCGGCGGCGTAATTCCGGCGCAGGATTATCAATTTTTGTTTGATGCCGGCGTGGTGGGCGTTTTTGGCCCGGGAACAAAAATATCAAAAGCCGCCATTGAAATATTAAATGTGCTGATTGACAGTGTGGTGGAGTAACACCTAATTTTTAACAATTTACGAACGCTAAATTTTATAATTATTACCAAAATAAAAGTCCATTAAAATTTTTATAAATTTGAGTAAAACGGAATTGCTGCATTTTCTATGAACCTTAAACTAAAGAAAATCTGATATTTGTTTGGCCAAATTTGGGTGGACTGGGATGATTTTGTCAGACCTTTATACAAGTTAGCGCTCAAGCTAGGGCAACCATGTAATAAACTGCTTTCTAATCTAAATTGAAATGACTTTAGCGGATTTAGGATACAATGATAAATTTGAAAAGTTCAGGGTTGAACACAACTTGAGCAATTTCGAGATAGGAAGGGTTATTTCGGAACATAGAGAGCGATATGTTGTTAAGACCATAAAGGGAGAATTTGAAGCCGAGATAACCGGAAATATGCGTTTCACAGCAAAAAGTCGTGAAGATTTTCCGGCTGTGGGCGATTGGGTTGCGCTGGCTACCCATGATTTTGATTATGCAATAATTCACCATATACTGCCGAGATTCTCAGTTATTAAACGTCAGGCAGTGGGTCAATTTGGAGCGGTTCAAATTATTGCAACAAATATTGATTATGCATTTTTAGTGCAAGCCGCCGATCGGGATTTTAACATCAACAGACTTGAAAGATACCTAACCATTTGTAATTCATCTAAAGTTAAGCCAGTAATCGTACTTACTAAGACTGATTTAATTGATGAACTTCAGGTTGATGAAATTTTGAAAAGTATAAAAGCAAGGATTAAAAATGTGCCAATTATTCCTATAAGCAATGAGACAAAAAATGGATACGAAGCGATAAATATTTTTATTGAACAAGGAAAAACCTATTGTATGCTTGGATCATCAGGTGTTGGAAAGTCTACACTTTTAAATAACCTTTCCGGTAAATCCTTAATGAGAACTGATATCATAAGTCAAAGCACCCACAAAGGAAAACACGTTACGAGTCATAGAGAATTAATTATTCTTGAAAATGGCGGAATCTTAATTGATAACCCAGGAATGAGGGAAGTTGGTATTGCCGACACCGCAAAAGGACTGGAAACTACTTTTGATAGGATTGTCCGACTTTCTAAAAATTGTAAATTCAAAGATTGTACGCATACCATCGAGATTGGCTGTAGTGTGATGGAAGCTGTTGAAAAAGGAGAAATAGACAACGCTTCCTACGAAAATTACCTGAAAATGGAAAGTGAAAAATCACATTTTGAAGCAACAATCGCTGAAAAACGAAAAAAGGACAAAGATTTCGGAAAAATGGTTAAGAATTACAAAAAGGGCATCAACAGAAAAAAGTGACTTTCAAAACAAGACAGAAATGGCAAGCCTTTCATATTTAAACATTGATTAAAATGGAAAATTCCACCTATAAAAACGGGCAAATTGTTTCAGAACAAAAGGGAAATCGCTTAACTTATTACTAAAAAAAATGGAAAGGTGAAAGCAACTGGAATTTTTGAAAATAACTTGATGCAAGGCGAATGGATATTTTATCGAGAAACAGGACAGTTGTGGCAAGTGGGCAATTTCAAAGACAGCATAAAACACGGCCATTTTATACGTTATGACAGAAACGACAAAGTAGAATATGATGAAAACTTTGTAGAGGGCAAAAAAGTCAAGGCGAAATAAGCAACAATTGCACAACAACTGTCTTCATCAATGGCTGTAGTCATTTTTTCTTAGAAAATCTCCAATTTTTTCATATCACAAATCACAATACAAACTCATTCCACCCATAAAAAAACGTTAAATCAAAGAGCAAATAACAATTTTAACTGTTGATTTTGGTATTATTGCATGATAAATCATAGAAAATGAAAAAAATAATAAGCATCATAGCACTTTTAACACTTACCATTTCAGTCATGGCACAAAACGCAAATGAATTAAAAATTGGAGATAAAATTCCTGAATTTTCTGGAACAGACGATACTGGAGCCAATTGGAAATCGAGCACTGTGAAATCCGATTTCTTGATTGTTTATTTCTATCCGGCGGCTATGACCGGCGGCTGCACCGCACAAGCCTGCGCTTACCGCGACGACAAAGCCACTTTCGATAAAATGGGCGCTACAATTATTGGCATTAGCGGCGACGAAGTGAAAAATTTAAAATATTTTAAAGAATCATCCCAATTAAATTTCCCCTTAATTTCCGACAGTAAAGGTGACATTTCCAAAGCATTTGGCGTTCCAACAAAAGAAGGTGGCTCCATAACCCGTGAAATAGCTGGTGAAAATTTTTTATTGGTCAGAGGAATAACCGCATCACGGTGGACTTTCGTCCTAGACAAAAACAGAATAATTATCTATAAAAACGCCGAAGTGAATGCTGCAGAAGACAGCAAAAAAGTAATGGAAGTCATCAAAAATTATAAATAGTATTGGGGTTGTCGGAAGTCCGAAGACAGAAGACCGAAGTTGGAAATTGGAAAGTTGAAAAATTCTTTTAATACTTAATTGTCAATTGCCATTTCCCGCTCTAAATCCAATATTTTCCGCAACCAAATCATAAAAAAAACGGCCAACAAGCCCAATCCTCCCATGAGAAACCAGTTGGTAAAAAATCCGAATCGGTCGATGACTTCCATGCCGGTTTTGGCGCTAAAAATATGCGCACACGAAAATGCCATGGAATACAAAGCCAAATAACGGCCTTCGCTTCCGGTAGGTGCCCTATTCATCGCAAAATTATTGGTAAAAGGAAACGCCAACATTTCACCTACCGTAATTAACAACATTCCCACAATTAAAATACCGCCCCAAGAACTGGTGTTTAAAACCAAATAACTCAATGACAATAACACCAAACTCCAGGTAATTATTTTCATTCGGTCCAATAATTTTTTTTCGATATAATGAATCAAAGGCATTTCGAACAAGAAGATCAAGAATCCGTTTACCGACATCAGCAAACCAATCTGAACTTCCGTCATCCCGTGAACTTCCCTATAAAATAAAGGCATGGTGGTGAATAATTGCAAAAACACAAAGCCCATCAAAAATATAATCATTAAAAACAACCAGTACGGTTTGTCTTTGTAAACTGAGGTTATTTTGTTTTCCTTTTCAACAATGATGATTGATTTATCAACTTTGATCTTTTTTTCCTTCAACACAACTTTCATCACCACAATTGCCGCGATGCAGGTAATCCCATCCACCCAAAAAAGTCCGGAATAACTTATGGCGGCAATAATCAATCCGCCAAAAAATGGTCCGAACGAAAAGCCCAAATTAATGGCCAATCGAATTAATGTTAGCGATCTTGTCTGATTTTTAGGTTTGCTGTATGCTTTAAGTGACACAAACATAGCCGGCCTAAAAGCATCGGCAAAAGTCATGGTAAGAAATATGCCAATGGCAAAACCCAAAAATGTATGCACAAACTGCAAGGCAATAAATGAAATCCCGGTGATTAACAAACTGAAAAACATAACCTTGTAAAAGCCAATTTTATCGGACAGTTTTCCGCCAAGCCAAGAACCCAACAAAGAACCCAAGCCAAAACAAGTCATAATCCAGCCTACTTCCGACAAAGTTAAGTGCATTTCGGCGGTTAAATACAAGGACAAAAACGGAATTACCATCGTCCCTGCCCTATTTATAAAGGTAATCAACGCCAGCCACCAAACTTCTTTCGACAGTCCGCTAAATGAATCCCGGTAACTACTGAATGTTCTTTTTAACATTTTTTATCTTAATAATTTTTATGACAGCTTAAAAAATAATTTTAAAATTTGGGCGTTCCCCTTCGGGTCGGGCTTTCACTACTCGCCTTTTTAAGTTGTGAAAAACAACTAAAAAAGCGATCAAACACACCGTTCAATCCCTAACGCAGCTAGAATTCATCATTCAAAATTCTTCCTACCGCTGCTTAGGTTTAAAAAATCCCATCATTTCACCCACATTTCAAAATTAAAAAACCCGACTCTAAGTCGGATTCAACCCATGAAAATTACTAATTTTCCATGATGCATCAGGTATTTATCAAAATTACAAAAATTTGTGTCAATGCAGATTTTTAATTTCCATAAATATTTTATACCAAAAAGTCTTGATGTTTTAGTTCAAAAAAATACATTTTTAAGCTATTGTTTAACTTTAGGCACTTCAAATTTTAGGCGCTTTAAGTCCTTTTTTGAAACAATATTCTGTATTTTTGGAAATAAATTTTTTAAAAATGAAATATTTCCTAAGTATGCTTGTCGCTCTTGTTTTTTTTAGTTGTGAAAAAAAAGATGCAACCCATGAAAATGAAATCAAGCTATTTCAATATGAATTAAACAGAGAATTTGCCGATGCGGCAACGTCTCCTTTAACTGAAGAAGGCCTGAAAACATTTAAAGCTTTGGAATTTTTTGATATTGACGAAAATTACAATATTGAAGCCGATTTTGAATTAACGCCAGGCACGCCCATATTTGAGATGCAAACAACTACCGACCGTTTGCCATTGTACCGGAAATACGGCATTGCACATTTTACCTTGAATGGAAAAAAAATGGCGTTGAGCATTTATCAAAGTCAGGAATTGATGATCACGGTTGAATATGCCGAGCATTTATTCTTGCCTTTTAACGATGCCACAAACGGAACGCTCACTTATGGAGGTGGACGTTTTATAGATTTAGAAATTCCTAAAGAAGGCAGCAAAACAATTCGTATCGATTTCAACAAGGCATACAATCCTTATTGCGCCTACAATCACACCTTTTCATGTCCAATTCCGCCCTCAGAAAATAATTTGCCTGTTGCCATTCCTGTTGGGGTAAAAGCCTATAAATAAAGCTAAAAAAGCCTGCCCAGTTTTTGTACACCCTGGACAGGCAAACCTTAATATAATAATTAACCAATAACTATTCTTTTTATAAAGAAATCACAAATACCAAGTAAGCATCATCTGTATCCGGATTAAAAATGGCTGATGCGGATACGCCTAAACTAAATGCGTCTGTAATTTTAATGGCTTTCGAGGCTGAAAGTCCAAAGTTGGAAACTTTATATTCCCCGTCTGTGGTATATATTTCATTTCCTGCCCCAATAAAAGGTTTCATTTCTGTTTCTCCAATTTTGAAAGGGTAACCCAATTCAGTATAAATTGAATTGTTATCATCATTGTAAACATTGACACCCAACAAAAACGTTAAAGGAAATTTTTCAACACCGTCAAAACTTAATGTTGCTTCCCCAACGTGATTTTGCATTTTAAAATACCCGTCTGAAGCGCCGTCTACGGGAAATGCATAATCAATGAATCCCAATGAAACGGGTCCAAAAGCATAACTTGCATACAAATCCAATTCTTGTCCAACCACTTGCCCGCCGGTTTCATAAGAAGCCCAGGCGCCAAGCGTGAAATTGCCCGAGGTTAGTTCTGCATAAGGCTGCACTGCCGGCGAATCGGAAAATTCGAGACCTCTCCACACATATCGGCTGGCAAAATCCACACCCACATCAAATTTGGTCTTTGGTTCTTCTTGTGCATTCATCGGACTTAATGAGCATATGGCAACCAGTAATAATAATGTTCTTTTAATTGTTTTCATCATTCTAATGTTTATTTGTCAGTGATATTTTTTGGCAATACTTTATCTAATGAGTGAACTATCACCCAAGCCAAATTCTTAAAAAATTAGAGGAAATTAAGTGGCTTAATAAAATAAGCCACTCATTTTCAGACTTATTAATGTTGGTTTAAACGAAAATCTGGGTAGGCATCCATTCCATGTTCGTGAATATCCAATCCTTCTTGCTCTTCTTCCTCAGAAACCCTAATTCCAACGGTTTTCTTTAAAATAATTAATATGATGAAAGCAAATGTGATACAAAATGCTGCGATTGCAACAACGCCTATGGCTTGTTTGCCCAATTGCTCCAAACTTGCCATTTCACCAAAAATTCCCACAGCCAATGTTCCCCAAATTCCACAAATTAAATGAACCGGAATTGCACCAACAGGATCGTCGAGTTTTAATTTGTCCACAAATCCAACACCCAAAACAATCAGGATACCTGCGATAATTCCAATAACAATGGAGTCGGTGACGCTCATCATATCGGCTCCAGCCGTAATCCCAACCAAACCGCCAAGCAATCCATTTAGGAACATCGATAAATCATATTGTTTGTTTCTGAATAAGGACACCAATAATGCGCTCAATCCACCTGATGCTGCGGCCAAACAGGTTGTTACCAACACCAGGGAAGTTTTACCTGGATCTGCAGAAAGCACCGAACCTCCGTTAAATCCGAACCAGCCCAACCATAAAATTAACACACCCGCAGTTGCCAACGGAATACTATGGCCGGGAATTGCGCCAACAGAACCATCTTTATTAAATTTCCCAATTCGTGCTCCCAATAACCAAACAGCGATAAATGCAGCCCAGCCGCCAACAGAATGCACCAAAGTTGAACCGGCAAAATCATAAAACCCAAGGTCATTTAACCAGCCTCCACCCCATTTCCAGGATCCAGTGATTGGATAAACAAGTCCGACATAAAAAATGGTAAAAATCATAAATGAACCCAATTTTACGCGTTCAGCAACTGCACCAGAAACGATGGTTGCTGCGGTAGCGGCAAACATTCCCTGAAATAAAAAGTCAGTCCAGTAAGTATATCCGACATTGTATTCTGAAGTTAATCCGTTTTCAGGCACTGTCAGTCCGAATAAAGAGAAAAAATGATCGGGCAAAATACCGTAGATAAATGAGCCCGGATACATTAAATTAAATCCGACCAAAGCATAAAGTACCACGCCAACCGAAAGAATAAATACGTTTTTAAATAAAATATTAATGGTGTTTTTTTGTCTGGTTAACCCAATTTCTAACAATGAGAAGCCCAAGTGCATCAAAAATACGAGTGCAGTGCACATCATCATCCAAACATTGTTAATCGTAAATAGTGTATTTTCCATAATGTAAAAGTTAATTTTGTTTTTATTTTAATGAGTCGGCACCCGTTTCTTTAGTTCTGATTCTATATGCTTCTTCAACATCCGAAACAAATATTTTACCATCTCCGGTAACTCCGGTAAAGGCCGCTGTAAGAATTGCCTCAACGGTTCTGTCCAAAAATGGATCGGAAACAACAATGGATAAAAATCTGCGCTGAATGTCGGAAGTGCTATAACCCACGCCGCGATACACATGCCCCTCCTTTTCATTTCCAACTCCCGTTACATCCCAGTAGCTAAAAAAGTTGACTTCAATTCGATGCAGGGCTTCTTTTACTTCATCAAATTTTGATTTTCTGATAATTGCTTCAATTTTCTTCATAATAAATTGATTTTTTGATTGATTTCGGGTCAAAAATATATATATAATTCCTTACCCCCAAATTTTAATGGGGTGTATCTGTTATTTTTATGAATATTTTTAATTTACCCCCATTTTTTTATGGGGTATTCAAAATATTTTGAAGTTTATTAAGATTTCTACCCTAGTTTTTAGGGGGTGGTGTTTTTAAATATAGAATATATGACAACACACCCCTAAATTTTGGGGGTGTGCGCGCCAAAAATAATTTTTATGATAAAAAGAAGCTGTATTTCTTACTTATGAAATTGAAGAAAAGCGTTCTTAAAGAAGTTTTGAAAAATACAAACCTAAAAAAACGGCTAAAAAACCTAAAATTAAGGTTCCTAAAGTGTAGGATAAAAAACTTACATAATCGCCATTCTTCAGAAACAGCTGATTTTCATAAGCAAAAGTGGAAAAAGTTGTAAATCCGCCACAAAAACCGGTGGCCAATAATAAGGACTGTGTTTCTGTTATATTCGAAGATTTGGACAAGTAACCAATTAGAAAGCCCATTAATAAGCTTCCAAGCACATTCGCCAACAAGGTGCCGACAGGAAAGTAATTTTCAATATTGTTTAACCATTTCCCCAAAAAATATCTGGCCACACTTCCAAAACCGCCTCCTACAAATACCATTAAAGCCTGCTTCATATTAATAAGTTGACATGTTAAAAGTTGTCGGTTTTAAGTTTCTAATAATTAATTGGCAAATACTTCATCCGCATCTATCCAATTCCATTTGCCGGTTACGGTGCCTTTTTGCAGGGTTACAATTCCCGGATTTGCCCTAATGATTGTTTTTAAAGTGGTTTCGTCACAAAACAACATTTCAAAATTCAAGTCAAATTCATCTTTTATGCCTAAAAAATCTTCTTCCAAAGAAGCCGTTAACAAATATATTTTATAACCATTTTTCAAGGCTTGATCGGTCATCGTCTTTATTTTCGGAAACCCTTTTCGGTCGCTTTTATCCAGATTATACGCCACAATAAGCATCACTTTGTCTTCTTTTAACACGGAATCGGTTAAATTTTTCCCGTCATTGCTCTCTAAATAAAAATCGTGAATCGGCGGCAATTCAGGACCTGTAGCTTTCATTCCGTCGGGAATATTTTTACCGATGGCATAAGGCCTAAAATCGATGATTGGCAAATGAACCAATACGTGATAGGTGATATAAAGAAAGGCGAAGAACGATAAAAAAGTTGCCCATTTTGCAAAAGTCAGACTTAACAACGGGCGAATATGTTTTGTTGTAAAAAGCAATACCAAAATAAAAGCCAACAGCACCACGTTTTTATAAAAAGTATCCCAGGGCGACAGTGTTAGGGCATCGCCAAAACAACCGCAATCGAGCACTTTATCAAAATAGGCGGAATACCAGGTTAAAAACAAAAATATTAGGATCATAAAAAACAAACTCCACACCGTGAACTTTGGCAAATAACCTAACAACAACATCACGCCCAACAGCAATTCGGCCATAATCAGGAAAATTGAAAATGGCAATGCGTAGGGAATCAAAAATTCTAGATTTAACACATCGGAACTGAAGTATTCCTGAAATTTATACGAAGAACCCAAAGGATCCACCAATTTCACAAAGCCAGAAAAAATAAAGGTAAAAGAAACAATGAGTCTAAAAATTAAGGTTAAAATTTTCATATTAGTCAGATTCTTTAAGGTGAATTAAAGCAAAAACAGCATAATTTATCATGTCCTGGTAATTGGCGTCAATTCCTTCAGAAACAATGGTTTTTCCTTTGTTGTCTTCAATTTGCTTTACGCGCAACAGTTTTTGGAGGATTAAATCGGTCAATGAACTTACGCGCATATCGCGCCAGGCTTCTCCATAATCATGGTTTTTGTCTTCCATCAAACTTTTGGTGATTGCCACATGCCGGTCGTATAAATTTATGGCTTCTTCAGCAGACAAGTCTGGTTGTTCCGCGACGCCTTTTTCCAATTGTATTAAAGCCATTACCGAATAATTAACAATTCCCATAAATTCAGAAACTTCCCCTTCATCTACTTTTCTTGTTGAATTTTGCTGCAATTGCCGAATGCGCTGTGCTTTAATAAAAATTTGATCGGTTAAAGACGGTAATCGTAATATGCGCCAGGCACTTCCATAATCTTTCAATTTATTTATATACAATGAACGGCATTTTTCAATAACCGCATCATATTGTTTTGAAGTTTGTTGCATATACTTTTAATTATTTCCGTAAATTTCGAACAAATTTAACGAATTAAAAACAATTTTTTCCCAAGAAGGTTTATAACGGACATTTAAACTCCGAAACCTTTGACTGCTATCATAAATATAGTGAAAAAATGGGTCAGCAAATTAAAATTTAGATGAAAAAAGTCGCTGTTTTTTGTGGTTCAAGTATCGGATTTAATGAGATTTATAGAAATGAAGCCATTAAACTTGGAAATCATTTTATTGAAAATAATATTGGCCTTGTTTACGGAGGCGGAAAAATTGGCATGATGGGAATTTTAGCCGATACCATTCTTGAAAAAAACGGAGAAGTCATAGGCGTTATCCCAGGATTGTTGCGCCACGAGGAAGTTGCCCATACAAAAATTACACAAATGATTGTCACCAAAACCATGAGCAAACGCAAAATGAAAATCAGCAAATTGGTTGATGGTTATATCGCGTTGCCGGGCGGCTTTGGCACAATGGATGAAATTTTTGAAGCCTTAACTTTGGGGCAGCTTGGCATTGAAACCAAACCTGTCGGGATTTTAAACACCAACGGATTTTTTAATCACTTAATTAAACAGCTCGATGTGATGGTAACAGAAGGTTACCTGAAACAATCGAACAAAGAAATGCTGATCATCAGCGAATCTGTTCCCGATTTAATTTCTCAAATGTTTAATTACAAAGCTCCTGAAATGACCAAAGTAATTAATAAAATAGTGAAATAATGGGGAGCATTAATTGCAACGGAACATTAATCGACTTGTCGTCTCCAAAAGTAATGGGGATTTTAAATTGTACGCCCGATTCCTTTTTTGACGGCGGAAAATACAAAGATTCAACTTCTATTGTGAATCAGGTTGAAAAAATGCTGAATGAAGGCGCCACATTTATAGATGTTGGCGCATATTCCTCGCGTCCGGGCGCAAAACATATTTCAGAAGAAGAAGAATTAAACAGAATCTTACCTGTGATTAAGCTTTTAAAAAGCGAATTTCCAGCAATTTTAATTTCTATAGACACCTTCAGAAGTGAAGTTGCCAATCAATGCATACATCACGGCGCCTGCATTATTAATGATATTTCGGCTGGCGATATGGATACAAATATGTTTCCCGTAATTGCCAAACTTCAGGTTCCATATATTATGATGCATATGCAGGGCACGCCTCAAAATATGCAAAAAAAACCAATCTATAATGATGTTGTGAGTGATTTGCTTTACTATTTTTCTAAAAAAATAGGCGAATTGCATGAACTTGGCTTAAATGATATTATAACCGATGTGGGATTTGGTTTTGGAAAAACCGTTAGCCATAATTATCAATTATTAAAACATTTAGATTTGTTCAAAAAACTTGAAGCACCAATGCTTGTGGGAATGTCAAGAAAAGGAATGCTTTACAAACCTTTGGGAATTACTGCGGAAACTGCCCTAAATGCAACAACTGCCGCAAATACCGTCGCACTGCTTAACGGAGCTTCTATTTTAAGGGTTCATGACGTAAAAGAAGCTGTTGAAGCTGTAAAAATTGTTGAATTGCTAAACAGTAAACCATGAGAAAAATAGCACTGTTGGTCCTTCCATTTATTATGTTTAGTTGCGTAAAAAAAGAAGTGAAAATACCGACTTTAGGCGAAAAAGGGATTCAGGAAATACAAAACCATTCACAGGTCTGGCTTTTTTTTGAAGTTAAAAATAACGACACCATTGCTGTTGTTAACAGAAAAAACACAATCAGCACCACGCACTGGATCTATAATATCGACAAGCGTTTGCCTTTAAAAACAATCATCCCTTCCATAATAACCTTGCAGGACAAACATGCAAATTCCATGCATTCAGAAAAAGGAATGCACGATTATTTTAGTTATTCGGACACGATTTCAAAGAAGCTTTCATTTTTAGCATTTGACGGCGTCACTTTTATAAATGATGGTTTATCATCAAAACAATTTATTGAAACCCATAAGAACGATTATCTCAATTACAACAATATAAACCTGTTCTTCAACAAAAACAAAATTTGGATTAATGAGGTTGAAACTGACAAATCTAATTTTAAAACTGCACTCTCGGCGATTTTAGCAATTACTTTAGAAAACAAAAAACCGATATTGCATTTAAATTTTAATCAAAACCTGCTGTATCAGGATTATTTATTTTACAGAACCATCATTCATGCAATTGGCACTAAAAACATTTTAATAAATCACAACGAATTTATTTTTAACAAAAATAAAGTTTAGGCTTGTTGGCCCAATTAACTGTTAATTATGCCATCTTTTTTCCTATTTTTACAAAAACAAATTGAATGCTCGATTTCTTAAACTTTGATTTTCTTGATATTTTAGATATCGTTTTAGTGGCTACACTGCTTTACTATGTGTATAAATTGCTAAAAGGAAGCGTTGCCATAAATATTTTTATTGGTATTGGACTCATTGTTATTATTTGGAAAATAACGCAGGCGCTTCAAATGGAAATGCTTAGCGGATTGTTAGGAACGCTCATAAGTTTGGGAGCTATCGCCATACTTATTGTTTTTCAGCCCGAAGTACGAAAATTTTTGTTGATGCTGGGTTCCACAAATTTCACGAACCGACGAAATTTTTTAAAACAAATCAGCTTTTTAAAGAATGAAATATACATTACGATGGATGTTGAAACCATTGTTAAAGCCTGCGCAACAATGTCGGCTGTAAAAACTGGCGCTTTAATTGTTTTGGAGAGAACCCATAATTTAGATTTTGTAAAAGCTACCGGTGATAAAATGAATTCAGAAGTAAACCAGCCAATATTGGAAAGTATTTTCTATAAAAACAGTCCCTTACATGACGGCGCTGTAATTATTAAGGATAACTTTATTATTGCCACCAGGGTAGTTTTGCCGCTTTCCGCAAAAAATATTCCGGCCCGATTTGGATTACGCCACAGAGCCGCGATAGGAATCACCGAAAAAACCGATGCGCTTTGTTTGGTTGTTTCAGAAGAAACAGGCAAAATATCTTATATAAGAGACGGGGAATTTGTGTTGTTTAAAAACACCCAGGAACTTATTGAAATCATTAGATATGACCTTGGCTAATTCTCTTGCAAAATTAATAACAAACAATTAAAATATTAAACTGCTTCACTGGCGAATTGCATATCGTAAAGTGTTTTGTAATAACCGTTTTTCTCGAGCAATTCCATATGTGAACCTTGTTCCATAATTTTACCTTTATCCATCACAATAATTCTGTTTGCATTTTTAATGGTTGTTAACCTGTGCGCTATAATTATTGATGTTTGGTGACGGGTAATTTTATCTGTCGCCTGCTGAATCAATTTTTCTGAATAAGAATCTATGGAGGATGTTGCTTCATCCAATATCAATATGCTTGGTTTGCTTACGTAAGCGCGCAAGAAAGCGATTAACTGACGTTGCCCGGTCGACAGCATTCCGCCACGTTCCTTTACATTGTATTGGTAATTGTTGGGCAAACTCATAATAAACTCGTGAATGCCAATTTCTTTGGCAGCGTCTATAACTTGTTCCAAAGTTATTGATTCGTCACTTAATGCAATGTTGTTATATATGGAATCGGAGAATAAAAAAACATCCTGTAAAACAACGGCGATCTGACTTCTTAAAGAAGCCAAGGTATATTGTAAAATGTTTGTATTGTCGATACAAATTTCGCCTTCATCAATTTCATAAAAACGGTTAACCAAATTGATGATGGTAGATTTTCCGGCTCCTGTTGCGCCAACAATGGCAACGGTTTCACCTGCATTTACTTTAAATGAAATTCCTTTTAAAACTTCTTCCCCTTTATTATAACTAAAACGCACATTTTTAAATTCGATATCACCTTTGAAACTTTTCGCTTCCAAATCACCTGTTTTGGCAATTTGATTTTTCGTGTCCATAATCTCAAAAACCCTATCTCCTGCCACCATTCCCATTTGCAGTGTATTAAATTTATCGGCAATTTGATTCAATGGCCTGAATAACATTTGGGACATCATAATAAATGCAATGATTTGCCCTATTTCAGTGGTTCCGTTATTTACGATATCCAATCCTCCATACCAAACCAGCAATCCGACAGAAATGGATGATAAAATTTCGGCTATTGGAAAGAAAATAGAATAATACCAAACGGTTTTAATATTTGCTTTTTTGTGCAGGTCATTAATTTTGACAAATTTCTCATATTCAACCTTTTCATGATTAAACAGCTGAACAATTTTCATTCCCGTAACGCGCTCCTGAACAAAACCATTTAAATTTGCCACTTGAATCCGCACTTCCTGAAAAGCTGTTTTTATGGCGATTTGAAATAATTTTGTGACATATATTAAAACAGGAAGTACAATAAAAGCAATCAAAGCCATTTTCCAATTCATCCATAACATCACAATGGCCACCACCAGCATTTTTAACAAATCACTGATAATCATAAACAATCCCTGTCCGAAAAATTGCGCAATTGTTTCTGTATCAGAAACCAAACGCGTTACCAATTTACCAACGGAAGAATTGTCGAAATAGGTCATTTTAAATTGCAGCATGTGTTTTTGCAATTGCACTCTTATGTCTTTTATAATATGTTGTCCCAGCCAATTTACCTTGTAAATAAAAATAAATTGCAATAAAACTTCCGCTATTAAAAAAACAACCATTAACAGCGAAAAATACAGGATGCCTTCCTTGTCCTTGTTTTTAAAATAAATATTGACTATTTCCTGCAATAAGATAGGTTTTGCGACAGAAACCAACGACAATAATATTGCCGAAAAAGTTCCTATAAAAAATTGCATTCGGTATTTTTTTGAAAAGCCTAATAAACGATTGAAAATTTTTACGTCAAAAGCCTTTCCGCTAACTTTACTGCTCATGGTTAAAAATTGTTTTTGGATAGGTTACATTCGTTAAAAATAATCCTTGAGATGGCGCAGAAGGTCCGGCGTTGCTCCTGTTTTCACTTTCAATGATTGTTTTAAACTCCGCTAAAGTCATTTTATCTTTTCCTATTTCTATTAATGTTCCCACAATTGCCCTTACCATATTTCTTAAAAACCGATCGGCCGTAATATGAAAAACCAACATCTGACCTGTTTGTTTCCATTCGGCATGCGTCACCTGGCAATTATAGGTTCTTACATCGGTATTTGAACGGGAAAAACACTTAAAATTGGTGTATGTTTCTAACATTTTAGCTGCCTCATTCATTTTTTCAATAGCCAACTTTATTGTGAGAAATTGCCAAGCAGTTTCCGTATAAAACGGATTTTTACCTAAAAAAATACGGTATTCATAGCTTCTGCTGGCGGCATCAAAACGTGCATGGGCATTTTCGGCTGTTTTTAAAATATTATAAACAACAATATCATCTGGCAGCAAAGCATTCACTTTATAAATAATTTCTTCCGCCTTAAATTCATTTTCAATATCCACATGCGCATAAAATTCTTCTGCATGAACACCGGTGTCAGTTCTTCCGGCGCCAACTATTTCAACCGGGATTCTTAAAACGGTTGAAAATGATTTGGTCAATAATTCCTGAACCGTGATTGCGTTGGGCTGCACTTGCCATCCGTGGTAATTGGTTCCTTTATATGCTAATTTGATAAAATATCTCAATTGAAATGCTATTTTTGTGCCTTGCAAATATACGCCATATTTGTGAGTTACTAATTTCACAAATCATGAAAAAGATTTTATTGCTTTCTGATACTCACGGTTATATTGACGATCAAATTTTAAAATTTGTAAAACAGGTCGATGAAGTTTGGCATGTGGGCGATATTGGCTCTTTTGAAGTGGTTGATGCCCTGAAAAAGTTAAAGCCATTGCGGGCAGTTTACGGAAACATAGACGATTCAATAATGAGGGCCGAATTTCCTTTAGACAACAAATTTACAATTGAAAAAATTGCTGTTTGGATGACGCACATTGGCGGTTATCCCCATAATTACAATCCGAGAGTTAAGTCAGCACTGGCTGCAAATCCGCCAAAATTATTTATTACCGGGCATTCACATATTTTAAAAGTGATGTTCGACAAGAAACTGAATATGCTTCATATGAATCCGGGAGCCGCAGGAAAATACGGATTTCACACAGTAAGAACCATGCTTCGGTTTGAAATTAATGAAGACAATATCACCAATTTGGAAATTATAGAACTGGAAAAGCGTTCCTAAAAATTGAAAAGTCAAATGTTAAAAGGCTAATGGTTTTAATTAATAATTAAAGCCGCGTTAGGGATTGAACGGTATGTTTGAGCTCTCCCGTTTTTCACGGGAAGCGAGTAGTGAAAGCCCGTCCCGCAGGGGAACGCCCACAGAAAAGGCGGGCAAGCCCAAAATAATATTATTGGCATTGTGTACTAAAAACCAAAAAACCATTTCAAAATAAATTGAAATGGTTTTAGCACACTAAATATACAAAGATTATAGGTTTATCGCAATCTGTCCACAGATTTCACGAGTTCCTCATCCTTTTTTATCGCTTTGTTGGCCAAAGCCACAAAAACAATAGTAAAAATAGGTATGAGCAACCCAATACCCTTCTCAGAAACTTGCATTTCTCCAGATAAATTTTGCGCAAAATACACGAGTATGCCTACTAAAATAAAATTAATCAAAATTGTTAATCGCCCTAAAACAAATTGCAATTGTCTTTTTTTGAACTGAAAAATTGTAATGAGCGTTAGTAAGGAAGATGCCATGAACAATACAAAAACACTTGCCAATACTAAATTGTCTGAACTTAGTGAATCCAATGCGTAAAATTCGGTTCCTTGCTCAGTGATCCATAAATTAAGAGGAAAAATGAGTCCTCCAGACAGCACTGTGGCAATTAATAAATATATCGATTGAATTCTTTGAATCATATTTATACCAATTGCCAGCAAAAATACGTTTTATTTTTAATGATTAAAAGATTAGTATCTAAAATAAATTTATATATTTGCAATGTCCTACCACATAATAGAATACAGGACCTACAACTAAAACTAATCACCACCCAGATTAACTCAAAATGAAATTCTTAATTTAATAAGATAAAAACATTTATTCACTAACAATTATTACATATTTACATAATGTTTGAAATTTCCGAACTAAAGGATAAATCTCTTTTAGAATTACAAGAGATTGCTAAAACCGTTGGAGCAAAGAAGTTTAGTCAATTAAAAAAACTGGATTTGGTTTATTTAATTCTAGATATTCAAGCCGCTGTTCCACAAGCACCTGCAAAAAACGAGACTTTATCTGATGACGACAAACCTAAACGCAAACGAATCGTTTTAAAAGTCAATTCACCAAAAACAAATAAAAACCTTCCTGCTTCACAACCACAAAGAGAAAAAGCGCCAGAACTTTTTGCCGCTGTTCAAACTCTGAAAGTTGAACAAGAAGCAGTAAATCCACCACAAGCCACCACGGTAAAAAAACCATTTAAAAAAGCCATAAAAATTGCACCGGCAACCCCAGTTGATATTACAGAGACTGAAACTGTCGAAATTCCTGCAGTTAAAACCGGTGTGGTAAAAGTAGCCATTAAAAAAGCTGCGAGACTTGAGCAGCCAAAAATTGAATTTGAGAGCCAGCCTGAAAGCATTGAAACCAATATTATTGACAGTGCCGACATAGAACTGGAAAGACCTCAACAAAACCAGCCTAAACAGCAAAATAAGCAACCCAAACAACAAGGCAACCAACAAGGAGGCCAACAACCAAATCAACAAGGAAATCAGCAAGCAAACCAACAAAGAGAAAAAGGGCCGCGCAAACCGGGAAACCGCTTTAGAGATCCTGATTATGAATTTGACGGCATTATTGAAAGTGAAGGCGTTTTAGAAATGATGCCAGATGGTTATGGTTTTTTACGTTCTTCTGATTACAATTACCTTTCCTCACCAGATGATATATATTTATCGCAATCACAAGTTAAACTATTTGGTTTAAAAACTGGTGATACCGTAAAAGGTGTGGTTAGGCCACCAAAAGAAGGTGAAAAATATTTTCCGTTAATACGCGTTTCAAAAATAAACGGATTAAATCCGAATGTAGTTAGGGACCGTGTTTCATTTGAACATTTGACGCCTTTATTTCCGCAGGAAAAATTTAATCTGGCAGGAAAAAACAGCACACTTTCCACAAGAATTATGGACTTATTTTGTCCGATAGGAAAAGGTCAAAGAGGAATGATTGTTTCGCAACCTAAAACAGGGAAAACAATGTTGCTAAAGGATATTGCGAATTCAATTGCTTCAAATCACCCGGAAGTTTATCAAATTATTCTTTTGATCGATGAAAGACCTGAAGAGGTAACAGACATGCAACGAAGTGTAAAAGGAGAAGTTGTTGCATCAACATTTGACGAACCTGCAGAAAAACATGTAAGAGTTGCCAATATTGTTTTGGAAAAAGCAAAACGTTTGGTTGAATGCGGACATGATGTGGTTATTTTATTGGATTCCATCACGCGTTTGGCCCGTGCTTATAATACCGTTGCGCCTGCATCAGGTAAAATTTTATCGGGAGGTATTGATGCCAATGCATTGCACAAACCAAAACGATTTTTTGGCGCTGCGAGAAATATCGAAAACGGAGGTTCATTAACCATTATTGCCACAGCATTAACTGAAACAGGTTCAAAAATGGATGAGGTTATCTTTGAAGAATTTAAAGGTACCGGTAATATGGAGCTTCAATTGGAAAGAAATATCGCCAACCGAAGAATTTATCCGGCGATTGATCTTGTTAAATCGAGCACACGAAGAGATGATTTATTGTTAGATCCAAAAACTGTGAAACGTATGTGGATACTTAGAAAATATTTGGCTGATATGAATCCGGTAGAAGCTATGGAATTCATTAAAAGCAAAATTCAATACACCACTTCAAACGATGAGTTTTTAATCTCTATGAACGGTTAACTGTTAACTGTTAACTGTTAACTGTTAACTGTCAAAACTTTAAAGTTATAAAAAGCGAGCCAATGCTCGCTTTTTTATTGTAAATACTTTGCTTATTTCTAATCAAATTTCCTTTCTTTCGGAAAGTTTACCAGCAGAGAAAGGGGCTAAGGTTTGGATAAAAAGCAAAAAAAGCGAACTTAAAGCTCGCTTTTTTTGTTTTATCTATTATTATGATTAATAGTAGTCGCCTCTAAAATCTTTTATCTCGGCAGTTTCTTCCAACACTTGAAATAACTGGAACGATCTTGCTTTCAAATTGTCTATTATTCTATTGCGAAACATTTCATAATTGTCCAATTTCACAGGAGTGTCGCGTTTAACAACTTTAACCACAAACACACCCATAGCGCCATCTATTGGTTTTGAAACTTCGTTTAATTTAACGGTAGACATTGCACCAACCACTGAAGGTTCGTTTCCAACACCAGATAATAATGGATTTTGCAAAGTTACATTTGAAGATGCATTAACAGTTGTACTGGTGTTTTTTGCAATTTCTTCTAAAGTAGTACCTTTAATTTTTGCTTTAATCATAGTCGCCTTTTTCTTGTTGATTAATTCAGGTTGAATTTTCGACAAAATATCTGCACTAACCACCAATCCGTCTTTCTCGGTTTTGGCTTTAAGCACCACCACTACATAACCTCTTTTACCGGCTATATCAACATCAAAACGTTTAGAATCACCAAGTTCTCTTTCTTTGGCAAATGCCCAAAGAACTATTGCACGTTGCTCATTTAAACCAGGAATGATTTCATCCAATACTTTAAGATTTTGAGCAGTTTGAACGGCATATTTTTCTTTCTTGGCCAAGTCATCTAATTTTTGGCCATTTTCCAAATTCGCTGCAAGGGTTTCCGCTTTTTCAAAAATTGTATTTTCAGTAACCTCAGAAGGATTTATCAAACGAGCAAAAGAAGCCAATTTTACCGCTTTTTCCGATTTTTTTTGTTCATCTATTCTAATCACATGAAATCCAAATGCGGTTTCAACAACAGCCATACTGCCCGCCGGATTTTTATAAATATAGTTAGCAAAATCTTTATCGAAAGAAGCAGAAAAAGCCTGATCTTTTCTGAGCCATCCCATTTCGCCTCCTTTGCCATCCTTATTTATTTCATTGGCAATTTCAGTATATTTGGTTTTATCGGTTTTAACCAATGCAAAAATACTGTCGGCTGTTTTTTTGGCGTCTTCTTTTGATTTTAATGAAGCAGATCTTACAGCGCCTGCATAAGGAACCAAAATATGGCTTGATTTAACAGAGTCGGGCAATTGTGCGAAGTCTACAATTTTTGAAATTTTGTAGTAACCATTGTCTTTATAAGGACCAACGATATCACCAACAGAACCACCAAAAATGGTGTCAGCAACTGCTGCAGGCAATTGATTCTTATAATAGAAACCGTTATCAAGAGCCAAATCAGATCTGTTATCACTCACAAAAGCCTCATAATTACTGGTATTTTTTAATCCGGAAATTTGAACTTTGGCGTTTGCGGCACTGCTGAATTCCTCTCTGTCATTAATAAAGTTAGCCACTTCCGTTCTGGAAGTTTCGTCATCTTCTTTAGATGGCTCAATATCAAATTTTACATAGTCTATTGAACGGGTAGCTTCAGATTTAAATCGTTTGGAATTTTTTTCTAAATATTCTTGAATTTCTTCTTTTGAAACCTTCGCTGCATTGTCGTCAATTGTTGTGTATGGAACATAAACAAATTGTGCGTCAATTTTAGTATTTTGGTATAAATAATCGCGCTCGCCTTCTTTTAATGAAGCGCCCAAACCTGCAGACACCAAAGAGGTGTATGCCTGACGTTCCAAATTTTGCTTAATGCTTTTTTCGGTTTCTAACCAATTTAACCAAGCCTGGTTGTTTCCAGCTTCGGCATCGGCTTTCATATTGGCGATATATTCCTTTAATTTTTCTTCATTAAAAAGTCCTGCTTCATTTTGGAAAAGCGGAGAGTTTTGAATTTCAGGCAATGCCACCATGGCATCCCAAATATCTTTTTCACCCACTACAATTCCGGCTTCTTCCAATTGAGTTTGGAATATTTTTTCACCAACCAAATTATTCCAAACGGCATTTACCGCCTGCATTTGTGATACTCTTCCTCCACTTTGCGATTTATAGTTTTCTACCAGTTTCGCAAATTCCTCTCTGTCAATATTTTCACCATTCACTTCCCCAATTGAGTTTGCTTTGGTTGAACTGAAAAATTGCTGAATTGAGCTTGGATCCAGTACAAATGCAAAAAGTGCTAAACCTACAATTAGGATTAGGAACATTGAACGATCTCTAATTTTTGATAAAATTGCCATTTCTATAGTTATTTTCTTTTATTACAGTGTGCGAAAATACAATTTAGTATTTAATTATGAAAGTGAAACAATTATTATTAATTGCAAAAAAAAGTTATTTCTGGAAGTTGAAAAACTTTAATCAGCTTTATCTAAAACTTTCACATAAACTTCCAAAATTTTGGAAGAATCTACCTTCAACATTTTAAAATGTAAATTGTTTATTTCAATGATTTCATTTTCTTTTGGGATGTCTTCATTATGGTAAACTATGAATCCGCCCAAGGTTTCATAGGCTTCATTTTCTTCGATGTTTAAATCGTAGGTTTCATTTAAATAATCCACTTCCAATCGTGCCGACAATTCAAATTCCCTGTCATTAATCTTGTTTTCCAACAAATCCACGGTATCATGTTCATCAACAATTTCTCCAAACAATTCTTCAACAATATCTTCAATAGAGATGATTCCTGAGGTTCCTCCAAATTCATCAAGCACAACTGATATGCTTCGCTTCTTTTTAATTAAAATGTTTAGCACATTGTTAATCATCATGCTTTCAGGAACAAATTCAACCGGCAATAAAATGGATTTGATGTCTTTTGGTTTTTTAAACAATTCAAAGGCAATTGCATAGCCCAAAACATCATCTAAAGAACCATCATAAACCAAAATTTTGGAATACCCGGTTTCTATGAATAATTGTTTCAAATTTGAAATATCCTCATTAATGTCGACAGCGACAATTTCGGTTCTGGGAATCATTATTTCGCGTGCTTTTACCGTACCAAACTCCAATGCGTTTTGAAAAATTTGAATTTCAGAATCAACTTCTTCAAAATCATCGCTGTTTTCCAATTGTTTGGTGATATAATTCCCAAGCTCTTCTTTGCTGAATTCGGTTTGTTTCACATCTTTGGTGGTGTTAAAAAAGGCTTTTAACAAATAGTCGGAAATCAATGTGATAAATTCTGTGATGAAATGAAGTATGATGTAAAAAAAGTAAGCCAAAGGCGCAAAAAACCAAAACATTTCATTGGCATAAATTCGAAATATGGCTTTAGGCAAAAATTCGCCGGTAACCAAAATAATCAACGTTGAAATTAAGGTTTGGATTATTAAAGTCGAAAAATCATTTAACTGAAAACCGAGTAAATTTTCGACAATGATTTCAGCCATAAAAAAACTGTAAATTACTAAGGTAATGTTATTACCAACCAACATGGTGGTAATAAATTTTGATGGATTTGCGGTTAATCTTCCAACAATTTTTGAGGTGATTCCCTCCTTCCTTTTTTGAAGTTCAATTTGAAATTTATTGGCCGATATATAGGCGATTTCCATTCCGGAAAAAAAACCGGAAAGCAGTATTGAAATTAATATGACAAGGATTTGTACTTCCACTATTTAATGTTAGGGGTTTCCCTCCTTTTTCTGAAACGTCTTCTGAAAAAATACATAAAAACTGCCAACACTGAAAATCCAGCCGACAAATAAGCGTGTTCTCTTTCAGTATTCCAACTCATTACAGCATCTGCACTAAATACAACGGCGATAATTAAATACCCATACTCAAATATTTTCCAAAGGTTTTGCATCTTTTTATTCTTTAATGTTTATCACTCCACTCTGATTTTTCACCCACCATGTTTTTAAATCTTCCGTTGATTCAAAACCGGTTCCATAAATGGTATCTGTTAAGGTGTAAAAGGCGAATTTTTTTTCGGTAAAAAAGTAATGTGTTTTTTGATCCCAATAAATTTGCTCAGTAACCAATTTATTTTTTTGGGCATAATTGTACACGACTACATTGTTTTTTATTTCGGAAACCTGCGTTTTCCTGAAACTCTTGGCATAATCTCCCTCAACGGTAACAGAATCTCCATTTTTTTCGATGGTGGTGATTTTTATTCCTTTCGGAAATTCATTATAAGGATGATTTTCCCTATTGCTGAAATCGAGCATTACGGGCGCTTTCATTTTAATGTCCACGCGTCCGGAATCAGTGTGTTTATGGCTAATTTTATAGGCTTCTCCAATAGGTAAATTTTTATCGGCCAAAAAATCGCGCACCTCCTTTACGTCGTTGGTACATGAAAAAAACATTGCTGTGATTAAAATCACAGCAATGCCTTTTATATTATTAACAACTGATTTTGTCATTCAACAAATATATCAATTTTAATATTTTAAATCTAATTTACGGAACTATTACTGTTTCGTTAATCCAACATCCAATTTTATGTCTAGACCCTGATTGTACACCTGCCACAAATAAATCTTTTTTACTTGGCACGTTATCAGCATAGCTTGCAATAAATCTATTTGCCAATGAACTGATACTTGGATC
Organism: Flavobacteria bacterium RIFCSPLOWO2_12_FULL_35_11; assembly: GCA_001800975.1. GTDB lineage: Bacteria > Bacteroidota > Bacteroidia > Flavobacteriales > Flavobacteriaceae > Lutibacter. The sequence goes on along the minus strand of MGWK01000007.1, from coordinate 100,066 downwards.
AACGGCTTTTGCTTTTAAAGCTTTGTTTAAAGCGGCCACGTAAACCATTCTTTTAGAAACTACATCAGTTCCGCAAGAGTTGGCACTTGAAGCATACATACTTGCAATTAATAAATAGGCTTTACCCAATGTTGGTTGATAGTCTATTGCTTTGTAAGCATAGCTTCTGGCTTCTTCCAATCTTCCTTTTTTTCTCAATATTTCAGCAACTCTTAATGCGTATTTAGCTCTGCTGTAAGAATCAGTTTCTTGGTCTATCGCTTTTTTGAAATACTCCATTGCTTTGTTGGTTTCTCCATTTTTCATTAAGATACCAGCATAAAATACTGATGCCTGAGGAGAAGGATCTGCCTTAACGTAAGCTTCAACCAATACATCATAGAAAGCATCGTCTGTACATTCTTTATTGTACATCCTTGAAACTGCTCTCTTTAACCAAACAGCATTTGTTTTATTTTCTTCAAAGTACTTTTTGTTCAAAGGAATCAAGTTCTCGCAAGTAGAAATTGCAGATAATTTTGCATCTAATCCAGCTTCAACAAGTTCTAAATTGCTTAAAGTTTGGTCAATGGCTATTTTGCTTTTTTTATCCTTATCACTTAAAGTAGTTGAATCTTTCGCGCTGATTACCGCCAATTGTTTTGCATAATCATCTCTCTTTAATTCAATACCTTCACCCACTTCATCATAAGTATCAAATACTTTTTGTGGATTTGTGTCTTTATATTTATTTAAGATAATATCAAAATACCTGTAGATGTTAGTTGCAGAAATATCGGTTGGATCTGCTTTAAAAGATTTTTCCAATAAAACAAATACTTCTTCTTCTGAAGCACCATGAGCATCTTTAAAGGTTGCAAAGTCACTATAAACTCGCGCTAAATCTTGTGGGAAATGCTCCAATCTTTGGGTATAAACCCTTTCAACAAGTTTTATTGCAGCTGTTTTATCAGCTTCAGTTGTGGCGGCCTCTAATCGACTTTCGGCGATTTTAATACCTAATTTGTAAATATTTACAGTTAAGGTTGGGCAATGATCCATTGTCCATAACCAGTTTTCATAGGCAACATCATATTTGCCTGCACTGTAATCGCCTTTAAAAAGGTTGTATTTTACAACACACTCTTCATCCGCTTGTGAAAAAACAACCGGGGCTGACACTATAAAAAATAATACAGCTAAAATTTGTCTCATTTGTCTCATCGTTTTATTCTTTTAATTAAAATATTTCTAATTTTTTAAACCATTTGTCATTTAATGAAAGGCCCAATCGAAAATTAACGTAATTCTCTTGTACTAAGCCTTTGGCTGTTTGTCCTCTTTTTCCTATCTCAAATCCGATATTCAAATTGGACAATTGCTTGCTCATTGGTAACCCTACTCCAAAAGATATGCCAAAATCATCAATTGCAGTAAAATCGGTGTTATTACCTGAAGCATCAACCAACAATCCAGTGTTTTCAAATTTAACTCCGGCCCTATAAGTAACCCTGTCCCAGTAACTGGTGATTGAATTAAATTTTGGGGTATAAAAACCTCCCAATGCTATTTTACTGTATTTGTCGTAGTCAATTTTTGAATAATTATTAAAAACGCCGCCTTCCAATTCTAATGCATTTTGAAAACTATAATCAACACCTGCGTACCATTTATTTTCTCTTCCTAAACCAATGCCTAATGTTGTTTTTAAAGGGGATTTCAAAAACCCTGTGCTTTCTGTGCTTAAAATGGTATCACGTGGGCTTTCAAATGTTCCCAACGAAACTGAATATAAATGCTCTGTGCCTGTTGCTTCAATTTCATTGTTAAAATCAAAATTTCCTCCAAAAAGGAAATCTGTTTTACTATTTATTTTTGCTTTATACTGAAATCCACCGTTTAAAGTTAGTCCTTTTATATTAGAAACGGTTTGATACTTTGTTGCTAAAGAAGCATCTTTCACCTGATTTAAGATGCTGTTTTCAATTTTTCCAAAAATATAATTTCCCTGCAATCCAACACTGAAATTTTTAAAAGGTTTGTATCCAATACTTACAAACACTTTATTTGTTCCGCCTTCACCAATATATTGAGTTGCTTCAGTGATGTTATTTGCAGCATCATATTCATTGGAGACCAACGAATACCCCACGGAAGAATTTGGCAACAATCCAATGGTCATTCCTCCTTTTTCACCTATAGGAAACCCTAAAGCCAAATAAGAAAGATAGGTTGCAGAGGCACTTTGTTCGCCATTGCTGTCTTTTGCTTTGTTATTTAAATTTTCTATGGCCATTGTATACGTAGTGAATCTCAATGATGCATTGGCTGCAGGATTTAAAAAATTTAAATGATAACTTTCATTTAAAGATACCCCAATGCCTCCCATACTTAATTGTTCAACAGTGCTTGAGTTATTTTTATCTCCAATTCCGAAAAAAGAATAAGCTGATGTATTGTTCTTTTGAGAAAAACCGACAATAGATACAAATAGTGTTATTACTACTATTATTTTTTTAATCATTTATTATATATTATAAGTCAAAATTGTGTTCAATCCTTCTAACAAAAAATTAGGATTGGCAAATATGCCATTTTTTAATCTATTTGACAAGAAATTTACGTCTCCACCTGTTAAAACAACTGTTAAATCGGTATTTTTTTTTCTATATTGTTTAATAATCCCATCAATTTCATTTATAACCCCATTAATGATGCCAGAATGAATGCTTGTTTCGGTTGAATTTCCAAGCAATTCAAATTTTTCTGAAGGCTCTAACAACGGTAATTTTTCAGTAAAAACATTTAATGCTTTGTAACGCATTTGTAATCCCGGTGAAATTGCGCCACCATAATAATTTCCTTCGTTATTCACAAAATCGTAAGTGATGCAGGTTCCTGCATCAATTATTAAAACATTTTTGTTCGGGTATTTTGAAATTGCCGACGAAACCAATGCAATTCTGTCGACGCCTAAGGTTTTTGGCGTGGCATATTTGTTCACAAACGGAACTTTTGTGTTGTAATCTAGTTCAATTAAGCTAATTTCTGCACGCAATTCATCTATTTGAGATTTATTTACGGAACCAACTGAAGAAATAATTGCGCTAGTACATTTGTATTTTTTGATAATCTTTTTTGCTTCAGAAACAAATGAATCATTGGTAAGGCTTTCATTATGAATCATTTTGCTGTCATCAAAAACAGCAGTTTTAATTCTGGTATTGCCTACATCTATAATTAAGTTCATTCTTATTTATTAAAGAGTTCAAAAATACAACAGATTTTTTTAAATTGTTTTGATATGTCTAAAAAATAAATTTATATTTGCATCCGCTAAAGCGATGGTGCCTTAGCTCAGTTGGTAGAGCAAAGGACTGAAAATCCTTGTGTCCCTGGTTCGATTCCTGGAGGCACCACACAAGAAGATTAAAACCCTTGAAAATCAAAAGATTTTTAAGGGTTTTTTCTTTATAAGCTTTTTTAAGTGCGTTTAATCTTAAATACAGTCAGTTCGTCCGTTTAAAAGAAACGAAACACAAATTCGAGCTGTTGGGTATGTTTGGGAAATTGTTGGTCAGAAAAGGGCTTAACAACAAAACAGAAGTTTACTTGATGTAGCTAATAGCCGTAAAAATTCATTTTAAAAACTGGTAATCTTTATTTATCATCTTCATCATCAATATCCTCATCATTGTAATCATCATTATCTTCATCATCATTGTCTAAATCAAAATTCTCATCATTATCCAAATCGTCATTATCATCATTGTCTAAATCACCACCTTCATCAATTGGCACTTTTAAATTTAAATCAAGATCAATTTCTAAATCTCTTTCTATGATGTCTTCTTCCTCCTCTTCTTCATAAAAATTTTCCATACTATCCACCAACTCATCACTAATTTTAACTAAGTAAATCGTATCTTCTGTTGCTACTTCAACAGCTTCAACATAATGTCCTTTATGGTTGGTAAACCTAATTATGTCCCTAATGCCGTAGCCGTCCGGAAATTTCTCAACCAATAAATTAAGAATTTCTGAGGTCAGCTTTTTATAATCTACGATTATTCTCTTCATAACAAATTAGTTATATTTTAGACTTAAAAAAATAAAATAGTATTTAATTACTTCTTTCGATAATGCCAAATATAAAAAAATAATAGTACGAAAAAATTATTTAACTCAATATTGAAAAGAAATCTTTAAAAAACAAAAACCAAGAGCGTTCTTGGTTTTTGTTTTTTGCAGTTTAAAGCATCATTAAGGTATTTATTTCCATTTCGGTTAAATGCCTATAATGGCCGCGGGGCAAATCTTTTTTTGTGAGTCCCGCAAAAATTACGCGGTCTAGTTTTACGACGCTGTAATCAAAGTGTTCAAATATTCTGCGCACAATTCGGTTTCTTCCTGAATGTATTTTAACGCCAACTTCCGTTTTTGGCTGATTCACAACATAGGAAATGTCATCAACGATAACGCGTTTTTCATCTAACATAAAACCTTCAGAAATTTTGATTAGATCGCTGTTCGCCAGTTTTTTATCCAACGTTGCGTGGTATATTTTTTGAATATTGCTCTTTGGATGTGTCAGTTTTTTCGCCATTTCGCCGTCATTCGTAAAAAGAAGCAGTCCGGTGGTGTTTCTGTCCAATCGTCCCACAGGATAAATACGTTCTTTTGAGGCGCTTGCAATTAATTCCATCACCGTTTTTCGTCCACGATCATCTTCCATTGTGGTGATGTAATTCTTTGGCTTGTTCAGCAACACATATCTTTTTTGCTCCTGATTTATTAAAGAACCGTCAAACCGAACTTCATCGCCCAACGTCACTATGTGGCCCATTTCAGTCACCAGTTTTCCATTCACGGTGGCGCTTCCTGCTTTAATATAAACATCTGCTTCCCTTCTTGAACAAATGCCAGAATTTGAAATGTATTTATTTAAACGGATGCCTTCAACTCCATCTTCTTGTTTAACTTGTTTTGGTTTTGGTGTAGGTCTTTCTTCTCCTGAAATTGGTCTTGCTTTTTTAGAAAATGGACTTTCTCTTCTAAAAGCCGGTTTATCCCTGAAATTGCCCGAAGGTTTCTTATTGGCATCGAACTTTTTAGGTTCAGATTTTTTATCTGTAGTGGTTTGAGGTTTCTTTTTGGCGTCAAACTTTTTAGGTTCAAACTTTTTATCAGTGTTGGTTTGAGGCTTTTTTTTACCTTGGTGTCGTCCTCCCGACGAGTTTTTACTTGAATTCATTTTTTTTAATTTTTGGCAAAAATAATTTATATTCTTCTAATTATGAAGATTATAGTTTTTATTTTAAAAGAATTTTATTGATGATGACCGAGTAGTCTATTAATGCCAAACTAAATACGCCTGCAAGAAGCATCAATTTCAATACAAAATGCAGCAAGGTATAATTGTTTTTGCTTTTGCTGAACCATAAAAAAAGCACAAATAAGAACAAAACCACCCCACTTACATAAAAATAGTATTTCATCCCGCCAATTTCAGGGTATTTCAACAAAAAATAGATTGGATTTAATGTTAAAAACACCAAAATGGTGATGAGAATTTTAGTGAAATGTTCGCCATATTTTACGGCTATTGTTTGGTAATTATGGATAAAATCGCCCTTTATTCCTTCCAAATCTTTGATTAATTCTCGAATTAATAAGATAAAAAACAGAAAAGCGGCGTGTGTAAAAATAATTTCCGAAAAGTTTTTATAATAAACAAAAACGGCAAAAAAGGGTAAAATGGCTAAAATTGCACCAGAAAAAAAGCCGGTCAAAGGATATTTTTTAAGTTTATGCGAATAAAACCAAATTAAAAAAATATACACCGAAAAAAATAATGCCGCTCTCCACGAAACCAAAAATGCAATAAGCACGCCCAAAAAATTTAACACAAAGTAGAGCTGCAATTTTGTTTTTTGCGTAACAATGGAATCTATAGTTGCTTTTACGGGCCTGTTAATTTTATCCGCTTCAAAATCGTAAAAATTATTGATGATATAGCCTGAAGCAATGACACAAATGGTTGACAGCACAATAAAATAAAGGTTGATGTCGAGCAATACGTGTCTCAATGTTTTTTCGGGAGAAAAGATAAATATGGATGCGAGGTATTGGGCAATCACAATAAGCGCAATGTTGTAACCCCTGACAACCGAAAACAAACTCAGCAATTTAATGTAAAGCGGTGCGTTTTTTTTGCTGTTCTTTTTTGCTATTTCAAGTAAATCCATTCCGAGACGAAATAAAATTCAACAATAAAACTATTTATTAAACTTTATTTTTTTGTGATTATTTTGTTAAAATCTATAAACCAATTCCAGTTTATAATCTTTTAGAAGGATTTTAGCATGGTCGTAATCTTCTGTAAATCCTAATATATAACCGCCTCCACCGGAGCCGCATAATTTTAAATAATACGCATTTGACTCAATACCATTTTTCCATATTTTATGAAATGCTTTAGGAATCATAGGTTTAAAATTGTCCAAAACAACTTTTGAAAGCAGTTTTACGTTTCCAAATAATGATTTCACATTTCCGTTCAAAAAATCTTCAATACAGGCATCGGTATGTTTTGCAAAATCTTCATTTAACATTTTTCTGAACCCTTCATTCTTCATTTTATTCATGAAAATGGTAATCATAGGTGCGGTTTCGCCAATCATTTCTGAATCCAATAAAAACACAGCTCCTTTTCCTTCTCTTTGGGATGGAATTCCGGTGGCTTCTAAATTGTCTTTGGAATTGATTAAAATTGGAATGCTCAAATAAGAGTTTAAAGGATCCAATCCTGAACTTTTACCGTGAAAAAACGATTCCATCAATGAAAAAATGCTTTTCAGCTTCAATAATTTTTCTCTGGTTAAATTATCTAAAACGGTAATTTTATCGTTGGCATATTTGTCGTAAATCGAAGCCACCAATGCACCCGAACTTCCTACGCCGTATCCTTGCGGAATACTTGAGTCGAAATACATCCCGCTTTCAATATCAGCTTTTAATTCATCCAATCGGAAACTTACCAAATCCTGGGTTTCCAACTTCGACAAATACCCATAAAACTTCTTTAAGTTGCCATTTGATTTTTTCGCGGCTTCCGATAAAACTTTAGATTTTTTTAAAGCGCCTTGATATACATTATAAGGTATGGCCAAACCTTTGGAATCTTTAATAATTCCGTATTCTCCAAAAAGTAAAATTTTTGCGTAAAAAAGTGGTCCTTTCATTCTGCTGAATTAAAAATTGAAATTGCGCCGTTTCCAATGCTGTCGCAAATATAATGATTTTCTTGACAAAATTGAATTAAGTTGCTTTTTATGAAATTGTTAACAGTTTCTTTTTCCTTCTCCGGGAACAACACATGAACATTGGCGCCGGCATCCAGCGTGAAACAAATATTTGAATTCGTTTGCACTCTAAAATCCCAAATTTCATTGATTATTTTTAATGTGTTTGGTTTCATCAGGATAAAATACGGATTGCTGGTCATCATCATCGCGTGCAAACTCAAGGCTTCACTTTCCACAATGGCAATAAAAGCCGGTAAATCTCCGCTTTGAAGCACTTTTGAAATCTTTGAAATATTGCTGTTCGCTTGTTGAAAACGTTGTTTTGCAAACGGATGGTTGTACATCAATTGATGGCCAACTGTGCTCGAAACCTGTTTTTCGCCTTCGTCAACCAATAAAATGGTGTCTTGGTAATTTTTAAAATTGTCGTGAATTTTATAAGGAAATTTTACGCCAAATAAATCGGAACTTCCTTCAATTTCAGGGTGATTTCCCCAAACAATCAGCGGACCTTCAATACTTCTGCAGGCACTTCCAGAACCCAATCGCGCCAAAAAAGAAACTTTTTTATTGAAATATTCATTGGTCATTGTTGGATTTATTGCTTTTTCTAAACTCATCACACACAAGGCCAAAGCGCCCATTCCGCTTGCGGATGAGGCAATACCACTGCTGTGCGGAAAAGAATTTTCTGATTTTATCACAAATTCAAATTCCGTCAAAAACGGAACATATTGTTCAATTCTTTTGAAAAAAGTAACGATTTTTGGTTTGAAATCTTCCTTTTTTCCGCCTTCAAAATAAATTTCAAAATTGTGGCTCCGCTCAGCGTTCAGTTTCCTATACTCCAACGTTGTCAATGTAAAACAGGTATCCAACGTAAAACTGATGGAAGCGTTTTCGGGGATTTGAGGCTCTTGCTTTCCCCAATATTTTACCAAGGCAATATTGCTTGGCGTTTTCCAAGTGATGCTTCCGTTGGTTATATTTTCTAATGAAAAATCTTTTAAAATAAAATCGGTTTCAGTCAAAACAAAAATTTTGTCAAAGATAATTGATTTAACTAAACATTTTCCAATCTTGAAAGCACATCTTTTTTGTAACTTCTGCTGATTGTGATTGCTTTTTTGTTCACTTCAACAAATTCATTGGTGAATGAGTTAATTTTATCTATAGAAACAATAAATGAACGGTGAATTCTGATGAAATCATTTTTTGGGAGTTTAGCTTCAATACTGGTAATAGTCTCTCTTGTTATTACGACAGAATTTTCGATGTAAATTTTTATGTAATCACTAAAACTCTCAATATAATTGATGTCAGAGAAATTAATTTTTAGCATTTTTCGATCTGAACGCACAAAAATAAAGTCATTTGTTTCTTGAATAATTTCTTTGGCTGCTTCAATAATTAGTGGGCAATTTTCACCCAAATATTTATTTACGGATTGTAATAATCGCTCAAACGATATCGGTTTTAAAAGATAATCTACGGCTTGCAAATCAAATCCGTCAACAGCATATTCCCTGTAAGCAGTAGTAAAAATTACTTTGATATTTTTATTGATGGTTTTCGCAAATGACAACCCTGAAATTTCTGGCATATTAATATCCAAAAAAATTAAGTCTACTTTTTTGGAATTGATTTCATTAAACGCTTCAATGGCATTTTTACAAGTTGCAACTACATTAATTTTAGCTATTTTATGTAAATGATTCTCCAATATTTCGCGTGCAATTGGTTCATCATCAACAATTATGGATTGAATAATCTCAGTCATTTTCAGGCAGTTAAATTAGTGATTTTTAAATTTATCATAAACCAATTAGCACGATTTTCAATTTGCAATTGATGGTTATTTTTGTACAATAAACTTAGTCTTTTTTTTATGTTTTCGAGTCCGATTCCTTCTATATTTCGATTTTCATCATTTTCTAAAACGGTATTTTTAATAAAAAACCCAAACTCATTATCATTTAATGAAATTGTAATTTCAACGGTTAAAAACCCATCAATTAAACTTCCGTGCTTAAAAGCATTTTCCACAAAAGGAATCAACAACATGGGCGCCACTTGAATTTCATCAAAAATATCGTCAGAATTAAATGACACTTTCAACGTATCCTGAAACCGTATTTTCTCTAATTCAATATATTCTTTAATATGTAAAACTTCCTCTTTTAAACTAACTTTAGGCTTGTTAACCTGGTACAAAATATAGTCCAATAAATTCGAAAGCTTTAAAATTATTTCAGGTGTATCTTTCGATTGCTTCAACGCAAATCCATAAATTGTGTTTAAGGTATTGAATAAAAAATGTGGGTGGATTTGCTTTTTTAAATACTGCAATTCCTGATTTTTAATCTGCAATTGCGTTTCTAAAATTTTGTTTTGTAACTCTTTGTTCTTTGAAATTGTTTTAAAATTATGATTTAATAAGCTTACAAAACTCACCAAACCAACTACTAGATAAACTACAATTAAAACAAACACAAATTTCTTGCTCATAAAAGGCATTTCAGTAATATTTAAATTTGATAAGAATAAAAAATAAAAGACTATCACCAAACCTATTAAATCCGCTGAAATAATGAAGGCATAAAAACTGTAAAGAATAAAAAAGTTGTACTTCTTAGTTAGCAAATATTTAGGAATTAAAAAATAAACAACAAAATAGGTAGTTAACATCGTTATTGGCATTAAAAGAGTAGAAAACCAATTTCTATAAACAACATTATTTGAACTGTAACTAAAAAAATAAACAAAGAAAAACCAAACACCAACCCAAAAAATAAAGTGTCGTGCTATAAATTTGAATTTATTTATATACGTTATATTCATTACCGCAATTTGCAAATTTAATTTCATTCTACTCATTTTAATAGACCAAATACTAAATAACGCCTCTTTTTAACTAACAAACTATGGAGTATTACTCATTATGGTTTAAATTCGTTAAATAGATGCTTTTATAGTTCATCTATCTCAAATTAAATATTTAAAGTATGATTCTTTATACTTTCGAAATAGTTAATTAAAAATCTAAATATATATGACTTCATCTATTTTATCAGAAGGCGGATCATTTTTTATGTATCCTCTATTATTAATTTTAATTTTGATACTAATTTTATTCGTACTTGAAATTATTAAAAAAGCAAGTACCAAAAAAACAATTAGTCTTATTAATTCAATAAGTTTATTTGCTATTGTTTGGGGTTTTTTTGGCCAAATTATAGGGTTAATGAGTGCTTTTGAAGCAATTCAATATGCAGGTGACATTTCACCTACAGTTTTAGCCGCCGGGCTTAGAATTAGTTTTATAGCTCCAGTTTTTGGAATACTAATTTTCTTAATTAGTAGATTAGAAATTTTTGTTTTAACCATATTAAATAAATAAACCATGAGAATTTTTGAAATTATTTTACTAATCATCAGTACAATTTTTCCTTTTTACATTTCAACAAAAGGTTATCAATTAAACAAAAAATTCCCCTTAGTAATTATTAGTGGAGTCATTATTCTACATTTTATTTTTGAAGGATATCGATGGCAAATGATTCCTTCTTATTTAATTATTTTAATTTTAATATGGTGTTTGTATAAAGAGCATCCATTTTTTAATGGAGGTTGGATTAGAAAAATAGTTAGCGGAATAGCATTCATTATATTATTGCTATTTGGTTGGGGATTGCCCTATATTTTACCTGTTTTTAATTTACCCACACCCACTGGAACATATAGTGTAGGCTCTCAATATATCCATTTAAAAACAAACCAAGATGAATACATGACTTCTGAAATTGGAGACAAAAGAGAATTGATGGTAAAGGTTTGGTATCCAGCCATTATTGATGATAAAAAAACAGAATTTTACCTGAATGAAGGGGATAGAGTGAGCTTTGCATTAAAACATGGATTACCAAAAACCACCTTCAATTATTTAGATAATGTCAAAACGCATACTTATGATAGCCCCTCAGTAGCCAAAGGTGAATTTCCTGTATTAATTTTTTCACATGGTAGTTATTCTCAAGCTTCTGGTTATTATGCTTTAATAGAAGAAATTGTAAGTCAAGGGTATATTGTATTAAATATAAATCATACATATGAAAGTACAGGCACACTGTTTCCAAATGGAGAAATAAAGCTTTTTAATTCTGAATATGATAGAAAACATAACAATCAAAAAATGGCTGAAATGGTTTGGAATGCCATGCAAAACTATAATAAGGCAACAACACCTGAAGAACAATATATGGCTGTTCATGATCTCATTCTAAATTATTATGGAGCTGAACTAACTGAACGATATAGCAAAGACATTTCTTTGGTTATTGATGAATTAAAAAAATGGAATACGTCTACTTTTTTAGCTCAGCATCTTGATACTACAAAAATTGGTGTATTTGGACATTCTCAAGGAGGTGCTGCAGCAGGTCAGGCATTACTTGATGACAATAGAATTATAGCAGGAGTAAACGTAGATGGTATGCAATGGGGAGAAATGATAGATACAAAGATGACGAAACCATTTGCTTTAATATCGTCTGAATGGGATAGCTCTCACCCAAATTTAAATGTACATGCATATCATAATGGAAGTTCTTCTGATTTTTATAATGCCAAAATTTTGAACTCAGGGCACTCAAATTTTATGGACATTCCGTTAATGATTAATTTACCATTTATAAATGAAGCTGGAACGATAAATCCAAACAAAGCATATAAGGTGACTACAAAAATAGTATTGCAATTTTTTGATATGTATTTATTAGATAAACCTTCTAATTTATTAGAGTTGGCTAATAAATACCCCGAACTTGAAATTAAATTAATTAAAAAAAATCAATAAAAAACTAGTTACAACAAATATGTATAAAATAATAGCTGAGTAATTGCTAAAACCAAAGTAAACGAATAAATAGTATTATCATAACATTTTAATTTCTTTTTAATTTCTTTAAAAAGTTATAGTCATGTAATGTTGCTGAGCTAAACCATACTAAACTTGGAACTTTTTCATCGACATTGATTACCGTATGAACTTTAACTCCTCCTTTGTTTACTTCTATTGGACAACAGTTTTAAAAAAATAAATCTAATTTAATTCGTCATTCTAAAATAGTACTTAGGATGGCGATTGCCTTTTTAATTTTAGCTAAATTTGCAGCGATGAAACGAGCATAACAAATTTTGACTCATAAAGCAAAGATTGATGGAGAACAGCATCTGTTACCGCTTAAAATAAAATTTAAACAGATGAAAAACAAAAAGGTATTTATGCTGCTCAATGGCGCGGAACCTAAAATATTTCCGGATTTATCAGGCTACGATCTTGTTTGTGCCATCGACGGCGCTTACAATCATTTTAAATTGAAAAACATAATGCCCGATTTGGTTACGGGAGATTTCGATTCCATTCATGCAATTCCGGGCAATATAGAAGTCATTAATACACCCGATCAAAATTTTACCGATTTTGACAAAGCGCTGTCTATTTTAAAAAACAGAGGTTACATTCACATTGATGTTTACGGCGGAAGCGGTAAGGAACACGATCATTTTTTAGGAAATATCAGTACGGCGCTGCAATGGAAAAATAGTTTGAAGATATCCTTTTTTGATGATTTCGGGACTTACTTTTTTATTGAAGAACAAATTACCTTAACCAATGTTAAAGGAAGAAACATTTCCCTAATTCCTTTTCCCATTGCCTACGAAATTTTTACGGAAGGTTTGGCCTATCCCATTGTAAATGAAACATTAACATTCGGAAAACGGATTGGCACAAGAAATATCGCTTTTCACAATGAGGTGCAAATTTCTTTCAAAGGCGGAGAATTGTTGGTTTATGTAAGCAATATTTAAAACAATTATTTTGGACAGAAAATTAAAACTGATATGGGATTTTCGAGGAGATTCATCCGAAAAAACTGCCGAACACCATTGCATTCACTTAAAGGAATTTGCCGTAATTAAGAAACTGCATTTTTATGAAATCAATTTTTCCGTAATTTCAGAAATGCACACCATTGCTTATATTGTGGTTGATGAAGCGGATATGAAAACCTACAGAGATGCGTTGAAACCTCATCGGGGGCAGGTTTTCAATGAATAATAAATAGATAGAAAATATTATTAACTTTTAGAACGGACAGGTCACGACCTGTCCCTACTTTCTGCTTAAATTTCCCCTTCGGGGGTTAGGGAGCCTACCGATTGTGCCACAATCCATCCACCGGTCCACGCATTTTGAAAATTAAATCCGCCCGTAACCGCATCAATATTCAGGACTTCTCCCGCAAAAAACAGATTTTTATGCAGTTTGCTCTCAAAACGTTTAAAGTTGATTTCTTTTAAATCTACTCCGCCGGCAGTCACAAATTCGTCTTTAAAAGTGCTTTTTCCGGTTACTTTAAAAGTACATATTGTAAGTTGAAGCGCTAATTCTTCCAATTGTTTGTTGCTCAGTTGCGCCCATTGGAAATCAGCAGAAATTTGTGCTGCTGTGACTAATTTTTCCCACAATCGTTTTGGGATTTCTTCAAAAACAGACCGCAAAACCACCTGCTTTTTTGACTGATCTTTTTTGGCAGCTTTCAATTCATTTAAAATAGTTTCAAAGGATTTCGACAACCAATTGACTTCAATTTCAAACTGATAATCTTTTTGATGAAATTCCAAAGCACCCCAGGCTGAAAGCTTTAAAATTCCCGGTCCGCTTAATCCCCAATGCGTGATTAACAAAGGCCCTTGCGCTTCTAATTTTGAGTTTACGACATTCACGGAAGCTTTTGGAACTGAAATTCCCGGAATGTCTTTTAGTCTTTCATCAACAATATTAAAGGTAAACAAAGAAGGAACAGGTTTTATGATGGTATGTCCCAAACCTTCCAACATTGCCCAAACCTTGGCATTGCTTCCGGCTGCAACCAACAAAAAATCGGCCGTAAAAGTTTCAGCATTTGTTTTTATGATGAACTTCTCTCCATTTTTTTCAATAGCATCAACTCTTGTGCCGGTTTTAAGTTGAACGCCTGCATTTTTTGCGCTTTCCAAAAAACAATCTATAATTGTTTGGGACGAATTAGATTCGGGGAAAATACGATTGTCGTCTTCAATTTTTAATGGAACGCCCCTGTTTTCAAACCATTCCATGGTATCACCGGTCATAAATTGATGAAATGGCCCCAGCAATTCTTTCTTACCTCGCGGATAAAATTCCACCAATTCGTTTGGGGTAAAACAAGCGTGACTCACATTGCAGCGTCCGCCGCCCGAAACTTTTACTTTTTGCAGCACATTTGGGCTTCCTTCTAAAATAATAACTTCCAAATCTGGATGCATTTCCGCGGCATTTATGGCAGCAAAATATCCGGCCGCGCCTCCTCCAATAATGATAAATTTCTTTTGCATAATTATATCTACAAAACCATTTTTTGATAAGGAATCACGGTTGAAAAACCTTTTTTATTAAAATAATTTGGACTGTCCTCATTCCCGGTAGCCAAAATAAAATCGCCGCCCCAAGCGCCCAAACTTTTCGTTTGCCCGAAATAATCGGAAAATAATTCAGCCTGAATTTCCTTTAATTGAATTGTTTTGGAAACGATTTGCTCGTGTTCCTTCATCAATTTTTCAAAATCGGATAATTTTTTACAACTTAAAAAAGCTTCAGACAATTCGGATATTTGTTTGATTTCTGAAGTCAGATTTCCCTTGAGTTTTTTATAACGTTCAATGCCTTCTCGGCTATTTTGTTTTTTATTCAAGTGCACAAAATACAATTGATTCCTAAAAGTCAGATTGAAATTCACTTCTTCCACAACAATTTTTGAAGGGTGTTTCGTGAATAAAATTGGCGAATTGTGTTGTGCGCAGGCAATGTCGTAACCGCTGCCCCCAAAAGTATTTTCCAATAATTTGTATGGATTCACCTTTGCCCAATTTGCGATGTTGTTTATTAAAGTCGAAGAAGATCCCAATCCCCAATTTTTAGGAAAATCTAATTTTGTTTTCACTAAAAATCCCTTTTCCGAATTTAAAAATGCCGGATTTAACTTTTGGGTTTCTCTTAAAATTTTATTTAAATTTTCAGCAATCGTGTCTTTTCCGCCATCTTCATTCGCATCAAATGTTGCGTTGGCCAATCTTAATTTGGGCAAATCAAAAATTGCTTCCAACCAGCATTCGCCATTTTCAGCAAAACTTTGCCAAATCAATTGAGATTCTTGAATGGATTCAACCCTTAAATCTTGTCCGTATTTGGTTGGAACCGCCAAAGATTTTGCGCCATCGAGCACAAAGTATTCACCGGTGATCAGTAATTTTCCTCTGCTGTAATACTCCATTATTTATCCTGAACTAATTTATTATAAGCCTCAACCACAGCATTGTGCGTAATTGTCTTGTGCTCAAAATAATCGATTAAAAACTCCTTCTCCTTATTGCTAGCGCCCAATTGCTTGATAATATTGGTCAGGTGCATTTTCATATGGCCTTTTTGGATTCCGGCGGTTGTCAATGCCCTTAAAGCGGCAAAATTTTGCGCCAAACCGGCCACCGCAATTATTTCCATCAATTCATTTGCGGAAGGATTTCCCAATAATTTTAAAGACAATTTGGACAAAGGATGCAAGGATGTTAATCCGCCAACTGTTCCCACAGCCAAAGGAATGTCTATCCAAAACTTAAAAATTCCGTTTTCGATGCTGGCATTTGTCAAACTTTTGTATTTCCCTGAGCGCGCCGCAAAAGCGTGAACTCCCGCTTCAATAGCCCTAAAATCATTTCCTGTGGCGATTACAACAGCGTCAACGCCGTTCATAATTCCTTTATTATGGGTAACCGCCCTGTGCGGTTCTGCATTGGCAATTTGTATTGCCTGCACAAATTTTTGGGCCAACGCTGCTGAATTTTCAGCATATAAATCTTCCACATTACAACTTACTTCCGCATGAACCAAACATTCAGGAACGTAATTGGACAAAATGCTCATCACAATTTGTATGTCTTCTTTCTCAAACTCCTTTGCAATTACTTCCAAACAAGAATTTATAAAATTCGCGCCCATACTGTCGGCCGTTTCAAAAGTGACGTGCAACTGGTAATAATTTTCAAGTTCCGCAGTTTTATCGCGCAACTCAATAGCTAAAATCCCACCGCCACGTTTGCGCATATTTTTGGTAATTACTTCAGTAGCTTTAAAAAATTGTGCCTTTTTTGAATTGAAATAATTTTCAAGCGCCGTTTTATCGCCATCATACATAAAATGAACCTGTCCGATTTTTGTGGTGGAAATAACAGTGGCTTTAAATCCGCCACGAGTGCTCCAAAATTTTGCCACCAAAGAAGCCGCCGCCACCACTGAACTTTCTTCAATAACTAATGGAATAGTATATTTTTTTCCATTGATCACAAAGTTTGGCGCAACACCAAATGGCAAATAAAAATTGGTTAATGTATTTTCAATAAAATCATCATGTAAATTCTGCAATATTTCATTCGAATTCCAATATTGCATTAAAACTTGTTTCGCCTTCTTGTCATTATTGAAGAAATTCGCCACCAGCCAATCTATTTTTTCAAACTTATTTAACTTTGAAAATCCATTAACGTTTTTTGACATTTTTGAATAAAATTTATGAACGCCACAAAGATAATTTAATAAATAGAAATTCCCGCAAATTCACATATTGTTAATTTTTATGACATATTTCATATTCACTTCGCTAAAATTTTCTTAAACTTGACAATTATTTTAAGTAATCTCAATTAAATGAAAAAACTCTTTATTATTTTTATTGCCATTACCTCTTTGGCAACAGCACAAAAAAAAGACATCGCATTAGAAGAAATTTGGAACGGCTCGTTTTCAACAGAGCACATGAATTCGCTAAATTCAATGAATGGCGACTTCTATTCCTTGCTGAATTTTGACAGAAACACCAAAAGCACCACTGTTGATAAATACAGTTACGCCACCTTGGAAAAGGTTGAAACCATTGTAAACAGCAAAGATTTAAGTGAAATCAATTATTTTGAAAGCTACGCTTTTAACAATGACGAAACCAAATTACTGTTGGGCGTTGATGAGGAATCAATTTACAGACATTCGAGTTTGGGCATTTATTATGTGTACGATTTGGCATCAAAATCACTGCAATTGATAGACAAAGAAAAAATTCAGCAACCAACTTTTTCTCCCGACAGCAAAAAGGTGGCTTATGCCAAAAACAACAATATTTTTATTAAAAATTTAGAAACCAACGAAGTTATCCAGGTTACTTCCGACGGAAAAAAGAATGAGATTATCAATGGTATTTGCGACTGGGTTTATGAAGAAGAATTTTCGTTCGTCAGGGCTTTTGAATGGAGCGCAGACAGCAAAAATATAGCGTTTTTAAGGTTTGATGAAACCGAAGTACCAACCTTCTCCATGGATATTGTGGGCAGCGAATTATACCCAACCCAACAAGTTTTCAAATACCCAAAAGCAGGTGAAAAAAACTCAATTGTAACATTAAATATTTACAATGTAGCCGGTGCCAAAACAAAAAAAATAGACCTTGGCAATTATGAGTACATTCCAAGAATTAAATGGACCAACAACCCGGAAATTTTGTCGGTTATCACTTTAAACAGACATCAAAATGATTTAAAATTAGTTGCGGTGAATGCTGTTAATTTTACTTCAAAAATACTGTTGAATGAAGTTGACAAAGCATTTGTGGAAATTCAAGACAATCTAACTTTTTTAACCGACAACAGTTTTATCTGGACAAGCGAAAAAAGCGGATTTAACCATATTTATCATTATTCAAAAGAAGGCAAACTCCTCAACCAGGTTACAAAAGGAAACTGGGAAGTGACTAGTTTTTATGGCGTAAATGAAAAAAGTAAGACCATTTATTATCAATCGGTTGAAGATGGCTCCATCAACAGAACTATATATTCCATCAAATTAAACGGAACAGCCAAAAAGCGATTGACAAATGCTTCGGGAACAAACGAAGCGTCCTTCAGTAAAAATTTAAATTATTTTATCAATACTTTTTCTGATGCCAATACGCCGCCAATTTATACACTTCACCAAAGCAATGGAAATCAGCTAAAAGAAATTTTAAACAACAACAAACTTTCTCAAAAATTAGCCAACTACAACACTTCCAAAAAAGAATTTTTTGTGTTGAGTACCAAAAATGGCGATTTCAATGCCTGGATGATCAAACCAACCAATTTTGACGCTGCCAAAAAATACCCGGTTTTTATGACACAATATTCTGGACCGGGATCACAATCGGTGAGCAATACATGGAATGCTGCCAACGATTATTGGTATCAGCATTTGGCAGAAAAAGGCTATATCGTTGTTTGTGTTGACGGCAGAGGAACTGGTTTTAAAGGAGCAGATTTCAAAAAAGTCACCTACAAGGAATTGGGAAAATATGAAGTTGAAGACCAAATAGCATCGGCCATAGAACTTGGAAAACGATCTTATATTGATGCAAATGAAATTGGAATTTGGGGATGGAGTTACGGCGGATTTATGTCGGCAAACTGCTTATTTAAAGGAAACGACGTGTTTAAAATGGCCATTGCTGTGGCACCGGTAACAAGCTGGCGTTTTTATGATTCGATTTACACAGAACGTTATATGCAAACGCCGCAAGAAAATGCAAGCGGTTACGATGAAAATTCACCGCTGAATTTCGCCAATTTATTAAAAGGAAACTTCCTGTTGGTTCACGGAAGCGGCGATGACAATGTGCACGTTCAAAACACGATGCGGTTGACAAATGCTTTGATTGAAGCAAACAAACCCTTTGATATGGCCATATATCCCGACAGAAATCACGGAATTTACACCGGAAAAAACACAAGGCTGCATTTATACGAAAAAATGACTAGATTTATCGAAGAAAATTTAATCAGAAAAACAACAAATACTGAATTTTAATTAACCAATACTATTTTTAAACATTTTAACCTAAAACAATTATTATGGCTGACAAAACAATAAAAGAAGGACATCCTAAGGCGCTCTACACGCTATTTGCCACTGAAATGTGGGAACGTTTCAGTTACTATGGAATGCGTGCGTTATTGACGTTATATCTTACCGCAGAACTGGCAAACGGAGGATTTGGATTAAACAGGGAAGAATCATTGGCGATTTACGCCATCTTTACAGGTTTGGTTTATTTAACGCCAATTTTAGGCGGTTGGGTGGCCGATAGTTTTTTAGGAAAACGAAAAACTGTTTACATTGGAGGTTTGGTGATGGCTGTTGGGCAATCTTTATTGGCCGCCAGCGCATTTATGGTTAATTCTGTAGATCCAGTAACACGTCTTTTTATGTTTAACTTTGGTTTGGGCGTACTTATTATTGGTAACGGATTTTTCAAACCAAATATTTCAACTATTGTTGGTGAATTTTATGACGATAACGATCCAAGAAAAGACGCTGCTTTCAATATTTTCTATATGGGAATAAACCTTGGCGCTATTTTAGGGCCATTTATCGCAGGTGCTTTAGGTGAAAACGTTTCTTGGGGCTATGGTTACTTGGCGGCTTCAGTAGGTATGATTATTGGCGTTCTTTGGTTAAAATTTAATGAACGCACTCTTGAACAAAAAGGGCTTCCGCCAAATTCACCGGCAGATAAATTTGTTTTAGACGGTAAAGACTGGCGCGATATTATTATTTATGCCATTGCCTTGGTTATAGCAACTTTGGGCGTTATTTTCTTGTGGAGAATGTTGCCTGATAACGTTACAAGCATCATTACTTATGTTGGTTTTGCCGCATTGGTGATTGGATTGGGATATACCATTACAAAAGGAACTAATGGTTCCGCAGAATGGACACGTATGATTGTAATTTTAGTGCTTGCTTTTTTTAATATTGCTTTTTGGGCAGGATTTGAACAAGCCGGCGGTACTATGAACTTATTTGCAAAAGAAAATACTGACCGACTTTTATTTGGCTGGGAAGTTCCGGCTTCTTGGTATCAAAATATCAATCCGCTTGCCATCTTAATTTTCGCCCCAATTTTTTCTGTAATGTGGCTGAAACTTGATGCGATGAAATTTAACCCAAGAACGCCGTTGAAATTTGCCATCGGATTGTTTTTAGGTGCTTTGGCATTTTTTATTATGACACAAGCAAGTAACGCCGCTGAAGGAGGAAATTTAGTTTCACCTTGGTGGTTGGTTGTAGTTTATGTTGTTTTAACCTTTGGTGAATTGATGTTATCGCCTATCGGACTGTCGATGATCACAAAATTAGCGCCGAAAAAATTGGTTTCGGTGGTAATGGGATTGTGGATGGCGAGTTTTGCCGCAGGTAACTATTTGGCTGGGATGTTAGAAAGCATTTTAGAAAAATATGATTTTGCGTTGTACCCTTTTATTATGATGTTAATGCTAGGTTCGGGAGTTTGCCTGTTGGTATTGTCTCCTTTCTTAAACAAGGCGATGAAAGGAATCCACTAAAATATGATCACAAATCAATTATTTTAATAGTAGAGCTCAGATAATTAATTGTCTGGGCTTTTTTATAGGAAACAAATAATTTAAATAATTGCAAACTTTAATAAACGCACATAAAAACACTTATGGACAAATCAAGAAACGACTTTTTTAAAACACAGGTTTTAGGGCATCCGGCAGGACTTTTCGTGTTATTTTTTACAGAAATGTGGGAACGATTTTCATTTTATGGAATGCGTGCCTTATTGGTACTATTTTTAGTGAGTGCTTTGGGAATTGGAGGTTGGGATTGGCCACGTGAAAATGCATTGGCCTTGTATGGAACTTACCTTGCATTGTTGTATTTAACACCAATAATTGGAGGAACTTTAGCCGACAAATACTTGGGAAACAGACGCGCCATTATTATTGGTGCGGTTATTATGACCTTGGGCCACGCAAGTATGGCTGTAGAATCCAATCCATTTTTTTTATACACAGGTTTGGGCTTGTTAATTACTGGAACCGGATTTTTTAAACCAAATATGACTTCTTTCATTTCTGTTCTTTATAAAGATTTTCCGGAGAAAAAAGATGGTGCTTACACCATTTTTTATATGGGTGTAAATGCAGGAGCATTTTTAGGAATTATGCTTTGCGGATATATGGGTGAAATGCTTGGCTGGAGTTGGGGTTTTGGTTTGGCGGGGATTTTTATGATGTTGGGCTTGCTTCAATTTATGTTGGCTCAAGGTATTTTTGGTGATGTTGGTAAAAAACCGAACAAAGAAGACAAAACCATTAAAATCGATGAGAAAACTGAAGTTGAAGATCAATTAAATCCTTTTACTTTAATAGACAGGATACTAATAATCATAGTTGCCGTTGCCGGTTTAACTTGGGTCATAAACGATCCTTTGTCTAAAATTGGAGCCGTAAACTTTTTGGAATTTGGCGAGACTGATTATTCGGGTACCACCATCATCATTACACTCTTGTTATTTTTATACCTGCTGGGTTCAAGAATTGTAAGATACAGTCCCGTTACAAGAGACAAAATGCTAGCAGTGGTGATTTTTGCCTTTTTTATTATTTTCTTCTGGGCTTCATTTGAGCAGGCAGGAGGTTCTATGAGTATTTTTGCAAAAGATTACACAAGCAGAATCTTGTCGGGAAATTCAGCAACGATTTTTAACTTCGTTGATGTAATTATCACTGTTGTGCCTGTGGCAATTATTACTTGGGTACTCTTTTTGTTGTTCAAACAAACCTTTAAAAAGTATTTATGGGCAAATATGGTGTTGGGATTTAGTTTCATCATCATTTGGGGATTGATTATTTGGAAAGTCAACACCAATTTCAGCACCTATTCTTATGAAATAAGTTACAAAACCTATCAAATTACCGAAACCAATGATTTGGGTGAAGAATCCGTAAAAGATTTTCCCATCACTGCGGAAACCATTATTCCTGAAAACGCGGTTTTGATTGACAATACCACTGTTATAAGATCTGCCAAAGATTTTGTGCAAAACGACAAAATAGCCATTATCGATATTGATAAAAAAGGGGCAAATTATAAATATTTAACAACCGAACAGGCTGAATTGATCAACACGAATATTGACGCGACCGTGTTAAGAAAAAAAGACAATGAAATTCAAATTCCTGCCACTTGGTTTTTAATTTTAAATTCTTTGTTTATTATTGCTTTTGCGCCCTTATTTTCAAAATGGTGGGAAAGCAAATACAATCCGAAACCCGCCAATAAATACGCCATCGGCCTATTTTTCCTTGCAATTGGTTTTGGATTTCTGGCCTTTGGCGCATCTGGAATTCCACAAGGCGCAAAAACAGCTTCAGTAAGTATAATTTGGCTGATACTCGCTTACCTGTTTCATACATTGGGAGAGCTTTGCGTGTCTCCGGTCGGACTTTCATACGTCAGTAAATTGGTGCCGGCGAGAATGATTGCTTTTATGTTTGGTGTTTGGTATTTGGCATTGGCCATAGGTAACAAAACATCCGGACAAATGGGCTCAATGATTGATGTTATTACAGAGAAATACGACATTTCAACTTTCTTTTTAATATTTACATTTGTGCCAATAATCATAGGTATTATTGCGTTATCGTTAAATCCGGTTTTGAAAAAATTAATGCACGGCGTAAAATAAATTTCATGTTGCTAATTAAAAAATAAATTGAAACTTGTAATTTTGGCAAAATTATTGCGTCAAACAATCAAAAAACATAAATAGATGAAAAAAATACTTATTTTAACAATTACTTTATTCAGCCTTTCAATTTCCGCACAAGGAATTAATTGGATGAGTTTTGAGGAAGCGGTTAAAGCCCAGAAAATTACGCCTAAAAAAATATTTGTTGATGCATATACCATTTGGTGCGGGCCTTGTAAATTGTTAGACAAAAACACCTTTTCCAATCCCGATTTGGTTGCTTATATGAACGAAAACTATTATGCGGTTAAATTTAATGCTGAAGGCAATGATACCGTTAATTTTAAGGACAAAACATATACGAATCCTGGCTTTAATCCTGAATCAAAAGGAAGAAACAGCGTTCACGAGTTGGCCTTATTTTTTGGCGTAAGAGCTTATCCAACAATGTTATTTTTAGATGAACAGACTAATTTTATTACCCCATTAACCGGTTATAGAACGCCAAATCAATTGGAACTTTATTTAAAAATGTTTAAAAGTGACGATTATAAAAATTTAAAAACACAAGAAGAATTCAATACCTATTCCTCGAATTTTAAATACGAATTCAAAGAATAATTAAATTATTTATTGAGAATAAAAGCTCCTTTTTGCAACGTATTGTGAAAAGGAGTTTTATTTTTCAGGCACGTTTTTTCCCAATCTTTCAAGTAGCTTTTATAATTTGAGCCATCCGCAATAATTATTTTCGGATTCAAATATTTCAATAACCTTTCCAAATTTATTTTTGGCGATTGCCGCAAAATCACAATCGTTGGTTTAACCGAATGAAGTCTGTAAATCCCCAAACTGTCCACAATTAAAATAGTTTCGTTGTTAAACATATACAGATTTTTTATTTTTCCTGAAGTCAGCATTTCATCCAATCCTGCGCCAACCAAATAAGCCGTTTTAAAATTAGTATTGGTTTTTAAGGAATCTACCGAAGTATCGAATCGAATCTCATTTCCGTTTCTTTTCCCAACTGTGCTTGCCTTGCTTTCATTAAAAACAATAAATTCATTGGCAGACTGAGCTTTATATTTTTCAAAAATAAAGACTGTCTGCACAAATACAACTGAAATTAAAACCATTGCAAATCGGTAAAAAACTTTTTTCTCTGTCCATTTAAGTCCAAAAAACAACAGCGCATAAAGTGCGACCATCAGCAGAAACGACATCGAAATTTGTTGGATGATAAAATATTCCTGATTTGCAACCCAAGCCACAAAATGATTCATTTGTCGAATAACAAAAATGAAAGCATCAACCAATAATTGTGGTGCAATTTGTAGAACCGACAAGATGATGATGACAATTCCAGCAGTTAAAACAATTCCCAATACAGGAATGATTACCAAATTCGAAACAAAAAATAACCCGGGAAATTGATGAAAATAATACAGACTTAATGGCAATACGCCTATTTGGGCAGCTGCTGAAACCGTTATTAGTTGCCAAATTTTATCCAAGAACCAGAATTTCGGCTTCCATAAATTGTGCAATTTTGGCTGAATCCACACAATGGAAAAAACAGCCAGATAACTCAGCTGAAATCCTACCTCAAAAAAATAATACGAATTGAACAACAGCAAAAAAAACATAGAAATAACCAAAGTTTTGTAAGTACTTGAAGGCCGGTTTACCTGCATGGCAATCGCAATTGCGGTAAACATGGCCACCGCCCTGACCACAGAAGCGGACAAGCCCGCAATGATAGCGTACATCCACAAAATGGTGATTATGATTATTGACGCTGCCAATTTTCCATGTTTAAAATAGTGCAATGGCTTAAAAATTGCCGTTAAAATCAGCAGAATAATTCCGATATGCAACCCGGAAATCGCCAAAATATGAATGGCGCCGGCACCGATATAACTTTGCTGCAATTCACTGGTAATGTGTTGCCGTTGTCCTAAAAGCAAGGCGTTTATCACCGCCAACTCATCGTTCTTGAATCCGTATTGAATCAATGCCTTCGTTATTTTTTCTCTGATGTTGGCAGCAATTCCCTTCACGGTTTGATTGGTTTTCTTCAACCTTAAAAATTGGGAATTGTCCCCATGAATTTGATGGTGAATTTGTTGCTGCTGTAAATATTTTTTGTAATTAAAACCATATGGGTTTAAAGGCTCCGCGATTGCGCCGAAAACCATTTTTATGGCCAAATGATCATCAACCTGCAATTGACTTGTTGCACTGTCTTTTTTAATGTTGACCAATATTTTGCCGATGGATTTTTTTCCATTTAGCTGATAGACTTCCGCTTCATATTTGTCGTAATAGGTTGTGGATTTCAGCACACTTTCAATTGAAATTAACGCAGCTGCAGAAATACTGTCTGAAAATTGAAGTTGGTTGGAATAATGCTTTTTATTGTTTAGCTGATTTTTATAAGTAATGGTGCCTAAACCAATGAAAAAAGAAAGCAAAAAGACGAACACTGGAAATATAAAGGGTGTTTGAAATTTCTTGTTTGCATAAAAATATACAGCAGTAAAAAGTAGGATTAATATGCCAAAAACAACCACCAAATGCAAAGGCTGGATGCTGAAATAATTTCCAAAAAGAATTCCGACTATTAAAAAGAAGGTAAGTTGAACCGGTATAAATTTCAAAAACTTTATCATAGCAGGATAAAATTAATAAAAAAACAATAGGAATAAGAATTTCATGATATCATTTTTAAATGAAAATGCCGGTAACAATTGTTACAGACTGATTTTTATCACTATTGACCACTTCCTATAAAGGTAATTTTGATCGATTTATAAAATTTATATCATGAAAAACATCTTTATCAGCATTCTTTTTATTTTTAGCACTGGTTCCTTCGGACAAAATTTGTCGCCCTATCTTAAAATTGGCGAAACAACCGAAAGCATGCAAGAGGCTTCCGAAAAAATTACAAAAGCCTTACAAAACAACTCTTTTACGATTTTAGGGACTTACAATCCGTCAAACAAAAGCTCTTTAAAAGTAATTGCTTTTACCAGAACCGATTTAAAAAACACAGTTGTGAAAGTTACAGACAGGGGTGCACTTGCTGCAGTATTTAAAGTTGGCTTGGTTTCAAAAAACGGAAAAGTAACCATGTCATATACCAATCCGGAATATATTTTAAGAGCCTATTTGGGAGACAATTACAATACCTATAAAAGCACATTTCAAAAAGTTACTGCCGATTTAAAAACTGCTTTTTCAGCAATTGGCACAGAGTTTAAACCTTTTGGCGGATTTGTGAAAGCCGAAAATTTAAAAAAATATCATTATAAAGTAATGATGCCTTACTTTACCGATCCCGTTACGCTTAATGAATTTTCATCTTTTGAACAAGGCGTAAAAACAATAGAAGCCAATTTGAGAGCTAAAAAAGGAGCAACCGTTTTGGTTTATAAATTAGTGTATGAAAAAGAAAATGTCGCAGTTTTTGGTATTGGACTGCAAGATAAAGCAAAAGGAGAATCTTATTTTTTGCCAATTATTGGGGAAGACAATATTGCTGCAATGCCTTATGAAATTATTTTACAGGGGAAAAAAGCAACGATGCTTCCAGGAAAATACAGATTGGCGGTTAGCTGGCCTGAATTAAGTATGGGAACTTTTATGAAAATTGTGAGCACTCCGGGAAATATAGAAGATACTTTGGAAGCTATTTGCAAGTAAAATTTTAATTGAAAATTTTTGATAGGGTTTAGGATTTTAATAAAATACTAAACCCTATTTTTTGTTCTATGTTTTAAGATGGAATTCGAATGACTGCAGCTTTTAACCGCAAGGGTCGCAAAGAAAAATTCGCAAAAAACGCTAAACAAATTATCAATTGTTAATTCAAACGCGTAAGGGATTGAGCGGTTTGTTTGAGCTCTTTTTTGTTGCTTTTCGCAACTAAAAAAAGCGAGCCGTGAAAGCACGACCCGAAGGGGAACGCCCAAAATATTCTTTAATTAAATTGCTTTATTTTCATTATTAATGATCAGCTCGGCCACGTTTTTAGAAGCGCCCTTACCTCCGAGTTTTTTCTCCAAATCGTAATAATCTATAAACATCAAGGCGCGTTGGTAACCATCAATAATTTTATGAAGTTCTTTCTCTAAATTTTGTTCGTTAAAATCGTCCTGAATCAATTCTTTTACCACCTCTTTATCCATAATAAGATTTACCAGTGAAATAAATTTCAATTTCACCAAACGCTTGCCAATTTGGTAGGAAACATTGCTGGTTTTATAACAAACAATTTGCGGAATTTTAAACAGCGCCGTTTCCAGCGTTGCCGTTCCTGAAGTGACAATGGCGGCGTAGGAAACAGACAACAAATCGTAGGTTTTGTTGCGCACGAATTTCACATTGTCTTTGGTGATAAATTGCTCGTAAAATTCAAAATCCTGACTTGGCGCACCGGCAATCACAAACTGAAAATCGGGGAATTTATCGACGATGTTTAACATGACCGAAAGCATTTTTTTAATTTCCTGCTTTCTGCTTCCCGGCAATAATGCAACAATAGGTTTCTCGTTCAACTGATGCGCTTCCCTAAATGTGTTTTCATCAATTTGGGTTCTGTCGGCAATGGCATCAATTAAAGGATGTCCAACAAAATGCACAGGAAAATGATGTTTTTTTTCATAAAAATCCTTTTCAAAAGGCAAAATCACATACATTTCATCCACATCGCGTTTAATAATTTTGATGCGATTTTCCTTCCATGCCCAAATTTGAGGTGAAATGTAATAATGGACTTTAATTCCTTCTTTTTTTGCAAATTCAGCAATTCGCATATTAAAACCCGGATAATCTATCAAAATCAAAACATCGGGTTTAAAATTTAACAGATCCTTTTTGCAAAGATTGATGTTTTTAAAAATTTCACCAATATTCATGATAACCTCGGCAAAACCCATAAATGCCAATTCGCGATAATGTTTCACCAAAGTACCGCCAACTTCCTGCATCAAATCGCCTCCCCAAAATCTAATTTCAGCAGATGGATCTTTCTCCATCAATGCCTTCATTAAATTGGATCCATGCAAATCTCCCGAAGCCTCGCCAGCGATAATGTAATACTTCATTTGGTGTTTACGAATTAAATAATGTTAACAATAAAACGACAAAAGCAATTAAAAAAGTTTCCATCATAACGCCTCTGGCCCTATAAATTTGTTTCTTTTTTAAAAATACAAAAAATACAAAAAAGTTAGCAATGGCGCCAAGCACCAAAACTTTGCCTTCTAAATTTCCTTCTTTTATGAGTTCCAAACTTTCATAAAAATCTACCGTGGAAAAAAATTCAATAAAAAGAAAACAACCAAACGAAGTTGCCACCAAAGCGACCAAAAAACCAATAAGCAGTTCCTTTTTCATATCAAAATTTAGTTAGTTCAATGCTAAAATTACAAATTCCAAGTGTTTAATTTTTGTAAAAAATGATGCGCGGTTAAATCAAATTGAACAGGAACAACGGAAACGTAATTGTTTGCCAGCGCCCACTCATCGGTGTCTTCGCCTTTGTCCATATTCACAAATTTTCCCGTAAGCCAATAGTACGTTTTCCCTTGCGGATTAACGCGTTTGTCAAATTCTTCCACCCAATTTGCACGTGCTTGCCGGCTGATTTTAATGCCGTTAAACGTTTCGCTTTTTGGAAAGTTAACATTCAGCACAACGCCATCTGGCAGTCCGTTTTCCAAAACATTTAATGCTATTTTTTTGATATACGCTTTTAAGGGCTCAAAATTGGCATTCCAAGAATAATCGAGCAGTGAAAATCCGATCGCGGGAATTCCTTCCACACCGGCTTCAACAGCGGCACTCATCGTTCCTGAATAAATAACGTTAATGGAGGAGTTTGATCCGTGATTGATCCCGGAAACACATAAGTCCGGTTTTCTGTCTAAAATTTCACTAACGGCCAACTTTACGCAATCGGCGGGCGTTCCGGAAGACTGATATTCCTTTTGAGGCCCGTCGTCAATTTTTATTTCATTGCAATACAAAGTTTCATTAATGGTAATTGCGTGTCCCATTCCGCTTTGCGGACTGTCGGGCGCAATCACCACCACGTCACCAATTTCATTCATTACAGAAATTAGGATTCTAATTCCCGGTGCCGTAATTCCATCATCATTGGTGACTAAAATCAAAGGTTTTTTATTCATCTTATTCTAATTAAACAACAAATTTAGGCTATTTTATTTGCTTACAATATATTAAAATTTAACATTTTCTAAAGCAGAATTAAATTAATATTTCATTATTATTGCGTTTACCAAATAAGAAATTACCTGAAAAATAGACAAGACATGGGAATTAACATTTTTTGGGTTTTTAGTTAAAATAGTGGTAAAGTGTTTGAAGCCTTCTGATGAATTTATAAAAAAAGGTTAATTTAGACGTCTGGCCAAAAAAATGGCACTATTTTAGTAGTTGCTTAAAAAACAAATTAATAAATATTGAATCGACAGATGATGATCAGAAAATTTAAATTATTGTTGCCATTGCTCTTTGTATTTAGCTTACTTACTAGCTTCAAGGCAATTGCCAACACCGACCCGAAAGATAAAGTTTTATTGACTATTTTAAAATATGTGTTAATACAAGGCCATTACGAACCTCAGCAAATTGATGATGCTTTTTCTGTAAAAGTTTATGATGAATTTTTGGAAAGATTGGATCCTTCCAAACGGTATTTTTTACAATCGGATATCGATGAGTTTTCAGCCTATAAAACTAAAATTGATGATCAAATAAACAATGAAGATTTAACATTTTTCTTTTTGGTTTATGAACGTTTTATGCAACGTACCGAAGAATCAAAAACATATTACAAAGAAATTTTAGCGAATAAATTTACTTTTGAAGCCAAAGAAACCTTAGAAATTGATCCGGAAAAAATAGCGTATCCAAAAACTAAAAATGATTTGGTAAACATTTGGAATAAGCAATTAAAATATAATGCACTTACGCGTTTGTATGATAAAATAAGTGATGAGGATGATAAATTTAAAGCCGACAGCACTTACATTAAAAAACCAATAGACTCTTTGGAAATTGAAGTGCGTGAAGCTACGCTTACCAGCATGAATGATCTTTATGAAAGAATCGATGAACTTACTTATTCTGATTGGTTTTCAACTTACGTGAATTGCATTACTGAAACATTTGACCCGCATACCACCTATTTTGAGCCAAATGTGAAAAAACAATTTGATATTTCCATGGCGGGAAAATTGGAAGGTATTGGAGCGCGACTTCAAAAGAAAAACGATTATACCAGGGTTGATGAATTGATCTCAGGCGGTCCGGCGTGGAAATCGGGCGAATTGGAAGTTGGCGATATCATTTTAAAAGTGGCTCAAGGAAATAAAGAACCAGTTGACATTGTGGGCATGCGTTTAGACCATGCCATTGAATTTATCAAAGGTAAAAAAGGCACCGAGGTTAGATTGACCATTAAAAAAATAGACGGCACCATTAAAATCGTTTCCATTATCAGAGATATTGTTGAGTTGCAAGAGACATTTGTAAAATCAAGCATTCTGAAAAAAGACGGCAGAACTTTTGGCATTATTAATTTACCGCAATTTTATATTGATTTTGACGAAAAAAACTTCAGAAACTCTACCACAGATATGGCCCAAGAAATTGAACGTCTGAAAAAAGAAAATGTTGAGGGTATTTTGTTGGATTTAAGGAATAATGGTGGCGGATCACTGCAAACAGCGATTGAAATTAGCGGATTATTCATCAATAAAGGTCCGGTTGTACAAGTAAAATATCGCGACAGAAGCCCAGACATAAAAAATGACACAGATCCAAAAATTCAATGGAATGGTCCTTTGGTGGTTTTGGTGAATGAACTGTCTGCATCCGCATCAGAAATATTTGCGGCAGCCATGCAAGATTACCATAGGGCCGTGATAATAGGCGGCAAACAAACCTACGGAAAAGGTACAGTTCAAAGTGTGTTGGACTTAAATAAATATCACAATTTGAATGATGAAGATTTGGGCGCCCTAAAAATCACCATTCAAAAATTCTACAGAATTAATGGAGGTTCTACACAAATGGAAGGCGTACACTCTGATATAATGTTGCCAAGCAGATACAGTTATATGGAAATTGGTGAACGCGACTCAAAAAATGCCTTGAAATTTGATAAAGTTCCTGCAGCCAATTATGCGCTTTGGAATAATTACGAAAACTATGACCTTGCAATCAATAACAGCAAAAAACGAATTGAAAATAACAAATATTTCAAATTAATAGATGAAAATGCAAAGTGGTTGAAAAGTTCACAGGATGAAAGTTTAGTTTATTTAAATATTGAGGATTATAAAAATGATTTGGAAAGTCACAAAAATGAATCATTAAAATATAAAGAAATTGGTGAATACACCTCTAATTTGACCTTTACATCACCCTTTTATGAAAAACCTTTGTTAGAAACCGATAAAGATTTGGCCGAAAAGCGTGAAGCTTGGCATACCAATTTAAAAAAAGACATTTATGTTGAAGAAGCTTTAAATGTCCTCAGCGAATTAAAAATAAAACCACAGGTTCAATTGGTGAAAAATTAATTTTAAAATAGTGTAACTTTACACTTGTAAAGAAATAACTATTGAAAACTAAAGCAAATTCATTATCAGCACTAGCACTCCAGAAGTTTAAAAAAAATACTGCTGGAGTGTTTGCTTTTTGGTTTGTGATTTTATGTGCTTTGGCAGCCACATTTGCTTACGTTTTAGCTCCAGACAATAGTAGCAATGCAAATCAGATGCATTTAGAAATTCACTCTAAAAAACCGGGTTTTGAAGTTTTAATGTTGACCATTCCTTCAGAAAAAACAATCGACCAATCATTCTTTACCACAGTTTTATTCGGGAAAAAAAGTCCGAAAACTGAAATTCCGATTTCAAATTACCGCATTTTCGAAAACGAATTAACCATTCATACGTATACTGAAAACAATGCGGCCAGTTTAACAAAAACATTTCCGCTATCAAAATTTCAGGGGAAAGACATTTCAACCTTCATAAAAACAAAAAAATTCTATTTAGGAACCGATAAGTATGGAAGGGATTTGCTAAGCAGGATGTTAATTGGCACAAGAATCTCTTTTTCCATTGGTTTTATAGCTGTATTTATTTCTCTGGTCATTGGACTTTCCATTGGTGCAATTGCTGGCTATTTTGGCGGAAAAATAGACGCTTTTATTATGTGGCTGATCAATATTACCTGGTCAATTCCCACCCTGCTTTTGGTAATTGCCATCACCTTGGCATTAGGAAAAGGGTTTTGGCAAGTTTTTATTGCCGTTGGTTTAACGATGTGGGTTGAAGTTGCCCGGGTTGTGCGCGGACAACTGATCAGTGCTAAGGAAATGCAATATGTGGAAGCTGCAAAAGCGTTGGGATTTTCAAACTTCAGAATCATTTTTAAGCATATTTTACCCAATATTATGGCGCCAGTGATTGTGATTTCGGCGGCCAACTTTGCCGGAGCCATTTTAATGGAAAGCGGCTTGAGTTTTTTGGGAATTGGTGCCCAACCACCCACACCTTCGTGGGGCGCAATGATTAAAGACCATTACAGTTACATTATTTTGGGGAAAGCCTACTTGGCCATTATTCCCGGTTTGGCCATTATGAGTTTGGTGATGGCATTTATGTTAATAGGAAATGCCTTACGCGATGCTTTGGACGTTAAAAATTAAAAACCCCAAAAATTTCAACCTTTTTTTACCATAGATTTATTAAAACGAAACTTAAGCCCTAAATTTGCCCCTCAAAAAACAGTCAATGAATTTCGAAATTACTTTTAAAACAAAATGGTCGGATTTTGACCCCAACAGACATATGCGTCATACGGCGTATAACGATTATGCCGCAGAAGTTAGGGTGCGCTTTTTTCAGGAACACGGACTCTCAATCAACGAATTTGCGAAACTAAACATTGGTCCGGTGTTGTTTAAAGAAGAAACTTCATTTTATAAGGAAATACATATTGGTGAAGACATTACCGTTAAAATGGAATTGGAAGGAGTTTCAAAAGGAATTGAACGCTGGCGTTTTAACCATCATATTTTTAATGAAGCCGGTAAGCTTGCGGCTGAAATAAAAGTATATGGCGCCTGGATAGATTTGGTAAAACGCAAACTGACCTCGCCTCCCCAAAAATTTGTAACTATCTTTGATGACCTTCCAAAATCTGAAAATTTTCAGGAAATTTTGTTGAAAAGTGAAAAATAGAAAAGCAGTTTACACAATTATAACTTTGCTTATCGCCATAGGATTCTATTTTTATGATGGCTATGCTATTGAAACCGGCGTTTCAAATAGCACGGAAAATATTTCTGATTTCGATTTTTTGCCAACCTCAACAACCGGGCAAGTTGTCCATCATCAATTTTATTCGCTTTCCTATAACGAAAAATATGAACAGGCAGAATGGGTGGCATATGAATTAACGCAAAAACAACTTTCAAGCATCTCTATTAAAAGACCTTATTTTGAAAAAGACCCCAAGGTAACAACACAAAGTGCACATTATAAAAATTTTAAAGATTCTGGTTATAACAAAGGACATTTATGTCCGGCCGGAGATCGAAAATTTTCTGTGGATGCCTATAACGAAACCTTTTTTACCTCTAACATTTCACCCCAAACTTATGAATTTAACGGTGGCGTTTGGAATAGATTGGAAGAAAAAGTAAGATATTGGGCCCAAAAATACCAAAAATTATACATCGTAACTGGCGGCGTTTTAACGCCAAATTTAAAAACAATAGGAAGTGAAAAAGTTGCCGTTCCGCAATATTTCTATAAAATAATTTTAGATTATAATGCACCAGAAATTAAAGCCATTGCCTTTTTAATGCCTCATGAAAAATCAGAAAAAGGATTGTACCAATTTATCAGCAGCATAGATGAAATTGAAATTTTAACCGGCATAGACTTTTTTCCTGAATTGCCTGATAAAATTGAAAATGAAATAGAAAAATATACAAACTATACCAATTGGAGTTTTAGATAATTTTTTCACCTACTGATATTTCCAGTTACTAAAATAATTAAAACTAAAAAAATATTAATTTAAGGTAAATATTTATAAAACTTTCTCGTAAATTTCTTTAAGTAAAATATAAATATTAGAATTAATAAAACATTTGATTATTAATAAATCAAACCTAACTATTTAAGAATTATAAAATTATCGTATATGAAAAAACAAAGACTTGGTCAAAGCGATTTAATTGCCTCAAGAGTAGGTTTAGGCTGCATGGGAATGTCTGAATGGTACGGAAAACCCGACGATAAAGAATCTTTTGCCACCATTAAATTGGCTATTGAAAAAGGTCTAAACTTTTTTGATACTGCTGATGTTTATGGAAACGGACATAATGAGATATTTGTGGGGAATGCACTAAAAAATGTACGTGAAAATGTGATTTTAGCTACTAAATTTGGTTTTTTACCAAGTGAAAAAGGCATTTGTGGACGGCCTGAATATGTTAAAAAAGCATGTGATGCAAGCCTAAAAAGACTTGGAACTGATTATATAGATTTGTATTATTTACATCGCATAGATATAAATGTACCCATAGAGGAAACGGTTGGTGCTATGGCAGATCTTGTAAGCGAAGGAAAGGTTAGATATCTTGGGCTTTCAGAAGTTTCTGCAAAAAGCTTAAAAAAAGCACATGCCATACATCCTATTACTGCGGTGCAATCAGAATATTCTATTTGGGTACGGAATGTTGAAGAGGAGATTTTAGATACTTGCCGTGAGCTTCAAATAGCACTTGTGCCATACAGCCCGCTTGGAAGAGGATTTTTAACTGGCAAAATAAAAAGTACCGATATATTTGATAAGGATGATTACCGAAAAGATATTCCGCTTTTTCAGGGAGAAAATTTTAAATCCAATTTACTTATCGTGGATGAATTGGAAAAAATTGCAGCCGAGAAAAAATGCAAAACAAGCCAAATTGCACTTGCATGGTTAATTGCCCAAGGAACAGATATTTTTCCAATTCCTGGAACAAAGAGAAGAACTTATTTGACAGAGAATATTCAGTCGTTGGAAATCGTATTAACTGATTATGACTTAAAACGAATAAATCAAGTATCTAAAAAAGTTCGTGGAAATAGAAAAAATGATTCAGGAATGAAACTTCTAAATCAATAATTAATATTAACCACCAATTGTAGCATTGATCTCATAATTTTTAAAAATTGAAATAATCTTCAATACCTCATCATTATTAGGAGTTTCAAACTCAATAAATTTGTTTGAAGCTCCTAATTTTATATGCTTGTTCTCAGCTATTTTATGATAAGGCAACAAATTTATAGTGTCTCTATTTCCAACTAATGAATTCATAAAAATAGCAGTTTTTTCAATATTCACTTCAGATGTATTTACACCTTTTATTAATGGCATTCTAAAAGTGATTTCACAATTCGTTTTTGCCAATTCCACAATATTTGAAAGAATTTTCTCATTACTAACTCCTGTAAATTCTTTATGTTTTTCGGAATCCATCACTTTTAAATCAATCAAAAAAAGTTCGGTATGTTTTGCTATTTCCAATACCGTTTCTAATTTTGAAAATGCAGTTGTGTCCACAACTCTGTGATATATTCTTTTTCCACATTCTTTTAAGGCTTCTAACAAATATTCTGAATGCATTAAAGGCTCTCCACCTGAAAACGTAACTCCTCCACCAGACTGATCAAAGAAAATTGCTTCATTATCAATTTTTTTCATTAAATCATTTATTGAAATATTTTGCCCTAACATTTCAAAGGCTTTGGTTGGACAAACCTCAGCACATTTTCCACATAAATTACAAATATCATAATTGGTAACTATTCCGTTTTCAGTTAACTCTAATGCATTATTAGGACAGTTTTCAATACATTTTACGGCACCAATACACTTTTTAGCATTGTACATTTTCTGCACTTTTGGCGACATACTTTCTGGATTATGACACCATTTACATTGTAAATTGCAACCTTTAAAAAATACTGTTAAACGAATTCCTGGTCCATCGTTAATAGCGAATTTTTTAATATCAAAAATTAAACCTGTACTCATTTAAAACGATTCATTTTCTGTTCTTTCAATAACTTCTTGCTGTAAATCGATATTCATATCGTTGAAATAATCACTATAACCAGCCATACGCACCAATAAATCTTTATAATCTTCTGGATTTTCCTGTGCAGCATATAAAGTAGCAGTATCTACAATATTAAATTGAATATGATGTCCTCCCAAGGCAAAATAACTTTTAACCAATTGTCCTAACTTCATAATATCTTCATCTCGTTTTAATAAACTTGGTAAAAAACGTTGATTTAACAAAGTTCCACCCGATTTTACCTGATCAATTTTAGACAATGATTTAATAACTGCTGAAGGCCCATTAACATCACAACCATGTGATGGTGAAGTTCCATCAGAAATTGATTTTTGCGCCAAACGTCCATTAGGTGTTGCTCCCATTACTTTTCCAAAATATACGTGGCAAGTTGTAGATAACATATTTAAATGAAAAGTTTCGCCTTTTATATTTGGTTTACCATCAATGGCATCAAACAAATTATTATACACTTGCAACGCAATGTCATCGGCATAATCATCATCATTTCCATAGAATGGCGTATTATTGATAATAGTTTGCCTTAAAATTTCCTCACCTACAAAATTATTGGCAACTGCATTTAAAAGCGTGTTCATTGAAAAAGTTTTGTCTTCAAAAACGTGTTTCTTTAAAACCGACAAACTATCTGTCACCGTTCCCAAACCTGTACATTGGATGTAATTTGTATTGTATCTAGGTCCGCCATTATAGTAATCTTTTCCTTTTGTGATACAATCTTCAATTACTACTGATAAAAATGTTGCTGGACTGTATTTTGCAAACATTCTATCAATATAATTACTTACTAAAACCTTCTGGTTTACTATGTAATTCAGCTGTTTTAGGAATGCATCATACAATTCTTCATACGTTTTAAAATCTCTTGGATCTCCAGTTTTAACACTTACTTGTTTACCAGTAACTGGATTAATTCCATTATTCAATGTAATTTCAATAATTTTTGGAACATTTAAATAGCCTGTTAAAATGTAGGCTTCTTTCCCAAAAGCACCAACTTCAATACAACCACTGCAACCACCTTCTCTAGCATCTTCCAATGTTTTTCCTTGTCGTAACATTTCCTGAATATAAATATCTGGATTAAAAATAGAAGGATAGCCGTGCCCTTGGCGAATTACTTTACATGCTTCCTTTAAAAAACGATCTGGTGTTTTGGAACTGATGTGCACCGAATTTCCAGGTTGAAGTACGTGCAATTCCTCTACAATCTCTAACATTATGTACGAAACCTCACTTACACCATTAGAGCCATCTTTTTTTACGCCACCAATGTTAATATTTGTAAAATCATTATACGTTCCACTTTCTTTGGCTGTAATTCCAACTTTTGGAGGGGCTGGATGATTGTTTACCTTAATCCAAAAACAGCTTAATAATTCCTTTGCTTCTTCTTTATTTAAGGTTCCTTCTAATAATTCCTTTTCGTAAAAAGGTGTTAAATGTTGATCAAAATGACCAGGATTCATAGCATCCCAACCATTTAATTCAGTAATGGTTCCTAAATGAACAAACCAATACATTTGAATAGCTTCATGAAAATTTCTTGGAGCATTTGCAGGCACCCAGCGACAAACTTCTGCAATTTTTAATAACTCTTTTTTTCGTTGGATATCATTTTCTTTTGAAGCCAATTCCTCTGCAAAATCTGCATGTCGTTCTGCAAAAATAATAGCAGCATCACAAGAAATTGCCATACCATCTAACTGTTCTTTTTTATCGGTTGCTTCAGGATCGTTTAAAAAATCGAGTTTATTTAACCTTTCTTGAATATCTTGTTTAAAATCCAACATTCCTTTTTCATAAATCTTTCCATCCAACGCTGTATGTCCTGGGGCACGTTGTTCCATAAACTCAGTAAACAAACCTGCTTCATACAAATTAGACCATTCACTTGGTACATGACTAAAAATTCGTTCTCGCATTGTTTTTCCGCTCCAATATGGAATTACTTCTTTTTCGTAAATATCAATATCCTGTTGAGAAATGGTATAACGCTGCATTTCACGCGTGTTTAACACATTAAAATCTTCAACACTATGGCAAGTTAATTCCGGGAAAGTTGGGACGCATTTTGGTTTTGGCCCACGTTCTCCAACAATTAATTCACCTTCACCCAAATAGATTGTTTTTTGTTTGCAGGTTTCTAAAAAATTTAACGCCCTTAAAACTGGAGTTGAATATTTTCCGAAGTTTTCTTTATAAAATTGTGTTTGAATTAGGGCTCTTTCAATAGATAATGAAGGCTCTGTTTCAAAACTTATTTTTCGAAGTTTTTGAATGCGCTCATTCATTCCTGGTCCAATAGCATTGGTTATTGGTTGATAAAAATTACCTTGTGCTGATGCTGGTCTTTCTGGTTTTAATACTTTTTGATTTGTTTCCATAATTTAAGAATATGAATTAAATTTCAGCTTTAAACTGAATATAATAATACAATAAGTTGAACTAATTTTAAAAAGTGAATTAAAAGGACAGCTCAAAGAACATCAAACATTCAAACAGCTTTCTGTATGTTTTTGTTAAGTTTGATATGTTCTTTTTAAGAAGCATCTGTATGGAAGATTAAATCATCTTAAATATACAAAAAAAGAGTTGACAATAGCCAACTCTTTTTTAACTGATACTAATATTATTATTTCTGAAACAGTCTACAATTAAGTAGAAAAAATCCCCTAGAAATAATATTCCTTTTTATACAATTCATATTTCGTTTTACTTCCAAAAAAATGAATAAAGCACCACTAAAATAATCATCACGGCAAAGGCGCCAATATTAAATTCCGGACTTGTTTTAAACAATGCTTTTGAAAGGGGAATACCCTTTTCATCATCTTTTCCTTTATTTTGAGTCCAGCTCACAATGGCGATAACAATCATGGTAAGTATTGCCGTATATCCCATTTGATCCATAAAAGGAATATTCACAAAAATTGGATTTGAAGACCATCCATTAGGTGCAACTTTAAAGTACATGGCTATTGGAATGGAGGTTAAAGCACCTACAATTGCCGCTCTATTGGTTGTTTTCTTCCAGAACAATCCCAAAATAAATACGGCTAAAATTCCCGGACTCACAATACCTGTATATTCTTGAATAAATTGAAAAGCCTGATCAATTCCACCCAATAAAGGTGCCATGACGCAAGCGATCGCCAACGCAATACCTGCAGAAATTCTTCCCATGTTCACCGTGCTTTTATCACTCGCATTTTTGTTGATGTACTGTTTGTAAATATCCATGGTAAAAATGGTTGAAGTTGAATTCAACATAGAAGCCAAAGAAGATACGATTGCGGCTGCCAAAGCTGCAAAAGCAACGCCTTTTAATCCGGTAGGCAAAAATTGCAACAACCAAGGATAGGCTTTGTCTGCTTGTTCTAAAGTTGGCAAATTTTTAAGTCCAGCCACACCCAAATTTGCCATAATCTCGGGATCGTTCACCATAACATAAGCAGCTATTCCTGGAATTACTACAATTAATGGAATTATTAATTTTAATCCTGCAGCCAATAAAATCCCTTTTTGGGCTTCTTTTAGTGATTTAGCCGCCAATGTTCGTTGAATAATATACTGGTTGAATCCCCAATAATATAAATTCGCTACCCACATACCGCCAAGCAATACGCCAATTCCAGGCAGTTTATCATAATAAGGACTTGATTCATCAAAAATCATCACAAATCTTTCAGGAGCCGCTTCATACACTGTTTTTAAACCAGCCCACATGCCTTCACCTCCAGAAACCATATTTAAGGCGAGATAAGTTGTAACCAATCCTCCCAAAACTAAAAACACTACCTGAATTACATCCGTCCAGGCAACTGCTGAAAGTCCGCCATATAAAGAATACGCAGCCGCAAACAATGCCAATCCAATAACGCCATAAACCATAGGAATTCCCATAATGGTTTCTAAAGCCAATGACCCTAAATATAAAACCGAAGTTAAATTCACAAACACGTAAAGTGCAATCCAGAATACGGCTAAAATTGTTTTTAAATTGGTAGAAAATCGTTTTTCCACAAATTCGGGTATGGTATACAATCCCTTTTCAATAAAAATGGGCAAAAAGAATTTTCCCACAATAATTAAGGTGATGGCGGCCATCCATTCATAAGAGGCGATTGCCAATCCCAAAGCAAAACCAGAACCTGACATTCCAATAAACTGTTCTGCCGAAATGTTTGCGGCTATTAATGACGCACCAATGGCCCACCAGGGCAAAGATTTACTTGCCAAAAAATAATCTTCGGCGGTTTTTTGATGTCCTTTTTTGTCTCTGGACACCCATAAACCCACCCCTAAAATTAATACAGCATAAGCTATAAAAACGAAATAATCCCAAAATCCGAAATGTGCTGTCATAAAATTTTATTAGTATTTAGTTATTGATTCTTTTTGTTCCTTCACTTGGCATAGCTTCAAAAGTAGTTAAATTTTTGCTGAATTTGTCAAAATAGGCTTTTGATACATCTAATGTAAAACTCTCAACATTCTCTGAATGTATAATATTTATGGTACAGCCGCCAAAACCGCCGCCCATCATTCTCGCCCCAATGATTTCCTTATATTTTTTAGAAAAATCGACTAAAAAATCAAGCTCAGGGCAGCTCACTTCATATAAATCCCGCAACCCATTATGCGTTTCATACATCAAATCCCCCAAAACATTTAACTGATTGTTTTTTAGCGCTTCAACAGCTTTCAATACTCGTGTTTTTTCCTCAATTACATAAGTGCATCTATCAAATACTTTGGGTGGCATGAAGGCTTGAAATTCCTTTAACATTCCTTCAGAAACATCTCTCAAAGAATTTACTTCTGTATATTTTTGTTTGATAATGGCAATCCCGGTTTCACATTCTTTCCTGCGATTATTGTATTCACTCGAAGCCAGGCTATGGGTAACATTTGTGTTTAACAACAAAATTTTATAGGGTTCAATTTTTATTGGAACATATTCATATTCCAATGATCGGCAATCCAGCAGAATCACATGCCCTTTCTTGCTCATTACTGAAGCAAATTGGTCCATAATTCCGCATTTTGTTCCCACAAAATTATGTTCGGCACGTTGAGACAATTCCACGATTGTTTTTTTTGAAAATCCCAACTCAAATAACTCATTCAAGCCAAAAGCAACTCCACATTCCAGGGCCGCAGAAGAACTTATTCCCGAACCAATTGGAATGTCACTTTTCAAAACGCAGTCAAAGCCCCGAACCCTATCGGTAAGTTTTTGTATTTCGTGCAAAACACCTAAAATATAATTTTCCCACTGATTTTCACTTGGCTCAATATGCGCAAGATTTATGGCAAATCCGGCCTCAAAATTTTTGCTGTAAACACTACAATTATTTAGACTGTCATTTTTTTTAAACTTAAATCTAATTTTTTTGTCGATTGCAGTGGGCAAAACGAATCCATTGTTATAATCGGTATGCTCCCCAATAATGTTAATTCTTCCTGGAGATTCTATAATTACAACGTTTTCGGAGCCGATAAAATCAATTTCTTTCATTAACAGGGCTAAATTATCTAACTGTTTTATAAATTAGTACGCTAACATACTAAATTTATCGTTACCAAATGCCTTATTATTAAAATGAATTTACAGCAGAATTACAGAAAAAATTGGTTTAAAAAATGTGAACAATAACAATGTTACATTTCATTTTTCATTTAAACATTAGATTTGAAAATTAAAAAATCATCCCAATAAACAACGATTGTTAAAATACCTAAAACTTATAAAAATTTAGTTTACCGCTTATGAAAAAAACAACCCTTCTTTTAATCCTTTTTTGCATTCTAGGAAATGCAACTACACTCTTTTCCCAACAAAAAGGCAATAAACAAAATTCTTCACACCAAGGACAGGGTAGCCAAATGGCGCAACCTCAAATGAATCCGGAAAATATGGCAGGAATATTTATGTACGATTCTGATGAAGTCCTTAAGAAAATAAAAGTCAAAGAAACCACAAAACAACAAGTAATCACAAAAGCAATTACTAAGTATAACAACAAAATAAATGAACTAAAAGCATTTAATTATGAAACATTTTCCAATGTTAAAACTTTTTTAGATAAAAAAAGAAATGAAGCGATGCTAAATCAGGATAATCTCACTTTGAAAGATGCTAAAATTCAAGCAAATGAAATGCTCAAGCCAATAAGAGAAAAAGTTCAGGAGCAGCAGGTCTTCATAAATTCAA
The DNA here is from genome assembly GCA_001800975.1 of Flavobacteria bacterium RIFCSPLOWO2_12_FULL_35_11. Lineage (GTDB taxonomy): Bacteria > Bacteroidota > Bacteroidia > Flavobacteriales > Flavobacteriaceae > Lutibacter. The sequence goes on along the minus strand of MGWK01000007.1, from coordinate 57,694 downwards.
TTTTTAAAACAGCGCTGACGCCAAAAGAATATAATTCCTGGCTAAAATATCAAGAAAAAAAACACAATGAATTAAAGCCCAAAACTCCTGAAAATTCGCAAATGCAAGGGAGTGGGCAACGTTCAAAAGGCAGTGGACAAAAACAAGGAATGAAAGCGTATTAATTCTTCACAATTTAAAAAAATGAGATTCTAAAAGAGCCCCTCGTTTCCCACAGCGCTTTCTGTGCGGCCCCTTCGGCAAACTCAGGACAGGCTACAATCCTTCCCTCGGCTCCGCCTGCCTACCGGACAGGCAGGCTCGGGATAAACTTCTCGTCTCTCCCCCTTTTATATTTTCAAACTTATTCTGGTAAAATAAAAAAAAGCCCCTCGTTTCCGAAGAGCTTTCTGTGCGGGCGGAGAGACTCGAACTCTCAAACCTCGCGGCACCAGATCCTAAGTCTGGCGTGTCTACCAATTTCACCACGCCCGCATTATTGTGGGTGCAAATATACACAATACTTACAAATTGCAAAGTACATCGTACTCTTTTTTCAATAAATTCAATCAAATAAAAATTGCGTAAATTTGAACTTATAAATTTATTCTCATGGAAAATATAAAATCATACGTAAATCAGCATAAAGACCGATTTATTGCCGAATTAATTGAACTGCTTAAAATACCTTCAGTGAGCGCCGATTCAGCTTTCAGCAAAGACATTTTAAAAACTGCCGATGCCGTAAAAAATGCGCTTGAAAAAGCGGGATGCGACAAAGTTGAAATATGCAAAACCCCAGGAAACCCCATCGTTTACGGAGAAAAAATAATCGACAAAAAATTGCCGACCATTCTTGTTTACGGACATTATGATGTGCAGCCTGCCGACCCAATTGAACTTTGGGATTCGCCACCATTTGAGCCGGTGATCAAAAAAACAGAAATCCATCCCGATGGCGCTATTTTTGCCCGAGGCGCCTGCGACGATAAAGGCCAGGTTTATATGCACGTGAAAGCATTGGAATATATGGTTTCAACAAACCAACTTCCTTGCAATGTGAAGTTTATGATTGAAGGGGAAGAAGAAATTGGTTCCGTAAGTTTGGCCTGGTTTGTGGAACGCAACCAGGAAAAATTAGCCAACGATATTATTTTAATTTCCGATACTGGGATGATTTCAAACTCACAGCCTTCAATAACCACGGGATTGCGCGGATTGAGTTATGTTGAAGTTGAAGTTACCGGTCCAAACAGGGATTTACATTCAGGTTTGTACGGTGGTGCCGTGGCAAATCCTATCAATATTCTGGCAAAAATGATTGCTTCTTTGCACGACGAAAACAACCGAGTTACCATTTCGGGATTTTATGATAAAGTAGCAGATTTGTCTAAAGAAGAACGGGCAGAAATGGCAAAAGCGCCGTTTTCATTGGAAGACTATAAAAAAGCATTGGACATTGAAGAAGTTTACGGCGAAAAAGGTTATACCACCAACGAACGGAATTCCATCCGTCCAACTTTGGACGTCAACGGAATTTGGGGAGGCTATATTGGAGAAGGCGCAAAAACGGTGATTGCAAGCAAAGCGCACGCAAAAATTTCTATGCGACTAGTGCCAAACCAGGATTGGCAGGAAATTACTGAATTGTTTAAAAATCACTTCGAGAAAATTGCGCCAAAATCGGTGAAGGTGAAAGTGATACCGCATCATGGCGGACAAGGTTATGTAACGCCAATTGACACGATTGGGTACAAAGCCGCAAGCAAAGCGTACCTAGAATCGTTTGGCGTTGCTCCTATTCCGCAACGTTCAGGCGGAAGTATTCCTATTGTGGCGCTTTTTGAAAAAGAACTGAAAAGCAAAACTATATTAATGGGATTTGGATTGGACAGCGATGCCATCCATTCGCCAAATGAACATTTTGGAATTTTTAATTACCTGAAAGGCATTGAGACCATTCCTTTATTTTATAAATATTTTGTGGAGATGTCCTAAAAAAAGAAGCCCAAATTTGCAAAACAAATTTGGACTTCTTTTTTTATTTAATTGTGTAAATTTTCAATTGTTTATTTTTTCAGTCTTCGGACTTCTGACTTCGGTCTCCCAACTTTACGCCATTTTCTTCACAAATTTCGTTAAAATCACAATTTGTATCCCGTCCACTTTACCTTCAATATGCTCGGCATTGTCGTGGTCCAAAGAAATTCTTCTCACGGCAGTTCCCCGTTTTGCAACCATACTCGATCCTCTTACCGGTAAATCCTTGATTAAAACCACGGTATCTCCAGTTTCCAAAATCACGCCGTTACTGTCTCTGTGCACAATTTTATCACTGGCAACCTCAACTTCACCACTTGCTTTCGCCCAAGCCAAAGTTTCCTCATCCAAATACAGCATATCCAATAAATCTTGTGGCCAACCTTCTGCTTTTAAACGTGTTAACATACGCCAAGCCATTACCTGAACGGCCGGAACTTCACTCCACATACTGTCGTTTAAACAACGCCAATGATTCGCGTCAACCGCATCCGGATTTTCAATTTGATTGCTGCAAGTGGCACAAACCACCACGCAGTCATCCTCATTTCTGTTTTTTGCAGGTTGCACTTCGTAAGCGCTTAAATCCTCTGTCGAACCGCACAATTCACATTTAGAACCGCTGCGAGCATCTAATTTTTTCGATATTCCCATACTGTGTTTTTAAAAACGCAAAACTACGGTTAATAAATAGCAATCGCAACCTCTTCTATAAATCAGCGTTTTTGGGCGTTCCCTTCGGTCGGGCAGTTCGTTGCAAGCCCTCGTCACGCCCAAAAGCGTGCCTGCGGGCTTTTCACTGCCTTCCCTAACGCAAAAGCCTATCCCCAGCCCTTTCCGAAGGAAAGGGAGTTTGATTAAGCCATTAGAGAAAGATATTTTTTAATTCATTGTTGTCCGGTAAAAATTCATAGTTATTAAATATTCTCAATCTAAATGGGACTTGATAAACAGCTCGCCCCGATGGGGCTTGTTTTTTTGAAAATCTATTTTTCTACAGACAGCTCGTCCCGCGGGGACTAATAAAGCTCCATAGGAGCGAAATGTTTGTAGAAAAATGAAAAAATTCAGTATTTGAAGCCCCTTCAGGGCAACCTGTAAGTTTTGCGAAATTTAATCGGACAATAATGTTTTTAATTATAGAAACTCCTTTTTTGACTTCTAGAATAAACTGGTCGCAACCAGTCACTACTAGTAACTTTTTCATCATTGAATATGCAATAAAAATCCAATTCTGCTGTTATTTTAATTTTCCGCCATTTAAATTATACTAAAGATTGTTTAAATTTGAAAAGCTTTTTTAACTTTAAGTACTTCAAACTTTAGGCACTTTAAGTACTCCTTAAATTTAATAATTCTTTAAGAAAATATTTCAAAAACTTTTACGTTATTTGCATAACAAACTACTATGTTATGCTTAATCAATTCTTTTGGATGTGCTCAGGCGCAGATACCGATATCTTAAAAACAAGCTCCAAAGCCGAACAACTCAAATATGCAGGGATTGGCGGCACGGTATTTTTTACGGCTGTAATGGCCTTTATTGCCTCAAGCTATGCACTTTTTACCGTTTTCGACAATTACTACACGGCCATCTTTTTCGGATTTATTTGGGGATTGCTCATTTTTAATTTAGACCGCTTTATTGTTTCCACCATCAAAAAAAGTGATTCCAAATGGAAAGAAATTTGGCAGGCAACGCCACGAATTATATTGGCCATCATTATTGCGGTGGTTATTTCAAAACCTTTGGAAATTAAGATTTTTGAAAAAGAGATCAACCAGGTTTTGTTAACGCAAAAAAACAAATTAACGTTGGCAAACAAAGCGCAAATTGCCAACCAATTTACGCCTGAAATTACAGCCATTCAAAATAAAATAACCGGCTTAAAACAAGAAATTGACAACAAAGAAGCTGAAACCAATGCCTTATATGAAACTTACATTGCGGAAGCTGAAGGAAGAAAAGGAACCAAACTGCTCGGTAAAGGGCCGGTTTATGAAGAAAAACGAGAAAAACATGATGCGGCCTTGGCCGAACTGCAACAAATAAAAACAGAAAATAAAGCAAAAATTGCTGAAAATGAAACGCAAATAGCCACTTTAATCAAACAGCAAACAACTCAAATCACCGCAACACAACCCATTATTGATGGTTTCGACGGATTAATGGCGCGGATAAATGCTTTAGAAGAATTGCCTTGGCTTCCTTCCTTTTTTATTTTCCTGCTGTTTTTAGCCATCGAAACTTCACCAATTTTGGCAAAATTAATCGCCTCAAAAGGTGAGTACGATTTCAAAACACAAGATGTTGAAAATTCTGTAAAAAATTGGGTGCAACAAAAGGAAAATCAGCGTGAAAAACTATTAAATACAGATGCTGCGCTCAATGAAGCCATTTACAACGAATTGGCCGACGAAAAGGAATTGTACAATTACAAAAAGCAAAAAGCGCGCGAAATTTTTCAATTTCAGGCAGATGCTTTTCATAGTGCCCAAAAGAAAGTAGTTGGTTAATATTTCCTGATTTCACAGAAAGATAGTTATTAGTCAAGCGGAAAAATAGTGACGCTGTATCCCAGCCAGTTTTGCAATTTATCGTAAATAAGTTTTTGGTCTTCCTTTGAAAAATCGGCTATTCTTGTTTTATGGGAGCCTTCCTTTAAAATCATTTTTAGGGCATTCACATGAGGTTTTGGATTTGGAGCACACGCGCCCCAAGTATCGTATTCCCCATAAATATATAGAATTTTGTTTCCTTTATTCTCCACAAAATCACGCACCTCATTTATATAATTGGGATTATAAGTTAAATCCACATTTTTAGGCGCAAAACGCCTATTTGTAGGCTCATGGACAACTTTTAGCAAATCTTTCACCGGCGTGGTATCAAATCCATAATAGCCCAATTCAGTCAAATGTTGATAGTATGAAGGAAGCAATTCCGTATATGTTTGGTCATTGTAAAATGAAATACCTACAATGTCATTAATGTAATTAAACATAGCTGCGGCAGTTGCGTTTTCGGTTGGAATGTCATCGCAATTTCCGCCCCATTGCCAAAAAGAAAAAGGGAATTCCAATACCGCATATTCCAAAGCTTCTTCCACAGAAAGTTCCGTAAAACTCATATTTTTGGCTGCTGTATAGCTTGTAATTTCACCTAAAATTGAATCTCTATTTTTAAGTGCAATTCTTTGAAATTCGGCAATTTTCGCCCTGCAAGCATCACTTCCAACGGCTTTTATATGGTCTTCTGTTCTTTTGTCTTCCTGCCCATTAATAAGCGGCGCCACATAAGGCACTGCAACCTCAACATCCCAAGGATATTTCGATTTATAAATCAACACGGTTTCGCCACCTTTACTGATTCCTGTAGAAATCCATTTTCCGGTGTACAATCTTTTCAATTTGGTTACCAATTTGTGATAATCTTCAATAGCTTGGTCATTTTTTAAATATTGCCAGGGAATGGTATCAGGACGCGATTTACCGTAAAACCGATATTCCACTTGTACCTGATTTCCTTTGAATATTTTGCTTAATTCATAGGTACTCGGATTCGCATTATAGCCTTCGGTAATTAAAACGGTCGGCATTTTTATGTCGGTATGCGATAAATAAACATAATGCTTAAATGTTCCTACTGAAGGATTCTTATGGTCCAACGGTTGTTCCAAAACAATTTGGAATGCTTTTGTAAAATGGTCTTTGGCCTCCATTTCGGTAATTTCAGCCGTTGGAAAAAGGTTTTCAAGTTTTTGCTCAAAAGTTAAAATTTCAACCGGCGCCAATTTAACGCTGCAGGAAACAAGCGTAAAACTTAATGAGATAAATAAAAATAGTGATTTATAAAACTTCATGGATAATATTTAATTAATAGAAATACCGTTTTTAGAAATAATTTCTAAAAACACAATTTTTAAAAGATTACTAAAATTGAAAACTACTTTAAATCTCAATTTTTGCGCCCATGATTTTTAAAAATTCCCTCATAAAACTAGGATGTGCAGGCCAAGCAGGTGAAGTCACCAAATTGCCGTCTACAAAAACGCCATCTGCCGGGATATTTTGAAATTCGCCTCCTGCCAATTTAACTTCAGGCCCAACAGCAGGGTAAGCGGTTAATTTTCTTCCCTTAACAACATCTGCAGCTGTCAAAATCTGAGCGCCGTGACAAATTGCGGCAACAGGTTTATTGGAGGAGAAAAAGTGCTTTACCATATCAATTACTTTTTCGTTTAGTCGCAAGTATTCCGGCGCTCGTCCGCCTGCTATAACCAATCCGGCATAATCGTTGACTTTCACCTGGTCGAAACTGTAATTCAATGTAAAATTGTGTCCAGGTTTTTCTGAATAAGTTTGATCACCTTCAAAATCATGAATAGCAGTTTTAACGGATTCTCCCTTTTTTTTGCCGGGACAAACTGCGTGCACTTCATAACCTACCATTTGAAGCATTTGAAAAGGAACCATTGTTTCATAATCTTCCGTAAAATCTCCTGTTAGGAATAGTATTTTTTTCATTGGTTGTATTTTTAGAATTAGAATAATTGTAATTAGCGCTTTATTAATTATTGTTTGACTATGAATATATTTATTATTTAAAAATACTTTTCTATCAACGCCGTCAATTCGCTTTGACTGTAAGGTTTCGAAATATAATCGTTGCAGCCTGCCGCTATTGCCTTTTCCCTGTCTCCCGGAAGCGCATAGGCTGTTTGTGCTAAAATAATAATGTCTTTATTAAATTCCCTGATTTTTTTTGTGGCTTCATAGCCGTTTAATTCAGGCATTTTAACATCCATTAAAACAAAATCAATGTTTGGGTACTCTTCGCATAACCGAACTGCTTCCAATCCGTTCTTGGCAACTAAGGGCGCTTTGCAATAATCCTCAATCATTATTTCAAGCATGGTTTCTGAGACAACATCATCTTCAACGATTAATACTTTCAGATTTTTAGCTTGATGCAATTTCCCGGTTTCAGAAGTTACATATGTCATATGCATTTTTTTATTTGGTTTTACATCATAGGGAATGGTAAAGTAAAAAATAGTGCCTCCTTCCTTGCCGTAAGGCAGGTTATCTTCTTTGCTTTCAACCCTGATTTTACCCCCCAACATTTCCACAAAAGCTTTAGAAATAGTCAATCCCAAACCTGCCCCCTCATAATTTCTGGTAAGCGATTCACTGCCTTGCCTAAACCTTTCAAAAATAAGTTCCATTTGTTCCTGACGAATACCACCTCCAGTATCTTTTACAAAAAACTCCAGTTCGGTAGGCTCACTATCTTTTTTAAGGTTATAGCCAAATTCTATGGCACCGTGATTTGTGAATTTTATGGCATTTTTAAGCAAATTAAGAAGGATCGCATAAATTTTTTCGCCATCTGTTTTAATCATAGCTTCACTATCCGGCAAGGTGATTTTATAACTGAAATCAATTCCTTTTTGCTCAATTTCATCCTTAAAAGATGCATATAAACTTTTTATTTGCTCATTTATGTTAAATTCGGATTGATGAATATCTGCAATTCCTGACTCTATTTTTGAGATGGTGAGAATGTCGTTTATAATATTGAGCATTCGTTTTCCGCTATGCTCAATAACGTCAATATACTGTAATTGCTTGTCATTGGTGTGTTTTGATTCTTTCAATAAATCGGAAAAGCCAAGTATACTATTCATTGGCGTGCGAATTTCATGGCTCATATTGGCAAGAAAAGCTGATTTTAAATGGTCGCTTTCCTCAGCACGCTCTTTGGCTTTCTGTAATTCTTGATTTATTTTTCTGTACTCTTCATTTTGAGCTTCAATTTTAATGTTTTTTTCTTCAAGCGTTTTTTCATGCATTTTGTTATCCGTAATATTTACGCCAATGCTTGCAGTTCCCAATATTTCTCCCTCATTCGATTTTAATACAATATTGTACCATAAAATATTTAATTCCTCCCCAACTTTTGTGAGTATTTTATTTTCATGGTTTTTTAAAAATTCCTTGATTTGCATTCCGCTAGAAAATAGCTGCCTTAATTCTGCTCTTTCATCAATTGGAACAAATAAATCAAACCAGTTTTTTCCCAATACTTCCTCCCTTTCATAGCCTGTAATTCGCAATAAATAGTCGTTACAAAAATTAATGCTTTCGTCATTATTCAGTACAAGAGATACGATGTTTCCGCTATCCAATATCTGTGTAAATCGGCGCTCATATTCTTTCAATTTTAATTGTGCCAATTCATTTTGCCAGTTTTTATATTGTTTAACCATTAAAATACCAAGCAACATGGTAACAGGAGCGTATAGGACGATAAGAGGGATTGCAATTGTTTTAAGGGTTGGCAATATTTCATCAGTTGGAAGGAAAACGGTACAAGCCAACATTATAATATGTACAACCAAACCCATTGCCAGCAATTCAAAATAATACTTTTTTGATTTCCAGTTAGGTCTTAATTTTCTCCACAACAAACCAATTAATCCCGAAAAAAGAATCACAGCCAATCCCATCCATAAACCATCGCCACCAATATAAACCCTTGCTGCACTTGTTACAAACATAGCAATTATGGTTGGAATTGGGCCAAAAAATAAGCCCGAAACAGAAAGCAAAACAGAACGCATGTCGAAGGTGATCCCAGGAACCATCTTCCATGGCGTAAACATTAAAATAATTCCAATACTGCTTAAAACGAGTCCCGCAAGAATTTTTGCCGAAATACTTTTGGAGGCTTCATTCTTAATCCAGACATTTTGATAAAGCATTGAAAATGCAATCAATAAAGCTGCATTTTGTAATAATCCTATTAGAATAGATTCCTTCATTATCTATTTTTTGACGATAAATATTTCAATTAATAGGATTTTTTAATTTCCTTTTTTGGTTCGCAATGTTATTGTATGCGACCTTAATTGCATTCTCCTTAACCATAAAAAGCACGTGAATTATGTTACTCAAACACCTTAAATGGCAATGGGCGTGAATTTAGAACGATAAATTTATATTTTTATTCTACAATATTGTTTCGTTTTTAAGTCTTAGGACAAGCGGTTTCCAAAATTGAAACAGTTCATGTTAAACCTAAAACCTGAATTTCCAATTCTTCACTAAATTAAGCTATTTTGTGATAGAAGTAGAAAAAGGAAACGATTTTTTACAAGTTGTAGTTGATGTTTTATTGTTATTTGATTCGGCTCCTAAACTCTCATTAAGGCTTCAATTTCATCAATTTCGACAGGCATTTTTGCGGTTAAATTAAAATTTCCTTGCTCGGTAATTAAATAATCATTTTCTAAACGACAGCCAATGCCTTCTTCAGCAATATAAATTCCGGGTTCACAAGTGAGCACCATTCCTGCTTCAAATGGTCTGGTGTACAAGCCAACATCATGCACATCCAAGCCAATAAAATGAGCCGTTCCGTGCATAAAGTACTTTTTATATAACGGATTTTCATGATCTTGATTTTTAACTTTTTCGGCATCCAGCACACCCAATTTAATCAATTGTTGCTCAACCAAACTTGTCATTTGTTTTTCATACTCGGCAGAAACCGCTCCAGGTTTTAACAATTTTGATCCTTCTTTTAAACAATGCAACACCGCATTGTAAATTTCTTTCTGTCTTTTTGAAAATTTCCCGTTTACCGGAAAACAACGGGTAGTGTCTGAATTGTAATTGGCATAACATACCCCAAAATCCATCAAAACCATGTCGCCATCTTTGCAAATGGTATCATTGGTATTATAATGCAAAGCGCAGGCATTTGCTCCGGAAGCCACAATTGGCATAAATGCGTGGCGCTTTGCGCCATTTCTGATTAATTCATAGGTCAATTCTGCTTCCAATTCATACTCCATCATATTTGGTTTCACGGCTTTTAAAACCCTTTTAAAACTTCCGACACTGATATTGGCAGCTTGTTGCATCAAGGCAATTTCTTCTTCAGATTTAATTTGACGAAGTTCGCGGGTAATTTTTGCGGCTCGCTGGTAATTATGCAACGGATATTTTTCTTTGCACTTGGCAATCATTCGGTCTTGCTGGGTTAACATTTCGGAAGTCAATGTTTTTTTATGTTCATTGTGGCCCAAGTAAAAAGTGTCCGCTTCAAACGCCATATATTGCAATGTCAGGTCAAATTCCTGCAGCCATTTTACATTTTTTACGCCCGAAACCTCAAGAGCTTTTTCTTTCGTTAGCTTGTCGCCTTCCCAAATTTTAATGAGATCGCTGGTTTCTTTCACAAACAAAATTTCCCTGTTTGCCGGCAATGCGGCATCAGGATACAACAGTAAAATAGATTCTTCCTGATCAACGCCACTTAAATAAAACAAGTCATTGTTCTGAGAAAATCCCATCTCATCATCTGCATTGTTGGGCATGACATCATTTGATGTTAAAATAGCAATGGAATTAGGTTCCATTTTTGCCGTAAAATTTTGTCTGTTTTTTATAAATAAAGAGGAAGGAATTTGCGCGTATCTCATACTGTTTAATTTAGTTACATTCTCTATTGAAAAAGTCTAAATTTAAGGAAGTTTTTTCGCTTTAAAATCAATTTTGAAGAAAATTTAATGCCATGAAATGCCATACGAACCAATCTGGAAAGGAAGCAATACATTAAACCAGTTTTTTATCGATATACTCGGAGTTCATAATGCGCAACGCGCCCATATATTTCATTTTAAACCTCACCAAGTCACCGACTTTATATTTTTTAGTTGTTTTGCTCAAATCCACCACCAACATATCTGAGCTGGCACCAATAAAAGAAATATTTTCATCAACAGGCGTAATAAATTCGGTTTTGGAAATATCCAAAAGCCCAATGTCTAAAATCCCTCGGCTATGGCTTTTCCCATAATCCTCAGGATTAATTTCCAAGGTTTCGCCCGACGGATTTTCTTCTAAATTGCCATAAGGGACAATAGATTTTTCGGTTATTTCAATAATTTCAGCATAAAGCAATAAAACATCGTTCTTCATTTTGGGTATTGTTTTATTGGTAAATAAATCAATGCCAAAAAACAGCGTTTCCCCAATTCTGAAATGATTGACCCCTTTAGGAATTTGTTTTTTTAATAAAAGCGGCAGCATTACAGATGATCCACCCGACACATACTCAATTTTCATCCCAAATTTTGCTTCAATCAATTGTTCATACAAACTTAATTGAATCAGTTTGTCTTTGCTGGGCATGACACCGCTTAAACAATTGAGATTTGCGCCTATTCCCGCCACTTGAATATTGGGCAATTCAAATATTTTTTTATAAAAATCCATCAAATGTTCCCCCAAAATGCCTTCGCGCAAATCACCTAGTTCAATCATAATAATAATTCGGTGAATCTTATCTTGTTTGACCGCTTCTTCAGAAAGCCATTTTATGGTTGTAAATTCGGTATTGAAACTAACGTCGGCATATTTAACTATCCGAGAAATACTTCGTTTTGCTGGCGGTTTTATGTAGATGGTTTCTTTGCTGGGATTGATGGTTTTAATTGTTTTTAAATTGGTGAGCCTGGCATCGCAAACCTGTTCATCGCCTAACGACAATACAAATTCCAAAAAGGTTTTATTTCCGCAAAGCATCTTTAAAACTGGCGCCCATTCTCTACCATGATTTCTAAACAAATCTTGCAAAAATGAATAATTATGGGCTAAAGATTTCTTGTTGAGCGTTATAAATGCCATGTCAATATTTTTTAGTTGATAAATAGATTTTAATTTTAAGTTGTGAAATTCTCCCTAAAAATGGAGTTGGATTCAAAAGGAATTATAAATTCAGAAAATGTAAGAAAAAATCTTAGAATTGTTTTCAATAAAATTTTCCTAAAAGACCTCTTTTCTGAATTATTTTTTAAGTCGCATTTCCAGGTATTTATTCTCGAAGCCTAATTTTTCGTATAAAAATTTGGCCGGATTGTTTGGCTCTACGTGCAAGGCAATATCGCCATCGGCCAATTCAATGACTTTATTCATCAATTTTTTACCAAAACCTTTGCCTCGGGCATTTTCATGAACGGCAATGTAAACAAGAATATTTTCGGGAATATAATCGGCCATACCTGTTTTATTTACGATTGTTGCGCCCATAATTTCGTCATTTCCGAGCAGCATCAGCACAAACCCGCCCAGTTCTTCTTTTGAATCCTTGATAGCGAAATCGAAACATTTGCCAATCTCCTCTTTTTTATCGCCGTATTCCTGTAAATGCTGAAATAAAAAAGAAATTACTTCCTCCTTTTCGGCTGCTGAAGGTTTTGTGATTTTGTTGTAAATTTTAAATGTACTCATAATTTATTTGTCTTCTAAAATTCTTAAATTCTGAACGTAAATCGCCTTTCCTATTTTCTTCCTGTTTTTAACCGATTTTTTGATAAATTGTTTTTGGTCTCTCAAATTATTTATCAGTTTTGTTCTTCGTGTTTTTTGTTTGTATCTCTTTAGCGCTCTGTCAATATTTTCGCCTTCCTTTACTTGTATAATGAGCATAGTTCTTGTTTTATTTTAATGATTATGATGCAAAAATACGAAATAGTTTCTATAGAAACTATTTAAATTTAATTATTATAATTCAATAAGTAAGGGAAAAATATGCTTTTAACTCAATTTAAGCTATTATTCTGGATAAAAAATGCTAAATATTCATATTTTCTGCAGAAACTATTTTAAGCAAAAAACCAATAAAATAATGCTGAAATTTTCTATATAAATTCTTCTGAAGTGATAATGGGCGAAGCATCAATTTCACCAACTTCCATAAGTTCGGTTAATAAGTCGATGCCATCAATAATCGTTTTATGTTTTTCCGGCGGAAGCGCTTGCAGTTTTTCACTTAATTTTTGCTGAAAAGTAATTGGGGCATTTTGGATAAGCGCCATTCCTTTTGCTGTTAAAGAAATTAAGGTAATTCGCTTGTCGGTTGATTTAGGCAGTTTTACGACCAAGCTTTTTTTCTCCAGCCTGGAAATAATCCCTGTAATTGTACTGGCATTTAAATTTAAAAATCCTTTTAATTTAGAAGCATTTGTCCGATAATCTTCCTGTTCTGCCAAAAATTGCAGGCACAACAATTGGGGAATACTCACGCCCAATTCTTTATCCACTCGTTTGCTTTCCAAGTTTATGGAACGCACAATTCTTCTTAGTTTTATTAAAATTTCGATAGAATCCATTTTCAAAAGTAACCAAAAAACATTAACAACTCCTAAATTCGGTAATATCTACAGATGTTTTTTTACCCATGAGCAATTCACTTACCAGTTTTCCGGAAGCCGGCGCCAAGCTCAAGCCCATCATTGCATGGCCTGTAGCGATGGTTAGATTTTTAATTTTTTTAGATTTCTCAATAATTGGCAATCCAGTTGGTGTGCAAGGCCTAAAACCATGCCATACTTTTTCTTTTTCAGGAAGGCTAACTTTGATATCCGGATAAAACTGATTCACTTTTTCAACAATTCCTTGCAGTCTTTTAATATTGATTTTAGTGTCGTTATTTTTGGTGATTTCCAAAGTTCCGCCAAACCTCACAGTTTCTCCCATAGGAGTTACAGCCACTTTTCCTTCGCATAAAATAGTGGGGATCGTTGGTTTTACCAAAAGGTTTTCTACATTAAAGCTATAGCCTTTGCCTGGCAAAATATGCAATTTCACCCCTAATTTTTTGGCAATTTCAACGCTCCAGGAACCTGCGGCAATCACAAATTCCTCCGCTTTATAATTTCCCTGATTGGTGATTATTTCGTTAATTCTTCCTTCAGAAACTTTAAAATCGTTCAAAGAACAATTAGAAATCATCTTCACGCCCATTTGATTTAATTCAGCTTTTAAAAAAGCAATAAAATGGTTTGGAGACAAATGCGCATCAGATTTGTAATGCACGGCGCCCAAAGCATTAACTTTAAGTCCTTTTTCTAATGTTGCAACTTCCTGTTGATTTAAAAAATCGACTTCTATACCCAATTCTTCAGCAACTTTTCCAATTTTTATTTCCTCCTCACCCACTTTATCAGTATTATAAAGCATCAAAAGTCCTTTTTCCTGATACCCAAATTCGTTGGCTGATTGCGCAAATTCCCGATACAATTCTTTGCTGAAAAAAGAAAGATTCCGCAAAGGCACCATGGATTTATCCACATGCGCTTGATTAGAATTTTTGTAAAATTGAATCAGCCAAGAAAGCAAATCCAAACTTAAAGCAGGTTTTATGTAAAACGGACTTTTGGCATTAAACATCCATTTTATGCCCTGATGAATAACACCCGGTTGCGCCATTGGAATAATGTGGCTGGGAACAATCATCCCCGCATTTCCATAAGAACAGCCATCCGCCATGTCAGATTTGTCAATTATAGTTGCTGTAGCGCCTTCTTTTGCCAAATAATAAGCAGAACACAATCCGATGATTCCACCTCCAATAATTAGAACTTCTTTACTCATTAATAAGTCCAATTAAAATTCCATATAGGCGTATTGCCTCCTAAATATTCAACAAAATAATTCCATCTTTTTTTTGTGAAATAACTTTGATGTTTTCCTTGATAGCCATGTCTCTGACTTGGAAGTATTAATAAATCAAACTCCTTATCTGCATTTATTAGGGCTTCCGCTAATTTAAACGTTGCAGATGGGTTAACATTATCATCAATTCCCCCATGAACTAATAATAATTTCCCTTTTAAATTTTTAGCATTTGTTATGTTAGAAACATTTTGATATGTTGAGTCAACAGGCCAACCTTGATACATTTCTGGCCACCATGCCTTTTCCATTCTGAAATCATGGTCTGCAGAACTCGCAACTCCAACTTTATAAAAATCTGAAAAGGCTAACATAGCTCTTCCTGTATCGTAACCTCCAGCTGAATGACCAAAAATTCCAACCTTATCAATATCAATCCAACTATATTTTTCTCCTAAATATTTTATTGCCAAAACATGGTCTTCTAAATTATTACCCATATTTTTATAAGAATAATTATGGAATTCCTTTGAACGGCCAAAAGTACCCAGGCCATCAACCATCATTACTATAAAACCTAATTCGGCTAATGATTGATTCATAAAACCTCTATCAAATGATTTTGGGAATACTTGTGTATGAGGTCCCGTATATGTGTGATCAATTATTGGATATTTTTTTGAGGCATCAAAATTAGTTGGCTTCCAAATAGCACCATAAATTGTTGTCTTTCCATCTTTAGCCGTAAGATTAAAAACCTCTGGAGTTTTCCATCCTTTTGAAACTGCTTCATCAACATTGGCATAAGTTAATTTTGATATAATATTTCCTGTAGAAGTTTCTCGCAATACTGTTTTTGTTGGAATTTCAATTGTTGAATAATTATCTGCAAAATATTTTCCATCTTCGGAAAAAGACACACTGTGATGTGTGTTTTCAGGAGACAATAATGTAACTATCCCGCTCAAATCTGTCTTATACAACTGTTGGTGATAAGGATTGTTATTAATTTCTTTCCCTGAAGCTAAAAAGTAAATATCTCCCGTTTTTTCATTGATATATTTAATATCATGTATGTAATAATTTCCATTTGTAAGAGGGAATGTTTTGTTTGTTTTTAAATCTAATATATACAATTGTCTCCATCCGCTTCTCTCAGAAAGAAAAGCAATTTTTTGAATCTCTTCTAATAGCCTATAATTAAAATTATCAATGTTTGCACTACTAATTTCAGTGATTAAAGTCTGTTCAGTATTGGTGTTTAAATCAATTCTTTTTACATATTGCTTTTGAAATCCTCTTTCTGCATAGTTTGATATAATTACTCCCGGATCTTGGTTCCATTGTACTGAAACACTATTTATATGAGTATTTTTTGGAAGACTTGTTTTTATTTCTTTTCTAGTGTCAACACTAAAAAAAACAGGTTTTGTATGCACCATTGTTGTATCTCCTGGCGAACCACGGTAATAGGACAATAATTTAGGCTTATATAATGAATCTATGCTCCAATCTAAAAGGTACATTTTTTCAGCATTTCGTAAATCAACAACGTTTGTTGAAATCCATTTTGAATCTTTAGACCAATCTACAGAAAAGTTTTTTGGACGTTCTCCATTTTCTCCCTCCATTTTATCATACCAGCCATAAAAACTCGCATATTCATAATTCTTTTTTCCATCAAAACTTAATTGATGCTCTTCTTCAGTTTCAGCAGATTTAATAAACAAATTATAATCTTTTGAATAGGCTATCCATTTACCATCTGGGGATTTACTTTCAAAAGGTTTGACTTCTTCTTTTTTCTCTTCTTCTGAAATTTGAAGCATATTCTTTTTTGTATTATAAATATACCTTTTACCTTTTACATAAATAATAAGATTTCCGCTTTTAGTTCTTTCAATATTGTTTAAAGAAAGATTGTTTGGCCTTACTTTTTCTTCAAGAAGCTTATTTAATTCATTAGCCAATTTTATATGATTAAATAGTACTTCAACTTTATTATTTTTAAATGAAACTGTTTTATATGTTTCTCCTTCTTTACTATAGTCAACAAACCAAATTCCGGAATTATCTTTAAACCAATTAACTTTTGTGTCAAGATTAAAAGCCGTTTTGTTATTATAATTTTCATACATAAAACTTACAGCCCTTTTGTAATCCTCTTGAGATAATTTTTGAGAGTGCATTTGCATTGGTATTATCAACAATAATGTGATAATAGATAAACCATAAAATGTTTTCATAATTGTTTTATATTAAATTTCAACCTTAATTAAGATGATAAATTTTGTTATAAGCTCTTATTTTTATATTATAACACTTGAAATCCGTGTGCATACGGATCATCTTCATCATCGATAATGATAGTGTTGTATCCATAAACTTTTGCCCAGCCCTGAATGCTTGGAACAATAGCTTTTATTCCGTTTAAAGTGGTTTCTTCGACAATTTTACCGATAAATTTAGAGCCAATATAACTTTCGTGGATAAATTCTTCTCCCAATTTTAATTTTCCTTTTGCATACAATTGCGCCATACGCGCCGATGTTCCTGTACCGCAAGGTGAACGATCTATGGCTTTGTCTCCATAAAAAACAGCATTTCTACCTGAAGAAGTTGGGTCTATCGGATTTCCGGTCCACAACATATGGCTCACATCTCTGATAGTTTCATTTTCGGGATGCACAAATAAATTGGGATATTTTTCATTGATGCGCGTTCTCACCACTTGTGAATATTGTATTAATTTGCTTGCCGTAAAATTATGTAATCCGCTAAAGTTTTCTTGCGGATCAACAATAGCGTAGTAATTTCCGCCATAAGCAACATCAAAAGTAAGTTCACCCAACTCCGGACAATCAACTGTTAATCCTTCCGCAGCCAAATACGATTTCACATTGATCAATTTCACCCAATCCACTTTTTTACCGGTTTTTCGGTATTCAATTTGTACCAATCCGGCTGGCGCTTCCATCCTTATTTTTCCAGGAATTTTAGGTGTTATCAAACCTTCTTCAATGGCAATGGTTACCGTGCCGATGGTGCCGTGGCCGCACATAGGCAAGCAGCCGGAAGTTTCAATAAATAAAATCGAAAAATCATTTTCCTCATGATGCGGCGGAAACAAAATGCTTCCGCTCATCATATCGTGTCCGCGTGGCTCAAACATCAATCCTTTACGAATCCAGTCGAATTCTTTCAAAAAATGCTGACGTTTTTCGCTCATATCGGCTCCTATTAAATTTGGACCTCCACCGGCAACTACTCGAACCGGGTTTCCGCAAGTGTGGGCATCAATGCAAAAAAATGTTTTTCTACCCATTTTTTATTTTTTGAATATAGTTAAGAATTCTTTTTTCTAAAATGGAAAGCGTCACCGTTCCCTCTGCTAAAATAATTTCATGAAATTCCCGAATATCAAATTTAGGTCCTAATTCTTTTTCTGCCTTTTTCCTAAGTTCACGAATTTTTAGTTCCCCAATTTTATAGGACAATGCCTGTCCTGGCCAGGAAATATATCGGTCTATTTCTGTATTTACTTCGTGAACAGACAATGCTGTATTCGATTTTAAATAATTAACCGCCTGTTCTCTTGTCCAGTTTTTACTGTGAATTCCGGTATCAACCACCAAACGGCAAGCACGCCACATTTCATAGGTATATTTTCCGAAATTTTCATATGGCGTTTCATAAATCCCCATATCATTTCCTAAAAATTCAGCATATAGACCCCAACCTTCCCCATAAGCAGATAAATATAATTCGCGTCTAAATTTAGGGAAATTTTTACCCAGCTCATTGCTTAAACTAATTTGCAAATGATGACCGGGAACAGCTTCATGCAAGGTTAACGCCGGTAAAACATAAAGTGGCCTGCTTTTTAAATTGTAAGTATTTACCCAATAATATCCGGGTTCTGTGCTGTTATTTGCCGACGGATTGTATCTTCCTCCAGTATATTTTGGTGCAATTACCTCCGGAACAGGCGCAACACCATAAGGTTTTCGAGGCAAAGTGATGAAATATTTGGGCAATTGAGCATCAATTTTTTTTGCAATGTTTCTTGCTTCTTTTAACAAATCATCACCTGTTTTTGCATAAAACTGTTCGTCAGTTCTTAAAAATGTTAAAAATTCATCAAATGACCCTTTAAAATTTACTTCCTCAATAATTTTTTGCATTTCAGCTTTAATTCGTGCAACTTCCCGCAATCCAATTTGATGCACTTCTTCTGAAGAAATTTTTGAAGTGGTATAATAATTTACCCTGTTTTGATAATGAGCTGTTCCGTTTTTTTGGTTTGAAACGCCACCATCAGCCCTTGTTTTTACAAAATATTCATCTTCAAAAAAGGCTTTAATAATTGTAAACTGAGGAATTACTTTCTCCACAATTACCGTTTTTGCAGCCGTTAATAAAGAATCTTTTTGGGAAACTGAAATGTTTGCAGGCAATTGTTTAAAAGGCGAATAATAAAAACTGTCTTCAAAATTAGCAACAATCTGACTGTTGTATGTCTCTTCAAAATGATTGAAAATAATTTTAGGCTGAGAGATTCCTTTTTCCAAACCTTCACGCATTAAAACAATATGCTGTTCAACAAAAGTTGGGAAGGCATTTAATTTGTTTAAATAGTCGACAAATTGTTGATGTGTAGAAAAAGCACGAACCTCATAAGGCAAACTTGTATGAAAGCCTGAATCGGACAAGAGCGGATTTAAATAAGCTTCAAACTCATAAAAATCGATATTTTCCTGCAAAGTGAATTTTAGCAATTCCAAAGAAATAATTTCAGATTCCGACAAATTATCTATCGCGATTTTTGATAAAGTATCGATGGTTTTTTGCGCATATTCCGCTTCATTTTTATAATACTCTTTTGTAAATAAACCTAAAGGATATTCCTTTTTATCAAATCCTTCGTGATTTTCATAATTTGCAATCACTTTAGTTAACTCCTCTGATGCATTTTTTTTCGGAGTACAGCTTGCTAAAACGATAAAAAATAAAATAATTATTGATTTTAAATAATTCATTTGAAAAAAAATTAAATTTTACCAGAAGTTTGTTTTCCATCAATGATTCGTGAAATTCCCAGCGGATTTTCATTCTTCAATTCATCGGGCAATAAGTCGTTTGGCCAGCTTTGGAAACTAAACGGACGCACCCAACGTTTTATGGAATTGATTCCCACCGCTGTAAATCGGCTGTCGGTTGATGCCGGATAAGGGCCGCCATGAACCATTGCGGCACAAACCTCAACACCTGTTGGAACGCCATTAAAAATGATGCGTCCAACCCTGTTTTGAAGGGCATTTATTACCTTACTATAATTTTTCAATTCTTCATTTTCGGCTAAAACAGTTCCCGTTAACTGACCTTCCAAATTGGCAATAATTTCTTCCAATTGCTGTGCATTTTCGCACTGAACCACCATAGAAAATGGTCCGAAAACTTCCTGATGCAAGGCTGTGTTTTGTAAAAAAGTGGCGCCTTCAACAGTTGTAATGGCCTGGCGTCCATAATTGGCGGCGATTTCATCGGAAAAACTTGACGCAGTTTGCAAACCTACTTGTTTTTGCATGGTCGCTTTTTTGGTTTCATAAGCGCCAATGATGTTTGGATGCAACATACAAGTAGGTTCAATTTTGACAATTTCTTTCGATAATTTTTGAATAAAATTGGTTAAATCGGGTCCTTTAATTCCCAATATTAATCCGGGATTTGTACAAAATTGTCCAGAACTTAACGTGATGGAACCAGCATAAGTCTTTGCCCATTCAGTTCCCTTATTTTTTGCGGCTTCCGGTAAAATGATCACCGGATTTACGCTTCCCATTTCGGCAAAAACAGGAATGGGTTCCGCGCGTTGTGAAGCCATATTGTACAAAGCCCTTCCGCCGCCAACGCTTCCCGTAAAACCTACCGCTTTTACTTGAGGATGTTTCACCAATGTAACGCCAACTTCAATGCCGCTGCTGTTTAAATTTGAAAATACACCATTTGGCATTCCGGTTTTTTCGGCAGCATTTATGATTGCTGAAGATACCAACTCACCTGTTCCGGCGTGCATTGGATGCGATTTTACAATAACCGGACAACCGGCAGCGAATGCTGCCGCCGTGTCTCCGCCTGCCGTAGAATAGGCCAACGGAAAGTTACTCGCGCCAAAAACAACTACAGGGCCGATTGGAATTAACATTTTGCGAATGTCAACTTTTGGAATAGGTTGACGGTTTGGATCGGCAGTATCAATAGTTGCCTCCACCCAAGATCCTTCTTTTACCAAATTGGCAAAGGTGCGCAACTGAAAAATAGTTCTTCCTCTTTCGCCAGTTGCCCTGCCTTCCGTCAAACCGGATTCTAAGCAATACGTTTTTATCAGCTCATCGCCCAACGCTTCAATTTCATTGGCGATTTGGTTTAAAAATTCACTTTTTTTGACTCCTGAAATATTTCGAAATACCTTAAAAGCCTCTGATGCCAGCTCAACTGCCATCTCAATTTCTGCTGATGAAGCTTCAGAAAAAACAACATCGTTCTCCTTGTTTTCCTGCGGATTGAATGTTTTAAATGTTACTTTCCCTGTTGATGCCAGCAGATTTCCAATGTGGTTTTTTCCTGTAATCATTTGCTTTGTATTTTAGTATGTTGGATTTTTTGGTGTTTTTTACCTTAAATTATCACTTGATTTTCGGTCTATTTTTCAACGCTTTTTCAATAATTGCCAAAACTCGAATTCTTTCTTCGCCTACCAATGGCAAACGTGGTTCCCTGACATTTTCCGTTCCTATTCCTGTAGCCACTTCCGCCAATTTAATATTTTGCACCAATTTAGTGTTTATATCCAACTCCAACAAAGGTAAAAACCAACTATAAATGGTGATGGCTTCTTTTGTTTTTCCTGCTTTTGCCAATTTATAAATGGCAACAGTTTCATCAGGAAAAGCACAAACCAAACCGGCAACCCAACCATCTGCGCCCATCAATAAACTCTCTAAGGCCAAGGTGTCAACGCCACATAAAATTTTAAAACGGTCGCCAAAACGCGTTTTCATTCTCGTCACATTTGAAATATCACGGGTAGATTCTTTCACTGCCTGAATATTTTCGCATTCCATCAATGCTGAAAACATATCCAAAGTAACTTCAATGCCATAATCGACCGGATTGTTGTAAATCATAATTGGCAGCGAAGTACTTTTGGCTATTTTTTTAAAATAGGTGACCGTTTCCCTGGAATCGGCTTTGTAACGCATCGGCGGCAACAACATCAATCCGTTTGCCCCATATTCTTCAGCTTTGCGAACCGCTTCAATAGCGCCAGTTGTGGATTGTTCGGCAATATTGATAATCACCGGAACTTTGCCTTTTACAATTTCTACCGTTTTTTTTATCAGGATTCTTTTTTCATCGGCAGTAAGTGTGCTGGCTTCACCCAAAGTGCCGCCAAGGATAATTCCATTGACGCCAGCTGCCAATTGTGCGTTGATATTTTTTTCAAAATTCACCAAATCCAAGATATCTTCATCCGTGAATTTTGTTGTAACTGCTGGCATTACGCCGTTCCATTGTATGCTCATAATCATTACTTTTAATTGTATGTTTGTTTTTTTTAGTTGTAAGCTTTAAGTTTTAAGCGCTAAGTTTTTCCTTGCCAATATTCATTTCAGACATCCGAATTATTCTAGTATCCAAAAAACTAATGAACTTCGGTCTTCTGACCTATTAACTTTAAAACCAAATTTATACTTTCTAAGCTATGGCACTAGCTTTTTTTTTATCTATTCATAATAGTATTTTACCTTATATTTATCATTTAATCAAAAAAATAGATTAATTTCGACGTATATTTAGCAGAAATGAAGGTATTGCCATTTAAAATTCCGAAACCTGAGAATGTAACTTTATACATTCAAAAATATGATGGCGAGTCATTTTATGAAAAACTGCACCAACATCAGGAAATTCAAATAAGTATATTTGTTGAAGGCGAAGGCACTTATATTATAGGCGATTGTGTAGGGGAATTTAAAAAAAATGACATTTTTGTAATCGGTGAAAATTTGCCGCATATTTTTAAAAGAGATGCTGCCTTTGAGCAAGAAACTGTAATGATATCTTTGTTTTTTTCAAAAAATTCCTACGGAGAACATTTTTTTAATTTGCCCGAATTTGAACATTTCAACGCCTTTTTTTACGATGCTGTTTTAGGTTTTGAGGTACTTTCCAACAAACCGGAACTTTCCTTGTTACTGACAAAAATTGATAACTATTCAAAATACAAACAGTTTACCTCATTTTTATCAATTCTGTCTTTAATTTCAGATGCCGAAAAAGAAACATTGTCGTCTTTGATAAACCTAAAAAAATATGATGGTGATGAAGGGAAACGGATGAGCGATATTTTTCAATACACCATGAATAATTTTCACAAAGAAGTTACCTTAGACAATGTTGCCGACATTGCGAATATGACGCCCAATGCCTTTTGCAGGTATTTTAAACAGCGAACCAACAAAACTTTTGTGAATTTTTTGATTGATATCAGAATAGGAAATGCGTGTAAATTGCTGACCAAAAACAACGATTTAAACATCACCGAAATTTCTTATAAGTCCGGATTTAATAATTTGGCCAATTTTAACAGGAAGTTTAAATCCATAAAAGGAGTTACGCCTTCTGATTACAGAAGGAAACAATTTGCCACTTAGCTTCATTCTTGGTTAGAAAAAAGAATAGAGACTAAAGGTATTCTATTTAAGCTTTCAACTTTGCAACCCAAAATCTTTTTGCTGCTTTTTTGGCAGTCCTTTTACCACCAAATTGTAAGAATCATCGATTAATTCCCTGATTAATTTATGCGATAAATTGCCATCAATGATTACGGTATTCCAATGCATTTTATTCATATGATATCCGGGAGTAATTTCGTCGTATTCCTCGCGCAGCTCCAACGCTTTTTCAGGATCGCATTTTAAACTTACCGTTGCCGGATGATGCTCCAAACCTGCCAAAGCAAACATTTTTCCCGCTACTTTAAATACCAAAGTTTCTTCATCAAAAGGAAAACTTTCGGTCACATGATTTTTAGAAAGGCAATATTCCCTAAATTCTTCGATATTCATACCAAATTATTTAAATTTTTAGCAATAATAGTTCCTAAGACTCTAAAATTACCAAAATATTTTGTGTTTTAGGTATAAAAAAAGCAGCTTTTAACAGCTGCTTTTTTTGAATTTGATTAAATTATTATTCTGATATTGCACTTAAATTCGCAATCACATTAAATGTTGGCGGTTCTGCCAAATGACGTTTAACCGGACATTGCGCGATTACATTTTTAATGGCACTCACATATTTTTCCGGAAAATTAGCCGGTAAATCAACAACCATATCAATGTCGTTAACCATATTGGTCATTCTGTTGTAATTCATTTTTTGCGTAATTCCCACTTCCTGAAAAGGCAATCCTCTTTGTTGCATAAACGATCGTACAAATACTGCTGAACACATTCCTGCGGTTGCCAAAAATATTAAAAAAGGAGATTCATTCATGGTAATTTCCGCACCATTCATAAATGGAACAATTCTGCCGTTTTCATCAAATTTTATTTGTATTTCCATAATTAACTATTTAATTTTCGGCAAAGTTATAGCGATAACAAATAGCATTCTGTAACTATAATTACATATAAATCAAGAACTTATTTTAAATAAATCGGAAGCAATTCCATCTGCTAAAAATTTGCCTTTTTTGGTGGTGACCAAAACTTTTCCCGAAAAGGAACGCAGCTCAATTTCCAACAAACCTGATTTTATATGGCGTTCTGCGCTTTTTTTTAAATCTTGCAAATACATCGCGCCAAATTCTTTTTCAATTTTTTGAAAAGAAACGCCCCAAATGGTGCGCAAACCCGTCATTATATATTCATTAAACCTGTTTATTTCTGAAAGCTGCTCTTTTTCTGAAGGCAATTCATCGGCAAGCAAAGCTTTGATGTATTTTGTGTTGTTTGAAACATTCCAGCTTCTTTCAAAACCGTTAAAAGAGTGTGCTGAAGGACCAATTCCCAAATATTTATCGCCAAACCAGTAGGAAGTATTGTGTTTCGAAAAATAAGCCGGATTCCCGAAATTTGAAATTTCGTATTGGACATAACCACGTTTTTCGGTTTCCGCAACCAAAATATTGTAATGTTCCAATGCCAAATTTTCATCAACCGGAGGAACTTTTCCTTTTTCAATCAACTTATGCAAGACTGTTTTTTCTTCCACAGTTAACGCATAACTGGAAATATGCGGAATATTAAAATCGAATGCCTGTTTTAAATTCGACAGCCATTTTTCGTTGCTCATATTGGGCACGCCGTAAATTAAATCGATGCTAATATTGTCGAAATATTTGGTGGCTTCCGTTAAACATTTTTTCGATTCTTCGGCAGTATGCGCCCGATTCATAAATTTTAAATCGTCATTAAAAAAAGACTGAATTCCAATGCTTAATCGGTTTATTGGAAGTTTTGCGAGTTCCTTAATTTTTTTGGAGGACAAATCATCGGGATTTGCTTCCAAGGTAATTTCCGCATCATCAACCACTTCATAATTTTCATAAATGGTGTCGATCAGCATTCGCAATTCGTCAATTTTCAATATAGAAGGCGTTCCTCCGCCAAAATAAATGGTTTCAATTTTCTCCTTATTGAGTTCGTCTTTTCTAAGCTCCAATTCACGTTTTATCGCAATCAACATATCTTCTTTTCTTTTTAATGAAGTCGAAAAATGAAAATCGCAATAATAACACGCTTGTTTACAAAACGGTATGTGTATATAGATTCCAGCCAAAATAATTATTTATGAAGAGCTAAATATACGTTTTTTTAATAATCTAATTAACAACCACAAGTATGCTTGTTTTACAATTCACAAAAGAGTCAACTCGGGCTTTTCAATATTTTATATGTTTTTATTGTCAAAAACACAATCCTAATTTTTTCGATTTTATATTACCGGAGATTAAATTAAGTTAGTATTTTGTTTAATATAGTTACCATATGAAGAAACCCCCAGATTACCAATTGGATAAAAAAAGGGCTGATGAAAAACATCAGCCCTTAATTCTATTGTAATTACTTTATGTTTATGTCTTTTCTATTACCAGCCTGAAGTAAGGTCACTCAATGATACATCAGTTCCAAAAGGATAGAAACGGCATTGTAATAATTTTAATCCATTATTATCATATTTCCAGTATTCACCGTCTATCATATCATCAAATATTGGAACTCGAACATAATAAATAGTAACTTCACCTTCGTCAACTACATCATTATCATTTGCATCTATCCAAATTTCAATTTTAAAAACAATGCTTGTTAACTCTGCCGTTACATTTGCAAAAGTAGTTTTTCCTTTAGTGCGCAATGTAACATCTGCACCTACTTGTTCAACAGAACAATAAGCACCAGTAACACCATCAGTTACATTCTTAACAGTCTTCTGGTCAGCGGCAGGAAGCATACCGAAAAGATCCGTTTGATTGATAAGATCTGCACAAGTTGTAATTGTTGACCATCCTCCTGGTTTTCCTAACGGTCTAACATATATTGAGTAGTCCGACATAACAGGTTCAGATGATGGAAGTACATAAGCATCATAGCCAGGTTTTGGAAGTTCAAATGAAGCTTCTCCATCTGTTCCGTTAGCATCAAGCACCCGAAAATCAGCGTCCGAATCGGTACTTAATTCACTATCATACAAATAAATTCGTGTTGTAACAAAATCTTCTGCATTTTTACTGCCTAATCCAACAAAAATGACATGTCCGTTAGAACCGTCCATAACTGCAGTCTTAGGATTCTGAACACCTATAATGTTAAGGTTGTAATGTGCACCACTTAGTGCTACATCTTTAGCGAATGTTTCAGAACCTTTAACGTTCATCGCATCGTCTGTTGACGAAATAATCTCATCGTCCGAGCAACTTACAGCAAGTAACCCGCTTAATAGCAATACTGAAAATAATCTAAACTTCTTCATAATATATAAAATTAAATTAATAAATACAATCCTTAAACCATAAAATTCTATCGCTAAAATTTTACATAAAAAGGGGCTTTATAAATTAAAAAGACGTGAAACTGGGGAAATGAATAAATTAAATGAAACTATTATTTTATTTGGGATAATAAAGTTATAAAATTAAATTTATATCTAAATAATAAATGATTAAAAAAAAATTGGCAAAACAATCAATTTAAATTAATTCTAAATAAATATTTAATTTTCAGCACTTCAATTCCATTTTATGCTATCATTATTTCCTGAAAATTTTAAATACGTTACCTCAATGATTTATTTTAACAAACCATATTTACTTTAAAACCATTTTTCTTTTTACAATTCTATGTTCACTTTAATTTATACTTTTTAAAAAATTGAGAAAAGTGATTTTTGTTACCCTTTTTTTGAAAAGCGTGTCGTAAATTTGAGAAAACCGACAAGTTATGTATGCATATATCGTTTCATTTAAGGTTAAAGACGGGGAGGGAATTACATTTGTTGAACTTCAAAAATTCGAGGAATTGACAGAGGCAAAACCCGCAGGCTTAGATCATTTTCATATTTTTAAAGACAGGGTCGAAGAAAATAAGTATTTTTTGGTTGAATATTGGAATTCGAAAGAGGATAAAGACCGGTTGGAATCTTCCAAAGAATATCAACTTTTTCGGGAACACAGAAAATTGGTGATTGAGAAAAAATGCGAAACTTACGAATGTGATGTGATAGTTTAAAGTTGGAATTGAGATTTTTCAATTATTTATTCACGCGTTTTCCATTTTGTTTCACAAAAGCATCCCAGCCTGTATAATTTTTTTCTGAAGTTGTATTTCCGCCATTGTAAAAATGACAAACCGCAGCGGCCAAACCGTCTGTGGAATCCAGATTTGTTGGCAATTCCTTAATTTTCAGCAAACTTTGCAACATTTTGGCGACTTGCTCTTTACTCGAATTTCCGTTGCCGGTAATGGCCATTTTTATTTTTTTTGGCGAATATTCAGTAATCGGAATTTCTCTCGACAAACCTGCAGCCATCGCAACGCCTTGTGCGCGTCCCAATTTTAACATAGACTGTACATTTTTTCCGAAAAAAGGCGCCTCTATCGCAATTTCATCGGGATGATACGTATCTATAAGTTGAATGGTGTGTTCAAAAATCAGTTTTAGCTTTAAATAATGGTCGTCATATTTTTTGAGCATCAATTCATCCATCCGAATTAATTCCATATTTTTATTGATAATTTTTATCAACCCAAAACCCATGATGGTGGTTCCCGGATCAATTCCCAATATGATTTTTTCTGTACTCAATTAGTTGTTTATTTGTAAAACCAAATGTACAATATCTTACACAAATACAAACGCCCATTTTTTTTGATGCTAAAATTAGCGATAGTTACCGGCGCGTTTTATTTTATATTTCAGCAGTTGACCAACAATGAACTTTTGTCATTTACACAACTAAAACATCAATTTTTTGTGCTTTTTTCTAAAAACAGCTGGCTGCTTTTGCTGTTGCTTTTATTTACAGATGTTAATTGGATTTTGGAAATATTTAAATGGAAGACATTGGTTTCCAATGAAAAAAAATTCACGTTTTTTGAAGCTTCTGAACAGTGTTTTGCATCCTTAACCGCCTCTCTGATTACACCAAACAGAATTGGGGAATACGGTGCAAAAGCCTTATATTTTGAAAAGAATTTGAGAAAAAAAATCTTGGTCTTAAACCTGATCGGAAATTTAAGTCAGCTAGCCGTCACCGTATTTTTCGGAATTTTCGGGATGTTCTTTTTGAGTTTTTATTTTGAAGTTGAAATATTCTCATTTAACGCACCCAGATTCTTTCTTGTTTTAAGTGTTTTATTGTTGCTTTTTTTAATTGGAAAGTATTTCGGAATCACAAAAAAAATGACAGAATTAACCTTTAAAATTCTCAGTTATTCTAAAGAATTACCGCTGAAAATTCAGGCGAAAACATTGGCTTATTCTTTGTTTCGCTATCTGGTTTTTTCACATCAGTTTTACTTTTTATTAAGACTTTTTCATATTGAAGCAGCTTATTTTACGCTCCTGAGCCTTATTTTTAGCACCTATTTTATCGCATCCATCATTCCCGGCCTTGCCATTTTTGATTGGGTGATTAAAGGTTCTGTTGCGGTATTTATCTTCAATTTTATCCATGTAAATCCGCTAACAATAGTGTCAATCACTACTTTTATGTGGCTGTTAAATTTCGCCGTTCCTGCATTCATAGGAAGTATATTTGTGTTGAACTTTAAAATGGTCGCCGACAAATGATTTTCACTGCCTTGGTAATTTCGCTTTTGTATTTATCGCTGATTGTGGCTTTTATTATTGGCATGAATAAAAGTGTGATTGTCAAAAACAAAAAAATAGTGCCTAAAAACAAGTTTTCAATAATAATCCCCTTCAGAAACGAAACGCACAATTTACCAAATTTGTTGAACTCACTTTCAGCACTGAATTATCCTACGGAATTATTTGAAATTTTGTTGGTGGACGATGATTCCCAAGACGATTTTAAGCTGATTATTGAAGAATTTACAAAGCAAAATCAACACTTAAACTTGAAGCTGGTACAAAATGTAAGAAAAACAAATTCACCTAAAAAAGATGCCATAAACACCGCCATCGATGTGTCAAAATTCGAATGGATAATCACCACGGATGCCGATTGTATTGTTCCAAAATTATGGCTGCAGCTTTTCAATGAATTTATTGAGGCCGAGAAACCCATTTTTATAAGTGCTCCAGTAAAATTCGGCACACAAAATTCCTTTTTGTTTCATTTTCAAAATCTGAATTTTATAAGTTTAATGGGAAGCACTATTGGAGGATTCGAAATTGTAAAACCATTTATGTGCAACGGTGCCAATTTATGTTACCTAAAATCGGCTTTTTTAGAACTGAACGGCTTTGAAAACAATACCAATATTGCAAGCGGCGATGATATTTTTTTGATGGAAAAAATGTTGAAAGCCTACCCGAAAAAAGTGAAATTTTTAAAATCGGATGAAAATATTGTGGAAACCAATACCGAAAATACTTGGAAGCTATTTATAAATCAGCAATTACGGTGGGCATCCAAATCGGCTTCCTACACAAGTTTGTTTGCCAAATTTGTAGGAATTGTTGTGTTTTTAGAAAATTTAATGGTGCTTGTTTTAGGAATTTACATTTTATTATTTACTGAATTTTGGATTTATTTTATGCTAATTTTCTCCTTAAAAGTCATTGTTGATTTTATATTAATTGCCCAGACTTCCATATATTTGAAAAGCACAAAATCTTTAAAATATTATTTATCGGTAAGTTTATTGTATCCCTTTTTCATTGTTTTTACTGGATGTTTGTCCGCTTTTAAAAACTACGAATGGAAAGGCCGAAGTTTTAAAAAATAAAAGTAGAACTTAGAAAAGTAATTTCAACCTAAGATTTCACGCCAAAAAATGCATTCACCAAGTAATCTAAATTCATCCATAAATAGATGATTACCAGCAATAAAATTGCCAAAACGATGCCTCTTATGTAATTCGGTTTTTTTCTTTTTTTAAATCTGTGTTCCATTATTTTGAGTATTGAAAATTGAATATTGAGAATAAAGAGTCGAGATAAGAGAATAGAGACTTTTTAACATTTAACTTTTAACCTTTTTCGTCGCTCTTAACATTTCTCTTTTTCCCGGTGGACCAGGCAATTTTTCGACTAAAAATCCGACCGCCAGCATTGCTCTTCTTACGCTTCCTTTTGCGCTGTAAGTGACCAAAA
This sequence comes from Flavobacteria bacterium RIFCSPLOWO2_12_FULL_35_11, assembly GCA_001800975.1. Taxonomy (GTDB): domain Bacteria; phylum Bacteroidota; class Bacteroidia; order Flavobacteriales; family Flavobacteriaceae; genus Lutibacter. The sequence goes on along the minus strand of MGWK01000007.1, from coordinate 27,355 downwards.
CACCCTCTGGTTTTAAGGCTTTATACATTTTTTCAAATATTTCTTCTGTCCACAATTCCGGTTGAACCCTTGCGCCAAAAGCATCAAAATAAATGAGATCGAATTTGTTTTCGTCGCTTATTTCATTAAAAAACTGTTTCCGCTTTGTGAGAGAAAATTCAGGGGATATTTTCCCGCTAATTTCCCAATCCTGCTTGTGCATTTGGTTAAAAACATTTGAAAATTCAGTAGCCTCCAATTGATCCACATAATTCATTTTTTCAACCTCTTCAGCAGCTAACGGATAAGCTTCAACGCCAACATAATCAATCTCCAAGTTCATTTTTGGCGCTTCCAAAAAAGTGATGAAACAGTTAAGTCCGGTTCCGAAACCTATTTCCAAAACACTTATTTTCCGATTGGCAAAAAGTAACAAGCCATTTTTAATAAAAACGTGTTTTGCCTCTTGGATTGCGCCGTGCTTTGAATGGTATTGTTCGTCCCATTCAGTAATATGAATGGTTGTGGAACCATCGGCAGTAATCATTATTTTTCTTTCCAAAATTTTTTAAATTAAAAATGTGCGTTTTTCATTCAGAAAATTGACTTTAACAGCTTGTTTTTCAGCAAATTTACATCATTTTAGAGTGCGCTATTTTTATAATAAAATAACACAAATCACCTTAAATATGTCAATAATGCAATTTTATTTTATCCATATTGCTCATATGAATATTTTTGCCCAAATATATTAAAAATAAGACAGCAACCTTCGGGAAAATTAAAACTGTGAATTAAAAAATTATAGTAAATTTGCTCAAATAAATATTCAATTAGTATGGCTTTACATATAGAAAAAATAGCAAAATCAAAAATTTCAGAAGTTGATTTTAACAATTTGGCATTTGGAAAAAATTTTACCGATCACATGTTTGAATGTGATTATGAAGATGGAAAATGGCAAAATCCTCAAATTATTCCATACCATCCATTAACTTTGGATCCTTCTGCAAAAGTTTTTCATTATGGCCAAGCCGTATTTGAAGGCATGAAAGCATATAAAGATGATAATGATGACGTTTGGTTATTTAGACCAGACCAAAATCAGGAAAGAATCAACAAATCGGCTGAACGTTTGGATATGCCTACTTTTCCAAAAGAATATTTCTTTGAAGGTTTAAACGAACTTTTGAAATTGGATAAAGAATGGGTTAAAAAAGGAGCGGATAATGCGCTTTACATTAGGCCTTTTATTATTGCTACAGAATATTGCGTATCTGCATCGACTTCAAACAAATATAAATTTATGATCATTTGTTCTCCTGTTCAATCATATTATACAGGTGAAGTTAGAGTGCTTTTTGCCGATAAATACAGTAGATCTGCAAATGGCGGCGTTGGCGCAGCAAAAGCGGCAGGGAATTATGCAGGTTCTTTCTACCCAACCAAATTGGCAAATCAGCAAGGTTTTCAACAAGTGGTTTGGACAGATTCATGCACTCACGAACTATTGGAAGAAGCTGGGGTGATGAATGTCTTTTTTAGGGTAAATGACACCTTATTGACCGCACCGGTAAGCGATCGTATTTTAGACGGCGTAACGCGTAAAAGTATCGTTCAATTCGCTGAAGATAAAGGAATTAAAATTGAAGTTAGACCGGTAAAAGTTTCTGAAATTGTTGAAGCTGCCCGTAAAGGTGAATTGTTGGAAATGTTTGGTGCAGGAACCGCAGCAGTGGTTAGCCCTATTCGTGCTTTTTCTAGCAAGGGAGAAAATTTTGAATTGCCTGTTGTGGAAAACAGCTTTGCTGCAATCATAAAAAAAGGAATCACAGACATCCAACGCAAAAAAACGGAGGATAAATTTGGATGGACTTATAAGGTAAAATAAATCCAATTAGGATAATTTTGCCAAAAAGCATACTTTTATTGCATGGAAATTATAAAACAATCGGATGTAACATCCGATTGTTTGGCATATTATTTGGTCTTAATCCAGCAAAAAAATAAATTATGACTACGTTAGAACAAGCTAAAAATGAACTTCAGGAAAAAGGGTTTTTAGACATTAAAACCCCAAGTATTGATTATGTAAAGGAGATAAACCGACTTAGAAAAGAAAAAAATGCCGTTATTTTGGCGCATTATTACCAAGAAGATGACATACAAGATATTGCAGATTTTGTAGGTGACAGTTTGGCTTTGGCACAACAAGCCGCTAAAACAAGTGCAGATATTATTGTTTTTGCCGGTGTACATTTTATGGCAGAGACCGCCAAAATTTTAAATCCGTCCAAAAAAGTTTTATTGCCCGATTTAAAGGCAGGCTGCTCGTTGGCTGATTCTTGTCCGCCCAATGATTTCGCGGCTTTCAAAAAACAACACCCAAATCATTTGGTGGTTTCTTACGTAAACACTTCCGCAGAAATAAAATCAATGACCGATATTGTTTGCACTTCCTCAAATGCAGAAAAAATCATCAATTCCATACCAAAAGACCAACCCATTATATTTGCGCCTGATCGTAATTTAGGTGCTTGGCTGATAAAAAAAACTGGCAGGGATATGGTGCTTTGGGATGGCGCCTGTATGGTTCACGAAGCTTTTTCAATAGATAAAATATTGAAATTATACGCAGAAAATCCAGATGCCGAAATTATTGCACATCCTGAGTCTAAAGAACATTTGTTAAAAGTTGCCAAATATGTTGGCTCAACATCAGGATTGTTGAATTACGTAAAAACTAGCAAGGCGAAAAAATTTATTGTGGCAACTGAAGTGGGTATTTTACACAAAATGCATCAAGAATCACCGGATAAAATTTTAATTCCCGCCCCTGTTGACGATGACAATTGCAATTGCAGCGAATGTTTTTACATGAAAATGAATACGATGCAAAAATTGTATTTATGATTAAAATATGAATTACCGGAAGTTAATGTAGAAGAGGAATTAAGAAAAAAAGCGTTGGTGTCAATTGAACGCATGCTGGAACTTTCAAAATAATAAACAAATCAAATGAACGCTGAAAAAAAATCATACAACTCCGATTTTCTAATTATAGGTTCGGGAATCGCCGGGTTGAGTTTTGCATTAAAAGTAGCAAATCACTTTAAAGATGCAACCGTTACCATTATCACGAAAAGTGAAAAGAGTGAGAGCAACACCAAATATGCCCAAGGCGGAATTGCCACCGTTTGGAATGAAGCTGTCGATTCATTTGAACAACATATAGAAGACACCTTAATTGCCGGCGACGGATTGTGCGATGAAGAAGTGGTAAGAATGGTGGTTGAAGACGCTCCTGCACGACTCAGGGAATTGATGGAATGGGGTGCTATTTTTGATAAAACTTCCAAAGGAAGCTTTTCATTGGGAAGGGAAGGCGGACATTCACAAGACCGGATTTTACATCACGAAGATCTTACCGGTGCCGAAATTGAAAGAGCGCTTATTTCACAAGTGGAAAAAACCAAAAACATTCAATTTTTATCGCACCAATTTGCCATTGATTTGATTACGGAACACCAGGTTAAAAAAAGACAAACCTCTGTTTCAGAAAAAATTACCTGTTATGGCGCCTATGTTTTGGATGAGAAAAATAATGTGGTAAATACATTTGCGGCAAAAGTGACGATGCTGGCTTCAGGCGGAAGCGGACAAGTTTATTTTTCCACCACAAATCCGGTAGTTGCCACCGGCGATGGAATCGCAATGGCATACAGGGCGATGGCGGAAGTTTCTGAGGTTGAGTTTATTCAATTTCACCCAACCGCGTTATACAATCCAGGCGAATACCCGGCTTTTTTAATTTCAGAAGCTGTGCGTGGTGCTGGTGCCATTTTAAGAGATTATTACGGCAACCGATTTATGCATAAATATGATGAGCGTGAAGAATTGGCATCTCGGGATATTGTGGCAAGAGCCATTGACCACGAACTGAAAAAAAGCGGAATGCCCAATGTTTATTTAGATTGCACACATTTGGAATATGAATCTTTTAAAAAACATTTTCCAAACATTACCGAAAAATGTTTGACTTTGGGCATTGATGTCCGAAAGGATTTTATTCCGGTATCACCCGCGGCACATTATATTTGCGGTGGCGTAAATGTGAATAAAAAAGGAAAAACCTCCATTAAAAACTTATATGGTGCCGGTGAAGTTACCCGAACCGGACTGCATGGCGCAAACAGGCTTGCTTCAAATTCTTTGTTGGAAGGCATTGTTTTTGCCCACAGGGCTTTTGAAAATTTAACCCTGAGATTTGATAAAATTAAAGCACCAAAAAATATTCCGGATTGGAATGACAGCGGTGTGGTAAAAAACATGGAGAAAATTTTAATTACACACGACCGAAATGAAGTAAAAACCATTATGAGCAATTATGTTGGCATTGTTCGTTCCAACGAAAGGTTATTGCGCGCAGAAAGAAAACTTCATGTGTTGTTTGAGGACAACAAACGTTTATATGACCATTCAGAACTTTCGATGGATTTGTGTGAACTCAGAAACTTAATTACAACTGCATTTTTAATCACAAGATTTTCTAAAGCAAGAAAAGAAAACAGAGGCGGATTTTATAATGTAGATTTAATAAAAAAGGAGCTTTAAAGCTCCTTTTTTATTGTTTATATTACCAAATTTTAACCCTGTCATCTGGTTTCAAATACATTTTATCCTCTGGTTTAATATTAAATGCATCGTAAAAGGCATCAACATTTGTTAAAGGCATATAAGCTCTAAACATTCCCGGTGCATGCGGATCGGTTTTTATTAAATTGCGCAATGCATCCTCACGCATTTTTGTGCGCCAAACTGTAGCCCAAGATATAAAAAAACGTTGTTCTGCTGTAAACCCATCAATTTTTTCTGGTTTGCCGTTTGTTTTATAAAACAATTCCAAGCCTTCTAAAGCAGCATTAACACCGCCTAAATCGCCAATATTTTCACCTAAATTATATTTACCGTTTAAATATACTTCCGGCAATGCTTCCTTGGCACTGTATTGATCGGCCAATTTAGTTCCCAACACGGTGAATTTTTCCAAATCTTCAGTAGTCCACCAATCAACTAAGTTCCCATCACCATCAAATCGGGAACCGGAATCGTCAAAACTATGTGAAATTTCGTGTCCAATTACTGCGCCAATTCCGCCATAATTAACGGCTTCATCGGCCAAATAATTGTAAAAAGGCGGCTGTAAAATAGCGGCAGGAAATACAATTTCATTATTGGTGGCATTAAAATAAGCATTCACTGTTTGAGGTGACATTCCCCATTCAGTTCTGTCTACAGGATTTCCCAATTTTGCGATATTTTTATCGAAATTCCATTTTCTGGCATTCATTGAATTTTGGAAATAAGAACCTCCATCTTTTACGCCAACAACCACAAGCGCCGAATAATCTTTCCATTTATCGGGATACGCAATTTTAACGGTTAATTTATGTAGTTTTTCTAATGCCTTTTGTTTTGTGGCATCACTCATCCAAGGCAATTTTTGAATTCTGATTTCATAGCCAGCCATCACATTTTTAATCATTTCCATGGCTTTGGCTTTTGCTTCTGGCGGAAATTTTTTATCGACATACAATTTTCCCAATGCTTCACCAATTACGCCATTTATAGAGGCTAAAGCTCTTTCATTTCGAGGAAGTTGTTGCATGGCACCTGTTAATTCTTTGCTGTAAAATTCCCAATTTGCAACTTCAATGTCATCACTTAACATATTTGCGGCGCCGTCTATCGCCTTCCATTTTAAATATAATTTAATATCGTCAATGGAACTCGCTTTGATGATGGAGTCCATCGTTGCCATATATTTTGGCTGACTAACCACAACGGTATCTATTTTGGCGATGCCAATACCCGTAAAATAAGCATTCCAATGAATAGTTGAAGTGAGCGCAGTTAATTCGTCGATACTTTTCGGATTGTACGATTTTCTGCGATCCCTTGATTCTTCTTTAGTCATTCTTGGCTTTGCTAAATTGTATTCATAATTGAAAATACGTTGTGCATTTTGGCTTGCAATTTCTTTTGAATCGCCATAAAACTGAAGCATTTTGGCAATATGCGCAATATATTTTTCTCTTTTTAGTTTGGTGTTATCATCTTGATCAACGTAATAATCGCGCGACAAACCCAATCCTGCCGGTGAAACATAACCAACATATCGGTTGCTGTTCTTTAAATCGTTGGAGATATAAAAATTATAAAATCCTACCCCGCCATAAGGTGCGCTTTCAACCATAAGGCGGTTCAAATCTTCTAAATTATTTACGGCATCAATTTTAGCCAAAAAAGGAAGAACCGGATTAATGCCCTGACTGTTCCTTTTTTCGGTGTCCATGATGGATTCATAATAATTTACTGCTTTTTCCTGATCTGACATTGCCGTTAAATTTCCTTGTGCATCTTTTAATTTAGGAGCATTTTTTTTCGCAATCGCTTCATTTAAAATTTCCAACACATCAGCATCAGTTTTTTTTCTTAATTCGTTGAAACTTCCCCAAGAAGTTCTGTCGGCCGGAATTTCCGCCTTATCCAACCAAGCACCGTTTACGTATCTAAAAAAATCATTGGACGGACTTACGCCTTTGTCCATGTTTTTTATTTCTAATCCCGGCGAACTTTTTTCTTTCATTTTTTGCTGTGCTCTTGACGAATAGCTTATTGACACTACCATTATGAGCAGTAAAAACAATTTATTTGAATTCATATTTATAATAATTAAGTTTAGGTTTTATTTTTCTAAAATTTCTAAGATATTCGGTTTAAAATAATTCGGGCCTTTCAATACTTTGCCGTCTTCTCTATAAATTGGCTTGCCGTCATCACCCAATTTGCTCATATTGCTGCGCTGAATTTCATTAAAAACTTCTTCTATTTTATATTGCATGCCGTGCTCCAAAATAGTGCCGCATAAAATATAAAGCATATCGCCCAAAGCATCGGCCACTTCAGTTAAATCATTGTTTTTGGCGGCTTCCAAATATTCTTCGTTTTCTTCAGCCATTAAATCGAAACGCAATTTTAATTTATCGTCGTCCAATTTCGCAATAGGTTTGTGCTGAATTCCCAATCCGAAGGATTCATGAAATTCCTGAACGGCTTTCAGTTTATGTATCATTTTAGCAAGAAATTAATTTAGGTGAACTTAAACAACAATGAAGACGGCACAATTTTCAACACAAATGCCACCAATCTCCAACGCTTTGTAATATACGATTTTTTCTTTTTCGATTTAATTGCTGCATATATTTGTTTGGCTGCTTTTTCTGCGGAAGCCATCCAAAAAGTTGTTCCCAACGCCAAGGAAGTATCCACAAATCCTGGCTGAATATCGGTCACATAAATTTCAGCTTTGCTTCTTTTTCCTTTCATCCAAAGCGATTCCAAATAATTTGCCTGAAATGCTTTTGACGCGAAATATGCCGGCACGTGTCTGTTTCCTCTAATAGAAGCAATAGAAGAAATTCCCACCAAATGCCCGTAACCTTGTTTTCTGAATAAATTGTAGGCAAGTCCGTAAATTTTTACCGCTGAAATTACATTGGTTTGCAAAGTTGGCAATTCCTTTTCCCAGACCAACTCATAATTTGGATCGCCAACACCCGAACTGTAAACAATTAAATCAATGGTTTTGAATTCATTTTGTAAGTCGGAAAATAGCGTTTCGCAAGCATTTAAATCGGTTACATCATTCACTTTCACCACAAAATTTTCAGGTTTGCTTGCTTTAATTTCTTCCAGCAAATTTCCCCTTCTTCCTGTGATGATAACTTTGTAGCCATCTTCGGCCAATAATTTCGACAATTCTTTCCCTATTCCCGATGAAGCGCCAATAATTAATGCAGTTTTCATATTAAAAATTTACGTATTTTTGGAGCTAAATATACACATTTATATGTTTAGTAAAGGACAACTTATTTTTGCGGCTTTTTTTTTAATTGCCTTTATAATCGCTATGGTTTGGAGTTATAAAAAAGACATTAAAATTCATAAAAAGTATTATAAAAACTCATTTCTGGTCCTTATTTCAGTTATTTTAATCATTCTCATTTTTACCTTAATCACCTTCTCTTTACACTAAAAAAAATCCGCTTCAATAAATTGAAACGGACTTTTACAAAAATTATTTGTGTTATTAGTTTATGTTAGGCAATGTGGTATATCTTTTTGCATAATCCAACATTTGTTCAGCAAAACTGGCAGGTTGCACTATTTTTACATCTTTGATATTTCCTTCAGCATCCAATTCGGCAGTTAACACAGGATTCACAAAACCGCTGTATGGCGCCGATTTAAATTTACTGTTGCGATCCAACACTTCTTTATGAATGGCTTGGTCAACTTTAACGCCGTAATTGTCAACCAAAGCTTTACCGGCTTTATAATCACCTTCCGATTTGATGCGTTGTATTTCGCTCAACAATTGACCGAACAAAACTCTCAATTTCGCATAATCCCGAATAACAAAATACGTTTTATTTTCTTTTGTCACTTTTTCGATCACATTGTCTTTTTTACCTTTTTCAAAAGCCCAGGCGGCCACCAATTGTCGGTTTCTCATGTGTGCTTCTTCAATGTCATCGCCCAAGTTTAAACGAACCAATTGTGTCATTAAACCATTTCTGATATAATTGTCAAATGCTGCTTTTCCTATTCCTTGTGCATTTGGCGAAATTTTCATTTCAACCAATTTTGTGTCAGGCAAATAATACAATCCAACCAAATCTGCACGCGCTTCTTCCAAAGTTGAAGAATAATTTTTTAAGGTTTCTTTTGGTTGCCCAATGCCGTCATTTATTTGTCCGCTGGCATGACCAATAACTTCATGCAAAGCCGTATGCAATTTATCGGCTTCCTGGCCATATTTAATTTCAGTTTCAACTTCGGCTTCATCAAAAGCAAATTCTTTTAACCTGTCGGTTCCACCGGCCATATTGTAAGCTTCAATAATATTTCCAAGGGAAACAGATTTGGAACCGTGTTGTTCACGAATCCAGTTATTATTTGGCAAGTTGATGCCAATTGGCGTTGAAGGTGAAGAATCTCCAGCTTCTGATGCCACATTCACTGTTTTATAAGAAACGCCTACCACATTTTTCTTTTTATGGGAAGCTTGCAAGGTTGAATTGTCTTCGAACCACTGGGCATTTTCAGCCAAAACAGCCATTTTTTTAGACATATCAAAATCTTTTATCTGTACTGTTGATTCAAAAGAACCTCTAAATGCTTTTGGATCTTTGTAAACTTCAATAAATCCATTGATATAGTCAATATCACCTTCGGTACTTGTTGCCCAAGCAATATTGTAGGCATCCCAAGTTTTTAAATCACCTGTTTTGTAATATTCAATCAATAATTTCAAGGCTTCTGCCTGTTTTGCATTTTCGGCAACTCCAACAGCTTTTTCCAACCAGCTCACAATTTTTTCAATAGATGCGCTGTACATACCGCCAACTTTCCAAACTTTTTCTTCCAAAGAGCCGTCGGCATTTTTAACCAATTTCGAATTCAACCCATATTCAACAGGCGTTTTATCGTTTTTGTCAATTTTTGAAGCATAAAATTTATCTACATCTGCTGCCGTAACATTAGGTGAATAAAAATTTATGGCTGAACCTTCCAACAAACCTATACTTTCGTCAAGATTTACTTTTTTGGCATCTTTATCATTAAAAATAACTTCGTATGGTTCTCCAGTTAGAATTGTTTTGGTTTCTTTTAACAAGGTGTCAAAATATTCTTTTGAAAAATCGGGTTTAAATTTATCATTTGAATAATGGTGGTGAATACCATTGGAAAACCAAACTCTTTTTAAATAAATTTCGAAATTTTTCCAGTCTTCAGTTGTTTTATCTCCTGCATAATTTTGGTAAATATTTTCTAAAGCACGTCTAATTATTAAATTATGGCGATAGTTTTGATCATACATAATATCACGACCGTACATTCCGGCCTGAGACAAATAATATACCAATTTCTTTTGATTTAAAGTCAGGTTTTCAAAACTCGGAATTTGATAACGCAGAATTTTCACATCGGCGAATTGTTCAACTTCAGTTTTAAATTCAGTTGCAACTTCTATTGGTTTTTCTTCCTTCTTTTGATCGGCACAAGAAAACAACATTGATGCCGTTAAAAGCATCGGTAAAAAATATTTAATGTTCATCTGATTGATAATTTAAAATTTATCGACAAATTTACTATTTTATAACAAAATAATTCCCTAAATTAGAGATTAGTAATTCTAAATTTCCTCTTTTGAAATATCTAAAATACCTTGGCTTTTTACTGCTTGCAGTTGTAATTATACTCTCTATTTATGTTGCTGTTAGTGAAGGCAACTACGACATTAAGCGTTCACGAGTCATAAAGGCGCCTGTTGAAGTTGTTTTCGAAAATGTGAATGACTTTAAAAATTGGGAAAATTGGAGTCCGTGGTTTGAAATGGATCCAACCATAGTAACTTCCTATCACGATACCACTTCCGGAGTTGGGGCTTCTTACAGTTGGAAAGGGAAAGATGGCAGCGGATCTATGAAAACCATTTCAGCAAAACCGAACAAAGAAATTATTCAGCAAGTTGACTTTAATTCTGACAGTAAGCCTGAAGTTTATTGGAATTTTACCAAAGTTGATCTTGGCACAGAAGTTACTTGGGGAATGCGGGGTAAAAATTCATTTGGCGAAAAATTTTATTGGCTTTTTAAAGGAGGAATAGAAAAAAACACGATTCCAATCTATGACAGAGGTTTGGAATTGCTGGAAAAACACATCTTAAAGGAATTGAAAAAACATTCTTTTGAAACAAAAGGCGCGGTGGATTATGGCGGCGGATTTTATTTATACCAAACAGTTTCCTGCAAAATTCAGGATATTGAAAATAAAATGAATGAAATGTTTCCGGTAATTGAAGCGTATATGGCTAAAAATAATATAGCAGCCTCGGGAAAACCGTTTACGTTAAATCATAAATGGGACGAAGTAAATAATACAGCAATGTTTTCAGCCTGTATTCCTGTTAAAGAAAGGGTAATCAATACCGGCGATGTTTTAACAGGCTATTTAAAACCGCAAAAAACATTTAAAACTATTTTTAAAGGCGATTATAAATTTGCCAATGATGCATGGGAAGCCGCTTATAATGGCTTGGCTGCCCAAGGTTTTTCCGAAATTGTTGGTGCTGAGCCTTTTGAAATTTATACAGTTGGGCCAAGAGAAACTGCAAATCCGGCCAAATGGATAACGGAAATTTATATACCTATTGCCCACTAACCCCTACTTCGACTGCGCTCAGTACAGGCTCAAGAGGGGAATTATTGTTAGAATGGAAAAAAGTTAAATGCTTTTAAAAATTCTATCAAACTCCCTTTCCTTTGGAAAGGGTTGGGGATAGGAAAAATCGTAAATCAAAAATTCAGTTTACACTTCATGATATCTGAAGCATTCGGTTAGGTGGTCATTGATCATTCCGGTGGCTTGCATATGCGCATAAATTACGGTTGAACCCACAAATTTGAATCCGCGTTTTTTTAAATCTTTTGAAATGGCATCTGACAATTCAGTGGTTGCGGGAAGTTCACTCAAGGCTTTTCTTATATTTTTAATTGGTTTTCCTTGGGTAAAACTCCAAATATAATTTGAAAACGAACCAAATTCGTTTTGAACTTCCATAAAAGCAATGGCGTTTGTAATGGTGGCTTTAATTTTCAATTTATTTCTGATGATGCCGGCATCCTGCAAAAGTTCCTCAAATTTAGCTTCAGTATAATTTGCGATTTTTTTATAATCAAAATTATCAAAAGCATTTCTGAAATTTTCTCTTTTCCGCAGAATGGTAATCCAGCTTAAACCAGCCTGAAAAGTTTCCAAAATTAAAAACTCAAATAATTTATCGTCCTCAAAAACGGGAACTCCCCACTCTGTATCGTGATAAGCCATATAAAGCGGATCGTTTTTGCACCAGCCACAACGTATTTCGTCCATTTTAGTTCAATTTAAATAAAACGCTAATTTAGAAATTTTAACATATAGATTGGCATTCTTTTTGTACTTTTAAGTACATTAAAACCAATAGATTATGAAAACTATATTTTATTATGCGGCCATTGGTTTATTTATTGTTGGATGCTCATCCACAACAAAAACCACTAAAACAAATGACACAAACCTTCCCGAAGGAGCTGTTAGGATTGCTAATGACAGTCTGGAATATGAAATCATTATTATGGATATTGGATTTGAAACTTATTTAAATACCATCTCCAAGCCGATGAATTTTTATTCACAGGAATATTATGAAAATAAAAATCGGTTTTATGTTACAGAATGGAATATTAGGGCCCAAAATCCGTTAAGATATCGCAGCGATATTTATGAAAACCAAATAGATTACGATTTTAATGTTGATTATGGTTTAGAGGTAAACTATAAACTTTATAATTATTTTAAATTTGTTGAGTATAAATATAAGCAGCGGTTTTTTTAGCGCTTTAATTCTTAGGTTTCAGTTGCATTTTTAAAACCATATACCCAATAAATCCTGCAATTAGGGATCCTAATATTATGCCCATTTTGGCGGCCGAGATAAAACTTTCATCACTATAAGCCAAATTTGTGATAAACAAAGACATGGTAAATCCGAGTCCGCCCAAAATACTGACCCCTAATAATTGCTTAAATTCTACCCCTTCAGGCAAATCGGCCAGCTTTAATTTAATGGCTAAATAAGTGAGCAACATAATACCAATTGTATTTCCAAAAACCAATGCCAAAGCAATATTTAAGGTGATATGGCCGGTATTTTCCAATCCGCTAAAACTTAAAACAACCCCAGCATTTGCCAATGCAAAAATTGGCATAATCACATAAGAAACCCAGCCATGGAGTGAATGTTCCAAATGTTGAAGCGGAGATTGTACGCGGCTGCTAACAGATGCTACCTCATCAACAACTTCCAATTGTATTTTGTTAAGCAATTGCGGATTTTTATACTTACATTTTTTAAATATTTCAAGTTGAGCGCTTAATTCCTTCTCATAGTCACTTAATTTAATTTCCCGATACATAGGAATGGTGAATGCCATTAATATGCCGGCAATTGTTGGATGAATTCCAGATTTTAAAAATAACAACCAAACCACAAATCCCAGCACGAAATACAGGTATTTAGAGTAGAAATGTTTATAACTTAAAAAACCGACTGCGCCAACAATAAGCAAAGCGTAGGTAATTAAATCCCATTGAATATTGGCACTATAAAAAACCGCAATGACAATTACTGCTCCAATATCGTCAACAATGGCAAAGGCCGTTAAAAATATTTTTAATCCTAAAGGAACTCGTTTGCCCAATAATTTTAAAATTCCCAAGGTAAAAGCAATATCCGTTGCCATTGGAATTCCCCAACCTTCAACCCCAACTTTTCCCTGATTGAAGAATAAAAATATCAGCACCGGAAATAACATTCCGCCCAATGCCGCAAAAATAGGAAGTGACGCTTTTCTTAAAGTAGTTAATTCGCCCGCTAAAACTTCGCGTTTTACTTCTAGGCCAATAACGAAGAAAAAGATGGCCATTAGGCCGTCATTAATCCATAAAATCAACGATTTTTCCAAATGAAAACTTGTGTTCGCAAATCCGATGGTAAATTTATAATGCCATAATTCTTCATAAGTATGGCCAAAAGGCGAATTTGCCCAAATTACGGCTAAAATAGAAAATGCAAAAAGAATCAAACTTGCTGTTGTTTCTAAGTGCATAAAGTGATTTAAGGAACCGGTAACTGCTTTTACTTTTTTCTTCATAATGGAATTCGCAAGATACCCCCTTTTGAAACAAAAAAAAAGTCTTCAAAATAGAAGACTTTAATATCAATATAGATTTTACTATGCTTAAAGTTGCGGTCCTGCAATAACCAAGGCTTTTCCTTCTTCAGTATTTGTATATTGTTCAAAGTTTTTAATATACAATCCAGCTAATTTTATGGCTTTTTCTTCCCATTCCACAACGTTGGAATAAGTTGATCTAGGATCTAAAATATCACTAACTTTCTCTAAAGATTTAGGTGCTTTCAAATTTAAAAAAGGAATATGAACTGTTTCAGCTTCGTCAATTGAACCATCTAGAATGGCGTCAATGATGGCACGGGTATCTTTTAAAGATATTCTTTTTCCTGTTCCGTTCCAACCTGTGTTCACAAGATAGGCTTTGGCATTGTGTTCTTTCATTTTTGAAACCAATGTTTTAGAATACATTGTTGGATGCAATGTTAAAAACGCTTCACCAAATGCAGGAGAAAAAGATGGTTGAGGTTCTGTAATTCCTCTTTCTGTACCCGCTAATTTAGAAGTAAATCCGCATAAAAAGTGGTATTGTGCCTGAGCATCATCCAATAAGGAAACTGGAGGCAAAACACCAAAAGCATCGGCAGAAAGATAAATTATTTTACTTGCATGTCCGGCTTTAGACGGCAATACAATTTTATTAATATGATAAATCGGATAAGAAACTCTTGAATTTTCGGTAATTGTGTGATCATAGAAGTCCACTTCGCCATATTCATTAACGGCTACGTTTTCCAATAAAGCATCTCTTTTAATGGCACGCCAGATATCCGGTTCATTTTTTTGGCTCAAATCAATCACTTTTGCGTAGCATCCTCCTTCAAAATTAAATACGCCATTGTGATCCCAACCATGTTCATCATCTCCAATTAAATAACGTTTTGGGTCGGCAGAAAGCGTTGTTTTTCCTGTTCCTGACAATCCGAAGAAAACAGCAACATCGCCTTTTTCGCCAACGTTGGCAGAGCAATGCATTGAAGCAATTCCGCGAAGTGGTAAATAATAGTTCATAATAGAAAACATTCCTTTTTTCATTTCGCCGCCATACCAGCTACCGCCAATCAATTGCACTTTTTCGGTAAGATTGAACACCACAAAATTCTCAGAATTCAATCCGTGCTTTTTCCAATTCGGATTTACCACTTTAGATCCATTCATTACAATAAAATCTGGTTCCCCGAAATTTTCCAATTCGTAAATGGAAGGCCTGATAAACATATTGGTAACAAAATGAGCCTGCCATGCAACTTCCATCACAAAACGAACTTTTAATCGCGTGTCAGGATTTGTTCCGCAGAATGCATCAACCACATATAATTTTTTTGAAGTGGAAAGCTGGTTCAGCACTAAAACTTTTAAGTCGTTATAAACATCTAATGTGGTTGAAAAATTCACTTTTTCATCCCAATAAATGGTATCTTTTGTAACATCATCTTTTACAATATATCTGTCTTTAGGAGATCGACCTGTGAAAATTCCTGTTTTAACAGCCACTGCACCACTATCTGTTAAAGCGCCTTTTTCAAATCCAACACGTTGGTGTGAAACTTCGGCCTGGTATAATTCTTCGAAAGTTGGATTGTAAGAAACTTCATGATATCCTGTAATTCCTAGATTGTGTAACTCCTGAATAACTTTAATATTTTTCATCTTTTCAGTATTAATTATATTATTTATGGGTAATCTCATTTCATTTATATTACAAATTTCGAACTAACTAAAGGTTACTTTTATGATATTTATCAGTAAAAATGGACTATCTACGATAACGTTTTCACTTTCATAAATTACACTCAATCTGCATTTTAACTATTTTCACAGCTGATTCATTTTACACGAAAACGTTTTCGTGCTTTGTGAAAAAAAATCTTTTTTTCAATATATTTCTTTCAAAAAATATTTGGCAAAAATAGATTTATTTGTTTAGTGCGACAACAAAAATTAAAGGATTCTAAATTAATTGTCAAATTAACGGTTTAACCTTTCCTAAAATAGGAAATTCCCATTTTTAACCATCCCAAAATAAAAAATAAACCACCCAATGGCGTTATAAACCAAATACTTTTAGGATTTACGCCTAAAGTAATGGCATAAATGGACCCTGAAAAAAACAAAATACCTGCAAAAAATAAGTAGCTGACAGTATTTTTAGTTTTTAAAGTAAATTCAGCATAAGAATTTACAAACAGCAATACAATTACATGGTACATTTGATAACGAACAGCTGTTTCAAAGCTCTTCAAGCCATCTGCAGTTAAAGTCTCTTGCAACGCATGTGCCCCAAAAGCACCCAATACTATTGTTAATGCACCTATTAATGTAGCGATCCCTAAATTTATTTTCATTGGTAATTATGGATTTAGTGCGTAAAGATAAAATTTATCACGGTTTCAAAATCACAATTCGTATATTTAGGATAAATTTAAGAAACATGCAAAGCAATTCAGATACCTTAGTTACGGTTTTAAACTCCAGTCTAATCCACGAAATTCATATCGCCCAAACCTTATTGAACAGTTATGGAATTCGCAGTTTTATTTTTGATGAAAATTTAATGTCAACCATAGGAACTGCTTTTGTTGAAGGCTATAAACTAAAAGTTAACAGCGCTGATTTTAAGAAAGCAAAAGAGATTTTAGAAACCTTGGAAGAAGAAAGTTATTAATGGCAATAACCAGCAAATTTTAAAGTAAAATTTGTATTTTCGTATTCTTATTATAATCTATAAAAATACGAGAATGAGAAATATTCTGGTAATTGGTTCAGGCCAATCATCCTCTTCATTGATAACCTATTTATTAAATAAATCATTTAGTGAAAATCTTCACATTACCGTTGCCGATTTTTCCTTGGAACTTGCCAAAGGCAAAGTAAAAAATCATGAAAATGGCACCGCAAGGTCACTTGACATTTTAAATGAAACTGAAAGAAAAGTAGCCATAAAAAATGCCGACATTGTAATTTCTATGCTTCCGGCCCATTTGCATATTAATGTGGCTAAAGATTGTCTGGAATTTGGAAAAAGCATGGTAACAGCTTCCTATATTTCAAATGAAATGAGCGCTCTTCATGAAGAAGCTGTGAAAAAAAATCTGGTTTTTATGAATGAAATCGGATTGGATCCTGGAATAGATCATATGAGCGCCATGAAGGTGATAGACCGAATTAGGGATAATGGCGGCAAAATGTTGCTGTTTGAGTCGTTTTGCGGTGGTTTGGTGGCGCCTGAAAGCGATGACAATTTATGGAATTATAAGTTTACCTGGAATCCGAGAAATGTGGTGTTGGCCGGACAAGGTGGTGCCGCAAAATTCATACAGGAAGGAACTTATAAATACATTCCTTATCATAAATTATTTAGACGCACCGAAATATTGAATTTGGACAATTACGGAAAATTTGAAGCATATGCCAACAGAGATTCCCTAAAATACAAAAGTGTTTACGGATTGGACAATATTTTAACGTTGTACCGCGGAACTATTAGGCGTGTTGGTTTTTCAAGAGCCTGGAATGTTTTTATTCAACTTGGAATGACCGATGACAGCTATACCATCGAAAACTCGGAACACATGACTTACCGTGCGTTTACAAACTCTTTTTTGGCTTACAATCCTTTTGATTCTGTTGAATTAAAATTGCGGTATTATTTAAAAATTGATCAGGACGATATTGTTTGGGATAAATTGGCCGAACTGGATATTTTTAGTTCCACAAAAATGGTTGGGCTTAAAAACGCAACACCCGCCCAAATTCTTGAAAAAATATTGAGAGACAGCTGGACTTTGAAAGAAAACGACAAAGATATGATTGTGATGCAGCATCTTTTCGGCTACGAATTAAATGGTGAAAAACATCAAATTGAAAGCAGCATGGTTTGCATTGGCGACAACCAAACGTATACCGCCATGGCAAAAACCGTTGGATTGCCTGTTGCAATTGCCACTTTGAAAATATTAAATGGAGAAATTAAAACGCCTGGCGTTCAAATGCCAATTTTGAAAGAAGTTTATGAGCCAATCTTGAAAGAACTGGAAGAAAACGGTATTGTGTTTCACGAAAAAATAGTGCCTTATTTGGGTTATAATCCGGAACGTGTAACTGGATAATTGTTACAATTTCAGGTAAAAATCCTGAACCAAACTTTTATAATCTTCCGTATAATTGAGTCTTGACAATTCAAGTGTTAATTCACTGAGGGCTATTTCAGTTTTCAGAAATGAAAATTGAAGCAGGCTTCTTTTAACTGCTGAATTTATGGCTCCTCTAACTCTTGTGATTCTGTTTGGATAAAGTTGGTTCTCTGCGGCAATTTTAAGAAAGTTTTCTTCTTCCTCAAAAGGAATTATAAACGCACAATTGCCATTTTCCGACAATAATTTTGAAGTTGATTCCAATAAATCAGCATACGTTAAACTTTCTGCATGGCGCGCCATGGCACGTTCTTCTGAAAGTTCCTTATAGGTGGAAGTATAAAAAGGCGGATTTGAAATGATGAAATCGTATTTCTCATCAATTTCATCGGTGAATTCAGCTAAAGAAGCGTGGTAACAAAACAATCTGTCTCCCCAATCGCTGTTTTCAAAATTTTCAACCGTTTGTTCATAAGCAGCATCATTTAATTCAATGGCATCAATGGTTTCCGCATCACATCGCTGCGCCATCATTAAAGCGATTAAACCTGTGCCGGCGCCAATATCCAAAATACTGTTCGGATTAAAATCCAAATTCACCCAAGCGCCCAACAAAACACCATCGGTACCGACTTTCATCGCTGTTTTATCTTGTTGAATGGCAAATTGCTTGAATTGGAATGGTTTCATTTAGCTGGAAGTTGGAAGGTTGGAAGATTTGAAAGTTAAAAGTGATTAAAAACGCTTTTTCTAAATACTTTTAACTTTCTAACTAAATTTTTATTGCAGAGAGGAAGGGATTCGAACCCTCGATACGTTGCCGTATACACGCTTTCCAAGCGTGCGCCATCGTCCACTCGGCCACCTCTCTAAATTGTTAATTCCCCAAATACATTTCAATTAAACCTTTTGGGGTTTCAACGGTAATTTTTTTATGTTCTCTGTCCACTTTTTTGATAAAATGGTCAATCATCGGGATAAAAACTTCCGTCCCGTTCGAGTTCACCTCAAACAATGGCTGGGCAGTTGAATCATTAATGCCGGTGATTACACCAACATAGCCGTAATTGACATCTTCTATATCAAAGTTAATAACCTCGTGAAAATAGAATTTATTTCCTGTCAGTTTTGGCAAAAATTCAATAGGCAGATACAATTCCGATCCTAAAATGGCATCGGCATCTGCTTCACTTTCCACATCTTCAAATCGCACGCGCAGTTGATTTCCTTTTTGCAAAATACTGTCAACAATAAAAAATGGAACCAGGTCATTGCCTAAAGCAACAAATACTGATTCCAAATCTTCGTATAGTTCCGGTTCGTCTGTGTCTAATTTGATAACAACTTCCCCTTTAAAACTGTGTTTTCTAACGATTTTGCCTAAATAAAAACAATCTTCTTTACGCATTATCGCTAAAAATTAATTACTCGGTTTTTCCTTCTTCTGAAGCTGCAGCTTGTGCGTCATCAATTGTTTCAGGAGCTACTTCTTCCACTACTTCTTTAGCAGCTTTTTCAGCATCTTTTTTGTCGGCTTCAGCTTTAATTGCAGCATTTTGAGCTTCATTTACAGCAGCTTTACGCTCTTCATTTATTTTTACTTCAGCTTCAAATGCTTTCGCAATTGCGTCAGTTTCAGCTTTTGCCAAACTGTCTTTTTTAGCATCAATTTTTCCTGCCTTTTCATCCACCCAAGCTTGAAATTTTGCTTCAGCTTGTTCTTCTGTTAAAGCACCCTTTTTAATACCGCCTGCTAAATGATTTTTTAACAAAGCGCCTTTATAAGATAAAATTGCTTTTGCAGTGTCTGTTGGTTGTGCTCCGTTTTGCAACCATTTTACAGCGCCATTAACATCTAAGTCGATGGTTGCTGGATTTGTGTTTGGATTGTAAGTTCCAATTTTTTCTAAATACTTACCATCTCTTGTTGAGCGCACATCTGCGGCTACGATCCAATAGAATGGTTTTCCTTTTTTACCGTGTCTTTGTAATCTAATTTTTACTGGCATCTTTTTTAAATTTTAAGGTACGAAACCTTGGTTATTAATTAGGGTTGCAAATATAACAAGATAATTTCAAATAATACGTTCAATTTCAGCATATTTTACTCCAATCTTTTAAATCCCAAAAATGTTTATCATAAAAGTACTTTCGACGGTAAATTAATGCCCAAAAATGAATAAACAGGAATGGTATCTTACACTGCAATCATACAAATCTTTGATTTCTTTTGTGATTTCTACACTATTTTATAGGTTTCTGTATGAAGTCATTTGGCATTTTCTGTTTCCTTTAAACATTTAAGAAAAATTTAGGATTGTTAATAAAAAAACCAAACTATGGAAGTCAAAAATTTATTAAATTGTTACTTTTAAAAACTCATTTATCAGCAAAAAATTCAGCCACATGTTTTTAATTTTTGACACAGAAACCACCGGTTTACCTAAAAATTGGAATGCTCCAATTACCGACATTGACAATTGGCCAAGATGTGTTCAAATTGCGTGGCAGCTGCATGACAAGTATGGCGAATTAATTGAACAAAAAGATTTTATGATCAAACCGGAAGGCTATAATATTCCTTACGATGTTGAGCAGATTCACGGAATTTCAACCCAATTGGCCGAAGAAAAAGGGGAAGATTTAGCTGTTGTTTTGCAACTTTTTAATGAGGTGCTTGCGAAATCTACATTTGTTGTTGGCCAAAATGTAAAGTTCGACCTTAATATTATGGGTTGTGAATTTCACAGAAAAGAATTGGACACCAATTTAAATGTTTTGCCAGTATTGGACACCTGTACCGAAACCACGGCAATTTTATGCGAACTGAAAGGCGGAAGAGGCGGTAAATTTAAATACCCAACTTTAACCGAATTGCACCAATTTTTATTCAATGCCCCTTTTGGCGAAGCGCACAACGCAACTGCCGATGTGGAAGCCACAACGCGTTGTTTTTTAGAATTAATTCGGAAAAGGGTTTTTACGAAAGAAGAACTTAAAGTTTCTTCGGATTATTTTGAAACGTTTGAAGCCAAAAATCCGACCACTATTGATTTCATCGGCTTAAAACATATCGATTTAAAAAAAGAAAGTAAAAAATTAAAAATAAAATCAGAAGAAAATTCTGAAGATATAAAACCTGTTAAAGACACAAACAAAGTCCTTGAAAATACAAATTTCGCGCATTTGCATTGTCATTCACAATTTTCCATTTTACAGTCAACTTCCAGCGTAAGCAACCTGCTTCAAGCTGCCATAAAATACAAAATGCCGGCGGTTGCCTTAACCGATACCGGAAATATGATGGGTGCTTTTTACTTTATAAAAGAAGCGCTGGATTACAACAAATCCATCGAAAATTTCAACGAAAATTTAGCGGAAGGCCAAGAAGCAAAACTTCCCATAAAACCCATTTTGGGCTGTGAATTTTATGTGTGTGAAAATCATACAGACAAATCTCAAAAAGACAATGGCTACCACATTGTTATTTTAGCAAAAAACAAAAACGGCTATCATAATTTGGCCAAAATGTCGTCGATTTCCAATACCGATGGATTCTATTACATTCCGCGAATCGATAAAAACATTATTGAACAGTACAAAGATGATTTAATTGTGCTTTCAGGAAATTTATTTGGTGAAATCCCGAGTAAAATTTTAAATGTTGGCGAAAAACAAGCTGAGGAAGCATTGCTTTGGTGGAAAGAACAATTCGGCGAAGATTTTTATTTGGAAGTGATGCGCCACGATCAGGAAAATGAAAATCACGTAAATGAAGTGCTTATTGAATTTTCAAAGAAGCACCAGGTAAAATTAATAGCCACCAACAATACGTATTACACAAATCAGGAGGAATCAACGGCGCACGATATTTTATTGTGCGTAAAAGATGGTGAAAAAATGGCTACGCCCATTGGAAAAGGAAGGGGTTATCGTTATGGTTTGCCAAATAGTGAATATTATTTCAAAACCCAGGAACAAATGAAAAGTTTGTTCGCCGATTTGCCGGAAGCCATTACCAATATTCAGGAAATCGCCGACAAAGTAGAAATTTATACGTTGGCGCGTAATGTACTGTTGCCGAAATTTGCCATTCCGCAGGAATTTATAAATCCGGAAGATGAAAAAGATGGCGGTGTGAGAGGCGAAAATGCCTATTTACGTCATTTGACTTTTGAAGGCGCCAAATTAAGATATGGCGAAATATTGGAGGACGACATTATTGAACGGCTTGATTTTGAATTATCAGTTATAAAAAAAACCGGCTATCCGGGTTACTTTTTAATAGTTTGGGATTTTATTTTGGAAGCACGTAAAATGGACGTTGCTGTTGGACCGGGACGAGGTTCGGCAGCTGGTTCCGTAGTTGCTTATTGTTTGTGGATCACCAATATTGACCCCATTAAATACGATTTACTTTTTGAGCGTTTCTTGAATCCGGATCGTGTGTCGCTTCCCGATATCGATATTGATTTTGATGATGAAGGCCGACAAAAAGTGATTGATTTTGTGATTCAAAAATACGGCGCAAGCCAGGTTGCGCAAATAATCACTTATGGCACTATGGCCGCAAAATCTTCTATCAGAGATGCGGCACGTGTGCTAGATTTGCCGTTATCCGATGCCGACAGAATTGCAAAATTGATTCCGCTGGTTAAACTTAAAAACATTTTTGGGGAAGACGAAAAAAGCAAAGCAATCATTAAAGGTTTAAGGGCGGAAGATTTAGAAAATGTAAATGAACTCAGAAGAATTGCTGCCGGCGACGACTTAGCGGCGCAAACCATAAATCAGGCGCGTGCGCTGGAAGGTTCTGTCAGAAATACGGGAACCCACGCGTGTGGCGTAATTATTACACCCGAAAATATCACCAATTTAATTCCGGTTGCCACGGCGAAAGATACTGATATGTATGTGACGCAATTCGACAATAATGTGGTTGAAAGCGCCGGTTTGCTTAAAATGGACTTTTTGGGATTAAAAACATTGTCTTTAATTAAAGATACCCTAAAAATTATAAAAGGAAAACATGGGCTAGAACTGGTTCCCGACGATTTTCCTCTAGATGATCCAAAAACTTACGAACTCTTTCAACGCGGGGAAACCATAGGAATATTTCAATATGAATCTTTTGGGATGCAAAAACACCTAAAAGCATTAAAACCCACCCAGTTTGCCGATTTAATTGCCATGAACGCCTTGTACCGTCCGGGACCAATGGAATACATTCCCTTGTTTATTATGCGTAAACACGGAGAAGAAGCCATTGAATATGACTTGCCGGTGATGGAGGAAATTCTGAAAGAAACTTACGGCGTCACTGTTTATCAGGAACAGGTGATGTTGCTTTCCCAAAAAATTGCTGGTTTTACAAGAGGTGAAGCAGATGTATTGCGTAAAGCGATGGGAAAAAAGATTTTGGAACTGCTTGTGAAATTGAAGCCTCAATTTATAAAAGGCGGAAAAGCAAATAATCATCCTGAGGAAGTGCTGGAAAAAATCTGGAAAGATTGGGAAGCCTTTGCTGAATATGCTTTTAACAAATCTCACTCCACTTGTTACGCCTATATCGCTTATCAAACCGCCTATTTAAAAGCAAATTATCCTGCGGAATTTATGGCGGCGGTTTTGTCGAACAATATGAGCGACATTAAGCAAATTTCCTTTTTTATGGAAGAATGCAAAAGAGCGGGAATAAAAGTTTTGGGACCAGACATTAATGAATCGTATTACAAATTTGCGGTAAACAAGGAAGGTGCCATCCGTTTTGGAATGGGCGCCATTAAGGGGGTTGGTGCCTCGGCAGTTGCCGCCATTGTTGAAGAACGCAAGAAAAACGAGAACTACACCTCTATTTTCGACTTGACCAAACGCGTCGATTTGCGCGCAGCCACCAAAAAAGCTTTTGACGGATTGGCGATGGCCGGAGGATTTGATTCCTTTACAAATGTGCACCGAGCACAATATTATCAACCAGACGAAAAAGGAGTTTCTTTTATTGAACGTGCTATTCGTTATGGAAGTAAATTTCAGGAAAATAAAAACTCCGCCCAAGTGTCACTTTTTGGAGAAGCTTCTGAAATTCAATTTCCGGAGCCAGAAATCCCGTCTGCCGAAAAATGGGGAATGATGTATAAATTGTCTAGAGAAAAAGAAATGGTCGGCATTTATATTTCAGGCCATCCGCTTGATGAATTTAGAAATGAAATCGATTATTTCTGCAATTCGACAGTGCGTGTTTTTAAAGAGGATCTCAACAAATATGTAGGTTCCACCATGACTTTTTCGGGAATTTTGACAGATGTGCAACATAAAACTTCCCAAAACGGAAATGAATGGGGCTCATTTACAGTGGTGGATTACAGCGACAGCCACGAATTCAGAATTTTTAAGGACGATTATTTAAAATTTAAACCTTATTTGTTTGAAGACGCTTTTCGTCAAATCAGGGTTTCTGTTACTGCCGGATGGCGGAATAAAGACGGCAAACTGAGCGAACCAAGGGTGAATTTTACCGACATTCAAATTCTTCAGGATGTATTGGAGAAACAAACTAAAAAAATAACCATTCGCTTAGATATCAATAAAATTGACAAAAATAAAATTGAAGAAATTCATAAAATTCTGAAAGAAAATGAAGGTACGGTTCCTTTAGATTTCGTTGTTTATGATTTGGCAGAAAACGTAAGCCTAAATTTACACAGCAAATCGGTAAAAGTTAAAGTAGACAACGCTTTTTTGAAAGTTCTTAAAAATGAAGAAATCAATTTTAAGCTGAATTAAATTTTGTTGGTTCTTGGTTATTGGTTCTTTTAAGCAGTAAGCTCCCTGAATAAACGTTCCAAATTTTTGTTTTTGGCGGTCAAATTCAAAGTTTTTAATCCGTTGTCGTGGGCAAAATCAAAAACGGCCGGACGCATATCTTTTGAAGTGTCAAAGGTCAGTTCCCAAATGGTGTCGTGCACATTGTTGGCAGATTTTAAATGTGGAATGTTTGCTACCAGCTGTTTTTCAACTTTATAATCGAATTCAACCTCAATTACCTGCTCCTGATTTCCTGTCAATTCCTTTAAATTTTTATCGGCAATAATTTTCCCGTTGTGAATTAAAATAACCCGGTCGCAAACAGCCTCAACTTCCTGCAAAATATGGGTCGAAAAAAGCACAGTTTTATCTTTTCCCACATCTTTAATCAAACTTCGTATTTCCGCCAATTGGTTAGGATCCATTCCTGTGGTTGGTTCATCCAAAATCAACACTTCCGGATTGTGCAACAAGGCTGCCGCCAAACCAACGCGCTGGCGATACCCTTTTGAAAGCTGGTTTATTTTTTTATGCGCTTCGGGCATTAAACCCACTTTTACGATTATATTTTCAATTTCATCCTTCGGAATTTTATGCACAGAGGCATTGAACTGCAAATATTCCTTTACGTACATATCCAAATACAACGGATTGTTTTCCGGCAAATAACCGATGCTTTTTTGCAATTCCAGTTTGTGGGTGGAAACGTCAAAATTATTGACGAAAACTTCGCCTTCTGAAGCGTTTATATAACCCGTGATTATTTTCATCATTGTAGATTTTCCGGCGCCATTCGGTCCTAAAAAACCAACAATCTCCCCCTTTTTTATGGAAAAACTCACGTTGTTCAACGCTTTCTGTTCTCCGTATAATTTGGTTATATTTTTAACTTCAATAGACATTTATCAGGAATTTTAACAAAAATACATTTTAATTATAATGTAGCTCCAATTATAAACGTTGTAAACTAAATTTATTTTTTAGACCTTTGAGAAAATTTAAAATGGGCTGTTTTAGGGTTATACTTTGTGTTATTTTCCCTCCTTTGGCGGTTATCGACAAGGGCTGTGGCTCATTTATTATTGTTTTTATTTTAACATGTTTGGGTTGGATACCGGGAGTTATTGCAGCTTTAATTATTAATAACAATCCCAATAGATGAAGAAAATTAAGTTAATTGATTTAGGATTAAAAGATTACAAAGAAACCTGGAATTATCAGGAAGTGCTTTTTCAGGAAACCATCGACCTTAAAATCGAGAACAGAAAAAACAACACCGACTATAAAACGCCAAATTATTTTTTGTTTGTGGAGCATCCTCATGTGTACACTTTGGGCAAAAGCGGCGATATGAATAATTTATTGCTGAACGAAACCCAACTTACCGAAAAAGGCGCCACATTTTATAAAATAAATCGCGGTGGCGACATCACCTATCACGGTCCCGGACAACTGGTTGGCTATCCGATTTTGGATTTGGACAATTTTTTTACTGATATTCACAAATACCTGCGATTTTTAGAAGAAGTTATCATATTAACACTTGATGAATACGGTCTAAAATGTGGGCGTAGTGAAGGCGAAACCGGAGTTTGGCTTGGCGTAGGAACACCGTTTGCAAGAAAAATTTGCGCTTTGGGCGTGCGAACCAGCCGTTGGGTGACCATGCACGGTTTTGCGCTGAATGTAAACACCAATTTGGGCTATTTCGACAATATTATTCCCTGCGGAATTAAAGGGAAATCGGTGACTTCTTTGGAAGCCGAATTGAATGCAAAAATTCCTATGGAAGAAGTAAAAGAAAAGATTTTAAAACATTTCTCAGCATTGTTTGAAGCGGAATTTGAAGGTTAGTAAAGATTGAAAAATTGAATATTTAACGGATTTGCGATTATACTTTTTAAACTTAAACCTTATAACTATTTCCCCTCCTTATACCAACCGGCATATTTAACGTAGTTATCAGCAATTCTGTTTATTTCGCCTGAAATTAATTCTTCGCTGATATCTTTTATTTTTTTAGCAGGCATTCCTGCATAAATACATCCAGATTTAATGTGCGTTCCTTTTGTGACAACCGCACCGGCAGCAATAATTGAATTGCTTTCCACGATACAATCGTCCATAATAATGGCGCCCATTCCCACCAAAACATTGTCGTGAATGGTGCACCCATGAACCATGGCATTGTGGCCAATTGATACATTGTTTCCTATATTTGTTGGCGATTTTTTATAGGTGGCGTGAATTACGGCTCCATCTTGCACATTCACCTTATTGCCCATTTTTATGTAATGCACATCGCCTCTTATAACGGCATTGTACCAAATGCTGCATTGGTTCCCCATAATCACTTCCCCAATAATTACGGCAGTCTCCGCTATAAAACAATCTTCACCAAAAATTGGTTTTATTCCGTTTAATTCTCTAATAATCATTTTTGTTTGTTATTTTAAAAATATGCAGCAAATTGGTTTATACTAACCCGTTGGGTGTAATTAAATTATTTGTGTTTTAATATTATTAATTGGTCTTTCAAAAATAAATTTATTGATGAATTGCACCAAAGTTAATGCTGTT
>MGWK01000006.1 GCA_001800975.1 Flavobacteria bacterium RIFCSPLOWO2_12_FULL_35_11 | reverse complement strand
TTTAATAAATCAAAAAATATTTTTTAGCTATTCATGGCCTATGAATAGACACTTATAAATTTTAGGGAAAATATTTTCATTATTATTTTATTCAGAAACAACCTTATATGTAATTAATAATCAGTTATTTATGTGTAATTTAAGTCATCGTAAATTTAGACTGAATAAAAATAATTTTAAATCATAGGGAAATAACCCTTAAAAGGCGGTACTTTTGTTGGTCATAAAACCAAAAAATTTGTCCATAACAGCCACAGAATTAGAGGAAAGAAAAGCCGGTAAAGATTTATACAGCTACCAAAAAGAAGCAATTAATAAGATTTTCAAATGCTTTGAGGATGCGCCGGAAGACTATCATTTGTTGTTCCAATTGCCTACTGGCGGTGGAAAAACAGTGATCTTTTCTGAGATTGTTCGACAATATTTGAAGCATCACAACAAAAAAGTATTGGTTTTGACGCATCGTATTGAATTGTGCAAGCAAACATCAACCATGCTTACAGAATTTAACGTTAACAATAAAGTAATTCACAGCAAAGCAAATTTAGACGACCAGGAAAATTACAGTTGTTTTGTGGCGATGGTAGAAACCCTGAACAACCGATTAAATGAAGATAAACTTGATATTTCTGATATTGGTTTGGTAATTATTGACGAGGCGCATTACAATTCATTTACAAAACTCTTTAAGTTTTTTGAAAAATCGTTTTTTTTAGGTGTTACCGCAACGCCGTTAAGTTCCAATATGAATCTCCCAATGAACGACAATTATGATGAATTAATTGTTGGAGAAACGATTGAATCATTAATCCAAAATGAATTTTTGTCGCGCGCAAATACCTATTTATACAATGTTGGCTTAACCTCTTTGGTTGTTGGCGCCAACGGAGATTATACGGTAAAATCTTCCGAAGATTTGTATTCTAATAATGATATGTTGGGCAAATTATTGTCGTCTTATGAAGAGCATTCCAAAGGGAAGAAAACATTAATTTTCAACAACGGAATCAGCACTTCCTTGCATGTGTATGAAATGTTCAGGGCGGCAGGATATACCATTGCACACCTCGATAATACGGCGACAAAAAAAGAAAGGGAATTTATTTTAAGGTGGTTTAAAAAAACACCAAATGCTATTTTAACTTCCGTGAGTATTTTAACGACCGGTTTTGATGAACCAACAGTTGATACGATTATTTTAAACAGGGCCACAAAATCGTTGACCTTATATTATCAAATGATTGGCCGTGGTTCACGTATTTTAAAAAGTAAAAATACTTTTAACGTCATTGATTTAGGAAATAATTTTCACCGATTTGGCCCGTGGGGAGCCGATTTAAATTGGCAAAGCATATTTACGTCTCCTAATTATTATCTGGACAAATTGCTGAATGATGAAGAATTGGAAAGCAATTTTGAATATGAAATGCCTAAAGAACTTCGGGCAGAGTTTTCTAATTCTGACGCAGTGCATTTTGACATCAAACAAACCTATAAAGACGCCGTTAAAATAGGGGAGTCTTCAAAAGTGGTTTTGGAACGTTCCATTGCGCAACATGCCAAAATTTGTGTCGAAAACAGTGAAGATGTTTATGACGCCTTAATTTTAGCAAACAAGTTGGGGGAAGATATTGAATACAGAATTCATCATTATACCAAATGCATCAGCAAAAGCACCACAAATTTTGCCGATTGGCTGAAAGACGATTACGGAAAAAAATTGCGGTTGTATTTACGTGATAATTTCGATACGGTTTTTGAAGAAGTTTATGGTAGACCACCGGAAGATTAAGAGTGCGCTGAAACACTAATTTTAATCAGATTACTTCTGAAAAAACTCTTTTTCCCTAAATAAATTTATTTAGGGATTTTTTGTTCATATTTTTTTGCAAACTTCAGTTTAAAAGACTTTTGGATTATTTGACAGTTCTAAAAAATAATTTATAAAAGTTAAAAATAATTCCTACTTTTAATTCCCCTCAATTTGAAAACGCCCTAAAATAAGAATCTATTAATTAAGGGTAGATTGTAACAAACTTAAATTAATTAACTAAATCTAATTATGAAAAAATTATCACTTTTATTTTTTTTGCTGATTTTTGGAATACAAAGTCAGCAAGCGCAAACTTTTGAATTTAAAGCCAGCGAAATAAACATTCCGTATGAGCGATTTGTATTGCCAAACGGGTTAAAATTATTGGTTTATGAAGATCATAAAGCACCAATAGTTGCTGTTAATGTATGGTATCACGTAGGATCTAAAAATGAAAAGCAAGGCAAAAGCGGTTTTGCCCATTTGTTTGAGCATTTGATGTTTAATGGAAGTGAAAATTTTAAGGATGATTATTTTCAGGCTTTGGAAAGAATAGGGGGAACAGACGTTAATGGAACCACAAATTCCGACAGAACCAACTATTTTCAAAATGTGCCTGTAGCGGCATTGGATCAGGTTTTATTTTTGGAATCTGATCGCATGGGCCATTTATTAGGCAATATTGACCAAGAATTGTTAGACGAACAGCGGGGCGTTGTTCAGAATGAGAAAAGACAGGGTGAAAATCAACCTTACGGAAAACAATGGGATTTGCTTACAAAAGCAATGTACCCAAAAGGGCATCCATATTCTTGGACGGTTATTGGGGAAATGGAAGATCTCAATGCCGCTTCAGTGGAAGATGTGCATGAATGGTTTAAAACCTATTACGGTACTTCAAATGCAGTAATTGCGATTGCCGGAGATGTAAATCCACAGGAAATTTATGCTAAGGTTTTGAGTTATTTTGGAGACATTCCATCCGGACCAACAATTGAAAGACAAGAAGTTAATGTCCCTGTCCATCATGGAGACACTTATCAAGTTTATGAAGACAGGGTTCCGGAAACCAGAATTTTATTGGCATGGAATACCCCTGAATTGGGAAATAAAGAAGATGTGCAATTTGATTTAATTTCAGCTATTTTATCGAGCGGAAAAAATTCCAGGTTGTATAAAAAATTAGTGTACGAAGATCAAACAGCCAGTTCTGCAGTTTCATTTCAGGCTTCCAGTGAAATTGCCAGTAATTTTATAACTTATGTGAATGTAAAATCTGGCGGCAATGCAGAAATTGTGAAGGCTACTTTATTGGCTGAACTAGACAATTTTATAAAAAACGGTCCTACTGAAGCCGAATTAAAAAGAGTGAAAGCGTCTTATTTTGCCGACTTTATTAAAGGATTGGAACGCATAGGTGGTTTTGGAGGAACTTCAGACATTTTAGCTTCTAATGAAACTTATTTTGGTGATGCATCCAATTACAAAAAAACACTTAAATATGTGCAAGATGCTACCATAGAAGATCTTAAGGCCACAGCCCAAAAATGGCTGACCAAAGGGAAACATACGTTAATATGCAATCCATTTCCAGAATATAGCATCGTAAAATCTTCTGTTGACAGAACAAAAATTCCAGCAGTGGGAACGCCAAAAAGTGCTAATTTCCCTGAATTGGAGCGTGCAAAATTATCCAACGGATTAAAAATTATTTTGGCAAAAAGAGAAGGTGTGCCAACAATCGTTATGAATCTGATGGTAAATGCCGGCTATAAATCGGATCATATTTCAAGTCCGGGCACCGCTGCATTAGCCATGAATTTGTTGGATGAAGGCACAAAGGAATTGAACTCATTGCAAATCAATGAGAAATTACAATTGTTAGGCGCTAATTTAAGTTCTTATTCAGATCAGGATATTTCAAATGTTTATATGAATACTTTAAAACCTAGTTTTGATGCCAGTTTAGGACTTTTTGCCGACGTTATTTTAAATCCGGCTTTTCCAAATAAAGAATTTGAAAGGTTGAAAACTGAGCAAATAAATGGCATTAGAAATGAGAAGTCACAGCCAATAACGATGGCTT
Source organism: Flavobacteria bacterium RIFCSPLOWO2_12_FULL_35_11 (assembly GCA_001800975.1). Taxonomy (GTDB): domain Bacteria; phylum Bacteroidota; class Bacteroidia; order Flavobacteriales; family Flavobacteriaceae; genus Lutibacter. The sequence continues at coordinate 32,229 of MGWK01000006.1, read as the reverse complement.
TAAGGGTCATGAATAAATACTTGTATGGCGAAGGTCACCCTTACAGCAATCCATACACTGGCAGCGGTTATGAGGCTACCGTTGAGAAATTAACCAGAGAAGATATTGTTAAGTTTTATGATACTTGGATGAAACCCAATAATGCAACTTTAGTGGTTACCGGCGATATTGATATGAAAGAGCTTAAATCAAAATTGGAAAAATCATTGGGCAAATGGAAAGATGGAAGCGTCCCAACCATTGTTTTCAATAAACCTGCTGTCAATACTAAAAACACCTTGTATCTGATGAACAGACCTGAATCACAACAATCCGTTATTATTGCAGGTCACCTTACTGAGAAATATGGTGCTTTTTCAGAAATTGCCTTGGAACAAATGGTGAGCATTTTAGGTGGTGATTTTACTTCAAGAATTAATATGAATTTAAGGGAAGACAAGCATTGGGCTTATGGTGCAGCAGGATTTGTTATGGATGCACAACAGGAACGTCCGTTTTTAGTTTATGCGCCTGTACAAACAGATAAAACTGCAGAATCTGTTAAAGAATTGAGAAAAGAAATATTGGAATTTGTGACCACAAGGCCAGCCACCCAGAAAGAGCTAGACAAAGTAAAAACCAATCAAGTGCTGAAATTACCTGGACAATGGGAAACCAACAGCGCCGTAAACAGTTCACTTTATAATTTGGTAAAATATGACTTGCCTGATGATTATTATCAGAAATATGATGCAAATGTTAGGAGTTTGTCATTAAATGAATTACAAAGCGTGAGCAAAAAAGCGGTGAAACCAAATGCTGTAAATTGGTTTATGGTTGGCGATAAAGCAAAAATTTCCGAAAAACTAAATGAGCTTGGTTTCGACAATATTATAGAAATTGATGCCGATGGCAATCCTGTTAATCAGTTTATTAATGCTAAAACAGATAAAGCTGTTAAACAATAAATTGAAGATATAAAAATATAAATAAGTTGTAAAATGCCCAATAGTGATTGTTGGGCATTTTTTTATTCCCAAAACATTGTTGTCCGATTAAATTTTGCAAAACTTACAGGTCGCCCAGATGGGGCTTAATAATTGATTTTTCATGTTTTTCTACAAATATTTAGCTCCTATGGAGCTGATTCAGTCCCATCGGGACGACCTATTTGTAGAAAAATGGTTATCCTAATAAAACAAGCCCCAGCGGGGTGAACTGTTTGTTAAGTCCCCTTTAGATTGATGTTAATCATTCCAATGAATTTTTATCGGACAACTATGTTTCTAAAACTAAAAAAATAAATGTTCTAAATATTATAAAAAACTTTGGAAAAATGTCACTTTAATTAGCCGTACTTTTACAATATGGCAAACATCATTAAAGAACCGCAACATATTTTAGACAAATTGAGTATTGAAAAGCTCAATGAAATGCAGCGAGAAGCAGAAATTGCAATCAATTCCAACAACAATATTATTTTATTGTCTCCAACAGGAACCGGAAAAACTTTGGCGTTTTTACTGCCTATTATTAAAGAATTGGATGCGGATTGCGCTGAAGTCCAAACTTTAATTTTAGTGCCTTCCAGAGAATTGGCCATTCAAATAGAGCAAGTTACACGTGAAATGGGAACGGGTTTTAAAGCCAATGCGGTTTATGGCGGACGTCCATTTTCCAAGGATAAAATTGAATTGAACCATTTGCCGGCCATTTTAATCGGTACTCCTGGAAGAATCGCAGATCATTTACGACGGGGCACTTTTTCAACCCAAAATATTAAAACGTTGGTGCTTGATGAATTTGACAAATCTCTGGAAGTTGGTTTTGAAGAAGAAATGAAAGAAATCATTACAGCATTAACCAAGGTGAACAAACGCATATTAACATCGGCGACACAAGCTTTAAAAATCCCTAAATTTGTTGGCTTAATCAATCCGACCACCATCAATTATCTGAAAGAAGATGGAGAAGAAACGCCGCTTTTGAAAATAAAAACCATTATTTCTCCTACCAAAGATAAACTGGAAACATTGGTGAAAGTGCTTTGCCATATTGAAAATGCGCCTGCAATTGTTTTCTGTAATTTTAGGGACACCATAGAAATGGTGAGTGATTTTTTAAACAAAAACAAAATACTACACGGCTGTTTTTATGGCGGAATGGAACAAAAAGATCGTGAAAGAACCCTGATAAAATTCCGCAATGGTACACATCAGGTGATTGTGGCTACAGATTTGGCAGCCAGAGGATTGGACATTCCGGAAATAAAATATATTATCCATTATCAGTTGCCTTTAAAGCTCGATGAATTCACGCACAGAAACGGAAGAACTGCACGTATGAATGCGAAAGGAACCGCTTATGTCATTCAGTGGGAAAAAGAGAAAATATCCGAATTTACGCCAGATGCGGCAATTGAAATCCTTAAAAATAAACCTTTGCCAAAGACTTCAAAATGGGAAACGTTATTTATTTCAGGAGGTAGAAAAGACAAGATTTCAAAAGGCGATATTGCCGGATTGTTTCTAAAACAAGGAAAACTCGGCAACGATGAATTGGGAATTATTGAGCTAAAACAAGATTGCGCTTTTGTGGCCGTTCCTGCAATAAAAGCAATCGAACTTATTAAAACGCTGAATAACACCAAATTGAAAAATAAAAAAGTAAGAATAGCCACTATATAGTTTAAAATTATTTTTAATGCCAAACCTTACAGGTTTTAAAAAACTGTTAGGTTTATTATATTTGGAAAGTAAAATTACAGCTTATTGTGCATCACCAAAAAAACAAACTTATGATAAAACTGCTTAGAACAAATGCAATGAATTTAGATTTTATGGAACTTGTGAAATTCCTTGATGCCGATTTACAAATAAGAGATGGCGAGGAACATTCATTTTACAATCAGTTTAACAAGCTAAACGATATTAAACATGTAGTTGTGGCGTACGATAATGATATGCCAATTGGCTGCGGAGCAATTAAGGAATACGAACCAAGTGCAGCAGAAGTAAAAAGAATGTTTGTTTCACCAAATAGCAGGGGAAAAGGAATTGCCACAAAAATTTTGACCGAATTAGAGCATTGGGCAAAAGAGCTTTTGTTCGCCAAATGTATATTGGAAACAGGCGTAAATCAACCTGAAGCTATCGGACTTTATAAAAAAAATGGCTATAAAATTATAGCGAACTACGGACAATATGAAAATGTTGAAAATAGTGTCTGTTTTGAGAAATCATTAAGTTGAATCATTTTATAGTGTTTAGTTAAATCGATAATAGCCCGTATTTAAGCCATTTTCAAAACGAGAATCTAATTCACAAGAATAAGAAATTCATTATAAATGATTTAATTACTGAAAGATATTTACTTTTTTAGCGGAAAGACTGATTACCTTTGCACAAATTAATTTTATGTCAAAACAATTCTCCGCTTTAGGAATTTCAGAACCTATACTGAAAAGTCTATCCGATTTAAATATTTCTGAACCAACAGAAATTCAGAATAAAACAATTCCGGTTTTACTGTCAAAAAACGACGATTTTGTCGGTTTGGCTAAAACTGGAACAGGAAAAACCGCAGCTTTCGGATTGCCTTTATTGCAGTTGATAGATTTGGATAAGCAACATATTCAAGCAGTAATTTTAGTTCCGACCAGAGAATTGGGGCATCAGATTTTTACAAATATGGAAGTATTTTCCAAGTATTTGCCTGAAATTTCTATAGCTGAAGTTTGCGGCGGAATTCCCATAAAACCCCAAATTGAACGCTTGTCGGATACCACTCATATTGTAATTGCAACGCCCGGACGTTTAATTGATTTGATAAAACGCAAAGCGATAGACATCAAGCAAGCCAATTATTTGGTGCTTGATGAAGCCGATGAAATGGTGACTTCCCTTAAAGAAGGTTTGGATGAAATTTGCGCCGAATTGCCAAAAAAGAAAAGAACTTTTTTATTCTCAGCAACCTTGCCGGGAACCATCAAACAATTGGTGCAGAACTATATGTCCAAGTACGTGATTATGGTGAGCGCCAACATGGAAACTGTCGGAAATCAGGCTATTGACCACGAATACGTGGTGGTTGAACCTATTGAAAAATTAGAGGTTCTGATGCATTTTTTAACTTCCAAAGAAGGGGAGCGCGGCATTATTTTTTGTAAAACCAAAGCTGCCGTTAATAAATTGGCCAAAAATTTGGCGATAAACCGATTTTCCTCAGGCGCTTTGCACGGAAGTTTGTCGCAACCAATTCGCGACCGGATTATGGGGCAATTCAGAGAAGGCTATATCAATATTTTGGTGGCTACAGATTTGGCGGCTAGAGGAATTGACGTAAAAGAAATATCCTATATAGTGAATTACCATTTGCCCGATGTTGCCGAATTGTATGTTCACAGAAGCGGAAGAACCGCCAGGGCAGGAGCCAAAGGTTATTCATTAACAGTTATTCAGCAGGAAGAAATTGAAAAATTGAAAGAATTTCAGGAGGAATTGGGAATCGATTTTAAGGAATTCAAAAAACCTGATTCGCAAAGTATTGAGGAAAATAATATGGTTTTGTGGGCAAAACAACTCTTTAAAACCAAACCTGACCACGAAATTCCGGCCACTTTAAAAGACAAGATTAAAACAGTTTTCCATCATTTAACCAAAGACGAATTGATTGAAAAAATGATGGCCAATTATATCTTGAAACATAAAAACGACAACACTTCAACTTCAGAAAATCCGACGAAAAAAAGTAGCTAATTTTACGAAAATTTATCAATATTTTAACAATACAAGTAACGAAAATGAGAAATCTCATCTTCATTTTTGATAAAAATCATTTTATTTTTTAGTTTCAGAAAGTATCTTTGTACGTTAAGATAAATCCATATTCGACACAAAATAGTTAAAAGAAGAAAAGTCAAATATATGCAAATAAGCTATTTGCAATGATTTAGAACAGTTTTTTAATTGGAACAACATATTTGAAAAATGAAAAAGATGGAGCGAAAAAATGAGATTCAAAAAATACATAGAAGAACTCAAGCGGCGAAATGTATTCAAGGCGGCTATTGCTTATTTAATCATGGCTTGGGTTGTTATTCAAGTATCTTCAATTGTTCTTAATGGTTTTGGTGCGCCGACTTATATTTTCAAAATAATTGTTTTTGTTATTTGTATTGCTTTTCCATTTTGGTTGGTTTTTGCCTGGGTTTATGAGATAACACCAGAAGGTCTCAAAAAAACTCCTGATATTGATCAACAAGTGCATGAATTGCCACAAACAAAAAATAGGCTTAATAAAGTTATTATTGTTTCCTTGTCAATCGTTGTAATTTTTCTTCTTATAAATCAGTCTTGGTCCTTTTTTACCAAGAAAAATGGAAATAAAAAAAATGATGTCGCTATTGAAATGACAGAAAAATCTATTGTGGTGCTGCCATTTTTAAACCTTTCCAATAATAAAAGCCAGGATTATTTGGCTGAAGGAATTACGGATGCAATTAATGTAGAGTTGTCAAAAAGGGATTCTGTGAGGGTAATATCCAGAACCTCAGCGATGAGTTACAAAGATGAAAATAAGCTTTTATCCGATATCGCAAAAGAGCTTGATGTTGATTATTTATTGGAGGGTTCTATACTATCTGATGCTGACAGCGTACGAATTATGGTTCAGCTCATTAAATCTTTTCCAAGAGAAAAACACATTTGGTCTCGCAGTTACAAGGAAAAATTTGAAAATATTTTGCAATTGGTCGATAGAGTTTCCACTGAAATTGCGGATGAAATTACAGCAGTTGTCCAGCCAAATCAATTGAAAGCCCATAAATATAGAGTTGATGCCAAAGCTTATGAACTTTACTTAAGAGGCCGTTATTTAATGAATTTGGAAACCTATAAATCTGTCAACAGTGCCATCGAATATTTGAACAAATCCATAAAACTGGACGCGGGTTATGCGCCAGCCTATGCAACCCTTTCAGAATCTTATATATCACTGAATAAATTCTACAGCAAACACGATGAAAAAGAGAGGAATACAAAAAATGCCCGAGCAGCCATTGACAAAGCAGTACTGTTAGACAATACTTTGGGAGCCGCTTATATTATCAAAGGAAAAATAGCCGGAAAATGTGATTGGAATTGGGAAGAAATGAGAAAAATGGCCGAAATAGGGTTAAAATTAGATCCAAACAATGCCAACGGACATATGTTGCTTTCTAATTATTATTTAGTTACTAATCAATTTAATAAAGCAATAAAGGAAGCTTTACTGGCTGAAAAATTAGATCCATTGAACCCTATGATCGGAAGTTTGGTTGCTGATCGCTATTATTTGGCGCACGACTATGAAAAAGCAATATCGCAATATAAAAAGGTATTGGAGCTTTTTCCAAATTATGGATTTGCCTGGGAAGGATTAGGATATGTTCAATATTTTCTGGGGCAAAAAGAAGAAGCCATAAATTCATGGAAAATGCTACAGGAGATCATGGGAAATGAATCTGCAGCCATAAATTTTACATATGCCGGCAATGCAGAGCAATCTTTTCGACTTTGGTTATCGAAAGCCAAAAGCAAGCCACTTTCATACACTTCAAATCCAACGGTATTGGCCCAAGTTCATATGTTTCTAAATGAAAAAAATGAAGCATTGGATTATCTTGAAATGGCTTATGAAATTCATGACGATGAATTGCCTATAATGTTGCAGCGACCTAATTTCCACGAGCTTCAAAAAGAACCTCGGTTCAAGGATTTGGTTCGTAAAACTGGTATTATATTAAATAAATAAAGAAAGTTGTATTTTTGATATTGAAAATCGGTTGAATCCAACAAAGAATCTGCACATGAAAATAATAACATTAACGGTAAATCCAGCTTTGGATAAAAGTGCCAAAGTAGCCAGTTTAATTCCTGAGCAAAAACTTAAATGTCATTCCATACAATATCAGCCCGGCGGCGGAGGAATTAATATTTCCAGAATGTTAAAAAGGCTCGGCACAGATACGACATGTATATTGACTTCTGGAGGCGATACGGGAAAATACCTTACGGAGTTACTGAAAAAAGAAAGCATCCAGCCAAAAGTTATTCCTGTAAAAGCCTGGACGAGGGAAAATCTTTCCATTGTTGACGCCCAAACCGGATTTCAATATCGTTTTGGAATGCCCGGCAACGAATTGAGCGAAACAGAACTTGATTCAATAAAAAATCTATTGAAAGAATTATTGAATTCCCTAGATATTTTGGTGCTTAGCGGAAGTTTAGCTGAGAAAATGCCCATAGATTATTATGCGCAATTGATAAAATATTTAGCCGATAAAAATATAAAAATAGTCATAGACACTTCCGGCCCTGCCTTGAAGGAATTGCTAAAGGAAAATGTTTATTTAATGAAACCCAACCAAAGGGAATTGGCGCAACTTGCAGGAAAAGAGTTTTTATCCGGAGCAGAACAAGAATCGTTTGCAATGGAACTGATAAAATCGAAAAAGGCCCAATATGTTGTTGTTTCTTTAGGGGCAAGAGGCGCTTTTATAGCTTCAAACGAAGGAATTTTTTATAAATCAACACCTTCTGTGAAAGTAAAAAGCACTATTGGCGCAGGCGACAGCATGGTTGCCGGATTGATATATGGAATTCAGCAAGGATTTTCAACCGAAAAAATGCTGAAATGGGGCGTAGTTTGCGGTGTTGCCACAACAATGAGCGAAGGAACAGATTTGGCTACCAATGAAAACATCGATAAAGTTTTGGAATTGATGAAGTAAGGAGGGAAGAAAGAGAAATTTAATTAAATAAAAAACCAAATTTAAATAGCAAAAATTTAAGCGAATTTTAAGAAATTCTTTAGGATTCTTAAATAACAAATGGCAGTTATTTACTTAACTAAAACTAAAATATAATGATTTCTGCAACACATCTTCACGCTATTATTATTCATTTTCCGATTGCTTTATTGATGGTTGGATTTCTTTCGGAACTCATGGCACTTTTCAGTAAAAAGGATTTTTTTAAAAATACGGCTTTTTATCTTTTACTTTTAGGGGCTTTAGGTGCAATTGCTGCTTATGTTAGCGGAAATTATGCAGGTGATGGCATTGAAGAAGGTCCGCTAAAAATACCTATGGAATTGCACGAACAAGCAGCTTTAATATCCCTTTGGTTGGCCATAATTACTGCACTGTTTAGTGTTCTTATTTACTATTTTAAGGTTCAAAATTCTAATGTAAAATGGGTTGGTATTTTATTATATGCTTTATTGGCAGTGTCAGTTGCCAGGACAGGATATTTGGGAGGTCAATTGGTTTTTAGTCACGGCGTTGGTGTTGAGCTTGCGTTACCGGATTTTAATAATTTATAGAACGTAAGTTAAGATTATACAATGAATTTATTAAGCAGATTTTAAGATACTGTTAAGAACATCTGAATATATCTGTTAGTACTTTGCTTTAAATAATATTAAATCTAAAAAAATTTATTAAAATGAAAAAATCAGTAATTATTTTAATGTTAGTAGCTTCAATTTCTGGAGCTATATTTCAATCTTGTGCAGGTAAAACTGGCGAAAAAATCGAAGAACCAACAACTGTTGTTACAGAACCAACAACCATTTCTAAAGAAGATGCAGCTGCAGCAACTGTGTTAAACCTGCAAGCAGCCTTTAAAGGAGAAACCACCGCTAGCGCAAAGTATGCAGCATACAGCAAAAAAGCTGAAGAGGAAGGGTCTCACGAAATTGCAATGTTATTTCATGCAGCATCTGTAGCAGAAAACATTCACGCAGAGAATCATAAAGTTGTTTTAGAAGAAGCCGGACAAACTGTTCCTGTAATTACACCTGAGTTTACCGTTAAATCAACAAAAGAAAATTTGAAAGATGCCATTGAAGGAGAAAGTTATGAATCTAACAAAATGTATCCTGAATTTATGGTTACCGCAAAAAACGCTGACAATAAACTTGCTGGCATCAGCTTAAATTATGCTTACAGAACTGAGTTAAAACACCTTGAAATGTATAAAGGCGCATTGGCTGCATTGGAAAGTAACAATGTAAAATCGTTGCCAACTGTGTATTACATTTGTCCAACCTGCGGAAATACTTATCAAACCACAACTCCAAAAAGATGTGGAATTTCAATGACAAGTTCAGAGAAATTCCTAAAATTAAGTTCACTTAGTTAAAGAGAAGTTTGTTTAAATGAATAAGTCCTAGTTTACTCTGGGACTTATTCTATTAAAATTATAAAATTCTATTTTTAAAGTCTATACCAATATGGAAACGGAAAATTTCAAATTAAAGGATTTAAAAAGTTTTTTTCTGTTTAATGACCCCAATTTCTTTCATTTAGCTTTTGGTAACAAAAAATAAATCACAGTTACCATATGGTGACGAAGTCGATGATTAAATAGTTTGAAAATATAAATTATTATGAAACGATCTATTTTTATTAAGCACGCTTTGCCTTTTATTCAGTGGTACACTTTAATGATTTTTATAACCATTGCAATAGATTATTTTCTTCATAAATTTCAGTTGGTTTTAAATGGAAGTTATCTTGGTTTTACAGGAACTTTTGTGATTATTTTGTCGTTTATATATTCCTTGAAGAAACGAAAAATATTAAAATCGGGATCTTCTAAAAAACTATTAAATCTGCACGAATATCTCGCTTGGGCGGGTTCAATAATGCTTTTGGTTCATGCTGGTATTCATTTTAATGCCATTTTGCCTTGGCTGGCAATTTTAATGTTGTTAATTACAGTGGCAAGCGGGTTGGTGGGAAAATACCTGTTGAAAAAATCAAATGAAAATTTAAAACAAAAAAGGCAATTTCTGATTGCTGAAGGAATGGATAAAGAAGAAGCAGACAAAAAACTTTTTATGGATTCCATTACAGTTGATTTAATGAAAAAGTGGCGGGTAATTCACTTGCCAATAACGTTGCTTTTAGTTATTTTTTCTTTAATTCACATTGTCACCATTATTATTTTTAACACATGAAAAAGATACTTGTTTTATTGGTAATAATTGGGAGTATTGCAATTACTTATTTGTATCCTCATATAATGATTAATCCTGGTGAAATGACAGAAGGCCATCAGAATTTGAATAACAAATGCCTTTCTTGTCATGAGCCATTTAAAGGAATTTCTAATGATAAATGTATTTCTTGCCATAAATTATCAGAAATTGGTAAAGACACCATAATTTCAATTGATGCCGTCACAAATAAAATTAAGATTCAATTTCACGAAAATTTAATAAATCAAGATTGTATTGCTTGTCATTCAGATCATAAGGGAATAGACCCTAATCTGTCCTTAAACAAATTCGAACATTCATTTTTGACAAATAGCGTTAAAAATAATTGTATAAGCTGTCATAAAACACCAGATAATGAATTACACAAACAACTTTCAACCGATTGTAAAAGTTGCCATAATACAAGCGATTGGAAAGCATCCACAACATTTAATCACGAACTGATTGTTGGGCTCAATAAAAATAATTGCACTTCTTGTCATCAATCACCAAAAGATACATTTCATCAATCGGTAAAAACCAACTGCAATGAATGCCATACAACCAATAAATGGCTGCCATCAACCTTTAATCATTCTTCGTTTTTTGTGCTCGATAAGGATCACAATTCCAACAAATGCAGTACTTGCCACGTTGATAATAATTTTAAAACCTATACATGTTTTGGCTGTCATGAACATTCACAAGCAAATATAAGATCGGAGCATTTGGAGGAGGGGATAAGCAATTTTCAAGATTGTGTTTTATGTCATAAAAGTGCCAATGAACACGATATTAGCATGCCAAATTTCAATAAAAATAAGTCAGAAAAAAACGACTATAAAAAATCGGAGGATAATCACGAAGATGATGATTAATACAAGATATTTATTAAATCAAACTTGTATTATTTATATATAACAGGCCTTGGTTTTCCAAAATCAAAATCCTGTAAACCAAAATCTGTCGTTCCGAAAGAATTGGTTTTAAAAATATTTTCGCCCTGACCAGGAATATTTGGATAATAGGAAACTGAAAGTTGAAAGGAGTTGAACACCAAATAATCGTTATTAATAATTACGCCAATTCCAATTGAAGAAAATAATTTGCTTTTAGTTAATCCATTATTTTCATTTCCAAGTATTGCAGCCGTGTAATTAAAATAAGGATTTAGCCTGAAACCAATTATATTCCATGGCGAATAAAGCTGTGTTTGCAAAGAAAGAACGAATTTTTTAGTCCCATAAATAGCACTGTCAAATCCGTTAATTCCTGCACCATTATCACCTTGAAATCCGGCGCCATAAGTTCCCTGAAAAGGAACATTTTGATTGAGGGCCAAATTATCTCCAACAGTTTTTAACCTATTTTTTCCTAAAATAATTTGAGGTTTTATAAATTGTCTCATTTTCCATTTATTTCCAAGTTCCACCAAATTCGTAAAATAATTCGCCTGAAATGAAAAAGCAGATTGTTCCGTTTTTGATGCGTTGAAAAATGTTCCATATTCAAAATTGGTGCTCAAATAGCCCCAACTATGATAGTTTCCGAAGGAAGCCCTGGCGCCAAGATATAATCTTCCTTGATTGTTTTTTATTTGATAACCTCCCGTGATTCCGTATATTTTACCAATCGGGACATTTTCAATAACTCCATAATTATACAAATATTCATCTTCAACAAACTGACGGGAACTAATTCCAATGCCGCTTAAATAGAAAGTTTCTCCTGAATAAAAATTGATGCTGTCATACTCAATTGTTGGACTTTCTTGGTACTGGACATTTAATATTCTGGTTGAATATACCAAATTAGTAGTACTGTGTCTTGTGGTTTTGTCCTTAAAAATAGGGAAGGAAATACCACCCCAAATATCCTGCGACTTGTATTTTAAATTTTGGTTATTGTATTGTAATTGCGCATTTTGCAGGGAATCAATTCTAAATTGTTCATCAAAATATACGCCTCCGGCCCAGCGGGTAAAATGAGAATAAAAACTGCGTTCTATATTCAAACTTTTTCCAAAATAATCATTTAATTCCGTATGGTAGTCTACAGTTGTTTTAATAAAAGTATTTTTAATATTCGGAATTTCATACTTCATTTTATAAGCATTTTTTCCGTCGTCAAACCGCTTTGAAAATCGGTTGTAAAATTCATGGCCTGTTCCCAAAAAGTTTCTTTCTTGTAGGCCGACAGACATTTTTGAAGAAGATATGGATCCTTTGGGAATTGAACTCCAAGTATCTAGAACCCTAATGTACACATCAACGGAATCAGCACTTTGAGATATTGGCTCTATGGTGATTTTAACATCTCTCACATATCTTTGTTGTCTGATTAAACGTTCCGATTCACGCACTAAAAGTGTGTCTATTGGTTTGTTTCTCCTAAAAAGCAATTGATTTTTTATTGCCAATTTACGTGTTGTGATATGGATTCTATTTCCCGATTTTTCTCCCCAATTTCTTGCCTTTTTTGTAGTGTCTGAAACGGAAAATCCAAAAGGATCTAAGGTTTGAATATTGATGTTTCGTATAATCTTTCCTTCTACATTTTTGTGGAATTTCTTCTTTTGCTTTCTGGAAATAACAGTTTCTTTTATTTTTACCGGTTCAAAAATCAGTTTGTGAAACATTTTTGTAAACTTTCTTTTCTTTGAATACTTTTCAATTTTTTCATACATTTTTGTTGAATCTTGTTTTACAGGTTTCTCCTGGGAAAATCCTATATTAAAGCACAACAGCGCAATCAGAAAGAAATAAAATTTGGATGCGGAATTCATTTTATGATTACTTTGATAAAAATGTATATAAAAAAGCGTTGTGCGAAGTCATATTTAGCTATTATTGATTTATTTAAAATGAATTCGGTAAAAAAGTTCTGCTCTAAAAATCAAACCTTTTTCGAAGTTTGTGTTTAATTGTGTGCGGTCATCGCCAAAATAAAATGAACTTAACGACAAATCCACTTTATCATCATTGTCAAATACTTTATAAGTTCTGCTTATTGAATAACCGACCTTTGTTTTGGCGTATAAAGATTTTCCCAATTGAAATTGCAGATAAGTATACAATTCATTAGAACTTCTTACAACATACTGTCCTTTAGGTATATAAATTGATTCATGTAAATTATAACTGGAAGTCATTCCGTCGAAATTAATGCCCAAAACCGTTTTTTTAGCCAATTGATAATTGAAGTCTGCTTGCCCGGGCAACAGTAAAGTCGATTCAAATTTTTTGTTCGGGCTTAAATAATACAATCCCAATAATGGAACAAAGAGCGGACCGTAGTTTTCGGTATTGGTGTAGAAACCCAATTTATATTTTAAGTTTTCCTTCTTTTTGTAAGTGAATAATGTTAATAATCCGAGCTGAAGATCCTCCTTGGAAATCACATCGAAGTCGGAAGCTATGCTAGGCAACAACACATACATTCCTGTCCATTTTTCAGAATAAACCTGGTTCAGCCCTAGCTGCAGCCTAACTTTATTAAGAGCGGTATGATCCGCAAAATCAGGATCCAATCTTAAACGACTTCTGTCTGCAGACAATCCGGTTAATATAATTGTTTTATCATTGAGCACAATTGGGAAAGTCAATTGCAATCCAAATTCCTCAACTTTGGTTTTTTCCGAAGTGTTTTCAAAAGTATTAAGAGGCGTATTTGCATAGGAAAAACGGCCGATATCAATATAATTTTGTGCAATGGCTGTTAGTGCAAAAAATCCTAAAAATATGGTTAATGCTGTTTTCATTATTTTCTTATTATAAGACTAAGTTACGAAAAAAGCATCATAAATGATGAATGGCTTTCGCTGAAAATATGTTGATTGAACCTTTCCGGGCATATAAAATTAAAGCGAATATATGTATAATTAATCGATTTGTTTTCATTAATATTGCGGTCTTAAAAACCACCTTTTAAAATCAACAAAATTTAGTTATGGGCAAATTTAGGAGTCCGGCTTTTCTCATCATTTTAGCTTTTTTTTCTATTTATGTAATTTGGGGTTCCACCTATCTTTTAAATAAGATTGCCGTTACTGAATTGCCTCCATTAATGCTGGCATCTATTCGATTTATTACTGCGGGCACATTAATATTCATAATTGCAAAATTTTTGAAAATTAAATTGAGTATTACCCGAAAACAATTGATTAATAGCACCATAGCCGGATTTTTATTCTTATCATTTGGAAATGGCGTCATTGTTTGGGCGCTTAAATATGTTGACAGCGGTTTTGCGGCACTTGAAACATCGGCGCAGCCATTGGTTGTATTGTTATTAATGCGAATTTTTGAGGGGAAAAAAATAAAAGCAATGTCGGTTGTCGGTGTTGTATTAGGAATGGTTGGTATATTTCTTTTGGTGAGCCAAAAAGAGCTCATTCAAGAGGAAGGGACCATATTGGGAATGGTCATGATTTTTGTGTGTATCATAAGTTGGGGATATGGAAGTTTATTTGTGGCCAAAGCCGATCTTCCTCCAAACTTTTTTGTCAATACCGGCTATCAAATGATAACTGCAGGCATTTCACTTTTAGTGGTGAGTTTGTTATTTAGGGAAGAATGGACATTTCCTTCACAATGGAGCGGAAAAGTTCAGTTTTCTATGATTGCCCTTGTTTTATTTGGTAGCATCGTGGCATTCACCGCTTTTAATTATTTATTAAGAGTTGTTTCACCCGAAAAAGTGGCCACTTCAACCTATGTAAATCCAATTATTGCCATGGTTCTTGGCTGGTATTTTTTAAAAGAACAAATCACTTTACAGTCTATTATTGCCGCTTCTGTGTTGTTAACAGGCGTATATTTTATCAATACGAAGAAAAAGTTAGTTATGTTTTCAAGATTTTCCAAACGGATCAAAACTTAGCAAAAATAAAATTTAAATATTGATTCAGCCAATTATTGGAAATGGAAGTTGATGCAGTTTTAAAGATCAATAAAAAACAAAACCAAGCCAAAATTTTAAAACTATATTTGCAGCCTTAATGCTTCGACAGCGCTAAGCATAAGTTTTTTATGATGCTAAAGATGGAAAAAGGAAATAACAAGTCAATCACTTCTGAAGAAATTGAGAAATGCATAGCCATATTATCGCAATTGGTTACAAATACAGATCAGATTTTTGACATTGAGAAAGCACAAAGAACCGAACTTATAAAAGTTGCCGGAATGTTTTCCAGACCCGATCGGGATGAATTTTCACGAAGAAAAAAGGACGGAAAAAAAGTGGTGAAACGCAAATTGGCGGCCAAAGAGAAAAATGCCCGAAAAGAAACCGGCATTAGAAATGCGCGTGAAGCCTCGGTGTTTGTTGCGCCAAAATTACTTCCGATGGCAGATTTGGCGCATAAAGAACAAACAGCATTTGAGACGCCGAAAAACTGTTATGTGTGCAAAACGTCCTTTGTAAAAATGCATCATTTTTACGACAGTATGTGTCCGGATTGCGGTGATTTTAATTATGCAAAACGTTTTCAAACAGCAAACGTTATAGGACAAATTGCCGTAATTACAGGTTCTCGCTTAAAAATAGGCTATCATATTACATTGATGCTTTTGAGGGGTGGCGCCACCGTTGTTGCAACAACCCGTTTTCCGGTGGATTCAGCGTTGAGATTCTCGCAGGAAGCCGATTTTGAGGAGTGGGGGCACCGATTAAAAATTCACGGACTCGATTTAAGACACATTCCAAGTGTGGAGATTTTTTGCAATTTTATTGAGCAAAAATATGGGCGATTGGATATTTTAATCAACAATGCGGCGCAAACTGTGAGACGACCCTCCGGATTTTATCAGCATTTGATGAAAAACGAAGAAAGTCCAATGGCATCCTTGCCAAAAAATACACGAGATTTATTGTTTGACCATTGGAGCTGTTTGCAAGAATTAACTGCATTAACTGCCGGAGCGTCATCCAACCAAAATATGCCGGTGACTTGGCACGGACCGGAACCGGGAATTGGATTGCGGGCTTCAGCAAGATTGTCCCAAATTCCTTACAGCTTTGACAAAGAATTGGTTACCACGGAAATTTTTCCTGAAGGAAAACTGGATGCTGATTTGCAACAGGTAGATTTGAGAAAAACGAACAGCTGGCGTTTAAAACTAGGGGAAATTGAAACCACGGAAATGATAGAGGTACAGCTGGTAAATTCCGTTGCGCCGTTTGTGTTGTGCAACCGCCTTTCTGAAGTTATGAAAAAAGACAACACCGGACAAAAACACATCATAAATGTTTCTGCCATGGAAGGAAAATTTTATCCATCTTTCAAAGAAGATCGCCATCCGCACACCAACATGGCAAAGGCTGCATTGAATATGTTAACGCACACATCTTCAGGTACTTTAGCAAAAGACGGAATTTTTATGAATGCGGTTGATACCGGCTGGGTAACCGATGAAGATCCGCTGGAATTGGCAAAAATGAAAGAAGAACTGCATGATTTTCAGCCACCGCTTGATATAGTTGATGGCGCCGCACGCGTTATGGATCCGCTTTTCGACGGCATTAACACAGGGAAACATTGGTGCGGAAAATTCTTAAAAGATTACAGGCCAATTGGTAGGTAAAACTTAACTGCTTGTTGCTATTGTAATTTTTCCTTGAAAAAATCTACAGTGCGTTGCCAGGCAAGTGTTGCCGCCGCTTCATCAAAACGCGGTGTTGTATCATTATGAAAACCGTGGTTAACTTTTGGGTAAAAACACACTTCGTATTCTTTATGATTCGCTTTTAACGCGGCTTCATAAGCCGGCCAACCTTCATTAACCCTGGTATCCAACTCAGCATAATGGATCAACAAAGAAGCATTGATGCTTGGCACATCTTCAGCAGTTGGCTGTCCGCCATAAAAAGGAACCGCAGCCGGCAAATCGGGAAGCTTTACGGCCATCATATTTGCAATCCACCCTCCAAAACAAAATCCGACCACGCCAACTTTACCGTTGCATTCCGGATGCACCTTTAAATACGCATACGCTGCAATAAAATCTTCCAGCATTTCACTGCTTGTGCGTTGTTTTTGTAAGGTTCTGCCATCATCATCATTGCCGGGATAACCACCCAAAGGCGAAAGCGCATCTGGCGCTAAAGAAATAAATCCGGCAAGACCGGCTCTTCGCCCTACATCTTCAATATACGGATTCAATCCGCGATTTTCATGCACCACAATAATCCCGGGTAACTTGGTTTTATTATCTGATGGCCTTGACAGCAAGCCCTTAATTTCTCCGCCGCCTTTTGGTGAATTATAGGTAATAAATTCTGATTTCAGTCTTTGATCATCGAATGCAATTTGCAGCGCCTTATAATTTGGGCCCATAAAACTAAGAAGTGATGGCACTGTAAGTCCGCCAATCGCAAATAGGGACAATCGTTCCATGAATTGCCTTCTTTCAATTTTATTATGCGCGTAATCATCATACAAATCGAAAACTTCCTGCTTGATATCTTCTTTGGTTATTTTTTTCATTAGGATATTTTTTTAGTTTTAAAATGAACAAATACAGCAGATTAAGACAATAAATAAAAATCTGTGTTTGTCAAATATAAATAAATTGGCGTAAAAAAAATATTTATTCGAAAAACCTAGGTTGTTTTTTTGGAAAAAAACCACTTGCTTTTTTTCTTGGGTTGATTGTCACTTCCCAACAATAAAGACAAAGTTTTTAAACTTTCTGTGCGATCGGCAATTAATTTTATGATGCTGATAAACGGAATAAATAAAATCATTCCAGCTGCTCCCCATAAAATTCCGCCGGCAACAATCATAATAATGATGATAAGCGGATTTATTTTTAAACGGTTGCCCACCGCAAAAGGGAAAATAATATTTGCTTCCAACAATTGAACAAATGCGAATACCATAATTATTCCCACAGGATACCACAATGAATCAAAGGTTACCCATGAAACAGCTATGGGCAAAAGTGAGGAAATTATAATTCCGGCATAGGGAATAAAGGTCAAAATTGAGGCGATAAACCCGAACATAATAGGGTGGGGAATGCCAATAATTGCCAGTCCAATACTGTTTAAAATGCCCACAATTAAATACACCAGCAACATGCCCTTAACAAAATTATAATAGGAATGAATGGTTTCAATAAGGATTTCGTGAATGGATTCTTTTTTATCCGCAGGAAAAAGTCTGTACAGCACATTCGTGAAAATTTCACGATAATAAAGGATCAATGCCGAAAAAACAGGAATGATAATGAGGAAAAAGACGGCCATAGAAATGGAATAGGCCGTATTCATCAGAAATCCGAAAATTTGTGCGCCCGAACCATTCACCAAATTTTTTGGAAGTTCCGATAAGCCGTCGGTTTTGATGCCATACCGTTCTTCAAGAAAAGCATACAATTGCACTAAGGAATCTGAAAATTTGACCCGGAACGTATGCCATTCCTGCAAAAATCCCTCAATTTGTGAGAACAGCAAGTAAACGATGGCTCCCAATAGAATGAATGTTATGGAAATTGCCAATGCAATGCTGCCGATTTTATTGACTCCTTTTTTTTCAAGCCATTTGCATATCGGATAAAGAATAAAGCTAATGAGCATCGAAAAACTTAGCGGAATAAACAGCGTTTTGCCAAAGTAGAGCACTAAGGAAATGAGGACTGTGTATTGAAGAATTTCCAGCACGGAAAATTTTCCTTTTGTTGGGAGAGGAACCAGTGTTTTTACAATTTGTACCATGGGCATTTGAATTTTCGATGGTTCTTAATGACTTTCAGCGTACTTATTCTTCTTGTGACAAAGCCGAAATTTCAATCTGTAAAATGTTCAAAAGTAACATTTCAGCTAGCTCCTGCCTTAAATTTCAGCAAGTCTAATATAGTCAATTTTTTTCGGATGTTAAATGATCTCAATAAATTTTAATTTGCCTATAAAACTTCAATAAAGAAAAGCAATGATGAATTATTGACATTTAAAAGAAAGCGTTATTGTTGTTTATGGTGAACGAAAATATTAAATTTGGGTTATATTAATTTTCATTTTGTATGCTATTATTTCATACAGTACAAACGAACAAATTAAATTAAGCCATGGAAAATAAACAAGCATTGTTGCAACCTTATTCTAAAAACGGACTGGAATTAAAAAATAGGATTGTGATGGCCCCAATGACCAGAAGCAGGGCCGACAATCCGGAATTTAAACCAACAGAAGACTTGCAAGCTGCTTATTATGAGCAGCGAGCATCTGCAGGATTGATCATCACCGAGGGCGCACAAGTTTCTGAAATGGCTGTTGGTTACGTAAACACACCCGGAATTTTTACAAAAGCGCAAGCGGATGGCTGGAAAAAAGTTACCGAACGCGTTCATGCGAAAGGAGGGAAAATCTTTATTCAATTGTGGCATGTGGGCAGGGTTTCACATCCCGATTTTCATCATGGCGAATTGCCTTTGGCGCCATCAGCAATCAATCCGAACAGCAAATCGTTTACGCCACAAGGATTTAAAGATACGGTAACGCCAAAAGCAATGACGATTGAGGATATTAAAACAACCATCAACGATTTTAGGCAAGCGGCAAAAAATGCTGCCGAAGCCGGTTTTGACGGCGTGGAAATCCATTCCTCAAACGGTTATTTGTTTCATCAGTTTTTTAATAAATGTTCTAACCAGCGAACCGACAATTATGGCGGAAGCATAGAAAACAGGACAAGGTTCTTTTTTGAAGTGTTGGATGCCGTTAAAAATGAAATTCCGGAACAAAAAATTGGGGTGAGATTCAATCCTTCGATGCACAATTTGCACGGAATGACGGTTGACGAAGAAACCATTCCAACTTTTGAATATCTCCTAAAAAAACTAAACAATTATCAGTTGGCTTATGTTCATTTGTCTGAACCGTTTACCGATGTTTCCAAAATTCCTTTTGCCGTAACAGAAATCGCAAAACATTTTAGGCCATTATATCACGGAACTTTAATGATCAATGGCGGATTTACGCAAGAAACCGGAAATGCGGTAATTGAACGTGGCGAAGCCGATTTGGTGGCGTTTGGAAAACCCTTTATTTCTAATCCGGATTTGGTGGAGCGCTTTGAAAATAATTTGGCATTGACCGAATGGAACCAAAATACATTTTACACGCCGGGCAAAAAAGGCTATTTGGATTATGAACCGGTTAAATTGTAATAGCATACAATTAAGAAAACCAATATCATGAAAAATAGCGCCGAAAGGCGCTATTTTTATGTTTTCTATTGGCTTTTCAAGCCTGTTAAGTTCAATTGGTAAAAGTGTATTACAACTTTAAATGATTAACTTCTTCTTCATGTTTGTTACAAATTTCAGAAATCAGCACGTGTTTGTCTGAAAAAGCTTTGTTTAGGGTATCAAGAAATTTTTCAAGTTCTTTATCAGGGTAATTAAATAAATCTACCTGAAGATGGCCAACTTTTACGACCAAACTTTCTGTGGTATTTTTAATGTCTTCTAATTTTCTTAAAATTTCTTCTTTAATTTCAATATTTCCTTTTTCCATGATAGAGGTTTTTATTTTTATAGTGTATTATTACGTGGTGCAAAGGTGCGTTCAATAGCTGAAATTCGCGTTACATAATTTTTAATCATATTTGCATAATTCACACATTGGAAATAAATAAAAAATTATAAATGCTATATATGTAAAATAGCGCCTCTTGGCGCTATTTTAATGATTACTACAATGCTGGTTGTCAGCAACTATTAATTTAACTTACTTCTGTCTTTGGAAGGATAACTTTTAGGATCTATGGCAGTAGGGGACCAGCTATTAAAAAATTCCAACACTTCTTTGGTTGAATAGCTTTTATCTTCCTCTAAATAAACGCTGTTTTGGGTGTGTAACCTGTTTCCTTTACCATCCAAGACCACAAAAACCGGAAAACCAAAGCGTTGCGGGTAACCCAAATTGGCCAAAATATCTTCATTCCAATTTTCTTTGGAATAATTAAGATGATAAGTGATGTATTTCTCTGTCAATACACTTTTTAAGGTATCATTTTCGGTGACTTTTTTATTGAATTTAACACACCAGCTGCACCAGTTTCCGCCAATTTGCACCAGCACATGTTTTCCTTCGGCATTTGCTTTTGCAACCAGGTTTTGAAGATCGGTTTTAGCGTCAGCCTCCGGATTGTATAATTTTACTTCTGCAGTTTGGGCATTTAAATCAATTATCAAAAACATGATGATGATAAATAGGATTTGTTTTTTCATGGGATAAAATTTTAGAGTCCAAAAATAGGATAAATTTTTTACCCAAAAATTTAAATGGTTGAATTTATGAAAGTTTTATGCTTAAAAGTTGCTTATGCCAAAGTTATGAACACCAATTTTGCACAACAAAAGATAGGAGGGAAGTTAAATGTGTGTGGAATGGAATAATTATTATTTATTTTGTAAACCACTCAAAAGCAACTTTTAAATAATCATCTAAAAAAGTTTCTGCATTTTTTGAATTAAACCCAAAATCAACCAATCTTCTATATGGACTCCCAGGAGATGGAATGGAAATGCATTCTATGTTACCACCGGATTCGGATTTTATTGATCTATAAAAAGGGTTTTTAACTAGATTCAAATTACCGTCAATTTTTTGAATCATTTGTTTTTGAAAAATAACGGATTTCTCTATATCAATTTTCAATTTAGGATGAATCTTAAAAAACTTTTTATTTAATAACATTTCATTCATAACTCCTTTTGAAGTACAAAGTAGTTTTATATTTTCTCCTTGTTTCGGATCTTCAAAAAAGTTATGATTGTATGTTCTTTTTGTTAAATGTTTATCTAAAGATGATTTATCCTTTCTATCACAACTAATAATTAAATCAGTAATTCCTATTGAATTTGCTTTCAAACTTTTCTGAATGGAATTGGCATCTTCTATGATGATTAAATTATCAACATATTTATAATACCAGTCCCAGAATCTATTTACAGAACTTCCAAAGAAAAAAGGAACATCTCCATTTTTCATTTGGATTGCTTTTTTATCTTCATTTAAATCTGAATTAGATAATGACCAAGTTGGAAAACTTCCGAGAATTATCTTTGATTCTTTTAAACTTGTGTCTGCTATATTTATTCGAGGATGAAACTCCATAATTTATAATAAAAATATGAGCTAAGATATCAATTTCTAAATACTTATTTATCTTTAAAATAGTTCATTTTGCTTTTGTATCTTTGGAACTGATTATTCTTAAATAATAAAAAAATTAGATAATTTCCATAAATTTTGGAGGCTTTTTGTTTTAATGGAAAAGATATATAAAGTACATAATGTTGATGCACGTTTAATAAATAGTGTTATCAAGGAAAAATTGGTTGATGTAACAATTACTTCACCGCCATATTTCGATTTAAAGGATTACGGATCAGAACAACAAATAGGATTTGGACAAGAATATGATGAGTATTTAAATGATTTAAAAGTTGTTTTTAAAAATGTATATGATGTAACTAAAGATTCAGGAACATTATGGGTAATTATTGATGCTTATAGAAGAGATGGAGAAGTAGTCCCATTACCATTTGATTTTTCAAATAAAATTAAAGAAGTTGGGTGGAAGCTTCAAGAAATAATAATTTGGAAAAAAGATAAAACAGTACCTTGGGCTCATAAAGGACAAATGAGAAGTATTTTTGAATACATTCTCGTTTTTTCAAAATCTACAGAATTTAATTTTTTTATCGATAGAGTTAGAGATTTTACTTCTTTAAAAAAATGGTGGGTAAAATATCCTGAAAGATATAATCCTAAAGGAAAAACACCAGACGCACTTTGGGACTTTGGGATTCCAGTTCAAGGTTCTTGGGGTAATGGATATATTGATCATTTTTGCCCATTACCAGAAGAATTAATAGAACAAATTCTTAAAATAACAACCAACGAAAATGATGTTGTATTAGATTGTTTTTCAGGTTCGGGAGCTGTTCTATCCAAAGCTGTTAATATGAATAGGAAATATATCGGATTTGAATTAAATCCAGATTATATTGAAATGTTTCACAATTATTTAAATAATACAGGAGAAGTGAAACGAAATGATTTTTTATTTGAAGAGCAAAATACTTTAGATCAAGATAAATTTGAAAAATTAATTTTTGAACTAAGAGCATTAAAATATGCTAGGTTACTCTACAATGAATTAAAAAAAATAGGGCTTCTTAGTGAAAATTTAAAAATTAGTGTTGAAATTACAAACCAAAAACCTGTAAAGAAAAACGCTCTATTACAAGTTAAATACAATATTTTATTTTCTGAAAAGTATGACGAAATAAAACTTAATAAGGAAATAATAAAACTAACGCTCAAACAACCATTGTCAAAATTTGGAATTGAACCAATATTTTATTTTACAACACTCTATGATATTTTTGAATCTAAAGTGAAACAAAAATTTGTTTACTGTTATTCAAATAAGGTAACTCATAAGTTTTCAAGTAGAATAAATAAAAATGAAATAAATGAATCTCCTAAACCAATTATTATATTTAGTAATATAAAAGTTGATTTAAATGAAAAAGATTATGAATAATATTTAATAAAAAAATTAACCTGAGTGTATTTAAATCAACCAAACTAAGAATGGTAAAGAAGAAAATCAAAAAGAAACCGAAATTAACTCCTGAAGATAAGATTAAGTTAAAACATATTGATGAAATAAGAAAGATATTTGAACGCAGTGGATTCAAAAGAGCTTATACTGTTGCTGATAAAGAATTTACTTATCACGGAACCACAAGCGATTTTGACGATGTTTTTATATATGAAAATATATTAATATTTACAGAATATACAACCACAGCAACATCAAATCTTTCAGGACATCTAAAAAAGAAAGTTTTTTTGTATAATAAAATATTAGAAGAAACACATGAATTTATTGAATTTTTTGATAGTAAATTTGCGTCATTTAAAGGTTTTCGAAACGACATATACAGCACCCATCAATGTAATGTTGTAATTCTTTATTGTCCATTAAATGAAATAAGTGATAGTCTAAAAGCTGAAATCCCACAAATTAAATACTTTGAATATTCCACTATTGAGTATTTTAAAAGCTTAACTCTAGCTATAAAATTGTCTTCTCGGTTCGAGTTATATAATTTTTTTGGGATTGACTTTAAAAGAATAGGCAATAATATTTTGGGGCGGTCTTCTGTGTCAAAACATGTTTATGAAGGATCTATATTACCTGAATCATTCAGTAATTATAGTAAAGGTTATAAAATTGTTTCATTTTACATCGATCCGAAGTCACTATTAGAACGATCATATGTTCTTCGAAAAGATGCTTGGAATGATGAAACAGGTTTATATCAAAGGATGATTATGTCTAAAAAGATAAATTCTATTAGAAATTACCTTAATGATTCCGGCAGAGTATTCATTAATAATATTATTGTTACACTTGCGGAAACTACAAAGATTCTTGATAAAGACGAAAACACTGTTGATCCAAGTAAAATTAATGAAACAAAAGCAGTTGGCATTCAATTACCTGCTGGGATGAATACAATTGGATTAATTGATGGACAACATAGAGTTTATTCTTATCATGAGGGCGGACAATTTGATGATGTAATAAGCAAACTTCGAGTAACACAGAATTTATTGGTTACAGGAATTATCTATCCTCATAACGTTTCAAAATTGGATAAAATAAGATTCGAATCTAAGTTGTTTTTAGAAATAAATTCAAATCAAGCAAATGCAGCTTCAGGTTTAAAACAAGCAATAGGGGTATTAATTAATCCATTTTTAGCTGACTCTATAGGAATATCAATTATAAGTAAATTAAATAATAGTGGTGTATTAAGAGATAAGTTTGAAAGAAATTTTTACGATAAGAATAAATTAAAAACTGCATCAATAGTGAGTTTTGGACTAAGACCATTGGTAAAACTAAAAGGAGAAGATAGTTTATTTAAAACTTGGCTGAATTTAGAAAAAGAACAACTAATACAGAAAGATAATACTGCATTATTACAGGAATATATTGAGTTTTGTCATTTAGAGTTAAATATTTGGTTTAGTGCAGTCCAAGAATCCGTAGGACATTCTAGATGGACAATAAATAAAAGTGTTGAAAATAGAATTCTGAACGCAACTATTATTAATGGTTTGCTTATTTGTTTTAGAAATATTATTTTGAATGGCACTTTATTAGACAAAGATGGATATATTTCTAAAATGAAAAAAATAGATTCATTTCCGTTTAAAGACTATAAATCAAGTCAATATTCAAGGTTGGGAATTGCTTTATTTGATAAATTTTTTAAATAATAATTCTCTGTTTAGTTCTTTTAATTGAAAGCTTGGCAAAATTCATATTCAATTATTCAATTTGTATTATAATTTATATTATGTTAAATAGAATATTTTAATACTTCTTTACTCTTAATTAGAATTGCCTTACTTTTGCCGGATGATTAAAAGCAAGTCTTCCCCATTTGAATTCATCGCCTTAATGGCATCGTTAATGTCAATTGTCGCTTTGGCGATAGACGCCCTATTGCCGGCTTTGGATTATATTGGATTTTCAATTGGGATTACCCAGGCGGTTGACAATCAATTGCTCATTACCATGATATTTTTGGGTCTCGGTTTAGGCCCTTTATTTTTTGGGCCTATCTCAGACAGTTTGGGTCGAAAACCTGTTGTTTTTATGGGATTTGGCGTGTTTATTATTGCCAGCTTTATTTGTGTGTTTTCAGAAAGTTTAGAAATGATGGTTGCTGGTCGCATTTTACAGGGAATCGGACTTTCAGCGCCAAGAACCATTAGCATTGCGATGGTTCGTGATACATTTAGCGGCGATTATATGGCAAGAATTATGTCGTTTATTACCTCGGTGTTTCTTTTAGTTCCTGTGATTGCTCCCGCTATGGGAAAATTTGTGTTGGATCACTACAATTGGCAAGCAATATTTTATATTCAATTGGTATTTAGCATTTTAGTGTCGTTTTGGTTTTGGAAAAGACAACCCGAAACTTTATTAATAGAGAAACGCATAAAATTTTCAAGCGCTATTTTTGTAAACGGATTAAAAGAACTTTCAAAATCTAAAAGAACCATTGGTTTTACCATGATATCAGGTTTTGTTACAGGTTCCTTTATGGTCTATTTAAGCACGGCCCAGCAGATATTTCAGATCCAATATGATTTAAAAGAACAATTTCCCTATATTTTTGCAGGTTTGTCCATCGCCATAGGTTCTGCCACTTTTTTAAATGCCACGCTAGTTTTAAAATATGGCATGGAAAAAATGGTTACCGCCGCGTTGATCTCCTTTTTTAGCGTTTCCTTGCTTTATATTGTATTATTTCTGAATACGGCAAACCCCGGCATTGGTGTTTTGCTGGCTTTCTTCGGATTGCAATTTTTCGCGATCGGATTTTTATTTGGAAATTTAAGGGCTTTGGCTATGGAACCTATCGGACATATTGCTGGCATAGGTGCCGCAATTACGGGTTTTCTGTCGACCATGATGGCGGTTCCCATCAGTACTTTTATCGGGAAATTTGTTTCAGCCACTGCCCTGCCGTTATTTATCGGATTTCTGATTTGCAGCACCATGGCGTTGTTGATACTTGTATATTTAAAAGTTTCAAATCCACAAATTATTAAAAAAATGAGCTTTAAATCGGTTTAATATTTTTTAAGATGAAATAAATTTTTTGATTATTTTGTTCCTTAATTATTGGTGTTTTTGTAACTTTAAGGAGCATAAAAAAATAAAATGAAAAAATCATTCGATGATATCATAAATCAAAATGTTCCTGTTTTAATTGATTTTTATGCAGATTGGTGTGGGCCTTGTAAAAGTATGGCGCCAGTTTTAAAACAATTAAAAGCGGAACTGAAAGATTCGATAAGCATTATAAAAATAAATGTGGACACCAATCCTGCATTGGCAGCGAAATATCAAGTGCGCGGCGTGCCTACTTTTATGGTTTTTAAACAAGGAAAGCAAATTTGGAGACAATCTGGCATGCAATCTGTTTCTCAATTAAAACAGGCAATTTCTTTAAAATAAATTCACTGTTCCTCTTCACTTTTAATATTTAAAGCAATCAATTCACCATTTTCAAATATGGGATTTATTTCAATTGGATTGCAACAAATCTCGCAATCTTCAATATAAGTCTGATTTCTAACTGATGTATCAAATAACATAGAAATTTCTTCCCAACAATACGGGCACTGAAAAAAATGTTCTTCCATAATGATTCTGTTTAAAATTATCTAAATAATATCAGCAAAGCGCCCATAGCGGTTACCACCATAATAAATTTGCGGTAAACTTCATTGTTTAACAATTTAACCAACGCCACACCGCTTATAAAACCGAGCAAAATTCCCGGAATCAGGAATAAATTCAGCAAAAGACTTTCTGAAGTTACCGTTTTCCAGACAAAAATATGAAAAGGCAATTTAAACACGTTGATAATCAAAAACAGCCAAGCTGCCGTACCAATAAATTGATTTTTGGGCAACCTTACCGCTAAAAAATAAATATCCGCAAAAGAACCTGCCAGATTTCCAATCATAGAGGTAATTCCTGATAAAAGTCCCATACTGCTGGCAAAAAACCAATGAGTTGGAATTGATTTATTCTTTTTTTGATCCATCCAAACCATCATAATCACGGTTAAAATAATGAAAATTGCCATGATTTGTTTGAATAATTTTTCAGAAATGTCATTTCCAAACCACACGCCAATCAATACACCCAAAACCATGGTCGGCAATATTTTCAACAAAAACTTCCATTGCGTATGGCGGTTATAATAAAAAACAGCCAAAATATCTGCAACCACCATGAGTGGAATTAAAATTCCTGTGGAAGCTTTTCCGCCAAATAATATGGCCATTAAAGTTACTATTAAAACCCCTAGCCCTTTTACGCCTGCTTTTCCCATCCCAAGAATGAAGGAAGCCAAAAATGCCAAAAACCAGTTTAGCCACGATAATTGGAATTGCGCCATGCTGTCAACGATACCCTGCACTACTTTAAATTTTAGGCTTGTAAGGTAGTTATAAGTTGAAAAGTTTGAAAGTTAATAAGTATGTTTTAATTGTGTAATTGTTTAATCGTTGAACTGTTTAATTGGCAAATTCTCTAATCTTTAAATTTTAACTTAAAAAGTAGAACCAATCATTAACAAAAAAAGACCCGAAACAATTTGTTTCGGGTCTTCATTAAATAATTTGGGGTTATTAGTTTTCGCCAGCTTCTCTTTTGGCATCTGCTTTCATTTTATCATTTGGTACAATTGCGATATTTACCCTACGGTTTTTAGCGCGACCTTCAACTGTACTGTTAGTTGCAATTGGTTCATCTTCACCAAACCAAGTGGTTGTAAAACGGCTAGAACTCAAACCTTTATTGTTCACAAAGTAAGTGGTTACCGCATTGGCCCTTCTTTCTGAAAGCGACATATTGTATTCTGCTGAACCAGTGCTGTCTGTATGTCCAACCACCAATACATTTGTATCAGGATATTCCTTTAAGATATTTGCCAATTTGGTAAGCATTACTTCAGAAGTTGAAGTGATATTATATTTTTCAGTTTCAAAATGAACACCACTATTTTCATCAAATGTCACCAAAATACCATCATCAATCCGTTCAACTTTAGCGCCAGGAATTTCTTCCTCAATTTTTTGGGCTTGTTTATCCATTTTATTTCCAATAAGCACACCTGCAGCTCCACCTACAACACCGCCAATCACTGCGCCTATTTCTCCTTTTCCGCCTTTACCGGCATTGTTGCCGATAATAGCGCCTAATATTGCGCCTCCGGCAGCTCCAATTACGGCACCTTTTTGCGCGTTATTTGCATTTTTGGTAGCTTCACAACTACTTAGGCCAGCTACAAGAATTACTGTTAGGGCCACTAATGCTATTTTTTTTAAGAATGTTCTCATTATTCGTTAATTTTATTAAAGTTCATATAAATTATAAATGGTTTTCCTTCTACTGAAACGGTTTGTTCCCACACCATTGTGGTTTCTGTCAATTGTGTCAACTGTAATCTAAAACCGGTATTGTCTGCAGATTTTTGTTTTGCATCAGTGGGTTTTAACAAGAAATCATACAGTCCGGTATTGCCATCAATTTCCTGAATGGTAAAATTGAAATTACGATCTCCGGTTGGTACACAATGTGTATCAGTAATGGTGTATACTCCCGTATTGTTGTTTGGAATAAAACGCCATTTACTTCCTAAAAAACATTCTTTAGAAGCATCATTAAACAAGGTTACGTCAAATGTTCCAGGTTCACTATAAGAAATTAGATCTAAGGACCAATATCCTTTAATTACTTTTTTGGACTGGATGACTGTTTTTGGAGTTCCACAAGAAATAACCATGGAAGCTAAAAGCACAAATACTATTAATTTTTTCATTTTATTATTGTTTTAAATGTTGAAATTATATACAGCAAATTTGCGAAATAATTGGCTTTATAAAGTTACATATTTTTTTTTAATAGTTACATGATTCACACATCACAAATGCCAAAAATGTGTTAAATTAGTTAAAATTGTTGAGAATTATGCTTTGTTTAGGTCTTTGTTGAAGGAAGAAACAGGATGGTTAAAACCACTTCCTTTACCTGTATATTTGCAACATGAAAATTGAAATTCTTTTTGAAGACAACCACATTGTTATTGTAAATAAACCCAACAATGTGCTGATCCACAATTCCTACTATGCACGTAACATTAATGATGAAACATTGTTAGATTTACTTTTTGCACAATTTGGGCGCCATTTTTATCCTGTTCACAGGCTGGACAGAAAAACTTCGGGTATTTTAATGTTGGCAAAGCATAAAGAGGATGTTTCTGTTTTTCAGGAGTTGTTTAACGCCAACCAGATTCAAAAAACCTATTTGGGAATTGTGCGCGGATTTGTGGATTTATCGGTTTTAGTAACCTCTCCCGTTAAAAATCCTGACACCAAAGTTTATAAAGATGCGGAAACTTTTTGTGAACCCATTCATACAAAACTTCTTGACATACCCGTAATTCCATATGAAAACTCCCGTTATAGCCTGGTGAAATTAACGCCTGCCACAGGAAGAATGCACCAACTTCGTATTCATATGAATAAAATAAGCCATCCAATTGTAGGCGATTACAAATATGGAGATCGGTTTCACAACAGAATGTTTGAAAACGAATTTGACTGTGAAAATTTATTCCTGCATGCGTATTCACTTCATTTTACACAACCGATAACCCATGAAAAAATTGGACTAAACGCTTCTTTGCCGAATGATTGGGGAAAAGTATTTAAGCTTTTTGATTGGGATTTTGAGTAAATAAAACCGTTTTCAATTTTCAATTCTTTCTTTACCTCTTTTTTATATTTTTATAAACTAAATGCCATTTAATGAAGTATAATCCCATATCCCAATAATAATACCTGCATAAACAGTAAAAATATTTACAAAAAATAATTTCTCATATTTGTATAGTGCCTCATTGTAATCCCCAATATTAAATAATGGTGTTTTATTAAACATTTTATTAAAATTTACTATACAAAACTTCAAAGAACTAAAAAGTTGAAAACGGAATTATTTAAAAAAAGCCGTTTTCAATTTCGGGTTCTTGCAGACCTGCTGCTTCAAAATTTTAAGTAAACACACCTATTAAGTTTCCATATCACCCCAAATAAAAACAATCCTTTTTTAGCTGTGTTTTAATAAATTATTAACGAATAATGTTACTTAATTGTCACGTCCACAATGTATTATAACATAATTCATTATCAATTTATGCAAAAATTTCAAAGAACTAAAAGTTGAAAACGGTATATTAAGCAGTTGAACTATTGCTGTTATTTTATTCTGAAAGCAATTTTTTTTCTTTTTCAATTTTCATTATTAATAACACAAGTCCAAATACTTGTTCTTTAATATATTTAAAGTTTTCAATATAATTTTTAACTTCCATTTTTAGAAGTTTGTGATTATTTCTAAATTTATCTTCCTTTTTTAAGTAAATATTTTCAATGAGCAAAGCCAAATTAATTTTATGCTCTTTAATAGATTCTATTAATTTATTGCCCAAATCAGTTTCATGTTCTATGCCATTCAATAACATCTTAGCCTGTGCATAATGATCGGTGGTACATAACCCGATAATGTGTTCGGAAAGCAATTCTTTTAGGAAATTTTGTTCAATTTTAATAAACTCAATTTCTGAAATCCATTGTTGGGCTTTAGAATGTAAACGTCCGATACTGTTTTCAAAACTTGATTTTTCTTCTTCTTTTTTTTGAGTTAATTGATTTTTTTCCATTTTTAATTATTTTAGGTTAAAGAATCCGGGAAGCGTTAACTTCCCGGATTTTCATGAGAAACTTAGCTGATTTCAATCATCTTTTTCTTTTCTTCCATTTTTGAAACTTCTGATTTTTCTATATGAATTAACAAAACTCCGTTATCGTAATTCGCTTTAATTTTCTTTTTAAGATCTACATTTTTTGGTAAAGTGAAAGTTCGGTTAAATGAATTGTAAGAAAACTCCTTACGAGAATAATTTTCCTCTTTTTCTTCCATTTCTCTCTTACTTTCAGCCGAAATTGTTAAAACATCATCAGAAATAGAAACTTCAAAATCTTTTTT
Organism: Flavobacteria bacterium RIFCSPLOWO2_12_FULL_35_11; assembly: GCA_001800975.1. Classification (GTDB taxonomy): domain Bacteria; phylum Bacteroidota; class Bacteroidia; order Flavobacteriales; family Flavobacteriaceae; genus Lutibacter. The sequence continues at coordinate 551 of MGWK01000006.1, read as the reverse complement.
TGTAAAGCCAGGAGCACATACTTCTATTTCAAAGTCTTTATTGTGTTCCTTTACATTAATTGCTGGCATCCAAGTGTCTCTAAGAAATAAATCTTCGGTCAACATGTTATCAGTAATGTCTGAAATTTCAGGAAACATTCTGTCCATTATAGGAAGTCGTCTGTTAAATTGTACTAATGGCATAACTCAAATAATTTAATGGTTAATAATGTGCTAAATTATTTTGAAAGCAATGTTTATACAATGACGTACATCATCACAGAGAATGATAGTTATCACTTTTCACTTAAAATTTCTATTCTTAAAAAAGGGATGTTATCTTTTCTTTTGAATATACGTTGAACAGGGTATAATTAACAAAAAATAATTTTCCCCTAGCATAAATTTAAGGATGGATGTCAGTAAAGTAACAGTAAAATTGGCTTGTTTTATATGATGAAAATCAGATTTTGATTTTTAGAATCAGTATTTTAACAAGTTAACGATTTCACCATGCAAACGATTTTTGGGCAAGAACATGTCTTCCAAGTTTTTGGCAAATGGTATCGGAG
>MGWK01000005.1 GCA_001800975.1 Flavobacteria bacterium RIFCSPLOWO2_12_FULL_35_11 | reverse complement strand
CTTTAGAAGTTGTGGAAAACCTTCAAGAAATTGAAGATGAGGAAGAAAATTTCGAATCAATTGTCGAAATTTGGCCAGATTACCCTTCAGAAGAAGACTATCTTTGGAACGAAGATGAATACTAAAAAATACCCAATCAAAAAAAGTCTCTAGCGAGACTTTTTTTTTGCTTATAAATTATAATTTTAAACAGAATTAAAATGATTTAACATTAAAAAAATTAACTTTACCAGCTATTAATATCAATATAAATTACTGTAATTTTACACGTAATTATTTAAAAATTTGACACCTAAACCATGAGTATCATAAATTCAGTCCTTAAAATTTTTGTTGGAGATAAAAAGAAGAGAGATTTAGCATTGCTTCAGCCAATTGTTGCCAAAGTAAATGCTTTTGAAAACGAAATAATAAATTTAACAAACGATCAATTACGAGAAAAAACCGCTTACTTTAAGCAAAAAATAGCGGATTCCACTTTTGAATTTACTTCCAAAATTCAGTCATTAAAAGATGAAGTGAATGAAGCAAACATTGACAGAAAAGAAGAAATTTACGCTGAACTTGACAGTTTGGAAGATGATTTATACCAAGCTTCGGAAAAAACTTTAAACGAGATTATGCCTGAAGCATTTGCCGTTGTAAAAGAAACTGCAAAACGCTTCACCCAAAATAAAACCCTTACTGTTACGGCAACGCCTTTTGATCGGGAACTTTCGGCAACGCGAGACAATGTTGTCCTTGAAAATGACAAAGCCATTTGGGCCAATATTTGGGATGCCCAGGGAAAAGAAGTGACTTGGGACATGATTCACTACGACGTACAACTTATTGGTGGTTCGGTTTTACATCAGGGTAAAATTGCCGAAATGATGACAGGGGAAGGAAAAACATTGGTTTCTACATTGCCTGTTTATTTAAATGCGCTTACCGGAAAAGGGGTGCATTTGGTGACCGTAAACGATTATTTGGCTAAACGTGATGCTGCCTGGATGGGGCCAATTTTTGAATTCCACGGATTAAGGGTAGATTGTATCGATCTTCATGAACCAAATTCAGATGCAAGAAGAAAAGCATACAACGCAGACATTACCTATGGCACAAATAACGAATTTGGTTTTGATTATTTGCGCGATAATATGGCACATTCCCCGAACGATTTGGTGCAACGTCCGCCCAATTTCGCCATTGTGGATGAGGTCGATTCTGTATTGATTGATGATGCACGTACGCCGTTAATTATTTCAGGTGCAACTGCAAATGCCGACCGTCACGAATTTAACGAGTTAAAACCCAGCGTTGACAGAATTGTTTCTACCCAACGAAATTATTTAACCGCTGTTTTGGCGGAAGCTAAAAGATTATTGGCTGATGGTGATACCAAAGAAGGCGGATTTTTATTGCTTCGTGTTTTTAGAGGATTGCCAAAAAGTAAAGCCTTAATTAAATTTTTAAGTCAGGAAGGTAACAAACAACTCTTGCAAAAAACGGAGAATCATTATATGCAGGATAACAATCGTGAAATGCCTAAAATTGACGAAGAGTTATATTTTGTTATCGATGAAAAAAACAATTCTATTGAGCTAACCGATAAAGGAATTACATTTTTATCGGGTGATGACGGTGATGAAAATTTCTTCATTTTACCCGATTTAAGCACTGAAATTAGCAAATTGGAACATGAAGATTGCACTCCGGAAGTTTTAACTGCGAAAAAAGAAGAACTTTATCGTGATTTCAGCATAAAAAGCGAACGAATTCACACCATGAATCAGCTGCTTAAAGCATACACCTTATTTGAAAAAGATATTGAGTATGTGATTATGGAAGATAAAATTAAAATCGTTGACGAGCAAACCGGCCGTATTATGGAAGGCCGCCGTTATTCCGACGGGTTACATCAGGCTATTGAGGCAAAAGAGAACGTAAAAATTGAAGCCGCCACACAAACATACGCTACCGTTACGCTTCAAAATTACTTTAGAATGTACCGCAAACTTGCTGGTATGACCGGAACAGCCGTTACGGAGGCTGGGGAATTCTGGGAAATTTATAAATTGGATGTTATTGAAATTCCGCCAAACAGAATATTGGTTCGTGATGACCGTGAAGATTTGGTTTTCAAAACCAAGCGTGAAAAATACAATGCCGTTATTGAAGAAATTGAAAACTTGGTGAATTTAGGCCGACCTGTATTGGTGGGAACCACTTCCGTAGAAATTTCAGAATTATTAAGTCGAATGCTTGCGATCAGAAAAATAAAACACAATGTATTAAACGCCAAACTTCATAAAAGGGAAGCAGATATTGTTGCTGAAGCAGGAAACTCGGGTGTTGTAACCATAGCAACCAACATGGCTGGTCGTGGAACGGATATAAAACTTTCCGATGAAGTTAAAAAAGCGGGAGGTTTGGCCATTGTGGGTACTGAGCGTCACGATTCACGTCGTGTCGACCGTCAGTTACGCGGTAGAGCAGGCCGTCAGGGAGATCCGGGTTCTTCACAATTTTATGTATCATTGGAAGACAATTTAATGCGATTGTTCGGTTCGGAACGTATTGCGAAAATGATGGACAGAATGGGACTTCAGGAAGGTGAAGTTATTCAGCACTCCATGATTTCAAAATCAATCGAACGTGCGCAACGCAAAGTGGAAGAAAACAACTTTGGCGTTCGTAAACGATTGCTGGAGTATGATGATGTTATGAATTCTCAAAGAGAAGTTGTTTACAAACGTCGCCGCCACGCGCTTTATGGAGACCGCTTGCAGGTAGATATCGTAAATATGGTTTATGATACCTGTAACCTGTTGGTTAGAGAAAACAAACTCACAAATGATTATCAGAATTTTGAATTTGAATTGATTCGTTTTTCGTCCACAACCTCTCCTTTCAACGAAGAAGAATTTAAATCGGGTACGGAACAAGAACTTACTGATCAACTTTTTGATGTGGTTTACAAACATTATAAAGAAAAATTAGAACGAAATGCAAAAGCTGCTTTTCCGGTAATTAAAGATGTTTATGAAAATCACGGAGAGAAATATGAACGAATTGTAGTTCCTTTTACTGATGGCACAAAAGAATTAAAAGTAATCACCAATTTAAAAACTGCCTATGAAACAGAAGGAAAAGAATTGGTGACCGATTTTGAGAAAAATATTACGCTTGCGATCATCGATGATACTTGGAAAGATCATTTGCGTCAAATGGATGAATTGAAACAATCGGTTCAAAATGCGACTTATGAGCAAAAAGATCCGCTTTTAATCTACAAATTTGAATCATTTGAACTTTTTAACGGAATGCTGGATACGGTAAATAAAGAAGTTTTGTCGTTCTTGTTTAAAGGTGAATTGCCTTCTCAAGATGCGACTCGTGTTTTGCCTGCAAGAGAACAAAAACGCGAAAAAGTTCAATTGAGCAAGGAAGAATATGGCGGCGGTGCTACTAGTCCACAAGCCAATTTAACGCAACAGCCAAAAATAGTTGAAACTATTGTTCGCACAGAACGAAAAATTGGACGAAATGAACAAGTGACCATTAAACACATCATGTCCGGCGAAAACAAATCGGTAAAATACAAACAAGCAATTCCTTTAATTGAAAAAGGTGATTGGGTATTGGTAGAGTAATCTTTATATATCAAAAATAAAAAAAGCTGTCTGAATTGAAATTCGGACAGCTTTTTTTATTAGCCAATGTTTCTAAATATTTTTAGCTTTAACCAACCAATGATTCCCCATTTAAATCGGTGGTCAGCACATCGCTCATATAATCCAAATAAGGTCGCATTGCCACAAAAGAAGCGGTAACTTCCCTCAAAAAGTTTGGCGCTAAAACTTCTTCATCAGTAAATGTGCGTGTCACAATAAATTGCTTTAGCCTAATTAAATCTATATTAGGATGGTTTTTATCAAAACCTCTTGGTGCCGATTTTACGGAATCACCCTGTAATTTGCCGAAATGCTTCTTAAAATCAGCAGTGCTAATAATGGCTCTAATTTCAGCCGCATCTGTTTCAAATTCTTTTCTGATGCGCGCCAAATCTTCTTTATTTGGTTCCCAAAATCCACCGGCCAAAAAACTTTCTCCCGGACTAATATGCAGATAATATCCGCCGCGCAATTTGTTCGTTGCCCTCGTAAATTGTCCACCAAAATGAGATTTAAAAGGCAGTTTGTCTTTTGAAAATCGCACATCTCTATAAATCCTGAATAGTTTTACGTTTTCAATAAGGTCGGTTGCTTTTAAATGCTCCATGACGGAATTATAAAAAGTTTTAACCTTTTTTTGTTCCGCTTCAAATGTTGGCTTATTTGCATTAAACCATTCTCTATTGTTATTTTGTTTGAGTTCCTTTAAAAAATCTAAAGTAGATTTTGAGATTGATTCCATTATTTAAAAGTATTGAATATTAAAATTAAAAAATTAGCTAAGAAATCTAGAAATTCGTAAGTCAAAAATCGTAAATCTAAAATCATTAATGTCTTTTTTCCAAAACCTTCACAATATCTTTCAAAGAAAATCCTTTTGCCTGCAGTAAAATTAAATAATGAAAAAGTAAATCGGCGCTTTCGTTTATAAACAAATCGTCATTGTCATCTTTAGCTTCAATCACCACTTCTATGGCTTCTTCACCAACTTTTTGGGCAATTTTATTGATTCCTTTTTCAAACAATGATGCCACATAACTTTTTTCAGAATTGCCTGCTTCCCGCCTATTTCTAATCACAGTCTCCAATTCTGATAAAAATCCGAAAGTTGGCTCATTATTTTCTCCCCAGCAAGTATCCGTGCCTTTATGGCAGGTTGGCCCAACGGGATTTACCAGAATTAGCAAGGAATCTTGATCGCAGTCGTTTTGTATGGAAACCACCTTTAAAAAATTGCCGCTTTCCTCCCCTTTTGTCCACAACCTTTTTTTTGTTCTGCTGAAAAAAGTCACCTGCTTCGATTCAATTGTTTTGTCAAATGCTTCCTGATTCATATACCCCAACATCAATACATTTTTTGTGATTGCATCTTGAATGATTGCAGGAACCAATCCGTCGCTATTTTTATTAAAATCTATAGTCATAATTTTTTTGAAAGTTTTAAATTCGAAAATTGCAAAAAAAGCTAAATTCGTATTGCTATATTGTTGTTTTTTAGTTCTTGTTTTAAATCCATTATATCAATTTCCTTGAAATGAAATACGCTCGCAGCCAAGGCTGCATCGGCTTTTCCATCTATAAATGTATCAACAAAATGTTGCGTATTTCCCGCGCCTCCCGAAGCGATAATCGGAATATTCACCAAAGTACCTAATTTGGCCAAAGCTTCGTTGGCAAATCCGTTTTTTGTGCCATCGTGATCCATCGAGGTAAACAAAATTTCACCGGCACCGCGTTGTTCCACTTCTTTTGCCCAATCAAACAATTTAATGTCTGTCGGCACTTTTCCGCCCACTAAATGCACGATCCATTCTCCATTTATTTGTTTCGCATCAATGGCAACAACAATGCACTGACTCCCAAATTTTGCTGCCAGTTCATTGATTAATTGCGGATTTTTAACTGCGGAAGAATTGATGGAAACCTTGTCGGCACCAGAATTCAACAACAATTCCACATCTTCAACCGAGGAAATTCCGCCGCCGACAGTAAATGGGATATTTACTTTCTCAGCAACCCTCATCACCAACTCTGACAATGTTTTTCTTTTTTCTTCAGTTGCCGAAATGTCCAAAAAAACCAATTCATCTGCGCCGTTTTGTGCGTAAATAGCTGCCAATTCCACCGGATCTCCGGCATCTCGCAAATCTACAAAATTAACGCCTTTTACGGTTCTTCCGTTTTTGATATCCAAACAGGGGATAATTCTTTTTGTAAGCATCTTAATTGTTTAAAATAAAATTTTCCAACTCTTTCATACTAATTTTATGTTCATAAATTGCTTTTCCAATAATGGTGCCTTCACAACCCATTTCAGCCAATTTAGGCAATTCTGCAAAGGTTGAAATTCCCCCTGAAGCAATCAATTTTATGCCATTTGCTTCTGATATCTTCTCGACTGCGCCCGAAGTGACGGAACATTGATCAATAATTTTTTTATACAATTCAAAACTAGGACCTTCAAGCATTCCATCTTTAGCAATATCGGTACAAATCACATATTGAATTCCTTTGCTTTGGTAATTCTTGATAAAAGGAACCAAATCTTCATCGGAATCTTCCAACCAGCCGGAAACCGCTACTTTTTCATTATTTGCATCTGCTCCCAATATAATTTTGTCAGCACCATAATCGGCAATCCATTTTTCAAAAATTTCCCTGTTTTTTACGGCAATACTTCCACCGGTAATTTGATTTGCCCCACTTTCAAAAGCTATTTTTAAATCGGCATCCGATTTTAATCCGCCGCCAAAATCGATTTTCAAAGTTGTTTTTGAAGCTATTTGTTCGAGAATTTTGTGGTTGACAATCTTGCTCGATTTTGCGCCATCTAAATCTACCAAATGCAGGTATTTAATTCCGTGCGCTTCAAACATTTTGGCCACTTCGAGCGGATTTTCATTATAAATAATCTTGGTATTGTAATCGCCTTTCGACAATCGAACACATTTTCCTCCTATAATGTCTATTGCGGGAATGATACGCATAATTTGTTTCAAGTTTAAAGTTACAAGTTCAAAAAGTTTTTCAAAATTTGTTCCCCAACATCACCACTTTTTTCAGGATGAAATTGTACACCGCAAAAATTAGCATTTTGCAATGCTGAAGCGTATTTTAAGCCATATTCAGTGGTTGCGATGGCTTCATCATTCATTGGAACATAATAACTGTGCACCAAATACATATATTCGTTTTCAGCAATTCCTTCGAATAGTTCTGATTTCAAGTTGTAAATTTGATTCCAGCCAATTTGCGGAACTTTTAACGTATTGTTAAATTTAACAACGTCCACATCAAAAATTCCTAAGCCTTTCGTGTCGCCTTCTTCGCAATAATTGCACATTAATTGCATGCCCAAACAAATTCCCAAAACAGGCTGTTTTAAGGTTGGAATAACGGCATCCAACTTAGTGGATTTCAATTTTTTCATCGCGCTGCTCGCCTCTCCAACACCAGGAAAAATGACTTTATCCGCCGTTCTGATCTCTTCAATATCATCGCTTAAAATGGCTTCAAAACCCAATCGCCGAATCGCAAATTTAATGGATTGAATATTCCCCGCGCCGTAATTTATAATAACTATTTTCATTTTTTCGTTTCAGATTTCAAGTTTCAGGTTTCAAATTCGAAAGCAACAATTCCAAACTTAAAACTTTAAATAATTTTATAACATTCCTTTTGTGCTTGGCAAAATCATTTTTTCCGGATCTCTTTTCACTGCCACTTTAATGGCTTTGGCAAATGCCTTAAAAATGGCTTCTATTTTGTGATGCTCGTTGGTTCCTTCGGCTTTGATATTGATATTGGCCTTTGCACCGTCAGAAAAAGATTTAAAAAAGTGATAAAACATCTCTGTTGGCATTTTTCCCACCATTTCTCTTTTGAATTCTGTTTCCCAAACCAACCAGTTTCTTCCGCCGAAATCAATCGCAACTTGCGCCAAACAATCGTCCATTGGCAGGCAAAATCCGTAACGCTCAATACCCAATTTATTTCCCAGCGCTTTCGCAAAAACTTCGCCAAGCGCAATTGCGGTATCTTCAATGGTATGATGTTCATCGACTTCCAAATCGCCTTTTACGGCAATTTCCAAATCCATTTGCCCGTGACGCGCAATTTGGTCCAGCATATGGTCAAAAAAGGCAATTCCGGTATCTATGTTGCTTTTGCCTGTCCCGTCAAGGTTTAGGTTGATGAAAATGTCCGTTTCATTCGTTTTTCTTTCAACAGAAGCAGAACGCTCAGCAAGTTTCAAGAATTCATAAATTGTTCTCCAATCGGTTGTTTTCAACACGATAATAGCATCCAATTCGGCAATCTTTGAAGCAATCTCATTACTTCCCAAAGCCTCATCTGTGTTGATAAAAATCGCCTTTGCACCCAAATTTTTTGCCAATTCCACATCCGTAATCCGATCGCCAATCACAAAAGAATTTTCTAAATCATAATGAGGATTGTTGATATATTTAGTCAGCAAACCCGTTGCAGGTTTGCGAGTTGGCGCATTCTCATGCGGAAATGTTTTGTCGATAAGCACTTCTTTGAAAACAACACCTTCATTTTCAAAAGCTTTCATCACTAAATTATGAACCGGCCAAAAATTAACTTCCGGGTGCGAATCAGTGCCTAAACCATCCTGATTGGTAACCATTACCAATTCATAATCCAGTTCCGAAGCAATTTTTCCCAAATATTGAAAGACTTTCGGGTAAAATTCCAATTTCTCATAACTGTCTAATTGATAGTCGCTTGGTTCCAAAACCATCGTTCCGTCTCGGTCTATAAACAATACTTTTTGCCTCATTTTATAAATCTTTTAGTGCTTTTATCAATTTTTTATTTTCTTGTTCTGTTCCAACAGTCAAACGCAAACAATTTTCGCATAAAGGCTGCGTGGTTCGGTTTCTGATGACAATTCCTTTGGAAATCAATTCGTTATATCTTTTATTGGCATCATCCACTTTGACCAAAATGAAATTGGCTTCGGTAGGATATATTTTTTCCACGAATTTTACCTCATTCAATACTTCAAGCAACGCTGCTCTTTCCGATATAATTGATTCTATTTCAAATTTAATGCTTTCTTTATCTTCCAATCGTTCCAAAGCCTTTCTTTGGGTCAATTCATTCACGTTGTAAGGCGGTTTAATTTTATT
>MGWK01000004.1 GCA_001800975.1 Flavobacteria bacterium RIFCSPLOWO2_12_FULL_35_11 | reverse complement strand
GACTTCAAGATACTGAATTTCAGTATCTTGACCAATATCTAAACCTCTTTTTTAATCTAAAATAATTGCACCCAACGGGTAAATATTAATTATTAAAATCAAAAAAATGAAAAAATCAATCTATGCAATAGCATTCGCAGTGCTATTTTTAAGCGCTTGTAAAAACGACCAGAAACAAGCAGAATCAAATGATGTGCAATCAAAAGAAATGCAAGAAGGCAATAATATGGATGCCGATACTCAAAAAAGTGGTTTAACAACAGCCATAATTGATGGTTATCTTGTTTTAAAGAACGCATTGGTTAATGAGGACAGTAAAAAAGCTGCCGAAGGCGGAAAAATGATGCTTGCCGCTTTTTCCAATTTTGATATGGCAAAACTGACCGATAGCCAGCATAAAAAATATATGGAAATCGCAGAAAGCGCGAAAGAACATACGGAGCATATCGTAAAAAATCCTATTGAACACCAAAGGGAACATTTTGAAGCATTAAGCATTGACATAAACGATTTAATTGCTTTGGTTGGAACAGAAAAAACGCTATATCAAGATTTTTGTCCGATGGCAAGCAATAACAAAGGCGCAATTTGGTTGAGTGAAACCGAAGAAATTAACAATCCTTATTTTGGAAATAAAATGCTAAAATGCGGCAGTATACAAAAACAATTAAACTAAGTGAGCATTTTTAAAAAAGTGTTTCTTTTTTTATTGATCGCGTTTGTGGGTATTCAATTTATGCCCACAACACGCAATCAAAGCAATGAAGTTTTGGAATCAGATTTTACCAAAACTTTTAACACGCCAAATAACATTCAACAGCTAATTGGAAAGCCATGTTACGATTGCCATAGCAACAACACCAAATATCCATGGTACCATAAAATTCAACCTGTAAGTTGGCTATTAGAAAATCATATTAAAGAAGGCAAAAAAGAACTGAATTTTAGTGAATTCGGCACCTATTCAAAACGAAAGCAAAAAAGTAAATTAAAGTCCATCATCAGTCAAATCGAAGAGAATAAAATGCCGCTTTCAACTTATACATTAATTCATAAAGACGCTAAACTTTCAGAAAGTGATAAGGAACTATTGACCAAATGGCTTACTCAATTAAGAGACAGCCTGCAGTAGTTTCAAAAGTTTTTAAAATGGATGGTAAAGCTCTTATTTATTATTAAGCAATACCTCAGGATAAAAGTCTCATTAACGGTCTGATATATATCATAAGATCATAATCTTAGATAATATATCTTTGAATTATCATAAACTATATTTTGAAAAATATTTTACCTAAAATATTAACATTTTTTTTAGCACTCCTAGTGTTGTTTTCATCTGTTTCACTTACAGTTGAAAAACACTTCTGTGGAGGTCAAATTTATTCTGAGTCCCTCTTTGGAAAAGCAGAAAAATGTGGAATGGAAGAGCAATGTTGTGTAGCAGAAAACAACAACCTTTATATTTCAAAAAAATCGTGTTGTAAAGATGAAATTCAGCTCATAAGTGGGTCAATATTTAAAAAAGAATCAACCATAAAATTAAACAATAAACAACAAAATTTTTCCGTTTTTGTTTTAGCTGATGCTGTTTTATTTTCTCAAAAAGAAAACAAATCAACCCATTTCAAAAATTACTTTCCTACGCCAAATACACATAACTTCAATATTTTATATCAAGTTTTCCGAATTTAATATTCAGCTATTTTTTTAAACCAAACATATAGAATCCTATTATGTTTGAACTTTCAATTAAAATAAATTATAGCCAATCAAACTTTAATAAATCATAATTAATTTTAAAAACATTCAAAATGAAAAACATAAAATATTTTTTTGTTGCGCTATTGATAATAGTTGCAGCAAGTTGCACTAACGACAATACAACTGGTCCAGTTGGAACACTTTCTTTAAAGCTTACAGATGCTCCAATGCATTATAGCCAATTTATGTCGGCAAGCGTAACTATTGATAAAATTGAAATTGGAAATAGCGCTCACGCCAATTCCTTTATGACACTGACAAATACACCAATGAAATACAATTTATTGGAATTGGTAAATGGCATGACTTCAACAATGGCAACTATTGAAATTCCTGCAGGAGATTATGATCTTTTGCGTTTGTATATTTCTTCGACTGAAATGAAAATGGTAAACGGTGATTCATTCACTTATAATATGGATCAATATGGTTATTCCGGAAGTGGCATGATACAAAATGGAATGATGTTAAATAATCAAAATAGAAGTATAGACATTCAATTAGATCATATTTTAACAATTTCTAATGGCAGCATGAGTGAATTTCTTTTAGATATGGATGTTGATCAATCATTTGTGCTGGAAGGTGTTAATTATAACAATATGATGATGAGCATGACTGGTTTTACCTTTATGCCAACAATGCGTTTTGTGGATATGTCAACTTCTGGAACAATAAATGGGAATGTACATGGCACCAATGGAAATTTACCAAACGTCACTATTTCTTTAATGCACAACGGAACACTTTACACCACGACTCATTCTGACGAAAATGGGCATTATGCCTTTATTGGAATTCCGGAAGGAATGTATAATGTTGAAGCAGAATTAGACGGTTATATAATGAACCCTATTGGAAATGAACAAAATATGGGCGAATTGAGTATGATGCCAAAAGGAACTTTAAGCGTAAATTTCAATATGATGGTTTCAAATTAACCTCTGCTTTTTAAAATATTATTATATTTAATCAAATAAAAATGTGGGGTTAAAGCCCCACATTTTTATTATTTCTACTCCAAAATAGTTAACTATTTTAATAATCTAAAAACCCTTTCTCACCTTCTGATCAAGCTAAAATGCCCTTTATATTCTTTGGTTTCGTCATTCAGATCTGTCATACGTGCCAAGTACCAATAATCTGTTGAAACTGCTTTATGGGCATTGTAAAATCCGTCCCATCCCGGTTGAAATGCGCTAAAGTTTGCCATTAACTTTCCGTATCGGTCAAAAATATAAATGGCAGATGCTTTAAATACACCAGGGTCAACGCCTAAAATATTCCAGGTATCATTTTGGCCGTCGTCATTTGGCGTGAAGAAATTTGGAAACCCAAATACATAGACGGTAATTTGAGCGATTCCGCAATTATTTTTATCGCTTACATAAACAATATGCTTTCCGGGAATTACTTCAGTAAAAATTGGGCTGTCCTGATAAGGCCCCGAAATATCGTCCAACGCAAACTCGTAATCGCCAATGCCCAAATTCTGATTTGCATTATTTATGCTGATGGAATTATTGCCCGAATTGTCAATGATTTGGATGTCTTCAGAAGAAATATCAGCAATAATAGATTCTGTGATGGTGATTTGCTTTGGAAAAGACTCACAATTTAAATTTGAGGTTGCCATTACGGTATAAACGCCAGCTTGAGAAATTTCAGCAAAAGGTTGGTCACTAATTACAATTCCTGCATTATCCGTCCATTCATAAGAATAATTGCCAAGCGGATTGCGGGTTGAAATTATTTTTGGCAAATCGTTTAAACATATAATATCCGTTTCATCCAGCTCAAATTCGGGTCTTGGATTAACTGTTAATTGAATCACTGGCCCAATTCCAAAACAATTGCCATTGATGGCGCTTTCAACGCGTACCCAAATGGTTTGGCTAAATGGAACTTCGCTTAAATAGGCATTTGTCGGACTAATGATATTGGTTTCTGAAACGGCATCTGCCTGATTTCGAAAATAAGAAACCCTTAAATTTGGACTTGGAAATAAAGAGATGATTTCTGAAGTGACTTGCGCCAAATTAAATTCATGCAAACCATCTATGGTCGCATCATCGTCACAAAATGTAATTTCACGACTATATGTTGGCGGAAATGACGTTACTGAAACTGTTAAATTCACCAGCACAATTCTGAAACATCCATTTACAGAGGCAACTCTTGCAAAAACAGTGGAACTTATATTGTTTGAAAAAGAGGATTTATTGACTGCATTTATGTCTGAAGCCGCATCAGTTGCTGATAAATGATACGTAACATTTAAGTTATTATCACCGATAGTCACAAAAAAATCAGCTTCCGAAAGATTAAAATCCACAATCCCATCAGGAGCGCCATCTTCATCGCATTGCATTAGTTCATAAGCTGTTAATCGCGCATTTGGCAGCGGCTTAACTTCAATAATAAAAGAAGTGTCAGCATTACAATCCACATTATTTGAATTGCTGTTTATTACCCGCACAAAAACAGTTTGCTGATTGGCAACACTATTTGTATAAGCTGTGGGATTCAAAATTTGATTGGTATATGCGGAATCTAGATAATACGTTACCTCGAAAACATACGGTGATTGTCCGTTCAAAATGATCGTTTCCCGCTCGGTTAAATCAAATTCGTAGAAACCATTGTTATCATCGCCATCAGAAGCATCATCACAATAGGTCAAATTGGGAATATTTGCGGGCACGGCAGGATATGGCATATCAAGCACCTGTAAAGTAAAACTTGTGGTTTCGAAACAATCGGCAAACCCCTTATTTTGAATACGCGCGTAAATTCTTTCTTGCGCATAAGGAGTAACATTGGTATACGGATTTGGCAATGCATTTTGATTGCTGTTGGCATTGGCTTGGGTTGCGTAATAATTCACTTCAAAAGTTGAAGGGCTCTGTGTCCCTATGATTTCAGCATCTTTTAAGATTTTTAAATCGAATTGATACAATCCGTCATTGTCAAAGTCACATTGTAAAATATTGGTTGTGAAATTTGCAATTGCTTTTTCAAATACTTCTACATTAAATGAAATAATTTCATAACAGGCTGAACCTGCACTTGGCTCAACACGTACCCAAATGGTTTTGGTTTTAGATAAATGTGCAGCCGTATCTAAAATCCACCCTTTTCGATCCTTTGCATTGTCCTCATCTTCATAATAAGTAATAATAGCCGTTTGGCCATTTAAAATAATTGGCATTTGCTGGTCTAAATTAAAAAACATAAATCCATCGCTATCGTTATCGCATGCACTTAAATCTGGCGGTTGATTCGCAATTGGAGGCGGTGTTGCCAATATGTCAAACGATACGACATCAAAACAACCTGTATTCGCAGAATTTTGAATTCGGGCCCAAATTGTTTTTCCGCTACTTGTGTAGGGGCTTGATTTCGGATCTGCTCCAACTTGTGCAAAAGGTTCTAATTCGTGATAAGTTACCGTCATTCCCGTTTGTCCATTCAAAATTAACGTGGTATTTGACTCTAAATCGAAAGCCTCTTCGCCATTGCCATCTGCATCACAAAGCACTATATCCACAGGTATGCCGGCTGTGGGAATGGCATGAAAAGTAACCACAATATCATCGTCTTTTACATCTCCTGTTGTATGGTCAGTAACTTCGACCTTATAATTTCCCGTGGTATTTACATTAAGTGTTTCACCTGTTTTGGCAGGTGAAAATGGTTCAAAAACACCGCTTACGGTATTCAATAAAAACCATTCATAACTTATTGAAGTGCCAAAAGTTTTGGCATTTAATTGCGTGCTTTGCCCAACACACAAATCCCTATCAGGACCTAAATCCGCTATAATAGAGCAGTCCAAAGGAGCTGAATTATTTGTAATAACAGCACCTTTCCAATTGATTGAAAATCCGGCGTTACTTCCTGAATATTGATTAATCAATACTACGTATTCATCTCCAGTTGCTACGTTCATCCAAGGATCATACGCATCGGTTTGGGTGCCGGTTACGGGATCCACACCAACACCGGTATAACCTGTTGGCGATGCTTTACTGTAATTACATGCAATTGGCAATCCTAAAGCGCCACAACTTGGATTTGGGCCATAAACAGCAAAATCCCAATCTTCACTTAAATTATTTGGGGTAATGTTAAATCCGAATTCTCCGCTCGCAGCCAATTTAATCCGAAACCAATAAGAATTTGTTTCAATTGTGGTGACTCCCAATCCATTTCTTAAACAGCCTGATACGCTACTTCCAAAAAAATCATCATATCCAAAACCATTTACTACGCCGCCAGAATTGGCGTCGGAACATATGGGCAAGGCATTTGAACAGTCTTGTTGTCCATATCCATAAAAAAGTCCAACAACTAAAAAGAATACAAATACTATGAAGTGCTTTATCATAAGTTATCTTTGGGATTGGCTAAATTTCTGCAATCAAATCTATGCTTTATCTTTTCAAATTTAAAATTAAATTCTTAATTGCAATATTTTTAAATGACTTTTTAATTGAGCCTAAAGTAATTATAAACCAAAAAAGGTTGATTTCAACAGAAAACAACCCTTTTTTAATTTTTGATTTTTTGATTTTTTTTACAAATTCGCCACCAGCCAATTCCCTACTTCACTTGTTTTGTAGGCTTTGTTTTTTCCTGATAAATCTTCTGTCACAATGCCCTGCTCAAGAGATTTATTGACAACTTCCCTGATTGCTTTTGCTTCTTCTTTTAGGTGAAACGTATCTTCAAACATCATGGCGGCCGATAAAACTGTGGCCAGCGGATTTGCGATATCTTTTCCTGTAGCCTGCGGGTAAGAACCGTGAATTGGCTCATACAAGGCGTTTTTTTCTCCTACGGAAGCCGATGGCATCAAGCCCATAGAGCCCGAAATTACCGAAGCTTCATCGGTTAAAATATCTCCAAACAAGTTTTCTGTGATCAACACGTCGTATGAATTTGGCCATTGCACCAAACGCATGGCTACCGCATCAACAAACTCATAGGAAACGGTGACTTCCGGATAATCTTTTTCCATGGACTGCACGGTTTCTCGCCACAATCTTGAAGTTTCCATCACATTTGCCTTATCAACACAACACAATTTTTTGGTGCGCGTCATCGCCAATTCGAAGCCTTTTTTTGCCAAGCGGATCACTTCTTCTCGGGTGTAAGTGCAGGTGTCAAATGCGGTTTCACCACCATCTTTTCTTCCTTTTTCACCGAAATAAATACCGCCTGTCAGTTCGCGCAGAAAAACCAAATCGGTACCTTCGATGCGTTCTCTTTTTAAAGGAGAATTGTCTATCAATGAAGGAAAAGTAAATGTGGGCCGGATATTCGCGAACAATCCCAATTTTTTGCGCATTTTAAGCAAACCTTGTTCCGGACGAACTTTTGCGGAAGGATCATTATCGTATTTCGGATGTCCGATTGCCCCAAAAAGCACCGCATCGGCATTTAGGCAAATTTCATGCGTTTCATCGGGATAGGGATCGCCAATGGCATCAATGGCCGCAGCACCTGTAAGTGCCGGTTTCCAAATTATTTCATGGTTGAATTTAACCGCAACCGCATCACAAACTTTTACGGCCTGCGCGATTACTTCCGGACCAATTCCGTCGCCGGCTAAAAGTGCTATTGTCAATTTCATATATAGATCTTTATTATATTATTGAATAATTTTTGGATTTTGGATTTTGAATTATTCATGATTAATTATTAAATCAAACTGCGTTAAGGATAGAGCGGCATGTTTGAGCAATTTTTAGCGGTTTTTCATCGCTAAAAATTGCGAGTAGCGATAGCCTGACCCGCAGGGGAACGCCCACCAAAAAAAGGCGGGCAGGCCCAAATTTTTATTGTTTTAAACATTCAACATTTTTTGGGTGGCTTTAATTGCGGACACTGTTTGGTCTGAATCGAGCCCTCTTGTAATAAACCTTTTTTCCTCATTTTCCCAGGTGATAATGGTTTCGCACAAGGCATCGGAAGTGCTTCCCGGCGGAATCCTGACGGCATAATCCACCAATTTTGGCAAGGATTTTTTCTTTTTTTTGTATAATTTGTGCAGCGCATTCATAAAAGCATCAAACTGCCCGTCGCCATACGCATGTTCTTCAAACAATTTTCCGTCCATTTTTACGGCAATTGTTGTGGAAGGTTTTAGGCCTTTGGAATGCGTTAAAACATAGGATTCAACAGTGATTTTTTCCTGATACAGATTGCTGTTGAGCACATCGGAAATGATATAAGGCAAATCTTCCTTGGAAACCAGTTCCTTTTGGTCGCCAAGTTCAATAATGCGCTGGGTCACTTTTTTTAAATCTTCCTGGTTGAGTTCGAGCCCCAATTCCTGAAGATTTTTTTCAATATTCGCCTTTCCCGAAGTTTTTCCCAAGGCATAAGAGCGTTTTCTTCCGAAGCGTTCAGGCAGTAAATCGTTGAAATATAAATTATTTTTATTGTCGCCGTCGGCGTGAATTCCGGCAGTTTGGGTGAATACATTTTCACCGACAATCGGCTTGTTTGCAGGAACCCTGATGCCCGAAAAAGCCTCTATCAATTTGCTGACAGAATACAAAGACGTTTCTTTTACAGAAATTTCAACCTCATTTTTATAGAAATCGTTGATGACCGCAACAACGCTTGCCAACGGCGCATTCCCGGCACGTTCTCCCATTCCGTTCACGGTAATGTGCAAACCTTTTGCCCCGGCATCGATGGCTTCCATGACATTTGCCACGCTCAAATCGTAATCGTTGTGCGCATGAAAATCGAAATGCAAATGAGGATATTTTTCCGTTATTTTTGAAAAAAATTGATAGGTTTCTTTAGGTGTTAAAACGCCAAGCGTATCTGGCAACAAAATTCTGGCGATGGGTTGCGTGGCTAAAAACGCTAAATATTCAAAAACATATTCTTGTGAATTTCGCATCCCGTTGCTCCAATCTTCCAAATACACATTGGTGGCAATTCCTTCTTTTTGGGCCAATTCAATCGTTTCTTTTATTTCGGTAAAATGTTGCTCGGGCGTTTTTTTAAGCTGGTGCGTTAAATGATTTAAGGAACCTTTGGTCAATAAATTTTGAACCTTTGCGCCTGCTTTTTTCATCCAGTCAATCGACTGGCCGCCATCAACAAAAGTGAGCATTTCCACCCGATCCAGATAGCCATGTTTCTTTGCCCAATCCGTGATGTTTTTTACCGCCTGAAATTCGCCTTCCGAAACTCTTGCGGAAGCAATTTCAATTCTGTCCACATGAAGTTCTTCCAGTAAAAGCTTTGCAATGGTCAACTTTTCTGCTGCTGAAAAAGAGACTCCGGAGGTTTGTTCACCATCGCGAAGTGTGGTATCCATGATTTCAATTTTTCTTTTTTTCATGTCGAATCATATTTATTGCAATTTTTCCTGCGGAAGAAAAATGACGGAAATTCACTTTGTTTATAACTTTATGGGTTTAAAAAGGCCTTGCTTCCGCAAAATCCTGAATTTCCGCTTTCATTTTTGTTAAATAATCAATGTCGTCATAGCCATTTAGCATATTTTCCTTTTTGTAGGAATTGATCTCAAATGATTCCTGATCGCCACTTTCCAATAAAGTAATGGTTTGGTTTGGCAAATTCACTTCAATTTCCGTTTCAGGATTTGCTTCAATTGCCTTGAAAATTTTGTCCAAAAATTCGGCACTCACCTGAACCGGCAATACCCCAATATTTAAACAATTTCCCCTAAAAATATCAGCAAAAAAACTGGAAACTACGCACCTGAATCCGTAGTCGTACACGGCCCAAACGGCGTGTTCCCTTGAAGAACCCGAACCGAAATTTTTGCCGCCCACCAAAATTTTTCCTTTATAAACGGGGTTGTTCAATACAAAATCCGCTTTTGGCGTATTGTCTGGATTGTATCTCCAATCCCTAAAAAGATTGTCGCCAAAACCTACACGCTCCGTCGCCTTTAAAAAACGCGCAGGAATAATTTGGTCGGTATCCACATTTTCAACTGGTAAAGGCACTGCGGTGCTTTTTAGTATTTCAAATTTTTCGTAAGCCATTGTAATAGTTATAAGTTGTAAGTTATATGTTATTGCCCTTCGACTGCGCTCAGGGTGACGGTATTGGTTTTTTTAAAATTAACTAGTTTATTAATTGTTAATTCAATGTAAAACACACCCCTAACCCCTGCATCGACTCCGCTCAGCACAGGTCTCAAGAGGGGAATATTAATTATTCATTGTTAACTATTGATTAACAAAGTTCTAGGATCGGTTAAAACGCCGGTAACTGCTGTTGCCGCTGCCACTAGCGGACTTGCCAACATGGTTCTTGAACCGGGACCTTGCCGTCCTTCAAAATTTCTGTTTGATGTGCTTACCGCAACTTTTCCGGCGGGAACTTTATCATCGTTCATCGCCAAACAAGCAGAACAGCCAGGCTCGCGCAATTCAAATCCGGCCGCGGTAATAATGTCAAGCAAGCCTTCTTCTTTTATTTTCGCTTCCACATCGTGTGAGCCAGGAACCAGCCAAGCGGTAATATTATCCGCTTTTTTTCTTCCTTTCACAATAGATGCAAACGCCCTAAAATCTTCAATTCTTCCGTTGGTGCAACTTCCCAGAAACACAAAATCCACTTTTTTCCCAATCATTTTGTCTCCTTCATGAAATCCCATATATTCCAAGGATTTTCGGTACGAAGCAACGCCACCCTCAACCGATTCCGCTTTAGGAATATAGTCTGAAATGCCTGTTCCCATTCCCGGATTTGTTCCGTAAGTAATCATCGGTTCAATATCACTTGCCAAAAAATTGATTTCCTCATCAAAAACAGCATCCTCATCGCTTTTTAGCGTTTTCCAATAATCCATCGCTTTGTCCCATGCGGCGCCTTTTGGCGTAAACAATCTTCCTTCCACATAATTGAAAGTTTTTTCATCAGGAGCAATAATCCCGCCGCGGGCACCCATTTCAATGCTTAAATTGCACACGGTCATTCGGCCTTCCATACTCATATTTTTAAACACATCGCCGGCATATTCCACAAAATATCCTGTAGCGCCCGACGCTGAAAGTTTAGAAATAAGGAACAAAGCCACGTCTTTTGGCGTAACACCAAAACCTAGTTTTCCATTCACATTGATCCGCATTTTTTTTGGTTTCGGCTGCATAATGCATTGCGAAGACAGCACCATTTCAACTTCTGAAGTTCCAATACCAAAAGCAACTGCGCCAAAAGCGCCGTGGGTTGAAGTATGCGAATCTCCGCAAACAATGGTTGCTCCCGGAAGCGTAATTCCGTTTTCTGGTCCAACAACATGGACAATTCCGTTTTTTTGATGACCCAGTCCCCAATGCGTAATTCCCCATTCGGCAGCATTTTCTGCCAATGCTTTAAGCTGATTTGCGGATAGCGGATCTTCAACCGGCAAATGTTGGTTGATGGTAGGCGTATTATGGTCGGCGGTTGCGAAAGTTCTGTTAGGATACAACACCGTGTTATTTCTGCTTTTTAATCCCAAAAATGCTACCGGACTTGTCACTTCATGAATCAAATGGCGGTCGATAAACAACACATCCGGCCCGTCGTTAATTTTTAGAATCACGTGCGAATCCCAAACTTTATCAAATAATGTAGTACTCATTTTTATTGTTTTTTTAGTCAATTTCTTGTTTGCGACCAATTCAAACTTTTATGGTCGCAAGAACGGGTGCAAATTTATAAAAAACAATAAAAATGTCAATCTGATTATTTATGAACTACGATACCCAAACCGTTTTTTTGATGGCTATAAAATTGGTTTTAATGATTTGTGATTTTGCAGGAATGTTTTGTTTTTATTTTAATTTTTTTTGATACCGTTTGCAGGGAAGTCGGCATCGTTAAATATGATTATTTAATTGTTGATTCCTCCTTGTAAATGAGCAATAATATTGGCTATGATTCAATAAAAATTGATTTTTATTGAAAAATTAATAGCATTTGTTTCTGTTTGGATTTTTTAAAAAGAATTTTCCTTCACGCCAATTTGCAAATTAAATTGCCGTTTTCCATTCTTTTGATTTCCGTTTTGTGATAAAATACTACGACATCCAAAAAAATAATCAAGTGTTTATTTGCAGATTTTATAGCAATTATTGCTAAAATGAAACATAACTTAAGCATAAGGAACCAAACATTTTATTTAATGATTATTTCCACTCATAAAAAAATTTGTAACAAAAAAACGATTATTTAGTTCTATAATATACACATTCAAAAATTTATGGAATGGCAAAAATATATCACAAACACAAAAAACAATTTAGCAACAAAGCCAAAATATTTTTAGTCTTTTCATTGACCCCGTTTTAAGCGCTATTTTTTACCTTATTAATCATTTCGAGAACAATAAATTATTGGATTATATTAGTGAAAATATTTTCTATCAAACATTTTCTGTTTTTCTGACCATTGGAACTTTTTTGAGTCTCTTTTTACCTTTTACATTTCGTAAAGAATTGAATAATGAAAAAGTAAATGAGATTTCATCAAAAGCAATTGAAGATTATATCCAAAATCAAAAAGAAAATGAAAGAATCAAAAAAGGAGCATCACTCTGAACATAACCAGCGATAGAAACGTTAAAAATAATTAAAATCCTAAATATTATTTATGTGCTAGAATTATAAAAGCAGATAATCAATAGCCTTGCATAAGAGTCCATAAATTCGTACCTTTAATAAGAAATTACCAAAAGCCATGAAAGCAATTTTTTTATGTTTAGTGCTTTTTATTTTAATTTCCTGCAAAGAAAAAGTGCAGCCGCCTCAAGTTGTGCTGCTTCCAAAAATTAAAATTACGGAAGCCGGTAAAATTATCCC
The DNA here is from genome assembly GCA_001800975.1 of Flavobacteria bacterium RIFCSPLOWO2_12_FULL_35_11. GTDB lineage: Bacteria > Bacteroidota > Bacteroidia > Flavobacteriales > Flavobacteriaceae > Lutibacter. The sequence goes on along the minus strand of MGWK01000004.1, from coordinate 5,032 downwards.
CATCGATTCCGCTAAAATTGCCAAAATAAAAGATTCTAGCGTTATTGCCTTTTATCAAGCCAACCAAAACAACACTTTTTGGTTGATCGATTCCAATCGGAAAAACATCACGGCACTTTTCGACAATTTAGAACAAGATGGTTTGTTTCCGAAGGATTTCGACCTAAAAAAAATAGAAAATTCAGAAGATAACTTTGAAAATTTAACAGATCCAAAATTGATAGATTACGATATTTTGCTGACAGAAAATTTAAGCCGTTACGTTCAAAAAGTTTCAAAAGGAAGTTTAAATCCGAATAAATTTTACAGCAATTGGGACTTAAAAGAAAACAATATCAACTTTAAAAAATTGCTGATCAATTTTCAAAAAAAAGATTCTTTTGACTATGCTTTAAAGGCAGTATCACCAAATCATATTGTTTACAAACGATTAAAAATCGCACTTAAAATTATAAATGCCTTGCCAAAATATGATTTCAAAAATACTGAAATTAAAAATAAAATAGTATTGAACGACACAAACGACGCCATTATTGAAGTTAAGAAAAAATTACTCTATTGGAAAGATTTAAAGCCTTTAGACAGCATTACCCCGATCTATGATGAAGCTACAGAAGGGGCGGTAAAGAAATTTCAAATGCGCCACGGACTTGGAGTAGACGGCGTAATTGGCGGCGGAACAGCAGGAGTGTTAAACTTTACCAAAGAACAACGAAAAAAACAAATCATCGCTAATATGGAACGATGGCGATGGTTTCCAAGAGAATTTGAGCGTGCATATTTCATTATCAACATTCCAGATTATTCTCTGCGCGTTGTTGAAAATGCCGATACTTTAAGGATTCACAAGGTAATTATTGGCAGGCCATCAAGAAAAACGCCTGTTTTATCTTCCAAACTAACTCATATAATATTCAATCCAACATGGACAGTTCCTCCAACTATTTTAAAAAAAGATGTGATACCGGCTGCCATTAAAAACCGTAATTATTTCAGCAGTAAAAATATTACTATTTACGATTCCAACAATCGGGTTGTAAGTCCTTGGCAGTGGAGCGCCAGAAGAGCGAGAAACTACAGATATGTTCAAAGTCCTGGAGAAGAAAACTCCCTCGGATTGGTGAAATTTATATTTCCAAATCGATTTACCGTTTATCTTCACGATACCAATACCAAAGGTTTTTTTGAAAAGGATATTCGCGCATTAAGTTCGGGTTGCATTCGGGTACAAAATCCGTTTGAACTTACAGAATATCTTTTGGATGATTCGGAAAAATGGAATTTGGAAAAAATTTTTGAAGCTATTAGCACCAATATAACATCACAGGTACCAATCAACAAAGAAGTTTACATTCATATTTTTTACTGGACTGCCTGGAGTGAAAATGGCACCCTACAATTTAGAGATGACCTTTACAGTTTGGATATGGATTTGTACAAAAAACTGGATTAAAAATTAATTCCTCTTTAAGAGAAAATAGACCACTCACTTCGGCTTTCGCTCAGTGCATGTCGCTAAAAGAATAGAGAAAAGAGACTTTTTTAAATTCTAAATATTAAATTTAAGAAGGATAATAAACAAACAAGCAAGATTTGTTTTTAATGGTATCTATAACTTCTTTTGTAAGGTCTTGCGACAAGGCCAAACAGCCCAAGCTTCTGCCCAATCTTCCGTTTTGTTGGGCAAATTTTTCAGAAACATAATCTGCGCCATGAACAACAATGGCTCTTGCCCTGGCATTGCTGTTAACTCCTTTTTCCATTCCGTCTAATCGCAAAGAATAGCCATGTTTGCCGTAATACGTTTCTCCAGTTACATAAAATCCCAAGCTGCTTTGATAAGATTCCGGCTTGTCAGAAAATTTGGCTGCAAATTCATTTCCTGAATTTCTTCCATGAGAAACCAACGACTGGAATAAAATAATGTTATTTTTAAGGTCAATTACCCATAGCCTATTTACTTTGGAAGACAAACTGTAATCTACAAGGGTTAAAATATCCTTTTGCACAACTCCTCTTTCTTTCAATTGAAAATAGCCTTCCATCGCTTTGGTAAAGCTTTTCTTTTTTGGAAGCATAAAGTTATTGGTAGCTAAATTGTTGTAAACTGCTTCAACTTTAGCTTCAATACTTTTATTGACTACGGTTTCAGTTAATTTTGTGCTTTCAGGTTTATACGAAAATGCGGAGTTTATTGTAAAGAAAAAAAATCCGATTAACAATAGGGATATTGTTTTATAAATCATTGTAAATCATTATGTTTAATGTCAAACTTTAAGAGGGCGCAATTTAGAACTTTAAAATTGCGCTGCCAATTTATCTCATAAATTTAAAAAAAGTTTAACATTTTATGTTTTTATATATTTTCAAATAATATTTTAGAAATAGACAGTTATGAAATTTAAAAACTGCAATAAAGGCATTTTATTGCATTATTTTAGATGAATTTTAGATTTCTTTCAATGCAGTTGCAATTAAAGTGCCATACAAACTAAATTTTAATTAAATCCTAAATCTCAAATTTCAGTTTCAAGACTATTTTTTAATTTTATATAATACTCAAAAGTTTGTTTTAGTTCAATATTTGAAGACAAAATTGACATTGTAACGACTAAAAAAAATTATTAATACCTGCCAAAAAGTAATTTTAACCTTGCCATTTTTCTTTCTGACTGTTCAATAAACAATATCTAATCTAGTTCATCAAGGGCTTTGCTACTATTATTTTACAGAAAATTTAAAGGCTGTTTTTGAGGAAAATTTTTCTCCTGGGGTTAAAACCGTCGAAGGAAAATTTTTCTGATTTGGTGCATCAGGATAGTGTTGAGTTTCAAAACAAAATCCGGCGCGATTTCCAAATATTCCATCTAAAAAGTTACCGGTATAAAATTGCATTCCAGGCTCATCGGTGAAAACTTCAAGCAATCTCCCGCTTTCAGGATGGTAAGCAGAAGCCGCAAATTTATATCCTTGATTTTGATTTTTCAAAATCCAACAATGGTCGTACCCCGACCCTTTTTTCAACTGATCATCATTTGCTCCAATGTCTTTTCCAATAATTTTGGCTTTTCTAAAATCGAAAGGCGTATTTGTTACCTCAGCAATTTTTCCCATAGGAATTAATGTTTCGTCTACCGGAATAAACACATCTGCATTTATTATTATTTCGTGGTCTAAAATTGTTTGTGAAAAATTGGCCGACAAGTTGAAATACGAATGTTGCGTCAAATTTAAGATGGTTTTTTTATCTGTGGTTGCTTCATAAAGCACTTCTAAAATATTATCGTTCGTAATCGTATAAGTCACATCAACTTTCAAATTTCCCGGATAGCCTTCTTCCATATCTTTACTTAAATACGAAAGTTTTACCGACACTGCTTTATTACCTTTTATGGTCACAGCGTTCCAAATCACTTTATCAAAACCCTTTACGCCACCATGCAAATGATTGGGTCCGTTATTGATTGCTAATTTATATTCAACACCATCAAGTATGAATTTACCTTTTGCAATTCTATTTCCAAATCGGCCAATTATAGCACCAAAGTAGGAATTTCCCTTTGTGTAATCTTCAAGTGAATCATAACCTAACACAACATCTTCCTGCAAACCATTTTTATTTGGCACTATTAAAGAGGTGATGATACCGCCATAGGTAATTATCCCAACTTCCATTCCTTTTAGGTTTTTTAACGTGTATTTGTCTACATTTTCTCCTTGTGGCGTTGTGCCATAGGCTGTTTTTTCAATAGAGGTACTTTTCATTTTTTTTTGGATATCCTTGGCTATGACCATTTTTCTTCTTTTTGACTGCCTTAACATTGAATGCTAAAACTGGCAAAGGGAAATTTGGCAAGACATAAATGTAGCGTTTTTGTATGTTTAATTTTTAAGTTATTTGGTTATTTTTCAAAATAGTGATATTATTACTATTGTAAATTTGTTTTGACTGGGAAAATGGTTCAAAATAATTAAAGATAACAATTACAATTTATTCAATAATTATTATAATTTAGTCCAAATTAAATTTATTAACCCGTTGGGTGCAATTATTTTAGATTAAAAAAGAGGTTTAGATATTGGTCAAGATACTGAAATTCAGTATCTTGAAGTCGCAAAACAAACCAATATCTATGACAAATATAGTAAAAAATTATTTAAGAGTTTTAGAAGTTATAAGTTCTTTGAATTGTGAATCTAAATTCAAATCTGGCGTAGGAAGAAAAGAAAAAATGTCTGATTTAGAAGTAGTTGCATTGAGTTTAACAGCTGAATTTATGTCAATTGACAGTGAAAATTCACTTTTCAAGCAACTTAATAATAATCAAATTCCGAATCTAATAGAGCGAAGTCAGTTCAATAAGAGAAGAAGGAAATTGTTTTTATTTTCTGAAGAAGTCAGAACGAAATTAGCTTCTTACTTTTTAGAATTTGAAGACTATTTTATTGTGGATAGTATGCCATTAGAAATATGTAAATTCTCACGTCATAACAGAATTAAAATCTGTAAAGATGAATTTGAAACTGCTCCATCTAAAGGCTTTTGTGCTTCACAAAACAATTGGTTTTATGGATATAAGCTTCACGGAGTTTGTTCCATATCAGGAGTTTTTCACTCAATTGATATTACAAAAGCAAGTGTTCATGACGTTCATTTTTTAAAAAACATAAAACAACAAATGTCTGATTGTGTGCTGCTTGGAGATAAAGGCTATTTATCAGAGACAATACAATTAGACTTATTTCAAACGGTAAATATCAAATTGGAAACACCAAAAAGAGCAAATCAAATTAATTATAAACCACAATCGTATGTTTTTAGAAAATCAAGAAAAAGAATTGAAACACTATTTTCACAATTATGCGACCAGTTCCTTATAAGAAGAAATTATGCTAAAACTTTTGAAGGTTTTAAAACAAGAATTTTATCAAAAATAACAGCTTTAACATTGGTTCAATATATCAATAAATTTATATTTGACAGACCAATAAATAATATTAAAATTCAAATAATTTAATTACACCCAACGGG
>MGWK01000003.1 GCA_001800975.1 Flavobacteria bacterium RIFCSPLOWO2_12_FULL_35_11 | reverse complement strand
ATGGACAATATGCCGTCCAAATTGTGCATTTTCATAGGTACCTCAAAAAATTGTTTCCCGTTTGTGCTTAAAGTGTCTTTTATGCGTTCCAAATCCTCCGAACTTCCTTTATCTGCCACAATGCCCTGAAACAATGCTTGTCCGTAAGGCGCACTTTTCAAACTGTCTTTTTTGTTATATTCCATGACATCATCCACCGATTTAAGGGTAATGGCTGCGTTGGCATGTTTTTGGAGGTATGCGGGCAAATCATTTTTCATATCTAGATTAAGCAAGCGAATAAATCCGGGCAAATCGATTTGTTGTGGTTCGATTTCGATAATTTCAGCGCCTTCATTTTTAAGTTTTGATAGCGCTTCCACATACAAGGAATCTTCCATAAGCCCTTTAAAAGCGCCAAAGCGTTTGCCTTTTAAAGATGGATTTTTTAAGTTGCCATACATTGCCGATTCCGATTCAACCGAAGCGCTGTCTTCCTTGTCAAACCCTGTCATGGCTTCGAGCATAATGGCATTGTCAATTACGTTTTTGGACATTGGCCCTGGGGTGTCCAAAGTACTTGAAATAGGAATTATCCCCGTTCTGCTCAATAAACCAACGGTTGGTTTTAATCCGACCACAGAATTTTGGCTTGAAGGAGACAAAATTGAACCGGAAGTTTCACTGCCAACCGCCGCAACACAAAAATTAGCCGCAACCGCTGCCCCGCTTCCCGAACTTGAACCGCCAGTATCGAATATTCTTCTGCCATACGGATTTAATGTTTGTCCGCCCACCGCACTGTAGCCGCTCGGACAGTCTCCACAGAAAAAGTAAGCCCATTCGCTCAAATTTGCTTTTCCCAAGATTAAGGCACCCTTGTTTTTTAACTGTTTTACGATAAAAGCATCCTCTGCAATATTTTGTTGCAATGCTGCAGCCCCTGCCGTTGTTGGCATTCCGGATGCATTGATATTGTCTTTTAACAATATTGGCATTCCAAAAACCGAGAATTCACTTGACGGTTTTGGTTGCTTGTCTTTTTGTCTGGCTTCCTTTACAACATTTGGATTTAAAGAAATTACTGCATTTAAAGACAGTTTATTTTCCCGGTCAAATTTTCTGATGCGGTAAAGGTAAAACAAGACCAATTTTTCATAGGTCAGTTTGCCTTCCTCAATACTTTTTTGAAGTGTTGGAATATTTTGTTCTAAAATTAAAGGCTTTAAAGCCGTATAGGTTGCTTCCGAAAAATCTTTTAAATCGGCATTAAATGGCGCCCACAATGCAACATTGTCCATATATTTGGAGTCCAAAACCATAAATTCCCTAAAATCCTTAATGGAATCAACGCGTTGCTTGGTTGCATCCTGATTTTGGGCGAATGCATTGCTTTCGATAAATAAAATCAGAAAAGCGATTAAAAAATAATTCTTCATATTAAAATTATTAAAGTTTACGATTTATTTTATTTGAAAAAAGAATCTACAAATTCGATTTTATTAAACACCTGCAGATCGTCTATTCCCTCACCAACGCCAATATATTTCACCGGAATTTTAAACTGGTCAGAAATACCAATCACCACACCTCCTTTGGCCGTGCCGTCTAATTTTGTGACTGCCAGTGAAGTTACTTCTGTTGCTTTGGTGAATTGTTTGGCTTGTTCAAAAGCATTTTGGCCGGTGGAACCATCCAGCACCAATAAAACTTCGTGGGGCGCATCGGGCAACACTTTTTCCATGACCCGTTTTATTTTGGTCAGTTCATTCATCAAATTAATTTTATTGTGCAATCGGCCCGCGGTGTCTATAATCACCACATCGGCATTTTGGGCCACGGCAGATTTCAAGGTGTCAAAAGCCACAGAAGCGGGATCGCTTCCCATTTCCTGGCGAATCATAGGCACCCCAACCCTGTCGGCCCAAACCTGCAACTGGTCAATTGCGGCAGCACGAAAGGTATCCGCAGCGCCAAGCACCACTTTTTTGCCGCTTTTTTTAAATTGTGAAGCCATTTTGCCGATGGTCGTTGTTTTTCCAACGCCATTTACGCCAACCACCATAATTACATAGGGCTTTTTATTTGAGGGGGTTGTAAAATCTGTTTCATTTCCCGCATTGGTTTCGGCCAACAATCCCGCAATTTCTTCCCTAAGGATTGAATTCAATTCATCCGTCCCCAAATAGTTGTCTTTTAAAACTCTTGCTTCTATTCGTTCAATAATTTTAAGCGTCGTCACCACGCCGACATCGGAAGAAATTAGCACTTCTTCCAAATTGTCCAATACCTGATCGTCAACCTTCGATTTTCCGGCAATCGCTTTGGACAGCTTCGAAAAGAAAGTAGTTTTGGTCTTTTCCAGACCTTTGTCTAAGGTTTCTTTCTTTTCTTGGGAAAATAATTTTTTGAATAAACTCATTTTATAAAAATTACTGCTGCAAATATAAAAAAAAAACTACTCTCAAAAGATTGAAAGTAGCCTTAGTCGTTAATCTATAAACAAAATGTTATTTTTTGTCCAAAAAGTCTTTTACCATTAAAGGATCCATGATAGCTTCAACAAAAGTGTAAGCTCCGGTTTTAGGAGATTTTACCATTTTAATTGCTTTTGATAATCTTTTTGATCCTGTTTGTAGTGATGCTACTGATTTCTTTGCCATGATCCTATATTATTTAATTTCTTTATGAACTGTCACTTTTTTCAAGATAGGATTGAATTTTTTAATTTCCATTCTATCTGGCGTGTTCTTTTTGTTCTTTGTGGTAATATACCTAGAAGTTCCAGGTAATCCTGTACCTTTATGTTCTGTACACTCTAAAATTACTTGAATTCTATTTCCTTTTGTCTTTGCCATTTCCTAGTGATTATTTTTTGAAGAAACCTTTTTCTCTTGCTTGTTTTAAAACAGCAGAGATTCCATTTTTATTGATATTCTTTAAAGCTGATGTAGATATTTTTAAAATAATCCATTTATCTTCTTCAGGAATATAAAAACGCTTTTTAATTAAATTAGCGTCAAATTTTCTTTTAGTTCTATTCAATGCGTGAGAAACATTGTTTCCTACCATTGCTTTTTTTCCAGTAAGTTCGCAAACTCTTGACATATTTCTGTACCTTTTTAGTGTATTCTCAAAACGAGATGCAAAATTAAATTTTTAAACTCGAATACACAAACTTATTTTACTAGTTTTTTAAAATTTCTTTCCTCAATAATTCCAATGCTTTATTTGAAGCACGGGCGATTACTTTTTCCCGGGGTTTTCCAAAGAAAAATTCTTCCGAAAAAATAGTTGTCGGCGTGGCGATGGCGATAAAAACCGTCCCGACCGTTTTGTCGGTTTCATCGGCTGTCGGCCCAGCGTTTCCGGTGGTTGCTATGACATAATCGGTATGGTATTTTTGCTGAATTCCCTTTGCCATGGCTTCCGCCGTTTGTGCACTCACCACTGTATTATCGGCTATTGTTTTTTCGGAAACATTCAGCTCCATAATTTTTACAATTTTGCTGTAAGCCACGATTCCACCCACAAAATAATTGGATGCGCCCGCAACGGAAGTGATCATTTTAGCGATATTTCCGCCTGTGCAGCTCTCCGCCAATGCCAAGGTCTGTTTTTTTTTGGTTAATAATTGCCCGATCACCATTTCAATCGTTTCATTTTCTTCAAAACCCACAATAATTTCGGGAATTAATTTCACCAACTTTTCCATTTCCCGGGAAATAGCCTTTTCGAGCATTTCATTCGTTGCCCCTTTTGCGCTTAGGCGCAAACGAACTGTTCCGAAGGATGGCAAATAGGCCAACTTGATAAAAGTGGGCAAATTATTTTCCCAATCTTCAATTTTTGCCGCAAGCATGCTCTCTCCCATTCCGTAGGTAATGATTGTTTTATGAAGAATAAAAGGCAATTTGAAGGTTGCCTGCAGTTTCGGCAACACGCTTTGCGTCATCAATCCTTTCATTTCCACAGGAACCCCAGGCAAGGAAACGACCACCTTATTGTACTGTCCGAACCACATTCCCGGTGCGGTGCCAAATTCGTTTTTTAAAGGGATGCAGGTTGAAGGCACCAAGGCCTGATTTCTGTTTACCTCCGTAAACGGATAATTTATTTTTGCAAACAGCTGTTCAATATGAGCAACCATTTCCTCATTTAACACCAAGGTGTCCTTAAAATATTCCGCCAGGGTTAATTTGGTGATGTCGTCTTTTGTCGGTCCCAAGCCACCGGTGATGATCACGATATCGGCATTAAACTGCGCTTCTTCCACGGCTTTTAAAATGTGTTGCCTGTCATCTTGAATAGAAGTTATCTGATAGACGGAAACGCCAATCTTATTCAATTCCTCCGCAATCCATTTTGAATTTGTATCCAAAATTTGGCCTATTAATATTTCATCCCCAATGGTAATTATTTCTGCTTGCATTATTTCACTATATTTGCGATAAATATAGTAATTTAGACGCAACCTTTTAAGAAAATAAACATCTAAATCATATATACTAAAAACTAAAAAAAAACCAACTACAGCTATGATTACCCCTGATCAATTAAGCGATAATGAGCTTCTGGAGAAAATAGAAAATTGCTCATTAGAACCGGAATCATTTACCCACGAAACCATGTTGCGGCTTGCATGGATTTTAATCCAAAAACACGGATTGGATGTTGCCATTGTTAAAAATAATATCATAAAGGAAAGATATTTTAAAACGGCTTTAAAAAGCGATAAGTTCAACAAAACTTTGAGCAGGGCCTATGTGGAAATTCTTTATTACTTTATGAAGAAAACAAACAGCAATAATTTTGATAAATTATTGCGTGAGTTTCCGCGGTTAAGGTTCGACTTTCAAAAATTGGTGAAAACGCATTACGGCTACAATATATTGAAAGAGCACCGTACTGAGGAACCCAAAGATTTTAAACCGCTCTTATTTTCATTTTAGGAAATCATTTTTTTACTTTATTGCCAAAAGCCATCAACGCAAAATTCGGTATCTTTGAAAAAAGAATTTCCGTATGATGTCCCTAAATCGCTTTATCAAATCGATTGCCTTGCTTATTATTTTGATCATCACTTCTTGTGGTTCAAAAAACAAAATTTCTTCGGAAGCGCAATTGTTGCGAATACCCTACATTTCAAAAGTTGACCAATCTAGCCGCAATTACTTTGTTTACCTTCCAAAAGGTTATGATAAAAAACAAGACAAAAAATGGCCTATCCTTGTTTTTTTGCATGGAAACGGCGAGCGTGGAAATGGGCAAGACGAGTTGGATTATGTACTGATTCACGGTCCGCTATACGAAGCATGGATTCAAAAGCGCGATTTGCCTTTTGTGATGGTTGTTCCGCAGTTACATATGTTTGGGCGGGATACTTTGGGATTGGGGTATATTGACAACCGAATAACAGACTGGATTCCTAAAAGACTTGAAAATGGAGCACCGGAAAGGCCTAAAGATCCTGTCATTTCGGAACCGATGCGAGGTGCTTTGGCTTCTGATACAATTCCTTCAAAAACAAACTATTTTAACGGAGGCTGGAATGCGATTGAAACAGATGTACTTGCTATGATTGATAAAACGTTACTTGATTATGATACCGACATAAATCGTGTTTACCTCAGCGGCATCAGTTATGGCGGATTTGGAACCTGGTATATCGCAAGTAAAAACCCGAAGCGATTTGCTGCCATTAATCCCGTTGTTGCCTATGGTCATCCCTTTTTAATGGATTCCATTGCCCAATATAAAATTCCGGTATGGAATATTGCAGGCGGACGAGATCATGTTGTGCCCGTAAAATATTTTTACGAAGGAATAAATAAATTGGAAGCACTTGGACATCACAACATTCGTTTCACCATTCATGAAGATATGGGTCACGACACATGGCGACGCGTTTATGCAGGTGATGATATTTACAATTGGCTTTTGGAAAACCACAAGTAATAATGCCCCTAAAAATGTACGTTTTATTTAGTAGGTGTTTTTAAACTGCTGATTTATTTTACGGTAATACGAAAACTTTCCACACCATTAATCGTTCCTGTCAATACATCATTTTCATTGACTTTCCCAACACCTTCCGGAGTTCCCGTAAACAATACGTCCCCTTTTTTTAGCGTAAAAAACTGAGAAACATAAGCAATCAGTTCGTCTATTTTCCAAAGCATGGCGTTCGAGTTGCCATCTTGGACAACCTGATTGTTTTTTTGTAATTTAAAATTTAAATTATTTAAATCCCCCAAATTTTCCTTCGGAAAAAATGCACCAATCACCGCGCTTCCGTCGAATGCTTTCGCTTTTTCCCAAGGCAACCCTTTTTCCTTGCATTCCTGTTGAATGTCGCGCGCCGTGAAATCGATTCCCAACCCAATTTCATCATAATAGGTATGCGCGAATTTTTGGTTGATGTGCTTTCCCACTTTATTTATTTTCACCAAAATTTCCACTTCATAATGAATATCATTTGAAAATGGCGGAATAAAAAAAGGTTGCTTTTTAGCCAATATGGCCGAGTCAGGCTTTAAAAAGATCACCGGATTTAGCGGTTTTTCATTTTGTAATTCGGCAATATGCTTTGCGTAATTGCGCCCAATGCAAATTATTTTCATCTGTTTAAATTTTATTTTTTAGCTGTAACAGCTGCTGTTGCCATTAATCATTCCTTTGTGTATCAAAATTTGTTATGCTCGTTTCATTTTAATTTCTATATTTTTTTAAACTTCTGTAATCAGTGTTGACCTGTTTTTATTAATTTTTTTCCTTCTAATATTTTTTACACACCCCTAACCCCTCTCAAGAGGGGAATTAATCGTGGTAAATTTAAAAACTTACAACTTATAACTCAAAACTTAAAACTTACAACTTATAACTCAAAACTTATAACCCATTAAGGTATCCATTTTTTCTCAAAATCGGGTTTTCTTTTTTCCAGAAAAGCATTCCGGCCTTCTTTGGCTTCCTCTGTCATATAGGCCAAACGGGTGGCTTCGCCTGCAAAAACCTGTTGACCCACCATACCGTCATCGGTTAAATTCATCGCGAATTTCAACATTCTGATGGAGGTTGGCGATTTCGCCAATATTTCTTGCGCCCATTCATAGGCGGTTTCTTCCAATTTTTCATGGGGGATTACGGCATTCACCATTCCCATGTCACAGGCTTCCTGCGCTGAATAGCTTCTTCCGAGGAAAAATATTTCCCTTGCTTTTTTTTGTCCGACCATTTTAGCCAAATACGCCGAGCCATAACCACCGTCGAAACTGGTGACATCGGCATCGGTTTGTTTAAAAATGGCATGCTCCTCACTCGCCAAAGTCAGGTCGCAAACCACATGCAAACTATGTCCGCCCCCAACAGCCCAACCCGGAACCACCGCAATGACCACTTTGGGCATAAAACGAATCAAGCGCTGAACTTCCAATATATTTAATCGGTGATACCCATCCTCTCCCACATAACCCTGATGGCCACGTGCTTTTTGGTCTCCGCCGCTGCAAAAAGAATACACACCGTCTTTGGTGGATGGCCCTTCCGCCGAAAGCAACACCACCCCAATTGAAGTGTCTTCCTGGGCATCGTAAAACGCTTCGTACAATTCTTTTGTGGTTTTGGGCCTGAACGCATTCCGCACATTGGGCCTGTTGAACGCTATTCGCGCAACCCCATTGCATTTTTTATAGGTAATGTCTTCAAAACCCCTGACCGTTTTCCAATTAATTTCTTCCATTTTCGTTTCAATTAGAAGGTAAAAATAAATCATTTAAATGATTTAAAAAATTATAAACTCAAAACTTGGGTTCACTTATTTTCAAGGCTAAAAAAATGATTTTAAAAAGAATGTTCTTCATATGTTTAAATTTTATTTTTTAGCTGTAACAGCTGCTGTTCGCCATTAATCATTCCTTTGTGTATCAAAATTTGTTATGCTCGTTTCATTTTATAACTCTTTATGGTTTTGGCATTTAAAAAAATTACATAACTTTAAGGCATGAAAAAATTACTGCTAAAAAAAATAGGTTTCTTGTGGCTTGCATTGATCATTTCAAATGCGCTTTTTTCCCAAAACACCCAATTGAAAAAATTCAACTCAAAGGAATTAAATAGTGACCGCTATCTGAAAATTTACATTCCGCCCAGTTATACCGGCGATACCACAAAATTATATCCACTCACCATTGTGCTGGATGCAGAATATTTATTCGATGTTTATGTGGGCAATTCCATCCTTTTTTCGACACAGGAAAAAGCGCCAGAGCAAATTATTGTCGGCATCAATCAAAATCAGTTCAAAGAACGCTTTACCGATTGCGCCTACTCAAAAGAAAACAGTTTGCCAACGGAAGACAGTGAGGCCTTTTACCGGTATGTAAGAAGTGAACTGTTGGATTATTTTGAAGAAAATTACCGAATTTCGCCTTTTAAAACCATCGTGGGCAACACACTTACCGCAAATTTTATCAATTATTTTTTTATAGAAACTAATCCTGGTTTTAACGCGTTTATAGCTATCAATCCTTATTATGCGCCTGATATGCCTTCCCTGTTGCAACAAAAAATTCCGTCCTTAAAAGAGGAAAACAGGTATTATTATTTGTCCAATGGCTCCTACAATGCAGAAAATTGGAAAACCAGCATAATCACCACAAATGCCTTGTTGGAAACAACCAACAACCCAAAATTTAAATACCGCTATGAATTCTTCGATAAAAGCAATGCTGTGGCGTCGATTGGACAAAGCATCCCAAGCGCTTTTGCCTTTATTTTTGATTTGTATGCCGCGATTTCAAAAGAAGAGTTTGAAAAAAATATCAAAGACCTGTCGCCTCCCGATGCCATCGCCTATCTGGAAAATAAATATGTTGAAATTGACTATTTATTCGGAAGCAACCTAAAAATAAGGGAAAGCGATATTTTTGCCATTGAATCCATTATTTTGGACAAAGAAAATGGTGATTATTTGAAAAGTTTTGGAGAAATGATCAACCGACTCTATAAGGAATCTCCCATTGGGGATTATTATATCGGGCGCTATTATGAAATTGGCGGCAAATATAAACAAGCCCTGGATTATTATAAAAGCGGTTATATGAAATTGCCTGAAGGAGACCCTAATGCTGATGGCTATTACGAAAATGTTGAAAGGGTTCTTAAAAAGAGAGATGGGACTTATAAAGAGAATGAATAATGAATAATTGAAAAGTTTAAAGTTTTTAACTTTAACAATAAATAAATCCTAATTTCGCTTCATAACATAAAACTAAATATTGGCTAATTGACTAATTTACAAATGAAAAAAAATTTAATTGCAATCGTATTATTATTAAGTACCACTTTCTTTTACGCCCAGGAAAATGCCGTTGTAAAAGTTAATATTCCAACAGAACAAACCTATCAATTTACGCCGATTATAGACATTGAGGCCTCTGCGGTAAAACATCAGGGAAATACGGGAACCTGCTGGAGTTTTTCTGCCTCTTCATTTATTGAATCAGAAATTTACAGAAATACAGGAGTAATGATAGATGTTTCTGAAATGTATAATGTCAGAAAAACATACGACGCAAAAGCATGGAATTATGTAATGCGACAAGGCACTGCTCAATTTGGCGAAGGCGGATTGGCCCATGATGTTATGAATTCCATTCAATTAAACGGACTGCTTCCCGAGACTGCCTATTCCGGATTGCTGAATGATGCCGCCAATCACGATCATTCAAAAATTGTCCCCGAACTTAAAGCCGTTTTAGACAGTTACATTAAAAATGACCATAAATCCGCAGCAAAAAGCTGGAAGATTGCTACAGATTCTATTTTAGATGCACAACTCGGCAAAGCTCCAGAAAATTTCATTTACAATGGTGCCGTTTATACGCCCATGTCCTTCCTGGAAATGACTAAGATAAATACTTCAAATTACATCACGCTGACCTCTTTTTTGCAACAACCCTTTTACACATCGTTTATTTTAAATATTCCCGACAACTTTGCAAATGGTGTTTTTTACAATATTCCGCTTGAAGCGTTGGTTAATGAAGTTGATACCGCACTGAAAAATGGCTATACTTTGTCTTTGGATTGCGATGTTTCCGAAAAAACTTTTTCGCAAAAATACGGAGTTGCCGTTGTTCCTAAAAATAGTGAAAATAATGAAAAAGCACTGACCTACATTTTGGAAGAAACTATGGTCACACCCGAATTCAGACAACAGGAATTTGAGAATTACAACACAACAGACGACCATTTAATGCATATTGTTGGCTTGGCAAAAGACCAAAACGGCACTGAATATTATAAGGTAAAGAATTCTTGGGGAACCACAGGCGATCGCATAGGCAACGACGGTTATGTGTATATGAGCAAGGCTTTTTTCAGGCTGAAAACAATTTCGGTGATGGTGCATAAAGATGCGCTAAGCGAGAAAGTTAAATTGAAAAGTTAAAAGTTGAAAGGTTAAAGTTTTTTAAGGTTCAGCAACAAAACAAACTTTTAACCCAAAACTTCCTTTTGCCTTCCTATAAATTTTATTATATTTGTGGATATTCAGTTATTCAGAAATACCGATTACTATGAAAGCATTGAAAATCCTTTTATTTGTTGTTATGGTCATTTCGATTTCTTGCAAAGAGAAAAAACCAGCACCAATCGTAGATAAAAATAAGGCCACCGCTTCCTTAAAACATTATGTTTGCGCAAATAAGTGCGAAAACAGCGGCGGTGATGCGGCAGGCAATTGTCCGGTCTGCAAAAATCCCTATTTACACAATACTGCCTTTCACAACCAAGATTTTATGAAAAACGGGCCCATAAAAGTACCCAATAATATGGGCGCTCCCGCTACCAATACACCTGCACAGCCGTCTCCTGCACAAAATGCCTTAGGCATTTACCATTACACCTGCGCCAAAGGATGCTACGGCGGATCCGGCACCGCATCTAATTGCACAAATTGCGGAGCACAGTTGGCACACAACCAAGCTTATCATAACTAGAAACCCAATAAATATTATGGCATTTTCCTTCTCAAATCTCTTCAAATCCCAAAAAGTTCCAAGCTCTTTAGCGCTCATTTCTGAAATTGATTTTAAAGGCGGGACAAAATATGGCGAAAACAGCGGCAATGCCGTGTATCTGGATATTGAAGAATTGGGTGGATTTCCTTTTATCAAAACCATTATTATCGGCGAATTTTCGACCAAAATAAAACGGACAGGCTGCACGCTAACCTTTGTTTTTGATAAGGATTCCTTAGTGCTGAGTTCGGACAATACCTATGTTGCTTCCAACCAAATTAAAAACACAATGGCCCATTACACGGAAATAGATTTTGAATTAACGGAAGAAGAAACCGTAAAAATAAAAAACGAACGTGTGCTGGAAATTCAGTACAACTTCAAGGATAAAATTCTTGCATTTAATCCGATTCTTACATAAATTCAATTACGGTAAACTCAAATTTCAACGGGTCGGTATTTTTTAGCAAGGATGGGATAAGGTCTACTCCTATTGCTTCATAAAATACTGAAAAACTTTGATTGCGTTCCTGCAGACTTTGGTGGGGAAACAATTCGTTTTGCACTTCCATAATGCGATCAACCACATCAGAAAGTTTGCGCTTTTGCGCTTTTAACAAGCGTTTCTCCAACTTATCCAATCCGTTCAACTGTTTTTTCTCTTGGGCATTCACCGCACTCAAAAACGTAGGGTCGGTTTTTTTGGCAAGTACTTTTAAATCGGCAAATTGCTGTTGCAGGAATTTTATTTGTTCCGAAAAATCGATGTTCATTTCTGAAAGTTTCGTAATGACATTTGCGATTAAAGTTTCTTGTTTGCTAAAAATTTCAGGAACTGAAATACTTAATTTATCGAGCTTATGCAGCTGTTTTTTGGTGGCCAGCAACACCGAATTCCGCAACACCAAGATTGGAAAAGGGATATTTACTTCATTGAAATAATCTTTTAACTGAAACCAGTAAGCCAGCTCCCCGCCTCCGCCAATATAGGCAAGGTTTGGCAAGATGATTTCCTGGTAAAGCGGACGCAAGAGCACGTTAGGGCTAAAACGCTCGGGATGTTCCCCAACTTCCTCCAATATTTCATTTTCCGAAAAAGTAAGGTTTGTATTGTTCACTTTAAAAAGATCGTTTTCAAAAATGATGCGCTCCCTTATGGCATCTTTCAGGTAAAACAGGTTAATTTCTCTTGGATTTACCTGAATTTTATAATGGGCTTCCAATCTTTTATTCGTTTCGGAAACATGCTTAAAAGAAGTTTGGTGAAGCAATTCGGCTTTCACAAAAGGCGCCAATGAATTTTTCAGCTTGGCATCATCGCCATCAACAATGACGAGTCCGTACGCTCCAAAAAGTTCATTCACCAAATAGCGTGTGGCTTCCGCCAAATTGTCGTGTTTTAAATAGGCATTTTTGAACAATTCACGCAACAAATCGGCGTTTTGGGAAGTTCCCAAAAGTGCTGAAAATTCCTTATAAACAACCTCGAATCCGTCTGTTTTCAATCGGCCCACCGCTCCGCTGCTTTCCCTATTCCAGCTTATTTTTGTGTCTTGGATATTGAAATACTGAATTTCCTCAAAATCGTGGTCTTCCGTTGCCATCCAATATATCGGCACAAAATTTTGCTGCGGAAACTCCTTTTTTAATTTGTCGGCCAAGTTTATGGCGGTCACAATTTTATACAAAAAATATAAGGGGCCGGTAAAAATATTCAATTGGTGACCGGTCGTGACCGTAAACGTATTTTCGTCCAACAGCGCCGCTATATTTTGCGCAGTCTGCTCCGAAACGGAAGTTGTGTTATATTGCTGGTCCAACGCAGCTGCCAAGCGTTTTCTCGACTGCGCTTGGAATGCCGTTTTTTTTGATTGAATCTGATTTTTAAAACCTTCAAGATCTGGAAAGTTCCCGTAAAATTCGGATAATCCAGGCTTTTTGTCCAAATAATCACAAATTAGCTGAGAAAAATAACCAGTGGCTTTAAAAGGGATATGATGCACGCCCATTAGCCTTTAAGATTTTTTCTGAAACAAGGTATACACATATTCTTTGGTATTTCCTGAAGGCTGGATGTACGTATAATTGAATGATTTCAACAATTCAAAATCGCTTCCCAAGCGTTCCTGAAGCATTTCTTCATTGTAATTAAACACGTCCAATCCGCTGCATTTTTTAGCACCCTCTAAATTAAACTCGGCCAAAATTACGAATCCTTTTGGTTTTAAAGCCGCTTTCAGCAAGTCAAAATATGCTTTTTGTTGCTTTTCTTCCGTAAAAAAATGCAACACCGCCCTGTCATGCCACAAATCGACATTTTTTAATTTCAATAATTCGGAAGGATTGGTTAAATCGTCCACCACAAATTGGATATGGGCATTTTTATATGGAGGCAGATGGCTTTCCAACTCGGCTAAAGCCGCTGTGGCAATGTCGTTCAGCATCATATTTACATAACCTTTTTTCAATAATTCCGAAATCAAGGTGGTTGCACCTGCTCCCGCATTAAAAATTAAGGCATCCTTGGACAAATTACAGGCTTCAATCAGTTCGACGGATGGCGTCGGATTTTCTTCATACCAGCCCAAATTGGTGATGGGGGATTTTTGGTAAGCCGCATTCCAATGTTTTTCAAAATCATACGTGGTATTTTCGCATTCGCCAGAATCTTCATTCATAATAAAACATTTAATTTCTATAAAAGTACGGTTTTATGGCTTTTGATAAATTAAACCATTCTTAAGTACATTTATAAAAAATTTGTTTTTAAAATTTATTTACAAACGCCAAATATTAAAATAAAATTTTTAATACATCATTGTTATGCTTATTTTTTTGGAAAAGGCACATTAATCTCCGGTTTGTCCGGCACGGGAACATCGATATCAGGTTTTTCAGGAATAGGAATATCAATAAGCGGTTCTTCAGGAATAGGCACATCAATAGACGGTTTCTCAGGAACCGGGACATCAATCAATGGTTTTTCCGGAGGGATATCAATAAGCGGTTTTTCAGGAATAGTGCCTTTAACAATCTCTTTTTTCATAATTTATAAGATTTAAATACCAAATATAATCACTATTAACGAATTTCTGTCCATTTTTGCGGATAGTTCTTCTGCATTAAAATTTTATTAAAGGCTAAGGCGGAATTCCCCCTTACTCCAGTTAAAATAGGCTTTTGCCACTTGCGTTAATTTTATCGCAATTTACCTATTGCTTGTTCCTACAACAGCCCTAAAATTAAATTTATTTAATTACATTTAGCCTTTAAATTTTTGGCTACATGAAAAACCACCTTTTTATAATTTTTGCTGTTTCAGCTATTTCTATTTCAACAAATGCATCTGCCAAATTATTAACCAATAACCCAATAAAACAACAAAATAAATTAAAAGCGCTTAGGCATATCATCCTAATATTTAACTATTTAAAGTGCAAAAAAATAAATTACCCCGTTAAATTTTTATATTAAAAAATCATTAATAAGTTTCCGCACTTTAAACTTAATAAAAAAAGAAATTTTTTTTTATTAGAATAAATCGATTTTATTTTATTAAAATTGTTATCCTAAATAAAAGTTTCTTTATGAAACAGTACGCTTTTAACATCAAATCAAAAAACAACCATTATGAGTTCTAAAATGCTAAAATTTTTCTCCTTTACCTTTCTGTTTTTAATTTATTTTGAATCCTCTTCACAAGAAACAAAAAAAGCGATTGCCATTGATGACCTGATGAAATTAAAATCGGTAAGCAATCCTCAAATTAGTCCAGACGGAAAATGGGTTGCATACACCACCTCAGAAGCCAATCTAAAAAAAGACAAAGCCGAAACGCAACTTTGGATGATTTCTTCCCAAGGAGGAGAAGCTATTCCAATGACTTCAAAAGAATTTTATTCGGCAAAGGAACCTCGCTGGAGTCCAGACAACAAATACTTGTCATTTATTGCAAAACAGCCTGATGAAAAAGCACAGGTATGGATACTTAACAGAAATGGCGGAGATGCACAACAATTAACAAAAATAAAACAAGGGGTTTCGGGTTACGAATGGGCGCCTGACGGCAAAAGACTTTTATTAAGCATAAAAGACCCAAAGCCCGAAGAATTAACGGCAGATAAAGAAGATGACAAAAAGGCAAAACCGGTTATTATAGATCGCTTACAGTTTAAAAAGGATTATGAAGGTTATCTTGACCGTTACCGAACCCATCTTTATATTTTTACGCCAGGAGATTCTATCCCGGTTCAGATAACTTCAGGAGATTTTGATGATAAAAGTCCGGTTTGGAGCCCTGATGGAAAATCCATTGCCTTTGTAAGCAACAGAACCGACAATCAGGACGGAAATTCCAATACAGATATTTGGATAGTTTCCCCGGACAATAAGGATAAAGGAAAAACTTTGCGACAAGTGACCACAAACCCAAATGCCGACAATGCCCCAGCCTGGAGCCCTGATGGAAAGTCTATCGTCCACACCACAATTATTGACGCCAAAGCCATGTGGTATGCAACACAAAAAATGGCCATCACTCCAGCTTTGGGAGGACCTCATAAATTACTTGTCGAGAGCCTTGACCGAAATATTAATAAACCCAAATTTTCCAATGACGGAAAATTGATTTATTTTTTGATTGAAGAAAATGGCACCAGTATTATTGGCTCGGTTGGTACTTCAGGAGAAAATTTTGAAAGGGTGATTCAAGGTGATTTCAGCATTGGTGACTATTCATTAAATGGTTCTATGATCGCTCCCTTGTTAGGTAAAAGTAACCAACCTTATGAAGTATACACTTTTGAAAATAATGAAATAAAGAAATTAACATCCGTAAATGATGAAATATTGGATAAGGCACAAAAACCCGTTATTGAAAAGATTCATTTTAAAAGTGAGGATGGTACTGACATTGAAGGTTTTGTGGTAAAACCTTTAGGATTTAATCCAAAAACAAAATACCCAGTAATTTTATGGCTTCATGGCGGTCCGGTTAGCCAATATGAGTTTGATTTTAATGATTCCGCACAATTGTTTGCTGCCAATGGCTATGTAACCCTTCTTATAAACCCCAGAGGATCTTCTGGATATGGGCAACCATTTTCCGAGGCTTTATTTGCAGATTGGGGAAACAAAGATTATCAAGATGTTATGGCTGGCGTTGATTATGTTATTGCCCAAGGTTATGCAGATCCAAATCGTTTAGGCGTTGGAGGCTGGTCTTATGGCGGTATTTTAACAAATTATGTGATTACAAAAACAAAACGATTTAAGGGTGCTGTTTCAGGCGCAAGTGAGTCACTTTACCGAGCCAATTATGGTCACGATCACTATCAATTAACTTGGGAACTTGAATTGGGGCTTCCTTGGGAGAATGCTGAAGGCTGGGAAAAACTATCACCGTTTAATGATGTCGAAAAAATTACCACACCAACTTTATGGATGGGCGGCAGCGATGACTGGAATGTACCTATTCTTAATTCTGAACAAATGTATCAGGCTATGAAACGTTTGGGCAGAGAAACATTATTGGTTGTTTATCCTGGAGAATCCCACGGACTAGAACGACCTTCTTTTATAAAAGACAGATATGAAAGATATATTAAATGGTTTGACAGCCATATAAAATAGTTCGCTTATGATTTTGTGACACTTCTGAAAGTCCGATATTGCTGTAGATTTGACATTAATTTAAAGGGTGTGTTGTTTTTTTAATGAAAAATAACACACCCTTTTCTTTATTTAAAAATTTAAAAAATAATTATATATTTTTTTTAGAAGTATGTTTTTTTTTGTACTATTGTCATTATTCTCAATAACTCATTAGAGAGTTATTACTATATTTGAATTTTCCTTATTGAAAAAAAATTAAATAAAAGCGGAAATTTTTAATTTAAGATTCACAAATATTAATCAAACTATAATTTAAAAACAGATGTATGAAAATTAAAAACTACTTTTTTCTAGGATTATTTTTTGTCTCATCCTTATTAATGGCCCAGGAAAAGAAAATTTCCGGAGTTGTAAAAGGAGAAGATGGATTGCCATTAATGGGCGTAAATATTGTTATTGACAATACCAATAAAGGCACTCAAACAGATTTTGACGGAAAATATGCCATCATGGCAAGTCCGCAAGATGTATTGGTCTATTCTTTTGTAGGTTATAAAGTTATCAAAAGAACTGTGGGCCAGGAAACCATCATTAACATTGAAATGGTTTCTGATAACACTTTTGAAGAAGTAGTGGTTGTTGGTTTTGGTAAACAATCCAAACGTAAGGTGACAGACAATATTGCGTCAGTTTCTTCAAGTGACATCAATCAAATTCCTATTGCGAGTATGCAGGGAGCACTTACAGGAAAAGCTGCCGGCGTACAAATTACCCAGATAAACGGTAAGGTAGAAGGTGGTGTTAAAATGAGAATTAGAGGGGTATCAAGTATTTCTTCTTCCCAGGAACCTTTATATGTTATTGATGGAATGCCTTTAATCAATGATGATGAAAGTGTTTCTGAAGCACCTATTAATCCTTTAATTTCATTGAACCCTAACGATATTGAGTCCATCCAAATTTTAAAAGATGCCTCTTCTGCAGCCATTTATGGAGCCAGAGGCACAAATGGGGTAGTTTTGATTACCACCAAACAAGGGAAATCGGGTAAAACAAAGGTTTCTTTGAACACCTCTACAGGATGGAGCGAAGCCACCAATAAAATGAAATGGTTAAATGCCGAACAATATGTGGAGCTTTTTACGGAAGCCTCCACAAATAGTTATGGCGCTGAAGACACATGGCTGACAGAAGAAGGCGGTTATTTTGATTGGATGTCGAACGGGAAAGATTGGAGAACCGGAGAAGTTGACACCGATTGGCAAGATTTGGCTTTGGTAAAGGGATCGGTTCAGGAACATAATTTTTCAATTTCCGGCGGTACTGATAAAACCTTGTTCTTTATTTCTGGCGGTTATAACGATACCCAAGGAATTGTTCGCGGAAATAGTTTAGACCGCTATTCCTTTCGAGGCAATTTAGACCATAAGGTTTCAGATAAATTCAGGGTTGGAATGAATACCAGCTTAAGTAAAACAAAAATTTTAAGAATAGGAACAGATAACTCTTTCTCAACACCTTTGCAGGCCATAGCGCAATCTCCGCTTACCCCTGCTTATTTGGATGACGGCATTGTTCCAAACAATGAAACCAGCATTTATTATAACTTTTTAATGCAGGAATACAATGGAAATTGGGAGGTAAATATTTTTAGGGTTTTGCTCAATTCCTATTTGGAATATCAAATACTTCCGGAATTAGGTTTCAAGACAGAATTTGGATATGACAATAACAACCAGACTGAAGAATATTTTGCAGGAAGTTTAACGGAATCGGCTTCCACCAACGGTTATGCAGATGCAAATGCTATTCAATCGGACAAATACAGCATCAGCAATTATTTTACTTATGCCCAAACTTTTAATGAAGATTACGATATAGAATTGGTGGGTGGTATGAGTTTTGAAGAAAGTTCCAGAAAAAGACAATATGTTGCGGGAACCGGTTTTCCTTCAGACAATTTGCAGACAGTGGCGAGTGCTTCTGAAATTACCTCAGGGACTTCCAGCAGAACAAAATACAATTTCCTTTCTTATTTTGGAAGGGCAACGTTCTCTATTTTGGATAAATACCTGATAAAAGGCAGTTTGCGTTATGATGGCTCTTCGAGATTTGGGGCTTCTAACAGGTATGGAATATTCCCTGCTGCCTCAGTAGGTTGGATTATTTCTGAAGAAGATTTTATCAAAGATTCCGAAACCATATCCTTATTAAAATTGAGAGGAAGTTATGGGGTAACAGGAAATGCCGGCATTGGCAACTTTGCAAGTTTGGGGCTTTTCGGAGGAACAGCCTATAACCAGAAATCAGCATTGTCACCGGTTCAATTAGGAAATCCTGATTTGAAATGGGAAAAAACCAATCAAATTGATATTGGCTTGGATTTTGGTATTTTAAACAATCGCGTAAGCGGTGAAATTGATTATTATTCTAAAAAAACAAATGATCTTTTATTAAACGAGCCAATTCCGGGAACATCGGGCTATACTTCCATTACACGTAATGTTGGATCACTTACCAATAAAGGATTCGAATTTGTTTTAAATACCGATAATATAAGATCGGAAAACTTGACTTGGAAAACATCACTAAACCTTTCAACTTTAGATAATGAAGTTACTGATTTGCCAAGTGGCGATATTGTGGCCGGAAGAAATATTGTAAGGGAAGGTGAAACAATCTCTTCTTTTTACTTGGTGGAATATGCCGGTGTTGATCCAGCAAATGGGGATGCGTTATTTTATAAAAACACGGTAAAAACAGATGGCAGTTTGGATAAAACAACCACAAATAATTACAATGAAGCCGAAAGAATCATTTCTGGAAGTCCATATCCAACATTCATGGCAGGTCTTACCAATACAATGTCTTTTCATAACTTTGATTTTTCTTTTACTTTTCAGGGAGAATGGGGATCATCTTTATATAATGAAGGCGGAAAATTTCAATCGGGTAATGCAAGATATGAAGACAACCAAACCACTGACCAATTAGACAGATGGCAAAATCCGGGTGACATCACTATGGTGCCCCAAGCCAGAATGTACAGTACAAACGGACAACAAGCTTCGACGCGTTATTTGGAAAAATCAGATTTTATTCGATTGAGAAATTTATCATTCGGTTATACTTTTCCAAAAGAAATTACACAAAAATTCTCTGTAGATCGCTTAAGATTGTACTTTACCGGAATAAACTTGTTGACCTTTACAGATTACAGCGGTTATGATCCTGAATCTTCCTATGATAACAATGGGAATTCAAATATTGAAAAGGGGATAACATTTTACTCATCTCCACCTGCAAAAACACTTACAATTGGATTAAATATTGACCTATAAAGAAAGCATTATGAAAAAATATAACTATCTATCAATTATACTGTCACTGCTTACCATATCATTTATGGCCTGTGATGATAATCTAAACATTGAGCCGGAACAAAACCTGTCACCTGAGGTCGCTACTGAAAGTCCTGCAAACGTTAAGAAAATTTTAAACAATATTTATGCTGTGGCACGGGACAATGGAAGTTACGGCGGCGGAATCGCATTGGCATCAGAGCTCATTGGAAATAGCGGTGGTCTTTCCTGGAATGGCACCTATGTTCAGCCTGCAGAATATAACGAAAAAGCAATTTTATCAGATAATAGTTTTGTGGAAAGTATTTGGGTAAATGCCTATGACATCAGTAATGAAGCAAATATTGTATTATCAAGTTTAAGTGTGTTTACTGATGATTCTGAAAAAGACGTTACAGAAGGCGAAGCAAAATTCCTAAGAGGAATGGCCTATTTTGATTTGGCGAGACTGTATTCAAAAACTTATGTACCAGGATCACAAAACAGTCAGCCTGCTGTACCTATTTCATTAACAGCTGTATTAGACGCTTCCATAATTGAATATCCTTCAAGAAATACGTTGGAAGAAGTTTATGCTCAGGTTATTGCTGATTTAACAGACGCTTATAATTTACTTCCTGATTCAAATGATATTTACGCCACAAAATACAGTGCGGCTGCTTTACTGGCAAGGGTTTATTTGGAAATGGGGGATTATGAAAATGCACGTACCATGTCAAATGACGTGATTAACAACAGTGGCGCTGAATTAACCGCTACTTTTGATGCTGCGTTTAACAATGGCGAAAATTCTAATGAAGACCTTTTTGCTTGGCAAGTTACAAGCCAGGATGCCAGTTTAAATGATTTTAGTACGTTTTGGGCAGGTTCAGAGTTTGGGGGCCGTAACGGAAACCCAGATCTTTCCATAACCTCACAACATTTTAATATTTATGATGATCCTAATGACGATCGTTCACTTTTCTTTTATGTAACTGCAAGGGGAACTGCTACTGCCAAGTGGAAAAACCAATATGGAAATATTCCGTTCTTGCGTTTGGCCGAAATGTATTTGATTCGTGCAGAAAGTAATTTCAGAAAATCAACGAATGTTGGAGATACGCCACTCAATGACATCAATGCGTTAAGAGACAGAGCCAATGCCAGCTTATATAATTCCGTTAATTTAGCAACCATTTTAATGGAACGAAAAAGAGAATTGTCTTTTGAAGGATTTACTTTATTTGATGCAAAACGTCTCGGTGAAAACGTTGGAAGTATTGCCTCAAATGCCAATAGATTGGTATTGCCTATTCCACTTAGGGAAATGGATGTAAATCCAAATTTAACCCAAAATGAAGGCTATTAATTAAAATATAAATTAGTTCATCATCAAAGGAGCTATGTGTTTTACTTAGCTCCTTTGTAATTTTATATCGTAACCATCAGAAGTAAAAGTAGCCTGCTTTTATTTTTGACAGCATTAAATATTTGTTGTATCATTGTTTTTTAATGGTAACATAATTCAACAGAAAATAGCAAACCAATTATTTTGACATCATTTACCCAAAAGATACCAGCGTCTAAAATTTATCATTTATGAAAAAAAATATCATTTTTACCATTTTATTCACCGCATTTACCTTTTCCGCAATCATTTCACAAACCCTTAAATCCCCGGCCGAATTTTTAGGTTATGAATTGGGATCTCAATTCACGAGACATCATAAAGTGGTGGATTATTTCAATTATGTCAGTGAAAATTCAACAAATGTGAAACTTGAACAATATGGCATCACGAATGAAAACCGGCCTTTATACCTGTCTTTTATTTCTTCAGAAGAAAATATTAACAAATTAGAAAATATTAGGGAAGACAACTTAAAAAGATCAGGAATTTTAAAAGGCGATTTTACTTCAGAAGTTGCCACAGTTTGGTTAAGTTACAATGTACATGGCAATGAAGCATCAAGCACGGAAGCAGCGATGCAAACATTGTATGAGTTGGTTACAAATAAAAAAGATTGGCTTAAAAACACCCTTGTCATTATTGATCCCTGCTTAAATCCTGATGGACGCGACCGCTATGTAAACTGGTACGACCAAACAAAAAGCACTCCATATAATGTGGATCCAAATGCTTTTGAACATAGGGAACCTTGGCCACGAGGTAGGGCAAACCATTATTTATTCGATTTAAATAGAGACTGGGCCTGGGCTTCACAAGTTGAAACACAACAGCGTTTAAAAATATACAATAAATGGCTACCGCAAGTTCATGTCGATTTTCACGAACAAAGTTACGAAAGTCCTTATTATTTTGCCCCTGGCGCAGAACCTTTTCATGAAATAATTACAGATTGGCAACGTGATTTTCAAGCACAAATAGGAAAAAACAATGCCAAATACTTTGACAAAAATGGTTGGCGTTATTTTACAAAAGAAGCCTTTGACTTATTATACCCAAGCTATGGAGACACGTATCCAACCTATATGGGTGCCATTGGAATGACTTATGAACAAGCAGGAATTGGTGCCGGATTAGGGGTAACGATAGAAAATAAGACAGTTCTTACATTAAAGGACAGAATTGCCCATCATTTTACAACAGGTATTTCTACAGTTGAAATGACTTCCAAAAATACTTCAAAATTACTTTCAGAGTTTAAAAATTTCTTTAACAACACCAAGTCAGCATATCAAAGTTATGTTTTAAGAGGGGACCCTGAAAAAATTAATCAGGTAGTTGATTTACTGCAAAAACATGAAATTTACAGTTTTCCGGCTGAAGAAATAACAATTAAAGCCTATGATTATTCTTCAAATTCCGTAAAATCAATCCAAACCACCATGCGCGATTTAGTGATTCCAACCAATCAAACTAAAGGAAAAATGGTGAAAGTTTTATTTGAACAACAAGCAAAGCTCACTGATTCGTTAACTTACGACATTACTGCCTGGAGCATTCCGTATGCCTATGGCTTACAAGGATTTGCATCAAACGCTGCTGTAGGGATTCATAAAAATTCAACTTCCGACAAAACCACAAACAACAACGCCGCAAATAATAATGCCTATGCTTATATCCATAAATGGAATGAAGTTTCTGACGCCTCTTTTCTGGGGGAATTGTTAGAAAACAAATTTAATGTCAGATTTAATAAAGCCGATTTTTCAATTGAAGGAAATTCCTATAAAAAAGGAACATTGGTCATTATGCGTGCAGACAATGGACATCTTAAAAATTTTGATGAATTAATCACAAATTTAGCCAATCGTTTAAATACGAAATTAGCTTCAGTAACTTCTGGTTTTGTAGATTCAGGAACCGATTTTGGCTCCTCAAATTATTCACTAATTAAACCTAAAAAAATTGCGGCAATTGCCGGTGAAGGAGTTTCTTCATTAAGTTTTGGAGAAATTTGGCACTTTTTTGAAACGCAATTAAAATATCCGTTAACCATCATCAATAATTTAAATTTAAACCGCACGGATCTTTCAACATACGATGTATTAATTTTAACCGATGACTACGATGCCGATAAGGCTGAATTGGAAACTTTAACTTCATACGTATCAAATGGAGGAACTATTATAGCCATTGGAAGTTCCTTAAATAGTTTTGCCGATAAAGATGGGTTTGCATTAAAAGTAAAAAAAGACACCCTAAAAGATAAGGACAATCCTAAACCTAATTTAATCCCATACAATCAACAAGAACGTGATTATCTTAAAACTACCATTACAGGCAGTATTTTTAAAAGCAACTTAGACAATACGCATCCTTTGGCTTTTGGTTATCCTAATTTTTACCATAGCTTAAAATTAAGCGGCACTTCCTATAAATTATTAAAAGATGGTGCCAACGTTGGTTATTTTCCGGAAAATACTACAAATATTTCAGGATTTGCAGGGTCTGAAGCTTTAAAAAATGTTCCGAATTCTTTATTGTTCGGGGTTGAGCAAAAAGGAAAAGGACAACTCATTTATATGGTGGACAATCCGTTATTCCGTTCGTTTTGGCAAAACGGGAAACTGTTTTTTACCAATGCCATTTTCTTGAATTAGTAAAAAAAGGCGAGCTTGAGCTCGCCTTTTTAATTATGAGTTTTGAGTTATTGGTTATTTGTTTGAATTGTTAGATTTTAAATTTTGGTTCATTTAAAATACGCACCATTAACCCCTGATTTGACTCCGAAACACAAGTCTATTAAGGGGAGTTAAATGTTTTAATTGTTAATTTTACTTTTTTTACTCCCCGGAATAGGTCACGAAATTTCTTGGGGTTTCATAAAGCGTTATGGAAAGCGCCAGGTTTTTATCGATTTTTGGACGCAGTTTGTTCCAGATGACCACCGCAATATTTTCGGCAGTGGGATTCAGTGTTTTGAATTCAGGGACTTCCTCGTTTAAATTTTTATGGTCGAATTGTTCTTCGATTTCCGTTTCAATCAAACTTTTCAAAATTTTCATATCCATCACAAAACCGGTTTCCGGGTGAATTTCGCCCTTAACAGCTACGATGAGCTCATAATTATGTCCGTGATAATGCGGATTTGCGCATTTGCCAAACACGGTGGCATTCCGCGCATCCGTCCATGAGGCATTGTACAATCGGTGCGCTGCATTAAAATGTGCTTTTCTGTTAACGGTTACTTGCATACTTATTTTTTTAATGACTGATAAAACTGTAATATTTGTCGAAAATAATTTTAAACCATTCCGTATAAATTTCAGGATGCAGTTTCATATCATTTTTCACTTCTTCAATGGTCATCCATTTAAAATTTTCAACTTCTTCCCTATTCAATATCGGATTGTCATTATGATAACCAATGAGGATATGGTCCAGTTCATGTTCCGTCAGCCCGTTGTCGAACGGCGCTTTGTAAATAAACCAGGTCACTTCTTTTAGATCGCAGACAAAACCCATCTCCTCTTCCAAACGTCGTTTGCCGGCTTCCACATTCCCTTCCCCGTCGCGCTGGTGGCTGCAACAGGTATTTGTCCACAATAAAGGCGAATGGTATTTATGGGCTGCACGTTGCTGCAACAGCAACTCGTTTTTAACATTAAAGACAAACACAGAAAAAGCCCTATGCAGCACCGCTTTTTCATGCGCCTCCATTTTTGGCATTAAACCAATTCTTTCGTCTTTCTCGTTTACCAATATGACTTGTTCTTCTAGCATACCTTATGTTCTATACTGCAAATTTACACTTTTTAGGCGTTAAATAACCTAAAATTTATTTTTTATAATTAATTGACAGTCAGTAGTATAAAATATTTTTACTGAAATTATATTTTTTTTTTACAATATATGTTGCAACATATATTGTTTTGACATACATTTGCATCCTAATTAATAAACAACCTGAAAATATCTAAATCATGAAAAAATTAAGTATTGTAATTGCCTTATTTAGTGTTGCCTTGGTGCAAGCACAAACTAACTGGAATATTGACCCATCACATTCTTCTATTCGATTTGCGGTGGACCATATGGTCATTTCTGAAGTTGAAGGTATCTTTTCTAAGTATGAAGGTTCAATAATCACAACAAAAGCTGACTTTTCTGACGCAAAAATTAACTTTACCGTTGATGTAAACAGCGTGGATACCGACAACGCAAAAAGAGATGGGCATTTAAAGAGTGCCGACTTTTTTGAGACAGAAAAATACCCAAAAATGACTTTTGTAAGCACTTCCGTTCAAAAAACAGGAGATCATAAATACAATTTAAAAGGAAACTTGAGTTTGCACGGCGTTACCAAAGAAATTACCTTGGCGATGACTTATGGAGGTACCACAAAAGATCCTTGGGGAAACACCAAAGCCGGACTTAAAGTTACTGGCGTGATCAACAGAACTGATTTTGGACTAAAATACAACTCCGTTTTGGAAGCAGGAAGCCTTATGATTGGTGAAGAAGTGACCATTACCGCCAAAGTGGAATTGGCAAAAATTTAATTACCTATTTAATTTTAGCGTGTGAATTTCGATTGTTAAACCATTGATTTTCACACGTTCTTTTTTGTACTTTTACGTAAATTTTACAGCGCATGAAAATTCAGGACGAAATAAAAAGCAACTTCAACAATGAGTATCAGAAAGCACGGGTAAATATACATTTCACCCACAATTATCTTTCCGAACAACTGCTGGAAATTATCAAGCCGCTTGAATTGTCCCTTACACAATTTAATGTGCTTCGCATTTTAAGAGGCCAATATCCGGCCGCCTCAAGCATTGGTTTGCTGAAAGAAAGGATGCTCGACAAAAACTCGGACATCAGCAGGGTTGTTGACAGAATGCTGGCCAAAAAACTGGTGGCCAGAAAGGAATGTAAACAGGACCGGCGACAAAAAGACATTCAAATTACACAACTTGGATTGGATACCCTGGCTAAAATTGATACACAAGAAAAGGAACTTGACCAAAAAATACAGCATTTAACGCTTGAAGAAGTGGCACAACTTAATGATTTGCTTGATAAAATCAGGGATTAAATCTTTGATGATTTTGAATTATAAATTTTGAATTTTGCCCTTCGACTGCGCTCAGGGTGACAAATTTTGGATTGGCTAATTGCCAAAATACTGATATCTTTTAACCGCAATGGACGCAAAGAAATGCACAAAGAGCGCAAAAAAGTTGTAAGATTTTGTCGTAAATCGTCAGTCAAAAATCGTAAATCAATTTGCGTTAGCGATTGAAGTGGTATCCTTTTTTGAAGAGAAACGGAAAAAAAGATTTAGCGAAAAGCGCGACCCGCAGGGAAACGCCCACCTAAAAGACCTGTAAATTCTAATTGGCAATTCGTGTAAATAGCCATATATTTGCACCTCAAAATTTTAGTGATGACTTTTTTAGAAGAAATACAACGCAGACGCACGTTTGGAATCATTTCACATCCTGATGCGGGAAAAACCACCTTAACCGAGAAATTATTGCTGTTTGGGGGCGCCATACAAGAGGCAGGGGCCGTTAAAAGCAACAAGATCAAGAAAGGCGCCACTTCCGATTTTATGGAAATTGAACGCCAAAGGGGAATTTCTGTGGCCACTTCTGTATTGGCTTTTAATTATAAAGGGAAAAAAATTAATATTTTAGACACGCCCGGGCACAAGGATTTTGCCGAGGACACTTTTAGGACACTGACTGCGGTTGACAGCGTTATTGTGGTGATTGACGTGGCGAAAGGGGTTGAAGAGCAAACTGAAAAGCTGGTGGAAGTGTGCAGAATGCGCAAAATCCCCATCATCGTTTTTATCAACAAAATGGATCGCGAGGGAAAAGACGCTTTCGATTTGCTGGATGAAGTGGAACAAAAATTGGGTTTGACCGTGACGCCTTTGAGTTTCCCTATTGGAATGGGCTACGATTTTAAGGGCATTTACAATATTTACGAAAAGAAAATAAACCTGTTTTCGGGCGACCACAAACAAACCGTTTCCAAAGGAATTGAGCTGACCGATATTTCCACGCCGGAACTGGACCATATTATAGGCGAGAAAGCCGCAAATACCTTGCGCGATGAATTGGAAATTTTAAGGGAAGTGTACCCAGATTTTGATAAAAACGCCTATTTAAGCGGCAACCTGCAACCTGTGTTTTTCGGTTCGGCCCTAAACAATTTTGGGGTTAAAGAATTGCTTGATTGTTTCATTGAAATTGCCCCATCGCCGCAACCAAAAATGGCCGATATCCGTTTGGTGGACTCCAAAGAAGAAACGCTTACCGGATTTGTTTTTAAAATCCACGCCAATATGGACCCCAATCACCGAAACCGCCTGGCTTTCGTTAAAATTGTCTCGGGTACTTTTAAACGAAATGTCCCTTATTTGCATGTGCGGTTGAATAAAAAATTCAAATTTTCAAGTCCGAATGCCTTTTTTGCCGAAAAAAAGGAAATTGTTGAAGAATCTTTCCCGGGAGACATTGTTGGGCTACCCGATACCGGAAACTTTAAAATCGGGGATACTTTAACCGAAGGCGAAGTACTGAACTTTAAAGGTGTTCCTAGTTTTTCGCCGGAACATTTCCGTTATGTAAACAATGCCGACCCCATGAAATCGAAACAATTATTCAAAGGATTGGATCAATTGATGGATGAAGGCGTGGCGCAGTTATTTACCTTAGAGCTTAATGGCCGAAAAGTTATCGGAACTGTTGGCGCGTTGCAATATGAAGTGATCCAATACCGATTGGAACATGAATACGGGGCAAAATGCAGTTATGAAAATTTACACGTGCACAAGGCCTGCTGGGTGGATCCTAAAGATCCGAAAAGCGAAGAATTCAAAGATTTTAAACGGGTAAAACAACGCTATCTGGCACACGACAAACAAGGACAATTGGTATTTTTGGCTGACTCTGCATTTTCCATACAAATGACCCAGGATAAATATCCAAACGTGAAGCTGCACTTTACCAGCGAATTTTAACTAAATTATATGTTATACGTTATATGTTAATTGTTATTGGTTGTAGACTTAACATATCAACATATAACATTATTTAGGTTCCCCTGAAGAATAAGATGGTGCTGATGGTTTTGATGACGATTTTTAAATCCATCAATAAATTTCGCTCTTTAATGTAATACAGGTCGTACATTAATTTTTTATGCTGGTCGTCCACAGAATGCGCATAGGGATACATCACTTGCGCCCAGCCTGATAATCCTGGTTTTACCACGTGACGTATGGTATAAAAAGGAAGTTCCTTTGCCAACATCCTCACAAATTCAGGCCTTTCCGGACGCGGACCAATCAAACTCATGTCGCCTTTTAAAACATTGATGAACTGCGGAATTTCATCCATCCTGCTTTTTCTTAGAATTCTGCCAAAAGCAGTTACGCGACTGTCATTTTTCTTCGCCCATTCCGCACCGTTTTCCTCTGCATTTTCAACCATGGTCCTGAATTTAATGATCTTGAATTTTTTTCCTTTTTTGCCCACCCTTTTTTGGGTGTATAACAAAGATCCTTTATTCGCAATCAGGTTGCCCACAAAAATGAACGGTATCAACAAGATAAAAATTAAAATTCCAATAAGTGAAAACAATATGTCCAAAACACGCCTGAATGCCAGATATAAATTGTTCTGATGGCTTTTGCTGAAGGTAAAATAATTGTAAAAATCGGTGGTTAATTTTGTTTCTGAGATGCGATGGGTTTCATCTTCAATAAAATTATCGGCACTTCTGATTGCCATGCCTTTTTCAAACAACAAAATAAGTTGGTTGTTTAATTCCGGGGTTATAAATTGAAGATTATTTGAGGAAATAACAATTTCATTGATGCCTTCTTCTTTTACAATCTCTTCCAAATTGGCGTCAGAAACAGCAATAAAAGATATTTTGTCATCATCAGCCATCGCAGCATCTGACACAACCGCCACAATGCGATTCGCGCTCTTATTTTGAATGGCGGTAACCAAGCCTGCCAATTGGGAACTATCGGCAACCAACAATATATTTTTAAGAAAACGTGGAGAAAATATCAACTGTATGTAAAATAATCTATTCAGAAGAATCGAAAAAAGCAAAGTCAGCGAAAAATATGCCAACTGCAACCTGTTCGTAGGCAATATCGGAGAAATTACAGGCGTAAATACATAAAATAACGTGGCGAAAAATACGGTAATTACGGTGCTTCTTAAGGTTAAATACTTGTCGCTGGCAACCTTCAGATCGTACATTTCAAAAATTTCCCCAAATACCAACAGGTAAATTATTAACGTTGAAATCCATAAATTACAGCTTGGACTTGAAAAATTAAAATAGTCGAATTTAAAAAAATTATTAAGCACATATAAGCCCAGCAACATAAAACCAATATCAAGAACGCGTAAATATAAGCGGCGTTCAGAAATGTTGAAGTAAAATTTTTCAGCGTGCATTTAAAATCGTTATTTTCTTTTTCATTTAAGCAGCAGTCAAAGTTATGCTAATTTTTTACAAAATTCTAACGATTGGTTTGCAAAATAATTGCCTGTGCTACGCAAAATTTTGGATTTTTGATTGTTAATTACTATTATTTTTCATGTTTTTTACACACCCCTAACCCCAATGTCATTAAGTTAAGGATATTTGTCATTCCGACAAAGGAGAAATCACATCAAACTAGCTAACCATTATGAGATTCCTCATGCCTCGGAAGGACAAAAAAAGAGCATCAAAGTCTTAACTTAATGACATTGCCCATAACCCTCCCGTTCTAAAAACGGGACAGGCTTCTCAAGAGGGGAGTTAATTGTGGTGAATTTGAGCTTTGGCTTCCCTGATTAGTGTTGACTTGTATCTATTAATTATTTTCCTCTTCATGTTCTTTACACACCCCTAACCCCTCTCAAGAGGGGAATTTTATGTATACTTCTAAGTTCATGTTTTTAACTATTAACCTAACTATGGCAAGCAGGCTTTTAACTTTTCAACATTTAACTTATAACAAATTAGGCTTTTAACTTTTAACTTTTTTTAAGCAACCAGTATTTTTTTGATCCGTAATACATCCAAAGGGTAAAATAATAAGATGATTTTAATACGGATAGATTTTCAACATCCCGGTAAAAAGCCCACTGATGTTTCAACAAATTTACTTTGTTGCCGGACAGTGATTGCTTTCGAATTCTGTAAATGGCCAGGCTTTCCTGAATGCCTTCCACCCTATTTATTTTTTTCAAGTATTTTAACCACAGCCCCATATCCTGACGGTATTTTATTTCGGGCATGAATTCTTTTCCCAAACGTGAAATATCTATAAATGCCGTTAAACAACTGATGGTGTTCGTTTTTAAAATTGCCGCATAGGTGGCGTATTCAGGCACTCTCAATTCCCCTAATTTTAGCTTTAGAGAAACGTCGTACATTTCATAAGAGGCGCACAAAAAGCCTTCCGATTGCGCGATTCTTGCAACATTCTCGGCTAAAAACCGATGCGACCACACATCATCCGCATCAATAAAAGTCATATATTTTCCTTTGGCCAAGGCAATTCCCATATTACGGGCAACGGCCGCCCCTGCGTTTTTTTTAAGCGGCAACAGTTTAATTCGGGCATCATTTTGCGAATATTCAGCAATGATGGAAACAGTGGCGTCTTTTGAAAAATCGTCCACAATAAACCATTCCCAATCTGTAAAAGTCTGATTTTGCACCGACCGGATGGTTTCTGCTATAAAATCTGCCCCATTAAAGCAGGGCGTTATGATGGATACCAATGGATTCATTTATGCAATATTAGAAATAAAACTTTTTAGTTTTTTATTGGGAGTCGATAAATTTTGTGAATGTTCAATTTTAAATTCCATATCCTCTTTAAAATAAACCCCAATTTCATTTTCCAAATAGTTTAATTGCCTGTCATCTAAAGGTTGTTCTATCAAAAAAAATAATTTCCCTTTTTCCTCCTGAACCACCTGATAGGTTAACAGTAACCCCTGTTTGGTCGCCAAGTTTTTAAAGATATAATAAAAATAGAGGCTGGGATAGGTATTGATTTTACCATAAACCGGCTGCCCAATACGTCCTGTTACCTCTTCAATAATTAAATGTTGCATGCCGCATTCGCACGTTGCGGTTTTTGTCGCCAACTTAATATAATCACCCAATTTATAGCGAATGATGGGAAAGGCCTGCATCTGCAGATTGGTCACCACAATTTCATGGTCAATTTCTTCCACAATCACCCCTTCCATATTAAGGTGCATCTTTCCTTTAGGGCACTCATAAGCGATAATTCCTGTTTCGGCGGCCCCATATTCACTGATCATTCTTTGCCCGAATGCCTTTTGGATTTCTTCCTGATAGGCCTCAAATATTTTTTCTGAAGTGCCTTTAACCATTTTTAAGTTTGAAGGTTTCTCCAAATTTAGGCTGTTGGTTATTTTTGCCGTTTCATAAACCATGGAAGAATAGCCGTGCAGGTATTTGGCATTTTTAAGCTTTTTTATAAAAAAATCGATGGATTCTTTCCTGTAATTGAAAATTCTGAACCGATTTTGCAAACTGTCCAAAATCCTTATTTTAAGCACCGCCATTTCTGAAAAATTATAGCCCCAAAAATAGCCATTGCGCTCCCACGGATTTACGTTGTACCAGGAATATCCTCTATAAATGGACGCCCGGTTAAAGGAGTCGGCCAATTCTTCCCTGTTAAATTTTAAGGATTCCCCTGAAGTTCCTGAGGTATTTGCCTGAAAAAGTTTTTTAAAAGTAAGGTTGGTATGAATTTCTTTATTGTAAACCAACAAATCTGACTTGGTGGTGATGGGCAACTTTTTAAGATCCTCTAGCGATCGGATATCGGATGGCTTCATCCCCAATGCCTCAAAAATATTTTTATAATAGGCTGAGTTTGCATAAGCAACCGCCACCAATTCCTTCAATTTTTTCAATTGATAGGCTTCCAAAGAAGCCAAGGGCCAGGTTTCCGATGCTTTCAGAAAATGAAACCAAGTTGTTAAGGATGGATTCCTTAATCGCTGGCCGATTTTAAAGATTCCTTTAAACATTTTCCAATAATTTATGCCATTGTGTTTTCACGCTGTTTCCATCGAATTTCTCCGCCTTTTCACGGGCATTTTTGGACATCCCCCCCGCTTTTTCCGAATTGTTGAGCAAGGATTCTATGGCTTCCGCCATTTTATTTTCGGCATTCAAAGGAATTAGGAGTCCGTCCACCCCGTTTTCTATCAAATACGGTAATCCGCCCGCATTGGTGGAAACTATGGGCAAACCCAAAGCCATCGCCTCTACTACGCTTACCGGCATATTGTCTATGTTGGTGGTATTGATAAAAATATCATAGTTTACCGACAATTGGTGCCATTGTTCTTTTGGCAACACGCCCGTAAAGATTACGCTGTCGGCGACCCCTAATTGTTTTGCCAGCGCTTTTACCTGGTTTAATGAACCATCTTTGTCGGGACCCACCATGCACAAACTTGCATTTTCGTGGGTTGTTTTTAATAAGGCAAGCACTTTAACGGCCATTTCGGGATTGTAAATTTGGTCAAAAGCCCTCACCCACAATAATTTAGGCTCCAATAAAGTGCGCAATTTAAAAGGAATTTCCGCGATTGGAATCGTGTTGGGAATGTACCCAGTTTCAAAATTGTATTTCTTGAATTCATGCGCCAGATACAAAGACGGACTCACATTTTGATACGCATATTTAAAAATCAGTATGGAAAAAAATTCGGAATGTTTTAGTCTGTAAGGCAAGTTGCCGCCATGCAGAATGGTGATGTATTTCAATGATAAAATCCTGGCCAATTGAGATGTGATGAGCGCGTAATAAAAGTTTGACGTGCTAAAGGTGTCGATAAGCACCACCTCTGTTGTTTTTCTATACTTTATGATGGTGTAACACATCGCCAGCAATCGACTGTATTTATTGGTTTTATCAGAGGAACAAATGACTGAATGGCCTTCCTTTTGCAATAGCTTCGTTAAGGCAGCCATCGCGGAATGGTAGTTTGATTTTTCAGCCAGGTTGTTTCCTATGTAGACTATTTTTTTCAAATTTCAAATTTCATGTTTCAGGTTCCAAGTTTCAATCTACACTTTCATAATTGGTGTTGACCGGTTTTTATTAATTTTTTATTTTTTTCTCATGTTTTTTTACACACCCCTAGCCCCTCTCGAGAGGGGAGTTAATCGAGATTAACTAATAACTTATAACTCATAACCCACTTTCTTCCTCATCAAGTCCTTTAAACGTAATCACTGCTACACTAAGTCCGTAAATAAAGCCCGGAAATGCGATACGCATGGCGGAATGGTTGATGGTCAAAAACCAAAAAATCAAAAACGATCCCAAAAAAGCGCGTGCCAAATAGGGCTGTTTAAACATGTGCCTTAGGGGAACTGCCATCAATATG
>MGWK01000002.1:35022-47088 GCA_001800975.1 Flavobacteria bacterium RIFCSPLOWO2_12_FULL_35_11 | reverse complement strand
CAACTCTCACTGCAGGCACGAATCAAACTGCGAATACAGCGGCTGGTTTATGTACGGCTTCGGTTGCAGTAACGGACGCTACTTTTGGAGACAACTGTACCGGTTCAACGATAGCTTATACATTGAGTGGAGATACAGTAAAAACCTCCACAGCAGGTCAGGTGGGCACTTATACGTTTAACAAAGGAGTCACCACAATTAATTATACAGTTACCGATGCAGCCGGAAATACGACTACAGGATCAAAAACAGTGACAGTAACGGACAAT
This sequence comes from Flavobacteria bacterium RIFCSPLOWO2_12_FULL_35_11, assembly GCA_001800975.1. Lineage (GTDB taxonomy): Bacteria > Bacteroidota > Bacteroidia > Flavobacteriales > Flavobacteriaceae > Lutibacter. Next base: position 46,819 of record MGWK01000002.1, on the reverse strand, counting down.
GAACCACCAACAGCTCTTTGCCAAAATATCACAGTTCAGCTCGATGCATCAGGAGAAATAACTATTAGTGCAAGTCAAATTGACAATGGTTCGAATGATGCGTGCGGAATATCCTTGCTAAGTTTATCCAAAACAACTTTTACGTGTGAGGATATTGGTCCAAACACGGTTACTTTATCGGTAACGGACAATGAGGGAAATGAATCAACTTGTCCTGCGACAGTCACCGTTGAAGATGTTACGCCACCAAATGCAAATTGTGGAGTCATTACACTTACTTTAAACTCATATACAGGAGAAGCTACAATTACTGATGTTAACGCTTTATATACCAGTTCCGGTGATGCTTGCGGAATTGATTCAATTGTGCTTGCTCAAACTGTTTTTGGTTGCAATGATATTGGTATAAATTATGTTGATTTAACAATTACGGACAATAATGGTAATGAAACCGTTTGTGCTGTAGAAGTTACCGTTGAAGCACCTATAATTACGAGTGGCACATTGACAGGTGTCGTGGTAAATCCTTCTCCTGTTCCTGCCGTACCGGCCAGTAACCTTATTGAGGTAACTGCTTGTCCGGGTGGTATTGCCGATCCAAAAGATGTGCAATTAACACTTAATTTGGATAGTAATAGCAATATTAATCCAAGTAATATAAGTACATGGCAAAGATCTACAGAAATTAGTCCAAATTGGGTTGATATACCGGGAACTAGTGGTCTTACACAATACACATTAACAAATTTAACGACAACAACTTTTGTGAGATTAATTATTCAATCTGGAGATTGTATTGAGACTTCACCTGTGGCCATAATGCGTTTTTTACCACCTGATGAACCACCTAGAATTGTAAGTATTACCAATACGCAAATATGTTTGAATGAATCAGTAACAATAGAAGCTGAAAGCTTTTTTGACTATGGAGGTCAATTTGGTGATGGAGGTTTCTTTAATGAAGCTCAGCCAGACGGTTGGCGTGTTGATGGCATAGACGGATTCTTCCCTGCAAGTGGTAATAATACTTCCGAACCTACTTGGAAGGAAACTAACGGTCCTACTATACAAGGTGGTATTCGTTACGACACTTCTGATAATACGAAATTCGCTGTTGCTTGGGGTCCATATAAAACAACTTTGGAAACACCTATTTTTAATACCATTGGCATGACAGCTACCGAAGCTATATTAGAATTTTACCAAGCGTATTTTTTCTGTAATGGTGGATCTGGTGAAATAAAGCTCTCTTTGGATGGTGGTAATACGTATAATATTATATTAAATACAGAACAAGGTGACAATTATACTTCTGGGAATGATAGTGGCTTTGAGGTAAAATCAAACTCAGGTTCTTGCGGCAGTGGTCCAAATGGACAACAGCCAACTTCCGATCCGTTTCAATTCGCTTCAATTGATTTATCTTCATATATAGATATGTCAAACCTTCGAGTTAAATTTACATTTGATGCATTGGGTAAGGCTCAATGTAATAACACCTATTTCCCTCCGGCAATTGGGAATACTTGCGGTACGATACCTTCAAACTTTAATGTATATAGTGGTTGGGTAATTGATGACGTTGGTTTTCCATATGCACCAATAGATGAAGAATTAGTGTGTACAGATGAGGATGGTGGCATAATTGCAACTGGCAATACTGTTAATTTAACACCTGTAACGCCAGGTATTCAGGAATATGGAGTAACTACATTGGTAAATGGGTGTAGAGCAGATACTGATGATGGTACCGAATACGTATCTATAAATACCAGCTTGGCTTATGCGGGCCAAGATTTTGCTCCTCAAACTGGAGAATGTGGTCAATCGAGTATTACACTAAATGCCTACGACAATAGTCAAACAGCTGTACAAAATTACAACAATGGTGCATGGAAAGCTGGTCTTTATGTTGTACCAGATGTTGGTGCAGGTGATACAGATTATCCAGGTACTGGAGTTATAGGGACTTGGTCGTTTTTACCATACACTCCAACAAGTTGTAATGCATTTTCCCCAACGTTTTCGAGTAATTTGGATCCAAGAGCAACTTTCACGGCAGAGCCTGGTACATACACTTTAAGATGGACCTTAGCTAATGGTTGTTTTGATGATGTTATTGTTACTATAACAAGTTGTAATAATATAAATTTTGACGGCGATGATGATTTTGTAACATTTAAAGATAATTATTCACTTAATGGTGCTTTTAGTATTGAAACTTGGGTAAAACCAAATAGTGTTACCGGTACCCAAACCATATTTTCTAAAAGGCTAATCACCGATACAACAAAAGGCTATAATTTGAATTTAGAAGGTGGCATAGTTAAATTTTATTGGTACTCTTCTTTTGGCAATGGTTCAATTGATTCTCAATATAGTATTGGTATTGATAGATGGTATCATTTGGCAGTCACTTTTGATGGCACAAACTACAATATATATATTGATGGAATACTTCTTAGAACTGTGGCTGGTATTGCTCCAGAAGCAACAACGGGCAATGTTGAATGTATATTGGGTGCGTTAGATGACTCTGATGGATCTTCTAATACTGCGACAAATAACTTTTATGGTTGGTTAGATGAATTACGTATTTGGAATGTGGCGCTTACAGATGACCAGCTTCACCAAATGATGAATCAAGAAATAAAATTGAGTGGATCTGATGACATTATAGGAGAAATTGTACCAATAGTTGTTAATGGATTGTCATGGGCAACAAATTTATTGGGTTATTATCATATGAATATTGGTTGTGGCTACCTAACACCAACAAAAGGTCCTTCAGGCAGGTTAAGAAATATTGATTCAGATCAAAATGAAACAGCACCAATACCATATACTTCAAGAGTTGATGGTCAACCTTGGGGTACTGATAATACATGGACACATTATGATGTTTGGGATGCGCCAAATAGCACAGGGGTAAATGGAGATCCAATAGACTGGAATATTGTGAAAATTTCGCATGATATTAGTTCAGGAAACAGAGATATTAGAGTTTTAGGGTTATTGTCTGATACATCTGGCAAATTATTGACAATTGCCAATCCGGGACAGCCATTGAATGAAAATAATAGCGGTAATGAATTATTTATATCGCATTATTTATTGTTAAATGGCAATATTGATTTGGTGGGAGAATCTCAATTAGTGCAAAAAAGGTATATGCCTACCCAATTCAGCGAAAGTATTTTTGAACCAACTAGCTCCGGCTATATAGAACGTGACCAGCAAGGACAAAAAAATAGCTTCAATTACAATTATTGGTCATCACCGGTAAGTCCTTTAAACAATTTTGCTAATAATGAGCCTTATGCCGTTAGAGATATTTTAAAAGATGGTACAAATTCCGCATCTCCTGGTATAATTACTTTTGGTGACGGCGCCTATTTTGCAGATGGTACTTTAACAAGCCCTATAAAAATTAGCAATCGTTGGATTTGGTCCTACAATTCTTTGATTTCCGCTTCTAATACTGATTGGGATAATTATTATCAATGGAAATTTATTGCAAGTTATGTTCAGTTAAAAAGTGGAGAGGGCTTTACAATGAAAGGAACTGGCGGCGCTGCTGATGTTGATGAATTGCAAAACTATGTTTTTGTCGGCAAACCGCATTCTGGAGATATTTCGTTAGGTTTGGCAAAAGATGGCTCGTATTTAATAGGAAATCCTTATCCGTCTGCGCTCGATGCCGATGAATTTATATTAGATAATTTGTCTGGTAGGGCTGGGGTAAATGTTTTTAATGGTGCGCTTTATTTTTGGGATCATTTTCGAAGAACGGACAATCATATCTTAGCGCAATATGCTGGTGGTTACGCTACTTACACATTAATGGGAGGTGTTCCTGCAAAATCCAATACTCCTTTATCTGTTAATGATGGCGTCTCTGGATTTAAGAAACCAGAACGTTATATTCCTGTTGGACAAGCATTTTTTGTTGAAGGTACTGATCCAGATGGGACTGGACCAATATCAGTTGATGGCGGAACTTTAGTTTTTAAAAACAACCAAAGGGTTTTTAAACGGGAAGTTGTTACTGGGTTGCTAAATAATGGATCGATATTTTTAAAATCCAATACTAAAACAAAGATTAAAGAAAAAGAAACCGATGCGGTTACCTATGCGAGAATCAGACTGGTTTTTGATTCGCCAGAAGGCTATCATCGTCAATTATTGGCAGGTGTTGATCCTAATACAACGAATCAATTTGACATTGGTTTTGATGGCCCGCTAAGTGAAGACAGCAAGGAAGATATGTTTTGGCAACTTGGCAGTGGAAAATTGGTGATTCAGGGCGTAAATAATTTTGATGAAGATCAAGAATTACCATTGGGCCTTAAAATTGCAAAAGTAGGTTTGGCTAGCATTAAAATTGAGGATGTCAAAAACATTGCTGAAAATACAACCTTGCATATAAAAGATAAATTTACCGGAAAAACACACAACATTTCCCAAAGGCCTTTTGAAATTGAATTGGCAGCGGGCACCTATTTGGACCGATTCTCCTTAATTTTTAAATATCAAAAATTGATGGCAGATGATTTGGGAACAGATATATTGATTGTGGATCCAATTATTGAAGACAAAAATTATCACGTATTTGTGAACAACACCAGTGAAGAATTGCAAATAAAAAACAATGGCACAGATGAAATACGAAGCATTTCCCTCTACAATTATTTAGGGCAAACCATGAATACTTGGAACACCAATCTTAACAGAAGAATTATTTCATTGCCTGTAAAACTGGCAACAGGTGTTTATATGGTTCAAATAAATATAACAAACGGAACAATTTCAAAAAGAATTATTATTAAATAAATAGACATAGTCTTTAATTTCGTTAAACGGAGTTCTGGGTGATACAAAGAGTAGTTCTGATCACAATTAAAAATAGTGATTATTAGAAATCACATTTAAAAAAGATGAGAAGAAAAATTTTGACATATTTATGTTGTGGAGTTATGTTGTTATCAGGTATCTCTGTTTTTGCTGAAATGGATCCGCCACCGCCGCTAAACCTACCACCAGATCCGCAAGGCTTACCCATAGATGGCGGCCTTTCTTACCTATTAATCGCTGGTGTGGTTTATGGGGTTTATGCCATTAGGAAAAAATTAACGATTGACGATTTATGATTTACGATTTATTTCAAACTTCCGTCTTCCGTCTTCCGTCTTCGGACTTCCGTCTTCCGTCTTCCGTCTTCGGACTTCCGTCTTCCGTCTTCGGTCTCCGGTCTTCTGACTTCCGTCTGCGGTCTCCAAGTAAACAGCCATTCTTTATCATCGTCATTATCACTTTCTTTTATCAGCTTGAAATCATTTTTTTCATAGAAATGTTTCAGCCATTCTTCTTCAATGGTGAGCCAATATTTTTGGGTTGGATCTTGGTTTTTCAATAAAGTAAGCCATTGGGATGCCAATTGCCGATTTCTTTTATCTATCGGAACCCAAATAAAACCAATGTATAAATAGCCTTCAGAAAACAGATGTTGTTGAGCTCTTTCAAAGTCGCTCATATCGGGAAGGCTTTTAGAAAAAACGAGTCCGCCGGCAACCACTTCCTCATCTTCTTTTAAGACGTAGATTTTAGCAACATCCTTGTAGCTTTCCCAATACGGAACAATAAGAACCTGCCAGTCTTCAGGCAACATATTAAAAAACTGCTCAGGGTTATCGGTTGCGTTGATCAAATGACTGTTCATAATAGGCAAATATTTAATGTATGATGCTTTTTTTAACTTTATGTACTCCAAACTTTAGGCACTTTAAGTACTGGTTATTTTTATAACAATCCCCAAGACCAAAGCTTGTCCGAATCTTCCAACCAGCGGTCACCAATGTCGGTTCTGTAATAACAGTTATTCACAATGAGATTGCCAATACGGTTATACATCATTTTTTGCGCGTCTCTCATGGTGATGCCCGTTCCCGTAACCAATACCGCAATACCGGTATCAGCGGTTATAAGCCACTCATCATTTATCTTTTTTAAATGCATAGGATGAATTCCTTCTTTCATTTCCTTTTTGAAAATGACTACGGAATCTTTCGAAAACAGGTTGAAAGTCTTATTGTCATCGTAAGGGAACGGAGGCACCACAACAAATGCGCCTATTTGAAATCCTTTTTTAACGTTGATGGTGAAATTTTCGCCGTTTGCTATTTTATAAAGCATATTTCCAAAAGGTTCATGAACACCGGCGCGTTGTATAAATATTTGGGGAAACCCAAAGCGAGAGGTAAATTCTAACGGATAAATGCCATTTCCGTTTACAATACAATTGATATCTATATGGCCTCTAAAATTTTTTTTGGCCAATGTGGGTTCAAATTTTTTTAAGGTCGCGTCAAATATTGGGGAATGTTTTACCCAAAACATGCTGCTTCCCATTTCTCCGGTGGAAACGCCTAATTCTTTTGGGAAAAGTTTTTTATGCTCAAAAGTGACATTAAGCGGATAAATAAATTCACTGCCGTTAAAAAAAGCGGATACCGAAATTTCAACGCCTTTTACTTTTCGCTGCAGTTGAAAAGTGCCAAAATCATTTCCCCACGATTTTTCATAGGCTTTTAAAACCCTTATAATATCTAGGCCTTCATCATCAGTTCCCACAAAAAGCAATTGTTTAAATTCTTGTGTTTCTCCGCTGGGCTTAATCACATAAGCATCCGGATTTTCCTGTACATACTTTATGGCATCCTGAAAATTGAAAAACTCTTTCCAGGGCAAGGTTTTTACTTTATGTTTTTTAAGCTCATCCTGCCCATAATTTCGGTCTAGCTCTAAATTATCGGTATATTCTGATCCGCCTAAAACTACTTTACCCTTAGCGCGTAATTCAGCACACACTTTTCCATAGCCGGTATAATCAAAAATAATGACATCGGCCCAGTCCACGTGTTTTTTCCAGTCCAAAACTTTTGTCACAAAACCATATCCTATTTCCCTGTAAGATTTCTCTTCAATATATAATTTTACGTTATTTCCTTCTATAAGGGTTGCATAAGCAATATCTAGAGATTCACCCCATCTTGAAATAAATAAGTAGTTTCTTTTAATGGTTGTTATTCCGTTTACTTTAGAATTGGATGAATTTTCTTTCAACGGTTTAATTATTTTACTCATTTTTAATAGTATGTTTTTTTAATTTTTTTTGAGATTCTGAAGAATAATTTCAGTGAAGCTTTCAAAAAATTTATTCTTCCATCACTAAATCAACGATAATTGAGGCATAATATTCTTCTCCATATTCACCTTTTGTGGTTTCAACTTTATAGGTTATGTCAAAAGTTTTTCCAATAAAACGTTTATCGGTGAGGTCATATTTTTCACTTGCGGTAGCTTCGACACCTTCAAAAAAGAAACTGTAATCATTTTCGTCGGTAAAATAATAGAATCCTTCTTCATATCCGTCATAAGTTGCTTTAATGGTTAAGTTTTCTTGATTCTTCGCGAAAAACAATGAGACCAATGAGACCAATGTGATAAGTGTTTTCATTTTTTTCTTAAATTTAATTAACAGTTTTCATTATTATAGAAATCAGAATTAGTTCAATAAAATAAATAAGATAATTTCTTTTATTGAACAATAATTGCCTTCTGAAGGCAATTCAACATTAAAACAGGATTAAATACCAACCATTTTTCATAGCTAAGGCAGCATGGAAAAAATTAAATTTCCTTTTTCAATAACCAACATCACCTATATTTAGCGCTGTTGATTCTTGTATAATGCAATGCTTATAAGTACATTTTGTATAACAAATATATAGCAAAATTCACGAATTGCGTAAAATTCATTGGAATTATTTTTTGGCTTAATTTAAAGATTTTAAGGAAATATAAATTGGTTTTAAAGTAGAAAAATGTATTTAAAAATCACACTAAAATATCGTTTCACAATTAAAAAATAGAGATTGCTGCTAAAAATACATTCTAAAAGTGAAGTTTGGTGCGGTGCCAATGGAAGTGTTATTTATGGTATTTATAGTGTTTTTATCGTTTATTTTATAATAGGTGTTTAAAATATTTTTAGTTTTAAACAGGTTTAATACGGAAACTCCAATCATTCCGTTGACTTTTTCGCTCAAATTAAATTTATAGGTTGATGAAAAATCGGCTCTAAAATAGTTGGATAAGCGATTGGTGTTGGGCGCGTTGTAATTTATAAAACGGTTTACGCCATCAATAGTGACATTGTTGTTTTGTGTTGGTGTGGTATATGGTTTGCCCGTTCTCCAAAGCAATCCCAAGGCAAAATTCAATTTTTTATAAATGTAGGTATTGCCAAAGGAAATAGTATGCTTTATGTCTAAATTATTGGGAAATATGGCGGGTGACAATTGGGGGAAATTATAATTATTTTCATTGAAGGTATATTTAAGCCAAGTACTGTAATTACGAGTTGTTTTATTTATTAAAAACTCAATGCCATTAACGGTATAACTACCCGAAGTTTTAATAAATTGATGTTGATTTTGAAACCCCTGATTGGCAGTTGTAATGCCATTTACATATTTATAAAATCCTTCTATGTCAATAAAAAAATTATTCTTTTTGTAATTAATTCCAAGTGAAGCCTGTTTGCTTTTGAGAATGGGAATTGAGCTGTTATCGGCTAAAGTCCAGCGACTTTTTTCAACACCCAAGAAATCTTCCTGCAAATCAATTATTTGCGTCGCATTTTGACTTTTATATTCACTGGCAATTTTTAAAGATAAATTGGAATTTATTTTTTGCAAAGCCTGTATTCTTGGCTCAGCGATAAAAGCTCCAAATTTTTCAATATAATTAAGTCGGAAACCGCTATTAACAAATGTTTTGTTATTGGTTGAGGTGTAATTCAGTTCGCTAAAAAGCGAGTGATTTCTAATAACATTTTTAATGGTTCGAATAAATATTGGCAAATTTACATCTTCAGAATTTGTGATTCCTAATTCATAAAAATGATAACCATTTAAAAGTTGACTATTTTTAGAAAGTTTATAATAGGTATTTAACTTAACGCCTGTTTCCAACACTTCATTTTTTTGGATCAACCGCTGTTCATTTAACAAGGAGAAGTTTTCGGCATGAACATCATATTTTGTATAGTAGGTATGTATTGATGTTTTAAATTTATTGTTCCATTTATTGTTGACAAGCAATCCAACAGCAATATTTCTTTGTTCAAGTTCACTTGTTTTACTGTTTAAAACGGTTTCGGTTTGTAATGTTTCGTTAAAATGAAGTTTGTTTTCAACTGTTAAAAAGCTAAGCCGAATGCTGTTGTTTTTATTTAAATTATATAACAATTTAAAACTGTAATCATAAAAATTAAATTTTGAATTGGTTTGTGCATACTCATTTTGTGAGGTGTTGGAGGTTGTGATTTTTGAATCTTGAAAAGCTTTTTTAAAATACTGGTCAAAAGTTGGCGTTTTTATTAAATCGGTAATAGCGCGCCTTCCGGAAAATTGAATGGCAACTTTTTCTGAAATAGGTATTTGCGCAAATGCATCTGTGCTTAAAAGATTAAAACCTGCGCCGCCAAAAGGTTTTTTGTGAATTGAATCTAGCGTTTCAATAATTATAGTTCCTGAAACACCATCATTATATTGTGAGCTTGTTCCGTTTTTGATGAGGGTTACATTATTAACCAAATACGGATTAAATGCCGATATTAATCCAAAAAAATGACCGGAATGATACATTTTTATGCCATCCCAAAGCAATAAATTTTGATCGTTGGCGCCTCCTCTGATATTGATGTTTGAAATGGTTTCGTTTATGCTGCTTATTCCCGGTAATGCCTGTATTTTTTGTAAAATATCGGGTTCAATAAGTCCGGGTAATATACCTGAATTTTGTGCATCAATGGTAATGGTATTATTGGTGTTTACAGTAATTCCGGAAGTTAGATAATTGTTTAACATGACTTCATGAAGTCTTTCAATTTTTTGCGCAAGTGAAATGGTTAAACAAGATTTTCTGGCTAAAAGCTTTGAAGCATTTAAATAAATTGTTGGATAGGTATCATTACTTACTTCAAGTACCTGGTTTTCAGTAATTCCATCAATTTTAAAATAACCATTTCTGTTTGACACTGTACTAAGATTGGTGTTTGATACAGAAATAAGCGCACCTTCAATATAATTTCCGCTATTTACATCTATTAAATACCCACAAATTGAATTTTTATCGATCTGTTTATTGATTAAAATGTTAGTTTTTGTTAAAAAGGTAAAAGTTAAAGGAGTATTGTTTTTAAAATAAATTAGGACCTCATTTAAGTTTAAATTTTCAGAATAAGGGACAATTTCAATAGCTTCAATTACTTTATTGGCATAGGTAAATGTAATTTGAAATTTTTTTTCAGCAGTCGCCAATATTTCAAAAAGTGGTTTTACCTCTTTATTTAACTGCTGCGCGTAGTTAAAAAATGAATAAAGGAAGCAAGTTAAAGTTAATAAAAGTTGCCGCTTGTTGATTTTCATTATTGGTGTAAACGTACTTTTTTATCACTTATTATCGAATATTTTAAATTAAGTGGGATGCTAATTGCCTGTAACGCCATTTCTAAATTTGTATGTGTAAAATTGCCTGTAAACAAAGTAGTTGCATATTCAACTTCATACACAATGGTTATATCATATTGTCTTTCAATTTCCTGAATAACATACTTATAAGGCATGCTTTTAAAACTGCTGTTGTTTTCTATCCAAGACGGATTGGTTTCGGTAATTTTTACAAGGTTACTGGTTGAATTTAATACTTTAAATGAACTGCCTGCCGGCACTTTAATGGTTTTATTTTGGAAAGTTGCAGTAACTATTCCTTCGTAACAGTTAACTTCAAAATAATGCTCTCTGACAACAACATTAAATTTGGTCCCTAAAACGGTAACGGTTCCCAATACCGTATTTACGGTAAAGGTCGATCCTTTAAAAACACTGAAGTAGGCTTCACCTTTTAAGTTTAACGCTCTGTTATTTTTCCAATTTTTTGGTTTAAAAGTAATTTCAGAATCGGCATTCAGGTGAACGTTTGAATTATCGGGCAATTCAAAACTTGTTTTTTCAGCAAAGTTTGTGGCGTACGTGGTATTTTTGTTAGAAATAAAATAGTAGGAAGCGGCTATTATTGCTAAAACAGCGGCAACTTTGTAAAAGAAATTAATAAAATGAAGTTTTTTAACTTTGGATTTTGAGTGCTTTAATTTAATTTTCACTAATGCTTCTTCAGCATTATAGGCCGGAGCTTCAAGTTGGTTTGATGCTGAAATTATTTTTTTGTAGGCACGTATTTCCTCTTCGCTTACATGGTTTTTAAGCTCGGCTTCAGTGATTTCATTGTTAAGCCATTTGGCGAGAAAATAATTTTGCTCCATAGTTTTCATTATATTTTAATAACAGATAAAAGGATTTTTACCCTACCAATAAATTAAATATTTTCTATTTCCTTTCTTAGATTTAATAGCGCGTTATGAATTCTTTTTTCCACTGCTTTAACCGATATGTTGAGTATTTCTGCTATTTCTTTGTATTTTTTTCCATCAATTCTATTCATTAAAAAAGCAATTCTTTGGGATTCTGAAAGCTTTGACAAAGCTTTTTCCAGGTTGGCGCTAAATTCTTTTTCTTCCAATAAAAACTCAGGATTTTCATTGGTATAATTTTTTTTAGGAATTTTCACAAAATTTAAAGCAACTTTTTTTTTGGAATAGTCATTTAAAAATAAATTATTGGCTATGGTAAATAAATAAGGTTTGGCTTTGCCAGAAATTATTTTTTGACAGTTT
>MGWK01000002.1:0-35000 GCA_001800975.1 Flavobacteria bacterium RIFCSPLOWO2_12_FULL_35_11 | reverse complement strand
TGGCTTTGCCAGAAATTATTTTTTGACAGTTTTCCCAAAATTTTAAAAAAGCTTCCTGAACAATATCATTGGCCAAATCTAAATCACCACATTTGTAAAAAATATAATTATGAAGTAATTTAGAATGATTTAGAAAAAAATCACTAAAATTTTTCTCATCACAAAAGCCTTTTTTATTATGAATATCCATTAACTTTAATAAGTTGTATCTAAATTTGCGACGTAAAGATAATTTTTTTTGAAATAGGTAGGGTATTTTTGGACTAAACGGTTATAATAATAAACATTAAAATATGCAATCAATAATTAAATTTCTTTTTTTGAGTTTATTTTTAGTCGGTTTTGTTTCTTGTCAAAAAGAGATTTCCCAAACAATTCAGCCAAATCAAAATGAAGTTTTAATAGCAAATGCAACTGTAACCACACTGGTAAAAAGTACCGTTACGAATGATGGTTCTAAAGACAATATTATTGATAATGCGAGCTGTATTAGTATTAAACTTCCGGCTACGGTAGTGGTTAACGGCGTATCACTTAGTATTGAATCTGAAGCAGATTATGATGATATTGAAGCAATTTTTGATGAATTTGATGATGATAGTGACCAGCTTGATATTGTTTTTCCAATTACAATAATTTTAAGTGATTTCTCTCAAATTACAATTAACAATTCAGAAGAATTGGAAGGTTTTGTTGATGATTGTGGAGGTGAAAATGAAATGGATGACGATATAGAATGTATAGATATAGTGTATCCAATATCTTTTTCAATTTTTGATTCAGCCAATCAGTTGGCTCAAACGGTTACCGTTTTAGACGACGAACAATTTTATAAATTTATTGATGATATTGAAGATTACCATATAGTTCAAATAAATTTTCCAATTAATGTGTTGCTCTATGATGGATCGGAAAAAATTATAAATGATATGGATGCTATGGAAAATGCCATTGAAGAGGCAAAAGACAGCTGTAATGAAGACGATAATAATGACTATAACGATGATGATTGTAATGATTGCACTAAAGAACAAATAACGCAACTTTTGGTAACCTGCAGTTGGATTGTAGAAAATATAAATATAAATACTGTAGAAAAAACGGAAGAATATTCAGATTTTTTATTTACATTTTTTGAAAACGGGAATGTAAAAGCCGATAATAATGGAAATATAATCAATGGTACTTGGCAAGTTGACTATTCAGGCTATCAAATAGTTGTTAAAATAAATTTTATTGATTTGCCCGATTTTTCAACTAATTGGGTGCTTTATGAAATTGAGGAAGATGAGGAAATTGATTTGAGATTTGAAAACAATAGGATTGAATTTGAAAAAAAATGCAACTAGCCTAAAACTGAAGTCATTAATATTTTTAATAAGTTTCTGGTATTTAAATTCCAACTTCAACTATAAGTATTTTAGTTTTTGACATACATAAACAAAACCCCTCGAATATAATCCTAGCTAAAGGCCACACAAAAATAACGTGTGGCTTTTTTATTTATCCAAATTGCCAGTTTTTAAAAAGAGTATTTAAAAAGAAATTTAATTATATTTGGTGGTGTTAATTTATTTAGGCAATTTGACTTTTGTTTAATTAAATGTGATCCAAAAAAAATAGACTAAAATTTAAATTTCTATCCAAATGTTAATTGCCAAAAAGATATTCAACAAAAATTTTCATAAAATTTTAGGGATTTTGTTAGTGCTTATGCTGCTTCAAAGTTGTAAAGTATACCAGAAATCCACAAATTTAGAGCAAGCTTCACAATCGGAAGAAAAGGGGTTTGTCAAAGTGACAATGGCAAATGGTGATGAATACATTTATGAATCCATTGAACTTAAGGAGAAAAACTATTACGGCGTAAAAACGGTAAACGGAGAAATAACAAAAACGGCACTTTTAAAAGAGGATGTTTTGAAAGTGGAAAGACAAAATAAAAAATCATCAGGTTTTTTTAGCGTTGCAGGAATAGTCATTGGAGCTGCTTCAATTGTATTGGGAGTCTTGATGTTTGGCGGCTAAGCTGCACTGTTTTAAAATTGTATTTATGTTTATTTTTTATTGAATGCTTTATTTAATTATATTTACAAAGATGAGAATCATTTTAGGTTATAGAAACAGAAAATAAAATGTTCATACATTTTTAAATATAATGTCTTTTGAAAAAAAATAAAGAAATTGAAAAATTAAAATTTTCCGAATCGTTATTAAATGAAGTAAATTTAATAGTTATTTCCTGCGACGAAAAAGGCCGCGTTACTTACGTTTCGCCTGCTACCGAACAAATAATTGGCTATAAAGTTGACCAACTTTTGGGAGATAAATGGTGGGATATGACTTTTTTTTCGAAAGAAGAATCACAATTATGCAAAGAAAAAGTATTGCAAATAACTTCAGGAAAAATTAAGGTAAATCCTAAACCTTATGAGCGCAAACTGCGCTGCAAAGACGGCAGTTTGAAATGGATTGAATGGCGCGATTCTCTTGGCGCCAATAATACTTTTGTTTCTGTAGGCGTTGATATTACCGATTGGAAAAAAACGGAAGAAATCAAAATACAGTCCGACACCATTTTAAATAGTGTGGATTCTATGTTGATGGTGAGCGACAAAGAAGGGAATATTATCTATTCTTCACCGGCTGTTGAAAAAATGTTGGGCTATAAGGTAAATGATATTTTGGGCGATAAATGGTGGAAACTAACCTATGAAAATCAGCAAGAAGCGCAACAGGTAAAAAACGCCATTTACAATTACGTTTTTTTTAACAAAAGCGATTTTACCGACATTTCTAAACGAAAAATTAAGACTGCCAATGGCGATTATAAATGGATTGAATGGCAGTTGTCAAAAGGCGCCAACGGAACCTATATTTCAATTGGCACGGATATTACACAAAGAATAGCGACAGAACTTGAATTAAAAAAGGCAAAGGATTCAGCAGAGCAATCGTTAAAAGTTAAAAATGAGTTTTTGGCGAATATGAGCCACGAAATTAGAACGCCGCTCAATGCAGTCATTGGATTTACGGATTTATTGTTGGAAACGCAACTAAATCCTGAGCAAAGAATACATTTGGAAACAATGCGAAATTCCGGCGAAATTTTACTTTCCCTTATAAACAATGTTCTGGATCTTTCAAAGTTGGAATCGGAGAAACTAAAAATTGAAGAGATTCCTTTCAACCTGCATAAGTCTTTCAATAATGTGTTAAAATTAATGAAACTTAGGGCCGATGAAAAGAGGATTTCTTTAGATCTTAAAATTGAACCAAATACACCTGTTCAGTTTATTGGGGACCCAACCAGAATAGAACAAATTTTGCTGAATTTAATTGGCAATGCGGTTAAATTTACCAATAAAGGATCCGTTCAGGTTACCTTAAAACAACTTCATGAAACAGAAGATACTTCAGAAATCTATTTTGAAGTTCGAGATACCGGTATTGGGATTGTTTCCAATAAAATAAATACGGTTTTTGGCGCATTTTCCCAGGCAAAAAGCGATACTTCTAGAATTTATGGCGGTACGGGTTTAGGGCTAACTATTGTTAAAAAATTGGTGGGTTTGTTAAATGGAGTCATAAAAGTTGAAAGTATATTTGGTGAAGGAAGTGTTTTTAAAATAACCTTGCCAATAAAAAAAGATTTGGCTTATGTCCATTTAGTTGAAACCGAACCAGATTTTTCTATGGATAATCCTTTGGAACTATCTATTTTATTGGTTGAAGACAATAAAACAAACCAATTGTTGGCAAAAACAAGGTTAGAACGTTGGAAATGCAAAGTAGATATTGCAAACAATGGCATTGAAGGCGTTAAAAAAGCACAACAAAAAATGTATGACCTCATTTTGATGGACATTCAAATGCCGGTGATGGATGGCTATGAGGCCACCAAAATAATTAAGAATGACATTTCAAAAAAAGCTGCCCAAATCCCTATTATTGCAATGACTGCCTATGCAACCAATGTGGATATTAATAGGGCTAAAAATGCGGGAATGGATGATTATATTTTTAAACCTTTTAAGCCTAAGGAGCTCTATACTATATTGGAAAAATATGGAAAACCATCTAAAGAGCGGAATTTAAAATATGCCAACGAAGCCAATGGCGGTGCGGAAACTAAAGCAGTAAAAAAACACATAGATCTTAAATTTTTATATGAAGAAACACAAGGAGAAAGCTCCATATTAATTTTGTTAATCGAATCATTCCTTAAAGATTTTAATGAGTTTTTTGAAGTGGTAAATAAGGAATTTAAACATAAAAACTGGAAGGCTTTGTATGAAGCCACCCATAAAATTAAACCAAGCATTACCATGTTCGGAATTTCTGAAATGGGACCAATCATCCATGTGTTGGCTCAAAAATTTAGGGAAGAAAAAAACTTGGAGGATGCCGGAACATTGCTTAATTCCTGCAAGGAGATTTTTAAATATGTTAACGAAGAATTATTATTTGAATTAAAATCATTAAAAAATGAGTGATGCTAAAAAAATTGTTTTAGCGGAAGACAATTCTACGCTTTCATTATTGTTGAAGTTCAGATTGGAAAAAGAAGGCTATAAATTGCTGATTGCAGTTGACGGAAAAGAGGCCATTGAATTGATAGAACAACATGATCCCGAACTAATTTTGACCGACATAATGATGCCATTTATTAGTGGCTTGGAGGTAATTAGCCATGTTCGAAACAAATTAAACAAGCAAACGCCCATTATTGTATTTTCGGCAGCTGGCCAGGAAGAAATGGTGCTCAAGGCATTTAACTTAGGTGCTAACGATTTTATGGGAAAACCTTTTAGCCCTAATGAATTGGTGATTCGCGTGAAAAGACTGTTGCGTTAATAGTTTAATTAAACCGCATTAACCAGCTATTATGAAAAGTTATCAATATTTAATTGACTATTTTGAAAATGTGCCAACCATCATTCAAGTGGTATGGATATCAATCTGTATTTTTTTTGTTTCCATAGTGATCTTAACAATTTACTTAAAATTTTTGAGAAACAAATTGAGAAAAAATGAAAAGACAGTGGCCGAATATCAAAAGGAATATGAATCGGATCTCATAACTTATTTATATGCGGGCAATGAAGAAGAGGAAATTAGTGCGGAACAGCAAATAATTATTGATAAATTAAGGAGTTGCGCCTCCGATGAATATAAACGAAGGATTATTGTTTCAACATTGTTGCGATTGAGAAATGAGATTTCCGGTGAAATGGCCGATGCGATCCAGAAACTTTATTTTGAAAGTGGACTCATATCTTACGCTTTGAAGCGATTAAAAAGCAGAAAGTGGTATGTGGTGGCGAAAGGAATTAGAGAACTTACCCAATTGCGAGTAAAGGAAGTTCATGATAAAATTTTGATGCTTGTTAACCATCCTAAAAAGGAAATTCGCAAAGAAGTGCAACTATATTTGGTTACGTTATTTCATTTTGATGGATTGAAATTTTTGGATATTCTGCAAACCCAGCTTTCGGAGTGGGATCAGATTCAATTGCTGGAAGTGCTTCAACGATTTGACGAACAAGAAATTCCCGATATAAATCCGTGGTTAAAGTCCACCAATGAATCTGTTGTCGCTTTCGCTTTAAAACTGGCTAAAATTTATAATCAGTTTGAAGTGAAAGATGCGTTAATTGGGTTGTTGTCACATCATCAAAAAAAAATAAGGGTTGACACAATTCATGTGTTAAGTCATTTGCAGGTTGTTGAAGCCAAAGCTATTTTAAAAAATAATTTTGACAAACTCAGCCAGGAGGAACAAATCGAATTTTTTAAGTTGCTGGAAAACTTGTGTGAAACCAGTGATGAACCTTTTTTGTTGGCGCATACAACGCATCAAAATTTCGAAATCAAGTTATCGGCACTCAAAATTTTAAAATCACTTGACTTTGAAAAGTATAAAAGCTTGAAGGATTTTTCAACGGATTTGGACTATGTTAAAATTTATGAATTTTTAGCATATAATTAATTATGGATACAGGCGCAATTATACTTTTCATTATTCATTCATTATTTTTTATATATGCATTTTTTGTAATAGGGTCTTATGCAATTTTAGCCATAATTTCTGCGATTGAGACTATAGAATATATGAAGAAAAACAGTTTTGTCAATTATAAGGAAATACTGTCTTCAACCATTTCTCCTTCTATTTCAATCATTGCGCCGGCCTATAATGAAAGTCTGAATATCATTGAAAATGTAAGATCTTTATTATCCAGCCATTATGTGAATTATGATGTTATTATCGTAAATGACGGAAGTAAAGATGACAGTTTGGAAAAACTAATTGCGGCTTATGATTTGATAAAAGTCAATTTTTTGATCAACCAACAAATACCCACAAAACCAATTCGCGCAGGCGTTTTTAAATCGACAAATCCAGCATTTGAAAAACTGACGGTAGTCGACAAAGAAAATGGCGGCAAGGCCGATGCGTTAAATATGGGGTTGAATATTAGCAATAACCAATATGTAGCCTGCATTGATGTGGATTGTTTGTTGTTGGAAAATGCGCTTCAAAAAATGATAAAACCATTTTTGGAAATAACTGAATCAAAAGTGATTGCAACAGGAGGTGTCATTAGAATTGCCAATTCTTGTACCATAAGAGATGGAAAACTAATTGATGTTAACTTGCCAAAGAAATTGATTGAAAGAACCCAAATACTTGAATATTTAAGATCCTTTTTATTGGGAAGAATGGCTTGGAGCAGGCTCAATGGACTTTTGGTAATATCGGGAGCCTTCGGTTTATTTGACAGGAAAATTGCAGTTGAAGTTGGCGGTTACGATACAAATACGGTAGGAGAGGACATGGAAATTATTGTGCGAATGAGGAGGTTTATGGAAGAACAGAAGCTTAAATATAAAGTAGCATATATTCCCGATCCGCTTTGTTGGACGGAAGCGCCGGACAATTATAAAACCTTTATTTCCCAAAGAAACAGGTGGACGCGCGGCACCATTGAAACACTAAGAAAACACCGAAAAATTGGGTTTAATCCAAAGTATAAATCCCTCGGACTTTTAAGTTATCCGTATTGGCTTTTTTTCGAAAGATTGGCGCCGGTTATTGAGGTTTTGGGGATTGTTTATTTCGCAATTTTGATGGCGCTTAATGAAGTGAGGTGGGATTATGCAATTGCCTTTATTACTTTAGCCTATTTTTTTACAATTCTATTTTCTTTAGTGGCAATTTATTCCGAAGAACTTACCTTTCATCAATATAAAAAGAAAGGAACCGGTATTAAGTTGATAACAACAATTTTATTGGAGCCCTTTATTTTACATCCATTTATTCTTTACGCTGCCTTAAGAGGCAATTATGATTATTATTTCAACAAGAAGAAAAAATGGGGGGAAATGAGCAGAAAAGGCATACAAAACGACAAGATTATTGAGGAATCAGAATCGAAAATTTTTATTATTAATATGAAATTTGGATTCCTGAAAGAAAACATCCCTAAATATATTTATTTGACCATTGCACTCATAAGCGTATTTTGGACGATTAGTTTATTTGAACTTTATATGACCATTTTCAATGGCATTAAAGTGCAAAATTTGGGAATTACCTTGGTTTATAAGTTTCTCAATGATTTTTGGGCTGTAATGATAATCGCATCGTTATTGTTGCCTATTTATTTATTGCTTGTCTTTGTTTTGAGAAAATTTGGAAGTCTGTTTTTCAAAATATTTTTTTCGCTGGTAATAATTGTTCAGTTTTCATTGGTAAAATACAGTCTAACCACTTTATTAAATCTGGGAGCCGATATTTTAGGTTATTCTTTAGATGATGTTTATCTCACAGTATCTTCTTCTGAATCCATGTCTTTTGTGTATTTTTTGCCTTTTATTATAATTCCGGTTATATTTTTTGGTTTATATTATATTTTTAGCAACTATATCACCAATAGAAAAATAGTTGGAACCGCTTTTATTTTGGCATTACTTTTTGGAAGTTTAAAATTAATGTATGCAGATGCAACAGATGCTATTTATCAAAACAAGCTATATTATTTGGCATCAGATATTTTAAAATTTCAAAACGAAAAAAATGAAATCAGTGAATTAAATCTATTTGAAAGAAATGACTATCCTTATTTAAAACCTTTTAAAGAAACCAAAGATGTGCTTGCGCCTTTTTTTAATATTAATGAAGCCAAACCAAATATCGTAATCATAATTGTGGAAGGATTGGGAAGTGAATTTATAGGAGAGAGTAGTTACAGGGGATTTACACCTTACCTCGATTCCCTGATTTCAAAATCGTTGTATTGGGAGAATTTTTTGAGTACTACAGGCCGTACATTTGGTGTAGTGCCATCGCTTTTAGGTTCATTGCCTTATGGCGAAACAGGTTTTTTGGAACTGAAAGAAACACCTTCCCATATTTCATTAATTAGTGTGTTAAAAGAAAACGGATATACAACTTCCTACTATTCTGGAGACCAATCAAGTTTCGATAAAAAAATTAACTTTTTGGAGTATAGCGGAATTGATTATGTAATTGATGAGAATAAATTTGAATCAGAATATGTTAAAACAGCAGGAAACTCTGGAGGTTTTTCTTGGGGCTATCCTGATGCTGAAATATTCAAAAAAACATTGGCTTCATTGGACGGAAAAACACAGCCGAGGTTGGATATTGTGATGACGCTCACAAATCACGAGCCATTTAGTTTTCCTTCAAAAGAAAAATACGTGGCAAAGGTTGACAGCATTTTGAATTCTAGTCAAAAATTCGATATGTCGAAAAATGAAATTAGGGCCAGTAAAGATATTTATGCCAGTTTACATTACACGGATAACGCTATCAAAGATTTCATGAATGCTTATGCCAAAAGGGAAGATTATAACAATACAATTTTTATCATTACAGGAGACCATCGATTAATACCTATTACGCAAAAAGACAAGTTATGCCGCTTTCACGTGCCTTTATTCATTTATAGCCCGATGTTAAAAAAGGCAGAAAAATTTAAATCCGTTTCTTCCCACTGGGACGTAACACCAAGTTTGCTTTCTTTTTTAATGAACAATTATGAGTTTGATAACTTGGAAGTCACTTCATGGATGGGCCAAGGATTAGATACAGCAAAACAATTTAGAAATATTCACCAAATTCCTTTAATGAGGTATAAAGGAAGTATCAACGATTATGTTTATAAAGACTATTTGTATTCTGATGGAGAATTGTATAAAATAAATGAGGACTTCGGAATAGATAAAATTAAAGATAAAAACTTGCTAAAAATTATATCAGATTCACTTCTGAAGTTTAAAAAGTTGAATGCTTATGTTACGCAAAGAAATAAAATATTTCCAGATTCTCTTAACATATATACCAAACCACTCATTGAATTTTCAAAAGAAGAGATGGCAACAATTAAAAAGCTGACGGTTGGATTAAACTTTGAACAAACGTTTGGTATAGCCAAGGAGAAAGCCTTTAACAAGGAGCGTAAAACCGCTAAATTGCTTTGTGATTATATATTGAATGAACTTCCAAATCACTCAGATGCCCGAACTTTAAAGGGAAGAATATATGTTTGGGAAGGAAATTATAAAAAAGCCGAGGTGGAATTATTAAACGTCATAAAAAGATCGCCTTTTTATGAGGATAGTTATTTGGCGCTTCTAGATTTGTATTGGTGGTCTGATCAAGATAAAAAATCTATTGGATTGGCAAAAAAAGCGACTGAAAATGAAATTAAAAATCCAGATATTCCTTTTAAATTGGCAAAAGCATTTGAAAGAATGAATAATTTGAAAAGTGCAAATAAAATTATGGACAGTATTTTGAAACTTTATCCAAAGAATAAAGAGTTTCTAACTTTTAAAAAATCTTTAAAATAATGATTTATAAAACAGCTTTTAAATGGACTTTTGTTTTGGCATTTTTGTCGATTTTTCAAAGTTATGGCCAACAAAAAGTTTTTGAGGGAAACCCAGATACCGCCTTTGAAAAAGCGCGCGAATTGGCTTTTAACAATCAAAGAAGACAGGCGCAAGACACTTTGCTTTTTATTTTAACCAAATATCCCGATTATCATGATATCCGTTCTTTTTTGGCGAGCACCTATTCCTGGGATGGAGACTATAAAAAGGCAAAAACGGAGTTTTCCTATATTTTAGGAAAGGATCCGCAAAGAAAAACCGATTGGATTGCCGCCATAAACAATGAATTGTGGGCCGACACGCCTTTTAGCGCCCTGGAATTGGCAGAAAATGCTTTAAAATATTTTCCTTCGGATGCAGAAATTCTGTATTTGAAAGCAAGAGCACAAGAAAATTCCAACAATCCGGAAGAAGCAGTCACCACCTTAAATCTTATTTTGGGCCAAAATTCGAACGACCAAAAAGCGTTAGATTATAAAAAGAAGCTGACCAATACGTTGAGTTACAATTCGATTGGCATTAAATCGTCGGTTGATTTCTATTCGAAAATTTTTGACCCGATGCAATATTATACGCTAAATTATGGCCGACAAACAAAATACGGAAGTATTGTTGCAAAAATGAATTTCAGCAGGCGATTTAATGACAATGGCGTTCAGGTAGAAGTGGATATGTACCCAAAAATCACCAAAGGATTGTATGCTTATGTAAATCTTGGATTTTCAAATTCTTACCTTTATCCCGATGTGAGATATGGTGCAGAATTGTACAAATCATTGCCAAAAAGTTTTGAGGTTTCTTTGGGTTTCAGGGCTTTAAAATATGAAACTACCACCACTATTTACACGGGATCGGTAGGTTGGTATACCGGAAACAGCTATTGGTCTTTTCGGCCTTATTTAACACCGGGAGATTCGGGAACAAGCAAATCGGGCGTGATAAATTACAGAAAATACCGAAGCGATGCCGACAATTATTTTAGTGTTTCGCTGGGGATGGGATTTTCTCCTGAATTTGAAAGATTTAGTTTGGAGGGAAATGAAGAGACCATTATAGATTTGCAGTCCCAAAAATTAAATGTGGGCTACTATTTTACGTCTTCAAATAAACAAAATGCTTGGGGAACACAATTTGGAGTTACGCACCAAGAAATAAGTTTCAATCAAGGGAATTACTTTTGGATTTATTCAATCGGCCTGAATTGGGAGTTGAAATTTAGATAAACAATAAAAATGACGAAGGAAATAGAACGAAAATTTTTAGTGACGGGAGATTTTAAAAAGCACGCCATAAAAAGTTATAAAATCGCTCAGGGCTATTTATCGGTAGTGCCTGAAAGAACGGTGCGCATCAGAATACGGGATCAACAAGGCTTTATTACCATAAAAGGAATTGGCAATGCCTCGGGAACTACCCGTTTTGAGTGGGAAAAGGAAATTCCTGTAAATGAAGCCGAAAATTTATTGCTGCTTTGTGAACCAACAACCATAGAAAAAATAAGGTACATTGTTCCCGAGAATGACAATCTGTATTTTGAAGTTGATGAATTTTTTGGGAAAAACAAAGGATTGATCATTGCCGAAATTGAACTTCCACATGAAAATACAAGTTTCACAAAACCAAGTTGGCTGGGCGAGGAAGTTACAGGGGAGCAAAAATACTACAATGCGATGTTGGCTAAAAAGCCATTTAGTGAATGGTAAACCTTAAATTTAACTTACAGGCTGCAATTGTTTTATGTTAAAAAAGGTTTAATATATTGAAATTAAAACTTCTGTCAATAAATAATAAACTCTGAATTAAAATGCCAACAAACAATTTCCAAATCAATGTGCATAGGTATATATTTACAGTTTATAAATTAGTTTGAAAACAAAACCCAATCACAATTACTACAACAATCGATGAACAATTTACTTGAAACAGCCATCACAGCCGCAGTGGAAGCAGGCGCAGAAATCATGAAAATTTATGCTGATAGTTTTGAGGTGGCGTTAAAAGATGACAATTCTCCGCTGACCATAGCCGATGAAAATGCAAATGCGGTCATCAATGCCCATCTTTTAAAAACCAATATTCCCATCATTAGCGAGGAAAATAAACAAACGGCGTATGTTACAAGAAAAACATGGGATACCTTCTGGATGGTGGATCCTTTAGACGGAACCAAAGAATTTATCAAAAGAAACGGAGAATTTACGGTGAACATTGCCTTGATCAAAAATAACAAACCGGTGTTGGGGGTTATTTATGTGCCGGTAACTAAAACAATGTATTACGCAATCGTTTATGAGGAAAAAGCCTATAAAGTAACGTTAGACGGACATTTCTATTCTGATGAAATTCATTCAAAAGTTAAGGAAGAATTAATTCCATCGAAAGCAGATTCAGCAGAAATAAAAGTGGTTGCCAGCCGTTCTCATTTAAATGAAGAAACTGCCGCATTTATGGCGCATTTAGAAAAGCAGGGAAAGCAGGTAAAAACGGTATCTGTTGGAAGTTCCTTAAAATTTTGTTTGGTGGCCGAGGGAAAAGCAACAATTTATCCTAGATTTGCGCCAACAATGGAATGGGACACCGCAGCCGGCCACGCAATTTGCAATGCGGTTGGATTAAAAGTGATGCAGACAGCCTCCGATAAGGAGCTTCGATACAACAAAGAACAACTGTTAAATCCTTATTTTATCGTAAGAAAATTTTAAATTGCAGACTGAAAAATGGCAAACCTTAACAAAAAACAAGATTATACAATTACCAGGGCTAACCGGGAAAAAATGAACCGGCACCATTCATTTTTAATTTGGTTTACGGGCTTGTCGGGCTCCGGGAAGTCCACCATCGCCAATTTACTTGAAAAAAAACTGCACGAACAAAAAATTCATACCTATACGCTTGATGGTGATAATTTGAGAAGGGGCCTGACCAAAGAACTGACTTTTTCTGAAGTCGATCGCAATGAGAATTTACGACGCACCGCCGAGGTTGCCAAATTATTTATTGATGCAGGCACGGTGGTTATTGCCGCTTTTATTTCTCCTTATATCAATATGCGCGAACAAATTAAAGACATTGTGGGTACAGAAAACTATATTGAAATTTTTGTCAATACGCCATTGGAAGTTTGCGAGCAACGCGATGTAAAAGGCCTGTATAAAAAAGCGCGTACCGGAGAACTAAAGAATTTTACCGGAATCAGCGCTCCCTATGAAACACCCATAAATCCGTTTGTAGAAATTGACACAGTGAAAGAAACGCCCGAACAAGCGGTTCAAAAAATTCTTTCTATGATAAAAAGCAAGCTGTAATGCCAAAATATTATCAAAATTATATGGATGAATTGGAATCGGAAGCGATATTTGTCCTGCGGGAAGTGTCAGCCGAATTTCAAAATCCGACCATACTTTTTTCGGGAGGCAAAGATTCCATTGTGTTAACGCATTTAGCAAAAAAAGCTTTTTATCCTGCCAAGATTCCTTTTTCATTGTTACATATTGACACCGGCCATAATTTTCCCGAAACCATGGCTTTTAGAGATCAGATGGTTCAAAAATTGAGCGTAAACCTTTTGGTGGGCAGCGTCCAGGAAGCTATTAAAAAAGGCAGGGTTGAAGAAGAAACAGGAAAAAATGCTTCGCGTAATTTATTGCAGATTGCCACTTTGTTGGATGCTATTGAAGCAAACCAACTGGATTGCGCTATTGGCGGAGGCAGACGCGATGAAGAGAAATCCAGGGCCAAAGAACGATTTTTTTCACACAGGGACGATTTCGGCCAGTGGACGCCCAAAAATCAGCGTCCGGAATTGTGGAATTTATTCAATGCCAACATGAATCAGGGGGAACATTTTAGGGTGTTTCCCATAAGCAACTGGACGGAAATGGATGTGTGGACCTATATTTTAAGGGAAAACATTGAAATTCCTTCCTTATATTTTGCCCACGAACGGCAAGTGGTTTTAAGAAACAACTGCTTAATTCCCGTATCGGAATATTTAACGTCTGCGGAAAATGAAAAAATACTGACAAAAAAAGTGCGTTTCAGAACATTGGGCGACATCACCATAAGCGGCGCCATTGAAAGCGATGCCGATACCTTGGTGAAAATCGTGATAGAGGTTGCCGGTATGCGTGAAACGGAACGTGGAAATCGTGCCGATGACAAACGCTCGGAGACAGCGATGGAAGACCGTAAAAAGGAAGGTTATTTTTAACAACCACCCTTAATCTTTCCCAAAAGGAAGGCATAAAACCAAACAATATGGAAATAGATAAAAATCAATTGTTGCGCTTTACCACTGCAGGAAGTGTTGATGACGGAAAAAGCACCTTGATTGGCAGGCTGCTGTACGATTCTAAATCCATTTTTGAAGATCAGCTCAGTAATTTAGAAAAAATCAGCAAAAGAAAAGGTTTTGACAATATTGATTTGGCCATGCTCACCGATGGTTTGCGCGATGAGCGTGAACAAGGCATTACCATTGATGTGGCTTACAGATATTTTACCACCCCAAAACGTAAATTTATCATTGCCGACACGCCCGGACACCTGCAATATACCCGAAATATGGTCACAGGCGCTTCAACGGCCAATGTGGCTATTGTCTTAATTGATGCCCGAAACGGCGTGGCGGAACAAACCAAGAGACACTCCTTTATCGCATCATTATTGCAAATTTCGCATATTATTGTGTGCGTAAATAAAATGGATTTGGTCGATTATAAGGAAGCTATTTTCGATGCCATTGTGCAGGATTATGAAGAACTTTCTTCTAAAATGATGATTAAAGATGTGCGTTACATCCCTATCAGCGCCTTAAATGGCGACAATGTGGTTAACCGTTCAGAAAAAATGGATTGGTACCAAAATGCGCCCTTATTGCATACCTTGGAAACCCTGCACATCAGCAGCGATTTTAACAAAGTGGATGCGCGTTTTCCAGTGCAAACCGTGATTCGGCCGCAATCGATTGGTTTTCCCGATTTTAGGGGCTATGCGGGCAGGATAGCCGGTGGAATTTTTAGAAAAGGCGACGCCGTGACCATTTTGCCGTCCGGACTTACATCAACCATTGCCACCATCAATAAATACGATGAATTGTTGGAAGAAGCCTTTGTGGATATGTCGGTAGTGATTTCTTTGGAAGATGACATTGATGTGGGCAGGGGCGATATGATCGTAAAAACAAACAACTGTCCGGTGGTGACGCAAGACATTACTGCCATGATTTGCTGGCTGCATAACAATCCGGCAAAACCCAATGCAAAATACATCATTAAACATACCACTAATGAGCAAAAGGCCATTATCAAACAAGTGCTTTACAAAGTGGATATTGACACACTGAAACGCAATGAAACCGACACCGAACTTTCCATGAATGCCATCTGCAAAATTCAACTCCGCACCACCCAACCGCTTTATATAGATTCCTATTTTAAAAACAGAACCACCGGAAGCTTTATTTTAATAGACAGTTTCACCAATGAAACTGTCGCAGCAGGAATGATTGTTCTTCCTTAGGAAAATCTAATGAAACGAGTTTCATCATTTAGTGAATTCCACATAATCAAACAACGCATAATTATCTTGTTTTGGGATATGATCTCCTAAAAAGGTTAGATTTTCTACGCTGCAATAAATATAAAAAGGAATTGATTCGCCATACTCTAGATTTAATCTAACCACTTCAGCATTGTTAATATACCATACAGCTTGATAGCTGCCATTAACAATAAGGAGTTTAATTTCTAAAGTATACCATTGGTTTCTCTTAATTTTAAGAGGAATAGATTTGAAAGGATTGGACTGGGAAGTCATATAAACAATCAAATCATCATCAGCAGCATCTAAATTTTTGCGAACAACAGCAGTGCCATAACCTATTTCAAAATCCAATTCGTGAGTGTCATTATAATAAAGAAAAGCGCCAATACTTGCCATATCTCCAACACCCATTGTTGGAACAAAAACCCTCCAAGCGTATTTTCCGCTCTTGTAAACTTTATCTTTAGTCCTAACTTTTGGTCGATCCCAAGTATTGGCTCTGGTAAAAATATTTAAATTGCCATTATTAATTTTATAGTTGGTTGCTTTTTTCATGTTTTGGGAACCATCAACCCATCCTTTAAGCGTGTCAAAATTCCAACGGGTATCTATCGACTTTACCAATCTTGTTGATGAGCATCCAAATATTGTTAGGGCGAAAATTGCAAGCCCAAAAAATCTGGTTAAATTTTTCAGAGAAGAAGTTTTCTTTCTTTTGTTGTACATTATAATATTTTTCATTTTGTTATAATTTAGCTTAAAATCGAATTTTGAAAAACTATTGTGATTTTATGGGTCTTAAATATTTTTCAACATTATAAAGGTTTGGTTATCCAAATTTCATTACTTGGAAATTTCTGCATAATCAAACAATGCATAGTTATCTTGTTTTGGGATATGATCACCTAAAAAAGATAAGTTTTCAATACTACAAAATATATAAAAAGGAATTGACGCATTATAATTAAGATTTAATCGGGTTAATTCAGAATTATCAATGTACCATACTGCTTGATATTTTCCATTTACAATTAGTAGTTCAATCATTAAGGTATACCATTGATTTCTCTTAATCTTATGTTTGGCAGTATTGTATGGATTGCCTTGTGAAGTAGTATATACAACCAAATCATCAATTGTTGCATTTAGATTTTGGCGAACACCAGCCGTTCCATAACCAATTTCAAAATCCAATTCGTGGGTTTCATCATAATAGAGAAAAGCGCCAATGCTTGCCATATCTCCAATACCCATTTCTGGAACAAAAACTCTCCAGGAATATTTCCCTGTCTTATAAATTCTATCTTTAGTCCTAATTTTTGGTCTATCCCAAGTATTGGCTCTAGTAAAAATATTTAAAACGCTATCACTTACACTATAATTAATTGTGCCATTCATGTTTTGTGAACCATCAACCCATCCGTCAAGTGTGTCAAAACCCCAAAGCGTATAGTAGGTATAATTTACGATTGGGTCTTCTATTTCAATTATTTCCTTTATTTCTGTATCAGTATTTGGTTCGCATCCAAATATTGAAAGAGCGAAAATTGCAAACCCAAAAAAGCCAATTATATTTTTCATTTTGTAATAAATCATTAATAATAAATTTTGAATACCAACCTAAGTAAGTTAACCTGTAATTTTCTAAAACAAAGTTATAAGTAGCTGTATTAATATAAGTAGAAATTTTCTGCAATATGGTAGGATATATTAATGAATTAACCCGTTGGGTGCAATTATTTTAGGATAAAGAAGCGTTTGTGTATTGTTCAAAATACTGATATATAGTATCTTGATCAATCTTTAACTCCTAAGCAGTGAGTTAGCGGTAGCGCTTTCTAATGATTACTAAATATAGCAATAAGTCTATATTATATCAAATTCATTGAGCTTATACGTTGTTAAAAAGGAATCCAAATCCGAGTTTTCAGCTTCCTTTTTAAAAGTGTTTGGTGTTTTTTTGAAATGTATTTTAAAACATTTTGAAAAGTACTTGGTGTCATTAAAACCAACGGCAAAACAGGCTTCAGAAATTGAATAGCCATTTTTACAAATATGAATAGCGGATTTTTTCAAACGCATTAACCGAAATAAATCAACAATCGTCTTTCCGGTTAAATTTTGGCATTTTCTGTAAATAGCCGAATAACTCATATTCAAAGTGTTGGCAAGGCTCTCCAATTTAAATTCTGGATTGTCCAATTCCGAATTCAGAATGCCAATTAATTTTTCCAAAAAGAGCACATCCTTTGATTTTGATTTACTTTGTTCCGGGGTGCTTATATATTGGGAGGCAAAGTTTGAATAAACCTTTTCATGAGACGTTAAGATATTGTGCGTTTTTAACTGTAATTCCTTAATGTCAAATGGTTTTTGAATGAATTCAATGGCGCCATATTCCAATCCTTTTAATTTAGTTTCAGTGGTGTTTTTTGCAGTTAATAATATTATTGGGATATGAGAAGTTTCATGATTATTTTGCAGGTTCTCACACATTTCCAACCCATTCATTATTGGCATTGAAATATCTGAAATTATGATATTTGGTTGCTCATTTATGGCAACTTCCAGTCCTTCGGCTCCATTGTCGGCCAAAAGTATTTTATAATTGTTACGGAATATATCTTGTAAAAAATTTTGCATCTCAAAATTATCTTCAACAATCAAAAGTGTTTGTTTATTGTATTTTGAATTTTCGATTTGGGCCAACTTAAGCGGTTGTTTTAAACTTGTTTTTAATTCATTAATTGGTTCTTCTTCAGAGTTAACTATATCTTTTTTTGAATATTTAGCTTTGTCCAAAGGTATATACACTATGAATTCGGTTCCTTTTTTTGGTTCAGAATTAATAATTATTTCTCCTTTGTGAAGGTCAATCAATTCTTTTACAAGTGCCAATCCAATTCCGGTTCCATGAAATTTTTTACCTTTATTTGTTCTGTAAAATAATTTAAAAACCTTGGCATGCTCTTCTTTTGAAATTCCATGGCCAGAATCGGCAATTGCAACCATAAACATCTTTTTTTCGATATCAATTTTTGTTTCAAGCTTTATTTTTCCTTCACGAGGCGTGAATTTAAATGCATTTGACAGTAAATTATAGATGATATGTTCAACGAGTTGAAGATCAAACCAAAGTTTATATGATTCATCAAAATACTTCTGCTCAAAATCAATTTTTTTAAATCGCGCCTGTTCTGTAAATGATTCGGCAATTTCTTTTATTTCTTTTATAATATCTTTTTCGGAAACCTTTAACTTTAATTGGCCTATTTCCTTATTTCTAATTGTTGTGAGTTCATTGGCAATCCTTGAAAGCCGTTTTGCGTTATTGGATATAATTTTTAATCGTTGGGTTAACAACAAATCACCATTTTCTTCTGAATTAACAAGCATTTTTTCAATAGGGCTCAAAATTAAAGTTAATGGCGTTTGAATTTCATGAGACATTTTTGAAAAAAAGCTCATTTTTTCAGCATATATTTCTTTTTCCTGATTATTTTTAAATTTTTGTAAAAGCAAATTTTTCCGAAGTTTATACCACCTAAAAATACTGTAAATGACAACAAAAAATATGATGAAATATAACAAATGCACTAAAGGATGGTTCCAAATTGGAGGATGGACTTTAATTTGAATGGCTTTTACCGGAATATCCCAATTTCCGATTAAAGTTGCCGCTTTTACTTCAAAAATGTAATCTCCAGGAGGAATATTGGTATAAGTGGCAACGCGCTCATTTTGAGTAATTTTCCATTCATCATTAAAACCCTTTAACCTATAAGCATAAAAATAATTCGAATTTAAAATAGTTCCTATTGTGGAAAAGCGAAAAGAAAATGAGGACTGATCATGAGCCAAATCTAATGTTTTAACTTGTTCTATTCCATTTTTTACTTGGTCCGGGATCAATAAGGATGCAGATTTGTTAAGTATTTCAATTGAATTTATATGAAGTTGTGAATTGATTGGGGTTTTTGAAAGATCCTTAGGATTAAAGCCATTTACGCCATTTATCCCACCAAAATAAAGAAAGCCATATTTGTCTTTAAAAGCGCTTCTTTTGATATAATAATCATTTTGAAAGCCATCTGTTTTATAATAATTTCTGACGGTTGAATCTTTCACATTAAAATGCCAAAGCCCATGACTGGAACTTAGCCAAAGGTTATTGTCATCTTCCATTAATACTGTTTGAAAAGTAGCATCTTTAAAAGACTTAAAGTTTTTATATTCTTTAAATGTTTGGTCAATTGTGTTAAAGTAAAAAAGTTCTCCTTGCAAATTCACTATCCAAATTCCTTTTTTGGTATCTGCCGACATAGTTGTAATGTAGTCATCTTCAGTTGATTTACTGTTTTCCTTGGCGTATGGAAACCTTTGAAAATTTGAATTTATTACGCTTTCCTTTTCGTTAAATTTAAAAAGACCTCCTCTATCCATTCCTACCCAAACATTGTTATCGGAATCTTCAATAATAGATCTAACCAGTTCTCCAGAAAGCCCTTTCTCCTCAAAGTAAAATGAGGCGATTTTTTCTTTTTTAGCATTAAAAAGAAATAAGCCAATATCAGATCCTACCCAAATTCTGCCTTTTGAGTCATTAAATATGGTTAAAACGTCTGTGGCCTCAATTCCTTTGGAATTTGAAATTGGTATTTTAGAAATTACAGTTGTTTTGGAGTTATAAAACCACAATCCGTTTTTATAGGAACCAATCCAAATATTGGAATTATTGTCCTCTATGATCGATTGAATATAATCACCTTCAATAGTGTTTTTAATAGTCAAATATTGATTTTCGCTACCTGTTATGAGATTTGTCCTTGTTAATCCTTTGCCATCTGTTCCAATCCAAAGATTATTTTTGGAATCCTTAAAAATTGACAATACTCTTGCTGATATGTTTTTTGTGGATCCTTTATGATGAAATATATTATTTTCATTATTTGGAAGTACGTTAACATCTCCATAATTTGTGATTACCCATAAGTTTTCGTTGGAGTCTTCATTGATGTCAATGATAACATTACTGCTAAGAGAATATTGGTCAAAAGAAATGTGGCGAATAAGCTTTATCTCTCCATTTTCCGGATTAATACGATATAAGCCTTCTCCATCCGATCCAGCCCAAATAATCCCTTCGCTATCGCAATAAAGTACCAGTATCATATCCTTTGCTAAAACATCCACATTATCTAAATAGTATGAATGATGAGTAAATTTACTTTTAGTAAAGTCATATTGAAATAAACCCATATATTCTGTACCTATCCATAAATCATCGTTTTTTCCTAAGGTAATATAAAGGATGCCGGGATATTCATTAAAAGGGCCCTTTATTTCCTGTAATTTATTGTGGGTTATTGAGTATTTATACAAAACCCCAACATTTGTGCTAATTATGAGGTCGTTATTTTTTGTAAGCTCTAGATCTACAATTTCAATTTTATTGAGATGAATATTTGGAATTGTGCTTATGCTGTCAAATTTAGAAGTGATTTTATTTTCCAGGTAAATAGTCCCTGAATAATCTGTCAGCCAAACTTGATTTTTCTTTGTAAAGATTTTATTAATTAAAACAAGTTTATTTGATTTAGAAAAGAAGTTATTGAGTTGTGTGTAATTTCCATTGATTTCTCTTCTGGCAAGCAATCCATTTCTCGAAAGAACTAAGATATTTCCTTTAGCATCTATTTCTATTCTCTCAACAGCATCCTTAAGTTCATTTTTATTAAAAATAGCATCAATCGACTCAAACCAATATTCATAACCGTCATATTTTAATATCCCTTTATCTTGTGACATCCAGACATACCCTAATGGGTCTTGTATCGTATTTTTTATCATCCTGTATCCACTATCTGTTTTGGGAGACAAATGGGAAAAATTAACATTATTCTGACTTCTTAAATTAATAATGTTTATTGTAATGAATAGGATGATTAAATATGATTTTGTCATTTTTAGAAGAAAACGATTTGATTTCGCAATAATATAACTTATTCTTTTGAATTTACAAATAATTAATATTATTTAACATTTATTACTATTTGAGTTGGGAAAAAATGAATATTTACTAATATATCATATGTTATTGCAGAAAAAATTAACTTTTAGCAATATAATAGCATGTAATTTTGTTTAAAAGAATTCTATATTATGTCTATAAATTAGTTTTCAAAATCACTATTAATAAAATAAACAGTTAAATTATGAAAATTAAATATGTAGCTTTAATAGGCCTCTTTTATCTAACGGCAGTTTCAAACTTATTCGCGCAATCAACTATTAATATTATTCCGCAGCCACAAGAGCTCACTATTGGCAAAGGCATTTTTACAATTAATGGCGAAACAGAAATTTTGTTTATGGAAGACAGCAAGGATGCAGCAATTTTGTTGCAAGACTTTATTCATAAAGGATTGGGCAGTGACATATCGACTGTTTTATCAAAAAACCAGCATTCTGGAAGCATTATATTTAAAAAAAACTTGAAATTTGATAAAGAGAGATATGAACTCCAAGTATCTAAAAATGGCATACAAATTATAGCCTCTACTAACACAGGTTGGTTCTATGGACTTCAAAGTTTAAAACAATTATTTCCTGTAAGCTTCGGTGTTTCTCCATTAGAAGCCACATCTATTGATATTCCCGAAGTTGTAATTAAAGATGTCCCTAGATTTTCTTGGCGTGCATTTATGCTCGATGAAGCCCGATATTTTAAAGGAATGAAACAGGTGAAAATGCTTTTAGATGAAATGGCCCGATTAAAAATGAATGTTTTTCATTGGCATTTGGTTGATGACCAGGGATGGAGAATAGAAATTAAAAAATACCCATTGCTTACAGAAATTGGATCCATTAGACCAAGCACCCAAATTGGGCCTTTACATTGGGACAGTCCTATCCAATCTGCTGAACCGCACAGCGGTTTTTATACCCAAAATGAAATAAAAGAAATTGTTAAATATGCCTCAGAAAGACATATAACCGTTGTGCCTGAAATAGAAATGCCGGGTCATGCAACTGCGGCTATTGCTTCTTATTCTTGGTTGGGCACCAATAAAAAGAAAATTGAAATGCCAACTAAATTTGGCGTAAGTGAAGATGTATATGATGTTAGTGACCCAAAAGTATATCAATTTCTAACAGATGTACTTGATGAAGTTATGGATCTTTTTCCATCAAAAGTTATTCATATTGGTGGAGATGAAGTTAAGTACACTCATTGGAAAAATTCTGAAACGGTGCAAGCCTATATGAAGGAAAATAAATTGGCGTCACCAGCTGAATTGCAGGTTTTCTTCACAAATAGGATTTCGAAATATTTGGAGAGTAAAGGAAGAAATATGATGGGATGGAATGAAATAATGGGGCATCAGTTGCATACATATCAGGAATCTGAAGATAATAATGCAGCCTTAGGCCAGGAATTGGCAAAGGGAACTGTTGTTCATTTCTGGAAAGGTGACATTGCGCTATTAATGGAGGCTGCCACCAATGGTTATGCTATTGTAAATTCATTGCATACAGAAACTTACTTAGATTACGATTATAAGACTATACCATTATCAAAAGCATATGCTTTTGACCCTATTCCATACAATCTTGATCCTAAGTATCACGATAAGGTAATTGGCACAGGCTGCCAAATGTGGAGTGAATGGATTCCTACAAATGGTGAAATGCATTTTTTAGTATTTCCTAGAATAGCGGCTTATGCAGAAGTTGGGTGGACTAAAAAAGAGAATAAAAATTTCGAGAATTTTAAGTTAGGATTAAAAGGTTTACAAAAATATTGGGAGCAAAGAGGTATTTATTATGCGCCAGATTCTTCAATAGAAAATGAGGAAACCAAAAAATAATAAGGACTTAAAAATTTAGTTAATCTACATTCTTACTGTTATTTACCCGTTCAAATGAATAGGTATTTTGATGTTGAAAACAATTAATTATAACTATTATGAAATACCTCTTGCTGATTTTTACCTTGATATCTTTAAATACAATTAATTCTTCAATTAAACGAGTTTCTTGCGAAAAGGAGGCACGCGTATATGAAAAATCAACAGAGAAAAAACCTAAGGTAAAAGCATTGCTTTTGCATATGACACACTATGACCCCTCTTGGAATGTTAGAAAAGAATCTGAGGCATCTTTCTCTTTAGAGGCTGGCTTAGCAATTTTAAATAAAATGAAAGAATCTGGTTTTAATACGGTCATTTTAGATATTGAAGATGGCGTAATTTACAAATCACATCCAGAATTAACGCGACATTATAGTGTTCCTATGGATGAGCTAAAACAATTTGCGGATAGCGCCAGGGAATTGGGAATTGACTTTATTCCTAAGCTGAATTTTTCAAGAAGTGGAAGGAATTTACACGACAAATGGTTATACCCGCACTGGGACGAACTTAATTTTGTTAGTAATCGAGCCGATTATAGAAAAGTTGCGTTAGAAGTAATGGAGGAGATTATAAGTGTTTGTAAGCCTCAAAATTATTTTCACATAGGTATGGATGAAGATCACCACAGATCGTTAAACCAGTATGTGGAAACCATTATATTTTTTGATAATTACCTTAAAAATAAAGGGCTTCAAACTGTGGTATGGAATGATACCGCCTATGAGAACCGCGATGTTATCGCACAAGTTCATGCCGATAAAATGAAGGTAGCCGAGCCTGATTTGCCAAAGTATATTACACATATTGTCTGGGATTACGACTTGGTGCATCAAGGCCTTGTGCAACGCTTAACAGATTTTGGTTTCGAGGTATGGGTAGCGCCGGGCGATAACCTTGAGCGAATTGAAAAATGGGATAAAGTAATGAAAAATGAAGGTGGAGATGGATTTTTGTTTACCAAATGGATTAAGTGTTCCGATGAAAATAGAGAGATTTTGTTAAACCAAATAGACAGGTTAAAATTTATATAATGGCGCCTTTGAAAAAATAACTATATGTATCCCAAATTAAAAACATGCGATTGCCTTTTATTTTCTTTAACAGCTATTTTATGCTTGCTATTATTTATAAGTTGTAAGGCCAAAGAGAAGAAATTTGAATCTCAAATCATCATGTTTGAAGATTTCGATAAACCTGGAAAGCCATTATCAGATGTTGGTTTTGAATGGTCTTTTGTAAATGACATGTATCCAAATCAACAAAAATGGGAAGATTTTGTGCCAGGCGATGGTTATGCCTATATTACTATTGATGCCGAAACTGATAATGATACCGATGAGACATTTCCCTTTCAAACCATATCATTCAAAAATATAGGGCCAGGCCATCGCTTGGTAATGTTTGCAAAAGGTATTGCTGTATCCGGGGTGGGTGGATTTATATTCACATACAATGAAGACACCACTTTTGACGAAATTGACATTGAAATTGTGCCCGATGATGCAGGAACCTTGCCAGAGGGCCACCAAACCAATCCGCCTAATGGATGGACGGACGCACGTTTTAATTCATGGAGTAATTCCAGCCTAAGTGATTATAAACCTGAAGGCTCTTTTAAAAAGCCAGTTATTAACAGTAAAGGGAGAAAAATCTCTTTAAATGACGATATGTTTCATACTTATACCATTGAATGGAACCATTTTCAGGGTGGGGATGGGAGGAATGGCAAAATTGATTTCTATATAGACAATGTGCTCCAACAAACGATAACAACCCCAGTTCCTAATGGCCCATCAGATGTAATAATGGGCTTTCGCCAAATGAGCTGGACCGGATTATTGAATTGGTCAGGAACTCACACGATGCTCATAGACTGGGTTAAAGCAGAAACTATTGAGCCATAAATGGGCTAAAAGTTTTAATAAACTTAGTAAGCTTCATATACTAACAACGTTAATTATTGGGCTTAAAAGTAAATGATTAATTTGTGTGTGTAATTTCTGTCGATTTCTCTACTAGAAAGTAATCCAATTCTTAAAAGAATAAAAAACATATCCATATTTATCTATTTCCATTCTAATAACAGTTATTATAATTTTTTTCAATTTAGGTAGAAAATCGAAAAAAACGAAAATAATTCCATCCTCTCAAATTAATTATGTCAAATATGACAATATCATATTTGACATAATTAATTTCAAAATAAAGACATCAATATTTAGTTTGTGAATTTCTTTTTTTAATAAATTAATGACTATTATTTAACATAATATGCTATTAGAGTCTAAAAAAATACTTATTTATTAATATGTAATACTATATTGCAGAAAATATTCACCTGTGCTATTATGATTGTATATACTTTCGTTTTAAGCTAAAAGTTTAGGTAAAACACCGAAACAATCTAGTCCATATTGACATTCAAAATAATATTAATTAAACTTTATCTTATGAAAAAAAGAATTTTTAAACTTTTATTTCTACTATTGTTTGGAGTAACTTTTTCTATTCAGGCACAGCAGAAAGAGGTTAAAGGAAAGGTCTCTGATGAAACAGGGAACCCATTGCCAGGAGCTTCGATTATTATCAAAGGACTTTCAATTGGAGTCTCTACAGATTTTGACGGAAAATTTGCTATCAAAACATCTGTTGGAGAGACGCTGTTAATTTCATTCATTGGTTATTTTACAAAAGAAGTAAAGGTTGGTAGTCAATCTACTATTAATGTAACACTTGAGCCAAGCGTTGAATCTTTAAATGAGATATCTATAGGTTATGGTAGTGTAAAAAAGAAAGATTTAACAGGATCAGTTACGGTGCTATCAACAAAAGATTTTAACACTGGTCCTATGACCGGTGTAGAAAATTTGATACAAGGCAGGGCTGCCGGAGTGCAAGTTTCAACAGTTAGTTCTGAACCTGGAGGTGAAATGTTAATTAGGATTAGGGGCAATAATTCAATTAACAGTAACAACAGTCCTTTATATGTTGTAGATGGGTTTCCTTTAGAATCGCTTAATAATAGTATTAACCCAGAGGATATAGAATCTGTTAATGTTTTAAAGGATGCGTCCGCAACATCAATTTATGGTACAAGAGGTGCGAATGGCGTTATTATCATTACCACAAAAAGAGGAAGGGCAGGAAAATCGTTAATTTCATATTCTGGAAGCTATTCTGTACATGAAGCAAATCTTGGTGCTTATAAGTTTCTTAATGGCGCAGAATATGCCAATATTAATAATGAATTAGATATTTTAAATGGATTTCAGCCAAGGTATTCCCAAGAAGCAATTGCCAGGATTGATGCGTTAGGATTACATACAAATTGGTTGAATGAAGCCTTTAAGACAGGAACTACAAGCGAACATCAAATATCAATGAAAGGCGGAAGTGAAGATTCAAAAATTTTCTTTAGCGCTGGTGCCTATGCATGGGATGGCGTAGTTAAAAACACCTCTTTTGATCGATACAATGTGCGTATTAATGTAGACCAAAACTTGTTAGAAGGTAAAATTAAATTAGGTGCCAATACATCACTTTCAACAACTGAAACTAATTTTCTTGGTTTTTCGGGAAATTCTTTACAGGATAATATTTTGAGAGGAATTTTCAGGGCAAGTCCAATTGTTCCAACTGCAGAAACATGGGACATGTTATCTGTTGAGGATAGACTTTTGATTTTTAGTGGTTCTAAGCCAGGCAATCCAATACAATCAATAGATATAGCAGACAACCATTCTACCAATTATTTTGTATTGACTAATGCCTTTTTAGATTTTTCTATCACAAAAGACCTTAAATTTAAAACACAAGGAGGTGCTCGAATTACAAATGAAAAAGTTAGAAGATTTTTGCCGTCATATTCAAATTTAGTGGCCTCATCTTTAGAACCGGGTGCTGCAATGCTAGATCATGGTTTGTATAAATATTATACTTTTGAAAATGTTATTAGTTTTGATAAAGTTATTGATAAACATACTATAAATGCAATTCTTGGGGCAACTCATGAATGGAGTGATAATGAATATTTTTCGGCTGGAGCCAAAAAATTTACAACAGATGCTTTAGGTTACTATAACTTGCAATCGGGAGCTATCACTTTAACTCCATTTTCCTATGTTTCTCAAAGTGAATTAATTTCGTACTTATCCAGAATAAATTATTCTTATGATGATAGATATTTAGTAACGCTAACGTACCGAAGGGATGGCTCTTCAAAATTTGGAGCAGGCAATAAATGGGGGAATTTTCCTGCAGCAGCTGTGGCTTGGAAAGTTAATAATGAAGAATTTTTTAATAGCGATGCAATCTCAACTTTAAAATTGAGAGCCAGTTACGGAATTACCGGTAGTGATCGATTTGGAGTAGGTCTTGGACAAAGTACATTTTCGCCTACAGCTCCCGTAACTACCGATGGGTCAACTTTATCAATAGGAACAATTTCATCAAGAGTGGGAAATAGCGATTTAAAATGGGAAGAAACTAAAAAAATTGATTTTGGAATTGAAATGGGATTTTTTAGCGATAAATTAACTATGGAAATTGCCGCTTATAAAAATAACACAACAAACTTATTATTGCAAAAGGCATTGCCTCCATCGGTCGGAATAAATTCCATATTAACCAATTCAGGTGAAGTTCAAAACAGAGGAATTGAATTAAATTTAAACTTTAATCACAATTTCAAATCTGGTTTTACTTGGAGTTCTAATTTTACATTTGCATATAATGACAATGAAGTTAAAAAATTAATTTTACCGGCAGGGGTTGATTTTTTACCTGGACCTGTTTCAAGAATAGATGGTTCTGTATTTGGATCTTATACAATACTAAAGGAAGGATTACCTATTAATTCTATTTATGGTTATAGGCTTTTAGGAATATTACAACCTGGGGAAACATATGCTCCTCAGCCTAATGCCCAACCTGGTGATCCTTTATTTAAGGATCTTAATGAAGATGGTGTATTGGATGCTGACGATAAAGAAATTCTAGGAAATGGCTATCCTAAATACACACTCGGTTTTAACAATTCATTTAGTTATAAAAATTTCACCTTATCTGCATTCTTCGCAGGAGTATTTGGTGTTGATAAACTTAATGGAAATAATATTATAGGATATCAATATAATACGCTAGAAATAGCCAAAGAACGTTGGACTCCTAATAATTTAGATGGAACATTACCGCAAAAACTATGGTCAGGTGACAGATGGGTAAATGATTATTTTGTTGAAGACGCTTCATTTATTAGACTTAAAAACATAAGTTTGGCTTATAATTTTGATGCCAAAGTATTAGAAAAAATAGGGTTATCCAGTTTGCAAATGAATGTTACAGGTTTGAATTTATTGACTTGGGATAGTTATTCAGGGTTTGATCCAGAAGTAAATTCAAAAGGATCAAATGGAACAAATTTAAATATTGCAGCGGGTCTTGATGCATATTCTTATCCGTATCAACGAACGTTTAGCTTGGGATTAAAAGTAGGAATCTAAAATTTAAATATCATGAAAAGAAATAAATTAAATAAACTTATCAAAACTTACTTGTATTTAATGCTTTTTATTGCAGTAAGTTCTTGTGATAATGATTTAAAAGAAGAACTAAAAGGAGATCTTTCTGAATCGACATTAACTTCAGAAAGTGATGCTATTGCTTTAGTTGACGGCGTATATAATGGAATTTATGACGACGGATGGGGATATTATGGTTCTGGAACTATGGCGCGTGCCACAGATGGAATTACTGACGTATTCGATGTTAGTGATATCCATTATGCTGAATTGGAAACTTATCAATGGAGCAATGAGAATATTGTCGCTCCAATTTGGGTAAGCATCTATAAAGTAATTGATAGAGCAAACTGGGCTCTTAAATTAATTGAAAATATAGATGATAGCGCTTTCGGAGAAATTGAAACGAAAAACAGATTATTAGGGGAGGTTTCATTTTTGAGAGGATTGGCATATTTTGACTTGGTTGGCATGTTTGGCGGAGTGCCTTTAAAACTGGAACCTACTTCAACAGATACGCCTGGCCTGCCTAGAAGTTCAGCAAGCGATGTATATGTTCAAATTCAAAAGGATCTTGAATTCGCAATTGCAAATTTACCTGCTAGTACCACAACACCTGGTCGTGCATCTAAAGGTGCTGCCTACGGAATATTGGCAAAAGCACAATTAAGGCAATTAAAATGGGCCGAAGCAGGTGAAAATATTGACGCCATTATTGCATTAGGCGTATATGATTTATTCACGGAGGATTCATTTTTGAAATTATTTTATGAATCCAATATATTAGATAATGAATTTATTTTTTCTGTTTTATCTATGGGAGAATCTTATAATATAGCGTCAAATCATCACGTAAAGTTTTTTACGCCATGGAATTATGATACAGGCTGGGCCGAAGTTGGTTTGCCTGCAACCATATATAATACAATAGAAGCAGGTGACGAAAGGTTAGAAGTGTATCTTGATAATTACCCTCAGTTATATGGAGGTTCTTTAAGAAGCGCAATTGATCAATGGGGGTTTGCAATCAATAGAAAATATGGACATTATAATAGAGACGTAACTGCGCCAGGTACAGGATACGATGCATATAAAAATTATGGTGTTTCTAAATTAAGTGTTCCAATATTGCGTTATGCAGATGTATTACTGTTAAAAGCTGATATTGAAAACGAATTAAACGGACCAAATAGTCAAGCTTACTGGGCAATTAATCAAGTTAGAAATAGGTCAGGCTTAGCAAATCTTCAGGAAGGATTAGGAAAAGTTGAGTTTAGGGATGCGGTACTTAAAGAAAGAGCAATAGAATTAGCCGCAGAAGGACACAGAAAAGATGATTTAATAAGACATGGATTATTTGAATCTACAATGACACAATATCTAAGTAATCAAGGGTATCCTGTAAATGTAACCGTAAATCATCAATTAATGCCAATTCCACGTCTAGAGTTAGATTTGAATCCAAATATGGAACCAAACCCTTCAAACAGTTTTTGAGTTAATTTGAGTTGAAAAATCATTGGTCTTGAAATATTAAGGCCAATGGTTTTTATTTATAGAACGTTTATGAGAATTTTAATTTTTTTAGTGAGCTTGCTTTTGGCAATGCAATCCTGCAATTTTTTTTCTGGCAAATCGGAAGATAAATGTGAAATTGGATTGATAGAAATGAAATCTATTTCTGACAATGCCTTGAAGATAAATATAAATGTTACTACTTCAGAAGGCACAGATGCTTATATTAGGTATTGGAAATTCCTCGACAAAGAAGAAAAGGATTCTATTATATTTTATTCGCCAATATCAAAAAATTCAAATCAGCATAAATTGACATTAGTCGATTTAAATTTAGATACTAAATATTTCTTTAACGTTATTGCACAAAAGAAACAACAAAGAAAAATCAGTAAAAAATATCACTTTAAAACGTCAGTAAAAATACCTTGGGTCCCTTATTTTAGAAATATAGATAGCCTGGCAAATGTTAGTTTTGAAGGATATTTACATTTTCATTCCAGACAAGTGCCAGGCTATCTTTTTATGATTAATGGCACGGGTGAATTAGTGTCTTATCAAAAAAATGATCAAAATTTTAAGGTTTCTAAATGGACCAAAAATGAAACGATGTTGGGTATTCTTAGCAATGACACACTACAATTTACCAGTGGAAATAAAATAATTGAATATGATAAATTTGGAAATGTCCTATTCGAAGTTGAAAGTGGGAAAAATGGTATTGACAAGATATTTCATCATGAAGTTGATTTAGATAAGAATGGAAATATATTCACATTGGTTTATGATGAAAGAATAATGGATTTATCATCTGCGGGCGGCATTAAAAAAGACACTGTAAAAGGAGACGGAATTCTGGTTCTAAATCATAAAGGAGAAAAAGTTTGGGAATGGTCAGTTTTTGACGTGATGAATCCTTTAGAAGACAAAAAAATATTAAAGACCAAAAAAGATTGGCTGCATGCCAACTCGTTGTTTCAAGACAATCGAGGAAACTATATTATCTCTTTTAGAAACACTGGCCAATTATGGAAAATTAATGGACAAACAGGAAAACTGATATGGAAGTTAGGTGGGTTGGACAGTGATTTTGAAATGCCTGATGAGGCAGTTTTTTCCGGCCAACATAATGTCAGGCTCAATGAAAATAATGAATTGGTTTTGTTGGATAACGGAAATTTGAGGTTTAAACCGGGACATAAACAAAACTCAGGAAAATCAAAAATTTTGGATGTTAACAGAAAAGCTATTTCCAGATTGTTAACACTTTCCATTGACACCATTAATATGAAAGTTATTCCTTTAAAAATTGTCAATTTTCCGAAAAAATATTTTACGCACTCGCAAGGAAGCGCAGAATATATCAACGATAATTTGGTGGTTTTTTGCAGCACAAACACCAATAGATTGGTATTTACAAATAACAAAGGTGATTTATTGGGAATTATTCCCTTGGAATATTCAACGTATAGAGCCCAATATATTAAAACATTATATGACACCAGTTATGCAAAAGAACTGCTAAGTAATTAATATGTATTAAAAAATATTTCAAACAACACAATACAATTAAATGAATCCAAAAACAGAAAATAGTAAATATCCTGATGATATAACCTTGTTATTCCTTTTTTTATCATTCTTAAAAATTGGAGCAACTTCTTGGGGTGGATTTATGGCATTAATTTCTGTTGTTCAAAAAGAGCTTATTGAAAATAAAAAAGTAATAGCGGAGAAGGTAATTTTTGACGGTATTTCAATAGCATCGGTATTACCTGGCCCAATGGCATTTAATGTTGTTGTATATATTGGCTATTACCTAAGAGGGATTAAAGGAGCCATAGTAAGTATGCTTGGCATATTATTGCCTTCATTTATTTTTATGCTTATCCTTTCTTATATATACATAGGGTATGGAGAATTGCCTGCATTGGAAAATTTTTTCAAAGGCGTGTTGCCGGCAATTGTTGCGATAATTATTGCAGTAGGAATTACAATGGCCAGAAAAAATATCAATGATTATAAACAGGTTATTATTTGCATTTTGGCCATTAGTGCTTTACTGTTTATCAAATCTGTCTTTGTCACTTTTATAATTATTGTTGGAAGCGGTTTGTTGGGATATATTATTTACCACAACACTACCGTTAAAATTGAAGAAGTTAATACGACATCCAACAATTCAAAAAATATTAAACCTTTAATTTATTCCATAATTGGTGTTGTTGTTTTTGTTGCTTTAATTTGGTTTTCACCCTATTTTTTACCGAGTAAAACTGCAGGAATAGTCAATGTTCAAAAAGAACTAATATTCACGTTATCTACAATTAGCCTAACTCTTTTTGGAGGAGGATATATTATTATACCTATCATGCAAGAGATTATTGTTTCAGGGCTTCAATGGTTAAGCGAAAAGGAATTTGTTGATGCGATTGCCATGGGACAATTAACACCCGGCCCAATTTTTATCAGCGCCACTTTCGTA
The DNA here is from genome assembly GCA_001800975.1 of Flavobacteria bacterium RIFCSPLOWO2_12_FULL_35_11. Lineage (GTDB taxonomy): Bacteria > Bacteroidota > Bacteroidia > Flavobacteriales > Flavobacteriaceae > Lutibacter. The sequence goes on along the minus strand of MGWK01000002.1, from coordinate 2,094 downwards.
GGATTAAAAGTTGGTGGTATTATCGGAGCGATAACAGCCACGTTGGCTATTTTTATTCCACCTGGTTTATTAATGATTGTCATATCAGAATTTTTTGGTCAAATTAGAAACTCAAAATTTATTACAGCAGCTTTTAAAGGATTAAGACCCGCAATTATTGGGATGATATTGGCTGCTGGGTTCACTATAGGAAAAGGAATCCCGTTTTCCGGTTTTCCTTTAGGAGTGTTTAGTGTGGTGTTAGTTGCTTCCCTAAAGTACAATGTAAATGTGGCTTACTTAATTCCATTTTCCGGATTAGCAGGATTATTATATTATAATTTTTTTATATGAAAACGATAAAATCAATACAAATTATTGGCACACAAAGGTCTGGATCAAACTTATTACGAGTAATTCTGAATCAACTTAGTGAAGTTGATGCACCTCATTCACCGCACATATTAGAAAGATTCTTTCCATTGTTGCCAAAGTATGGTGACTTAAATATAGAGGCAAATTTTGAAAATTTAATTGAGGATGTTTGCAAATTGGTTGAATTAAATCCGGTTCCTTGGGAAGGATTCAAACCAAACAGGTTCCAAATAAAATCATATTGCAAATCAAACTCATTAATTGAGATTTTTAAAGTGATATATGAGTTGAAAGCACAATTTTCCGGAGCCTCTTTTTGGTGCTGTAAAAGTATGTCAAACATTCATTATGCTGACAAATTAGAAGCGTCTGGAATAAAACCCCTGTACATTCATTTATATCGCGACGGAAGAGATGTTGCACTTTCTTTTAGGAAGGCAATTGTAGGCGAAAAACACATGTATCATTTAGCCAAACAATGGAAAGAGGAACAAGATCTATGTGTTCAATTGAAAGAAAAATTAGGAAATGATCGTGTTTTTTTAATTAGTTATGAAGAACTTTTGGATGATTCTGAGGGTGTTTTAATGCGGCTTTGTAACTTTTTAAAAGTGCCTTATAATAATTCCATGTTGTCTTATTACAATTCAAATGAATCTAATATAACAGCGGATTCCGGAAAAATGTGGGAAAATATTTCACAGCCACTTATTAAAAATAATTTTAACAAGTTTTTTAAGGAATTGAGCGATGACCAAATTAAAATATTTGAGCATGTGGCCGGGTCAACACTTTTAAAATTGAATTACAAGAGATATTTAACTGAGGAAGATAAATTTTATTCAGAAGATCAAATTGAAAATTTTAATCTTGAGAACAAATTATTAAAGCAGATGGCCGTATCAAACTTAAGTGAAAAAGATCTTAATAAAAGAAAAGGACAAGCCAATTTGGTAAAAGAAATTATTGAACGGTAAAAAAAATATAAGACAATTTATCAATTATAATATAACATTCAAAAATGAATAAATCTACACTGGTGAAAAATCAAAGCAACACAGTAATTCCAATAATTATAATCGCAGGATTATTTTTCATTTTCGGATTTGTAACCTGGATAAACGGCGCTTTAATTCCCTTTATGAAAACCATCAATGAATTGACAGATACCCAATCTTATTTTGTTGCCTCAGCATCCTATATATCGTTTGTGGTCATGGCCTTGCCTGCGTCTTATATCTTAAATAAAATAGGCTATCGAAAAGGGATGTCTTTAGGCTTATTTGTTATGGCTATTGGTGCGTTGGTTTTTATACCGGCAGCAGAAGCCAGAACATACTGGGTATTTTTAACAGGAATATTTATTCAAGGCATAGGGATGACCTTATTGCAAACAGCTGCCAATCCATACATCACAATTTTAGGTCCCATTGAAAGCGGAGCAAAGCGCATTGCAATTATGGGAATCGCCAATAAAACAGCTGGCGCATTAGGATCTTTAATTTTTGGGGCACTCTTATTATCCGGTATTGATGAAGTAAAAGAGAAATTAGGGACTGTTTCTGTTGAGGAGAAATCTCAATTGCTGGATACTATGGCGGATAGTGTTTTTACGCCATATTTAATTATGGCCATAGTTTTATTTGTACTTGGAATACTAATTAGAAAAGCACCACTGCCTCACGTGGAAGCGGCTCCATTAGAAAAATTGAAGGAAGGGGAAAGCGAGAAGACAAGTAT
>MGWK01000001.1 GCA_001800975.1 Flavobacteria bacterium RIFCSPLOWO2_12_FULL_35_11 | reverse complement strand
TGTGCGTTTCCTATTTTAATCCTACCATCAAAATCAACACAACAGGGCACAACTGTTCCATTCCAAAAAACTATAAGATTTCCTCTGTATATTTCCTTGCACCTTTTTGAACGTTTGTTTCCAGTATAGATGATTTCTGGCTGTAATGATATATGGTCAACATGAGCTTCCCATTCGTTCCGGACGTTTTTAACATCTTCTTCATTTTTTTCAGATACGGTCATGATTATTTCCACCCGGATTTTTTTATTATATCTTTTTCTCTTTTCCAGAAAATTCAGGATATTTTTTTTAATTGTTTCATATTTTGTATGTCGTACCTTTTCGTAAGATTCGTAAATACCATCAATGGAGAAGGCGATGCTATGCAATTTACTGTCTAAAAGCATATCAGCCATATTATGGGTTAACAGGATGCCATTCGTTATTATCATCGGTCTAATATTTCTTTCCCCGGCATAATTGATCATATCTATGATTTTGCTATGCATCAAAGGTTCGCCCAGGCATACGAGCAGAACGTGGGCAATTGACGGGTTTTCGTCGATAATTCTCTTATATAAATCTATACTTATTTCTCCTACATTTCTGGTCATATCAGGCCGCTGACAGTGCTGGCATGCTAAGTTGCATTTATTCGTTGGCTCAATAACCAAACTTAAGAGATAAGGTGGTTTATCCAATTTTAAAAGATAATAGAATTGATTTATAAACAATTTAACTAGAGATTTTAAAGAATATCTCGTAATTATTTTATACTCAAATTCAGGGTTTCCTATTACCATGGAAACAATTTTTGCAAACGTATTCAGGAAGAATGTCCCTGAAATATTTTTAGATTTCATGTGTAAAGATATTCTTTAGATTGTTACTGAAGAATTTAACACCGTATTTTACAGAACCGGTAAGAAAGTTTGCCAGGCCAATATTCTTTATATGTCTAAAGATAAATTGTGGTCTCAGGTAGAAACTGATATAAGCGTGAGAAATAGCCCTTTTTACCACGGTTTCATTCAAATCTTTCGTTTTAATTATATAAGATGAATATTCCATGTTATTCCATGAGTTGCTGTGCAGATAACCATTATTCATGCTTTTTGTATAGAAAGCAGTCCCGGGATAAGGAACCGCAGGATAGAAGTTTGCATAATCCAATGGCAATGAAAGGGCAAATCGTGTTGTTTCATCCATATCTTTTTCTGTCTCACCCGGATATCCATAAATAAAAAAACCAAAAGATATGATTCCTATTTCTCTGAGCATTTTGATTGCCTGCGTTATTTTATCTGTTTCAAGTTTTTTTTGCATATCATTCCTGGTTTTTTCATTGTATGATTCTATGCCAATCGACAACATCCAGCATCCCGATTTCTTCATTTTTTTTACTAAATCAATATCATAAATAGTATCCGCTCTCGTGTTTGTCAGCCACTGTATGTTGAGGTTTCTTTTTATTAATTCATCGCAAAATCTTTCTACGAATTTTTTATTAAGCGTTACTGTATCTCCAAATAGATTGAAGTTTTTTATGTTAAATTTCTTTATTAAATCCTCAATTTCGTCAACTACAGTCTCTGGTCTTTTTCCCCGGAATTTTACGCCATGGTTGAGTGATGCCACACAAAAATCACAGGCAAAAGGACAACCTCTGCTCGTTTCCACGATAAGATATTTTTCGTTTACAAATGGTAACACATATTTTTCTAAAGGAAATAAGTCCCATGCGGGTTGCGGAAGCCTGTCTAAATCCTCTATCCACGACCTGCTCTTTGTAGTCTTGATTTCTTTACCATTTCTCCAAACGATACCATCTATTTTGTTGAGATTTTCTAAATTATGATCGTTTAAAAGATCTAAGATAGTGTCTTCCGGTTCTCCTATTATCCCTATATCAATGTCCGGGATTTTTTCTAAAGTTTCTTTGGGAGCGCCAGACACATGGGCTCCAAAGGCTATAAGTTTAGCATGGAACCTTTTTTTAAGATCTGAAAGCGATGTTGTGTCAGCTAATATTGTGGCAGTTGTCGTGCAATATATAATAATATCAGGGTGGAAATTTGACTCAACAAGGCATTTATATATTTTATCACTGTTAAGATTGAGGGCTGTAGCATCGAGTAATTTGAAATGGATTTTATTGTTACGCAAAAGCGAGGCTATTAAAGCTAAGGAAAGCGGTGGTTTTACAGTTCCCAGGATATCTTCTTTTTCCTGACATCTTCCTTCTCTTGTCCATGAAAAGCCATTTATACGTGGTGGGTTAATTAACAATACCTTATAAGAACTCATAGCTTTGGCTTATTCTTTTGGACTCGCTTATATTTGTAAAGTCTGTACAGATGTTGAAGATAAAGAAAAATTTCCTTAGCGCCCATTTTACTCTTACCTGTAACTCTATCGCTAAAAGTGAATGGCACCTCCATGATGGTTTGATAATTCCCTTTAACTAATATCTCCAAACATATTTTGAAGCCTATTGGATCAAGACGTATATTATCGATTACTTCCCTTTTAAAAAAGAAGAAGCCAGACGTAACATCTTTAACAGTTGTGAGCATGGAACCTAAAAATCCGGCAGTTCTGGAAATCATATATCTTCTCAGTGGCCAGTTAAGAACTCTTCCCCCCGGTATATATCTGCTCCCTACCGTAATATCACATAAATTATATATGAGTGGATTTAGCAGGTAAGGTAATGCCTTTGGGGCGTGGCTTAAATCGCCGTCCATCACTCCAATTATTTTACTCTTCGATAAATTAAAACCATGGATACATGCCGATGCTAATCCCATCTTGCCTTTTCTTTTTGCCAGAATAACATTGTTGTGATTTTTGCTAAAATTTTCAACGAGGTCAGCCGTACCGTCAGGTGAATTATCATCAACAACAATAACATCCGCTGTAATGTTGTTCAGTGACAATTGGGTAATAGTCTCCTCTAAAAAATTAATAATTGATTCCCGTTCGTTATAAGTTGGTACAATTATCGATATCTCATTCATACTTTATTTTCATAGGATTGCATTACTTGAATGGAGACTAATAATATGCTCTTTTAGCTCATCAGTGAGATAAGACTGATAGAAAACAAACATTAGAAAAATGTTCATTCTCTAAGGTAACAAGTTTGTATTTTTTTCCTTGTCCAAAAGTATTTTACATTCTATTTTGAATAAATACACTTTCTCAGTTTATAACTTCCTGCCGGACTTATTAATAAGTATATATTTAAGAAGATACCCAAAAAAAGAAATTACTTTTAAAATATAAAGCCTTTTCCCTGCATAAGGGGCATGTCTTTTTGCAATAAACATCATTCGCTTTAATTCTTTACCGCCTGATCTTTTAAAAATACCACAATGTCCCACTCTGTATAGTAATAATGGTACACCATTTACGTAATGTACTCGTTTTGTTCTGGCTATCTTCAGCCACATATCATAGTCCTCAGAAAACGCTAATTTAGCATCTTCATTTAATAGTCCAAGTTCCTTAAACACCTCTCTTCGTACCATAACACTTGAATTAGCGATTATCGGTTTAAAATATAAAGATTTAAAAATATATCCTTCAAATCTATTTTTCGGTTTCGGATATTCACCTTTAATAGAACCGTCTTCTAACAAAAATGAAAATAAGACATACGACATGGCTATTTCCTTATTTGATTCCATTAAATCTATTTGCTTTTCTAACTTATTTTGCAACCAAACATCATCAGAATCAAGGAATGCTATATATTCCCCTTTTGATCGCTTTATGGCGTGATTTCTTGGAACAGCTGGGCATCCGCTATTTGCATTCAATCTAAAAATATGTATTCTCGAATCTTTTTCTGCATGTTTTTTTATTATATTATATGTATTATCTGTTGAGTAATCATCAACGATCAACATTTCCCAGTTTTGCCACGTTTGATTTAAAACAGATTCTATAGTCTCTCTAATAAATTTCTCGGAATTGAAGGCTGGTGTGATAACAGATACAAGCGGAGTATTAGTAAGCATACGGGTGCCCTAAGAAAAATGAGCTAGTTTAAGATAATATTCATGTATTCTTTTCATTGATAAAATAGCTAAATCTTAGCCATTTTGATTGGTGTTTGATCTTAAGATTTAAAAACTCTGTCTATAGAAGCGTATTTACAAATTATTGCATACTTTACATATATCAAGTGGCCAAATGCCGCATTTTATTTTGTTCCTTAAAGATTTATAATTGTCTTTATTCCAGACGGCTATAATTCTTTCTGTTTTGAGATTACCAAATTTATATTTTGACATATAATCCTGACAGCATAGAAGCATATTACCTTCGTAATCTATAGTAATACCAGATACGTAATCACAATATTTCATTTTCACGTCATGTTTTACTTCAATCAAACCTCCTCTGTTCATAAGTAAAGTATCGTTGTCAAAATATTTTATATATTCTACGTGTTTATAAATAGTCTTTTTGTCAATTTTTTGAAGCGTATTCATCATTGTTGTTGTTGATGGCTGTTGATCGTGTTGAGCAATTCTGAAAACATCAACACCTGCATTCAGCAGTTTGAGAAAGAATTCGTAAGTGAGGAAATCTCCATTTGTGAAAAGCTTAATAAAGGCGTTGGGGAGTTTATTCCTTGTGTAAGTTATAAACGTCACAATCCTTTTGTCGAGTAATGGTTCGCCATAGAAGTGAGGAGAAAACCTGCCTGAGAATTTAATTTCTGAAAGTTCATCAATAATTTTGTAAAAGAGGTATTCTTCCATATAACCAACCGGTCTTTGAATGGAATAATTCGGACAATAGGTACATTTTCTATTACAGATAGAAACTGTCTCAATTTCGACTGATTTGAAGAGGGGATTCCTAAATGCTTGAAAATTGTGGCAAATGTTTCTGCCAATATTTGTAGAAAGCACTGTTTCTTTAATAATACTTTGAATACCCATTATTTTATTTAATGTGAGATTAATCCGTTATTCAAACAACGATGCTCAATCAAAATAAATTCTTATGTCTTTGAAATAATTGTTTATAATCTACTACCCGATGATTTAATCCTAAACTTTTTCTTATACTCTCAGAATCAACCTGTATATTAGACAGGTTCAACAAATTTGTTACAGAGAGTTTCCGATAATCAATTTTTACTGCTCCCGGAACTCCATCAATATCGATATATGGTAAATAATCTGGATGAGTTAATTGGATAACCGGGCAGCCCATGAGAAGTGCTTCTTCCAACACAGTTGTACTCATTCCTACAACTGCAATAGCACCCTCTATATCGGTTTTTAAAGGGGTATTTTTCGATATTTCAATAATGCCTTTTTTCATTTTTGAGTGTATCCAATATTTTCCACTGTTACTGACTTTTGCAGTTGGATGTAATCGCAATCTGATGGGGATTATTTTTTTAGTTGTGCTCAACAAGTTACGTATTGAAGCGATTAATACGTCGTTGTCAAATTGTGCAAGAGCTCCGACAAAAAGGAAATATTTTCTTTTCGTAGTATCTTTTGCCTCTTTTGTCTCCTTCCAGAAAGAATAACGACAACTGCAACCTAACAGAAATTTAGTATTTTCGAAATATGGTCTGAGTAATTGAATCACCTTTTCATTATATACATACATCACATTCGGAAGTATCAATCCGCTTTTTTTTTCTTCTGGATAGGTAAAATACCATCTTTTACCGTCTGATATTGTAGCATGTTGAACAGTAAAACTTGTAGCGTTATATTTTGATACAACTCTCCATACTATTCTTGCATAATAGTGCATTTCGTGAATACATCCTACATTTCTGATTTTATAATTTACGACTACCTCCGATAAATACTTTTCAAGGTAATAAATATAAATCCATTGAAGGCTCAATACCCAGGAAAGCCATTCTAACAATAATAATACCTTCTCAAATAGATTCCCTTTAAGAATAAAAAACGCATTTATTCCACTTTTTATCAGTAGACTTTGTATTATTACCTTGTCTTTGAGCTTCAATTTTGGAACTCTTTGTACCTCTCCATTAAAACTATCTGCACTACCAAAAACAAATATACCATCATCTTTCCCTGTAAAAACATAGGGGGTCTTGTACTCACCATCTGGAGTTTCTTTTCCCATGACAGAAGGCACGACTAATAGTGTATCATTGATGTTTCCATATAAGGCGTACCCAAATTGTTTGAAATGAAATATCGATTTAACAATCCCTTTTATGGAATTAATTACTACTGACCCCAAAAGGGTGATTAGTATTTTTAGTTTACGATGGTTTCGATAATTACTATGCCATAACATACAATTATCTGGACTACGCGCACTTAAAGGGGAAGCAAAAATCAGTGAGGTCATATACTCAGGAACTAAGGAGGTAGCTATTCCTACAAATTTTGCCGCTAAATGTTCAAAGGGATCAAATAACATCTGGTCTCCACAATTACTTGATAGCGACCTGAACAGGTTCATTAGATAAACAAATATAGGCTGGAACAATGCGCAAGAATGAATGCTATGAGAAATGCGTTCAATTTGTATTTCACAAACCGGCTTTAACCAAATCCTGCAATCGAATCATTCCAACAACCATGATATTTTTATTTAATACCGGCAAAACGGTTATCGACTTCTCCCTTTTCTGCATGATCTCTAAGGCCTTAAACGCCTTTTCATCCTCATAAATAAAAGTAGGGGCAGGATTCATAATATCTTGTATTTGCATAGAAAATATATTTGTCTCCTTTTCAAGCACTTTTCTTATGTCATAATCGGTTATAAGACCAGCTAACTTCCCATTCTCATCTACCACGGAAATAGCACCTGCCTGTTTTTCGGAAATCTTCAATATCATCTCTTTTACCGTGGATGATAGTTCAACAACTGGATTATTTTTTCCTGAAAGCATAAAATCTGAAACCTTCATTATCAATCTCTTTCCCAATCTTCCGCCAGGGTGAAATAAGGCAAAATCATCTACGTTGAATTTACGTAATTTCATTAAGGTCAATGCAATTGCATCACCAATAACTAGAATTACAGTTGCGCTTGTTGTGGGTGCCAAGTTGAAGGGACACGCTTCCGTGATATCTCCGATGTATATTGTTATATCTGATATCTTTGACAATTCAGAGTTTTTGTTTCCAGTAATGCATATAACATTTGCACCTATCCTTTTTATGATTGGAATGATACTATTAAGTTCACTGCTCTCCCCGCTTTTACTAATGGCTATTACTATATCGTCAGGTTCGATAATACCAAGGTCTCCGTGCATCCCTTCTGCAGGGTGAACAAATACTGCCGGTGTTCCTGTACTTGACATGGTTGAAGCAATTTTTTTCGCTATTAGACCTGCTTTCCCTATGCCAGCCAAGATTACCTTACCCCGACATCTATAAATTTCATTTATGGCTTTTTCTATATCACTATTGAGAACCTCTCGTAATTTCAAAAGCCCTGATATCTCTGTGTTTATTATTTCTTTTACCTCTGAAATTATATCAATCTTCAAATACTATTCCCCTATGGATAATAATTCCTGATAAGTAGTTGATACCTTCCATACTCGTTCTTTAGCACTAAATTTTGAGTTGAAAATCATTACATCTGATTTGTCTTCATTTCTCTGGTCGCAATTTTCACATATCAAGCCACTTCCCTCGTAATTTCCTTTTGTATGACATTCCACTATTTTGTTAAACATCGGGGACTCAAATATTTCTTTAAGTGTTTGTTTTTTTAGATCTCCTAATAAGAGTTTTCCATCAAAATCAAAACAGCACATGTTTACAGTCCCATCTACCTGAACCTGAAGTGGAGTGCTAAACGGCCTGCCACATGTTTTTAACTTTTTCTGATCTACAACTCTATAGTTCCTTCCGTCTACCCAGTTATGAGGACGCCATACTTCCAGAAGGTCAACCTTATCTTTCCAGTATTCTATCCACGACTTTAAGGTTGATTCATTGTAATCTTCCACCACATTATAGGTAATCAGGAGTTTTGTTTTTTTCTTAACTTTTGAGATACTGGTAAGGTTTTGTTTAATCCTGTGAAACAAATCCTTGTTTTTTATCCCATGCACTGCAATGTATGATTCCAGAGAATCCCCATATATACTTACCCTTATCGACTCTACCCCTATATCTTCCAGTCTTTTAAACCTATCAACAGTAAGCAAAGACCCGTTTGTCAGAATTAGCACTGAAAACCCGCGCTTTTTTGCATAAATAATTTTATCGTCAAGCGACTCGTCTAGCAACGGTTCTCCCATACCAGGGAACGTCAGGGTATTGTATTGAGAGGTCTCTGAATTAGTTTTATCAAAAATGTTTTTAAACAACTCGAAACTCATCGTTTCTATTTTTCTTGTGAGCTTTTCTCTGGGGCATAAAATGCAGTTATAGTTACAACTTGTTGTTACCTCAATTCTCATTTCATTGCTTTTGGGAATCATTTTATCTCCGGTTGCTTCCAAATATCATCTTTAGAAAATTTTTTGCCTCCCCTTCATCCCCTCCTTCCAAAGGAGGGGAAATAGGAATGGTCAACTTGGTTGCGGCTATGCTGCGCTAGGCTATTTCATTCCAAAAATACCTTTTATAAGGTCACTTAATCGTGCTTTTAACTTAATTCTTCCACGGGTATCAGGAGGAACAATAGCATGATAAATCATCTTAATATATTTTTCTAATGTAATGGATAATATTTTACGGCATTGGTTCCTTTTTTTATAATAAGCACGGTCTACTTGGTAAGCAAGATCAATAACCTTATTTAAAAATTTCCGCCTCGGCATATCAGTTAGATTATATTTGTAATCAGCATATCCTCCGAGGTTGAAAAGATATTCCCTGGTATCTTCTACAATTCCTTTATCCAGAACGTGCTGAAACAAAGGTGAACCAGGATACGGGGTAGCCAGAGCCGCATAATACTCCTTACTTGTCAAATCCAGACTTACCAGAAAATCTTTCGTTTCGTTCATTGTTTTTTTTGTCTCTCCTGTCATACCAAAGACTATATTTACAGTGCATGGCATCCCAACTTCTTTCATGAGTGAAACGGCCTTATAGTTATCCTGAACTTTGGTCTTTTTTTTCATGATATCCAGCATAGTCTGACTCCCGGATTCAATTCCATAGCTTATTCTTCTAAACCCAGCCACTTTCATCTTTTCTAATATTTCCTTATCAACTATGTTTGGCTTTCCACCGCTGGAAAAGAAACTAACTTTAATGCCACGTTTTATTATTTCATCACAAACCTCGTGAAGCCATTTTTTGTTTATCAATATTAAGTCATCCATGATTTGAAAAGCAGTTGCGCCATATTTATGCATCATAAACTCTATATAATCTGCAATGTACTTTGGAGAATGTTTTCTGTGAAGTCTATTGAAATGGAAACAAAAGGTACATTCATACACACACCCTCTGCTCATAAGAAGAGGTAAAAAACGTTCATCTTCTCTAAATTGATAATTTCCACTACAGAGGACGTTCTTTATCCATCTTCTTTGATTTTCAACGTAATATTCCAAATCAACTTCTTCATACGTTAAAAATGGAATATAATCTAAGCTCATAGGTAGTTCAGGTTTATTACCCACATACTTTCCATCTTCATTCAAATAATGCAATCCCGGTATGTTCCTTAAAGCTTCCTTGTTGTGCGGATAACACTTCATAAATTGTTCGATAACTAATTCACCGTCTGATTCACAAATGTAATCGACTGGTGCATGCTTTTCCCACAACTCTTTGACCGGGAGACCAAGCGAACCACCTATTATTATTGGCAATCCGTCTCTCTTTTCCCGAACTTTCTTAACAAGGCGTTCACAATAGGAATACGATGAAACAACACTCCCTATGCCAAGGATGTCAAAATCTTTAGATAACACATAATCGATTCCGGAATCATCCTGGAGGTTGAACTTTTCTGGCTGTGTATTAATGAGATATGGGATATCCACTATTTCTGCCTCATGTCCGGTTCTCCGAATTGACTGCGCAATATATAATAAGTGAAGCGGCGGAAAAATGTAAGTATCTTTAAGATAACGAGCCGGATTAACAAGTAATACTTGTCGAGTAGACATTTTCAAATACCTCCTTTAGGTATGCTTTGTATTCCCAGTTTCTCTCCCCTTTCGGTATGGAG